>FR895444.1:0-58957 GCA_000435595.1 Firmicutes bacterium CAG:882
TGTATTTGGAATTATTTATTATTTTGTTACATTGCTGCCGGAGAGTGAAGGCAGATGATGTCTTTGAATATGGAACCCCCGCGGGCTGGAATACGGTCTGCGGGGGTTTTGTGTAAAATAATAAAAAATGTTAATAAAATTGACAAAAACTAGAATAATGTATAATATTATTGACGTAAGGAGAATGCACTATGCCTAAGAAATCAATTATATTATTACCTGAAACAGAAGAAATACTTGAACAGATGGGATTACAAATAAAATATGCAAGATTGAGGAGAAAGCTGACAGCGGAACTGGTTGCCGAAAGAGCTGGAATAAGCAGAGCAACCTTGGTTTCGATTGAGAAGGGAGCACCATCGGTGGCTATCGGGTGTTATGCGGCTGTGCTTCATGCACTCAATTATATGGACAAGGATTTGCTGCTGGTTGCAAAGGATGATGAGCTTGGAAGAAAATTACAGGATTTGGAGCTGCCAGTGAGAAAACGTATATCTAAGAGGGAGTAGATTTATGGAGAAAGAAAAAAATATATATGTATTTGCCGATTTTCCGCCTTTTCATAATGAATTAATAGGCATGATTTATGTTTCTCAGATGCGGGGAAAGGAGTTTTATTCATTTGAATATCAGCAGAGCTGGCTTGAAAACGGATATATGATGTTAGATCCTGATTTGCGTTTGTATAAGGGCAGACAATATATAAATGACGATAAGAACATTTTCGGTGTATTTGCTGATTCATGTCCGGACAGATGGGGCAGAAGATTGATGAACAGAAGAGAGGAGCTTCGTGCAAAGGCGGCTGGAGAAAAGCCACGAAAGCTGTCAGAGAGCGATTATCTGCTGGGGGTATATGATGAAGCGAGAATGGGCGGCTTGCGTTTTAAAACTGATTTGGACGGAGATTTTCTTTCCTTTGACAAAGAATATGCGATACCGCCGTGGACATCGCTTAGAGAACTTGAACAGGCTTCGATTGCATTTGAAGGTGATGATACAGGTTCAAATGAAAAGTGGTTAAGACAGCTATTGACACCCGGTTCATCGCTCGGTGGGGCAAGACCAAAAGCATCAGTTATGGCACCTGATGGTTCGCTGTGGATAGCTAAGTTTCCGTCGAGACACGATGATTTTAACTCAGGGGCATGGGAGATGGTTGTTCATGACTTGGCAGCTATGTGTGGATTGAATGTCCCGAAAGCGGAAGCTGTGAAATTTTCTAAACTGGGAACCACTTTTTTGATAAAACGATTTGACAGGGATGGAGAGAAGCGCATTCACTTCTCGTCTGCCATGACGATGTTGGGAAAGAGGGACGGAGCAAGTGCAGCAGATGGAAGCAGCTATCTTGAGATGGTATCTTTTCTGAAAGCAAATGGGGCGAAGCCACAGCGCGATTTACAGGAGCTTTGGAAGCGGATTGTGTTCAGCATGTCAGTGTCTAATACGGATGACCATTTTAGAAATCATGGTTTTATATTGTCTGATACAGGCTGGAAGCTGTCTCCGCTTTATGATGTGAACCCCGATATATATGGTGAGTATTTGTCATTGAATGTAGACAAAGACAATTCAAGTATCGATTTCAGTCTCGCAATATCGGCGGCACCGTTTTACGGAGTGGAGGAAAAAAAGGCTGTTGAGACGGTGAGAAGCATAGCGAGTACAGTCAAAGAGAATTGGCAGCAGCTTGCAAGGAAATATGAAATCAGCCGTGGTGAGATTGAGAGAATGCGTCCCGCATTCAGCGAATGTGAGAAAATTTAGAAAAAAGGGGATTGTGCCCGTAAATAGCATGACATTTCAACTCTAATGAATCACAGTGGATATAGGAGCTCTAACGCGTTAGAGCAATATGCTGTATTTACAATAATTCAGGGAGGGGGGCACGAAATGAGTGGACTTCCGAACAGAGCGGAAGAAAGCGTGTCGTACCTTGTGCTCAGCAACACCAAGAACATCAGGTTTGAGCAGGCGTTAAAGGCGAGCGGGTTAAGCAGTGACAGCAGCGATTATTTTACCCCGGATTATGCGGTCATTGTGGGATACAAATAGATTATTATATGGAGTAAAAATATGGCTTCATTACTGATTGCAGTTATATATCTTATTTTCATAAGTCTGGGACTCCCGGATTCACTGCTTGGCTCGGGCTGGCCGACCATGCAGGTGTACTTTGGCGTGCCGTCATCGTATGCGGGATATGTCTCAATGACGATATCATTTATGACAATCATATCGGCACTCATGAGCCCGAAGCTTATAAGCAGGATACATACGAAATGGATTGTGATATGTTCGATTCTGCTCACAATTTTCGGGCTTTGCGGATTTTCAATATCATCAAAATATTGGATGCTTTTTATTTTTGCCATACCATACGGGCTCGGAGCGGGCGCGATTGATTCGGCGATTAACCACTATGTGGCGAGCAATTACTCGGGCTCGGTGATGAATTTCCTGCACTGCTTTTACGGCGTGGGAGCGGTCATAAGCCCGAACATCATGGCTGCGGCACTTAAAAGTGCACGCTGGAACGAGGGGTATCGCTGGACGGCGTACCTCCAGATTGCAATACTGCTTGTCTGCATAATTTCACTTCCGCTCTGGAAAAAGAATGAGGTGCAGGAAGATGAGAAGGAAGAACACAGCGCGGGTATCGCAGAGAGCCTGAAGGTTCCGGGAGTTGTTCTGACGCTCATAGCGTTCTTTGCGTACTGTTCCGGCGAGGCAACCTGCTTTCTGTGGACATCGAGCTATTTTGCGGGGACAAAATCGGGCATGACCGACGGGCTCATCGCAGCGTTCGGCTCACTTATATTTGGCGGACTTATGTTTGGCAGGCTGCTTGCGGGCTTTGTCTCGAATAAGCTCGGTGACAAGCTTCTCATCCGTATTGGCGCGGCAGTCGAGCTTGTTGGAATTATTCTCGTGTTCCTGCCGGTAGACGGATATATCGCGGCGGCGGTCGGCTTTGTCATAATCGGAACCGGAATGGGACCGATATATCCCGCGATACAGCACATGGCACCGAACAACTTCGGAAAAAAATACAGTGCCGCGGTTATAGGGCTTCAGATGGCTTCAGCTTATGTCGGGAGCACCTTTATGCCGATGCTGTTCGGAAAGCTGCAGCAGGGCATAGGGATATGGATAATGCCGATATATCTTCTTATTTTTGCAGTGTTTAATACAGCATTTCTTGAGCTGTCATATATTGCCGAAAACAAAGCAAAGGCGGAATAATTTACACACCCTGTTACAGACTTTAATGTCAGTAATGGGGTGTTATTGCATCTTACATGGCGTTTTTGTCATGTCACGGGGAAAAGCATAGACATAATACCAAAAATCATATATAAAAATATAAGAGAAACGAACGGTAATATGCGGAGGTGATAGCAGTGAAGCTCGAGGTGGAGCAGATTGACATGGAAAGGAAGGAGGAGGTTATTGTGCGCTGTCATGACGTGGGGGCTGACTGGGTGGGGAACGTAAATGATGCAGCGCACTTGCGGAGGCGGTGCAGGAGCTCGTTATGGGCAGCACGGGCATGGCAAGCTTTGAAAGCGGGGCGTCGCCGTGCTTGTGTCGGAATGCAATCAGGCATCGGTAAAGCTCAGAACCGAGACGGAGGGATTTAAGCAGGACATAAAGCATTTCCGTGAGACGAACGAGCAGATTACGCTTGCGGCTGAGAAGTCACTTACGGACTGCGACAGCAATGAAAAACTTGCGGTTGAGCTTAACGGGGAGACAAAGACCGCATTTGGCAATGCCGAGAATATCAGGGAGCAGAGTGCACAACTGGTCGATATTGCGAGGGAGACGCGAAAAAAGCTGGGGGAGTATATTACATATATGAATGATACTGCATCGAGCATGGAAAAGATGCGCGCGACGGCGCAAGACACAGAGGAATCGATTGTGAGCCTGAGGGCGGCAAGAGCGGGAGAGCACGGGAGAGGTTTTGCGGTGGTTGCCGAGGTGGTTCGAGTTCTCGCTGAAAGTCAGGGAATGGAAAAAATAGAGGAGCTGTACCCGCTTATCGGGCGCTATGTCAATCTTGAGTATACACTTCCAAGCGGTCAGAAGGTAAAGCTCTTAAACGATGATGAAATGTATCTTGGAAATCAGCTCGAAAACGTGTATGATGAGAGCAGCGAGCGGTGTTACGGAGTTGTGGCGTGCGCATCCTTTCTGCTGGTATGTGAATACGGGGAGGGCACAAGCAATCCGGAAATCGTGATTTTTAAGAGAAGATAGCGCGAGGGCACGAATGGATAAATACAAAGCAGACTTGGAGTATCTTTTCAAGGCACTTATAAAGCATCCGATGTTTATAAGAGAGCCTGAAAAGTTAAACGAATTTAAAGAGTTTTATAAGCAGATGCTTTCTGAAACAGACGAAGATAATTTTGACGATTTTGTCATGATGGCAACGGCGATGACGGTTTATTTTAAGGACGGACATACCAACATTGAAATACCTTATTCGGAGAATGATTTTTGTCTTTTTATGCCGTGTGGCTGGAAGGATTCGTACACGGACGGTCTCGTGATGAGTGAGAGCTGTCATGGTATTCCTCGTGGAGCCGAGATTGTCGCGGTAGAAGGTATGTCGATAACGGAGCTGGTCGATAAAATGGCTGAAGTGATTCCGCATGAGAACAGGTATCTGGTAAAGAGCAGAATGCTTCACTACCCGTATATCAATTACCATGTCTTTAGCGAAATGAATTTGCATAGGTTGTTTGGCAGGAAGGATAAATATACGGTTGAGTTTTTGGCTGACGGGCAGATTATACGGAGGGAAATTGCTCTGACACCGTACAACAATTATCCTGCGTTTTCGGATGATAAATGTCCCTTTTACTATGAGCTTGATGAGGAGGGCAGCAGGATAACAGTGCATATAGACGCCTGTATCTGCAATCGTGAGTATGAAAATTTCTTGAGAGAGGCTGCGTGTATTTGTGAGGAAAAACATATTGACACAATGCTTCTTGATTTGAGCCGAAATATGGGCGGGACAACGGATGTCATCGACAGATTTATCGCCTACACCCACGCGGAAAAATACAGGCAGTACGCGGTGTTCGATTATTCGGAGGGTTATGAAAAAATATTGTCCGTTAGAAATGTGGAGCTTATAAATCATCGAAATGACAAGCTGTTTCCTACAGATATAAGATTGAAGGTATCCTATGATACCTTCAGCAGCGCGAGAACCTTTGCGGTGACACTTCTTGACAACGGGATTGCCACATTGGAGGAGGGAGGTTCGGGCGGAAAGCCTGATTCATACGGGGCACCGATAAGGGGAGTGATGCCTGAGAGAGGTATCAGGTTCAGGGTGTCGACGCGTTATTTTATGAGACCTGATGGGACGAGGTATGAGGAGGAGAGTGTGTTATCATAGCAATTGAGAGTCAATATTAAATTACATTTTGGAGCCGCAAGGCTCCTTTTTTAAGTCTTGACAAAAGTTGTCTAATGCGTTAGAATGAACTTGTTGAACGCGTTAGACAAGGACGTGGTGAGGGTTAATACATTAGAAATTTATTTGTGCGAAAGGAGGATTGACATGTCTACACCTAAAATTTTTGAGAGCGAATATCGTTTCTGCCTGATACTGTGGCGGTGCGAGCCGATTAAGTGCGCGAAGCTTGCCGCAATATGCAAGGAGGAGCTTGGCTGGAGCAGGACGACCACATACACGGTGATAAAGCGTCTGTGTGAGAGAGGGGTGCTCAACAATTCAGATTCAGTTGTCACATCGCTGGTCAGCAAGCAGGAGGTGCAGGTGTCGGAGATTGATGAGATGATGGAGAAGACGTTCGAGGGTTCAATGCCGGCATTTATAGCTGCATTTGCGAAGAGACAGGATTTGTCTGAGGCGGAAGTGGAAGAAATCAGACGTATAATTGAAAAGTAGGAGGTCGCGTATGGAGCATATTTTTCTTAGTATTGTCAATCACAGTCTCGTAGCAGGATGGCTTGTTATTGCGGTTCTTATTTTGAGAGTGATATTAAAGAAAGCGAACGTACCAAAGTGGCTTATCTGTCTTATGTGGGCGCTTGTCGCATTAAGACTTATTCTGCCTTATTCAATAGAGAGCAGTTACAGCCTTATACCGAGTGCGAAGCCTCTGCCGGATAACTTTATATATACGGATAAGCCATATATTGACAGCGGAATATCATATGTTGACAGGGCGGCGGATTCAGTGCTGTCCGTTATACCCGGAAAAAGTGAGGTGGGTGCAAGTGCGAACCGCACGCAGATATGGTCATTCGTGTGTTCAAGAATCTGGATTGCCGGAGCTGTGGTGATGCTTGTATATGCGGCAGTCAGTGCACTGCTTCTTAAGCACAGGCTTGCCATGGCGACATTACTTCAAAAGGGAGTAAAGCAGAGTGAGAATATAGACAGCCCGTTTGTGTTGGGAGTATTTAAGCCTGTCGTGTATCTGCCGTATGCTGTGGAGGCTTGTGACCTTCCGTATGTGCTTGCACATGAACAGACGCATATAAAGAGAAGGGATTATCTGTGGAAAATTCTCGGATTTGTGCTGCTTTGTGTGTATTGGTTCAATCCGCTTATGTGGGTGGCATATATCCTCTTTTGCAGGGATATTGAGGCAGCATGCGATGAGAGGGTTATTAAGGATATGGAGAAGGATGACAGAAGAGCATATTCCACGGCACTCTTAAACAGCAGTGTGAAAAAGAAACGAATCAACGCATGTCCGATAGCCTTCGGTGAGAACGGAGTGAAGTCAAGAGTAATGAATGTCATGAACTATAAGAAGCCCGCATTTTGGATTGTGATTGCGGCAGCGGCGGCATGTGTTGTGCTTGTGGTCTGCTTTATGACAAATCCCATCGGGAAAAAAGATGTAAATGGTACTTCGGCGGTGAGATGGTTCGACTGCCTTGAGGGTGACGAGTATCCTTTTGCAGGAGTAAGAGAGACTGTACTTGACGAATATGAAGGAGTCGTATTCAGATGCGATTCTGATAAGCTTGAGGCGTTATATGCTGACAGGACTGAGGTGTTGTTCACGGGAATGCCGATATGGAATGTGTATTTTTGTGATGTGACCGGCGACGGTAATCCGGATATATGTGCAACAATCAGTGTGGGCTCCGGAATAATCGATGAGAGAATACTGGTGTATGATTTTGCAGACGGCAGCCTCTATGAGCTTTCTGACAGGGGAAAGTATGACTATGAGCTGTATATTCAGGATGATATGTTGTATGCGGCAAAAAGCGAATATAATGTCGATGATAACCAAGGGAAGGTTGTGGAAAGTAAGCCGTTGAGTTCATATACGGACAGCTTTAAAAGGACTGTTCAGTGAATCGGGAATTAACTTTTACATTTTTTGCTAAACAGCCTTAATTGTATTGACTTAAAGTAAGGTTTAGGTATTATAATTTACTTATATATTCCATTAAATTTGGTGTAAATGTATTATAAGGAGGAACCTGAAATGTCGAACAAGAATGCAGTGCCGGGAACTGACGGCAATCTTTATGTTCCTTATGAAAAAAGAACCGGTGAGAAGTCGGTAGTATATTTCACAAGGGATTTATCGCCTGAAGGACTTAAGAAGATTTATGACCGTGTGTCTAAGGGCATTGATGGCAGGATTGCCATCAAGCTCCACACAGGTGAGGCGGAGGGACCTAACATCATCCCTCGTCCGTGGGTGAAAGAGTTATATGCAGACAGACTTCCGGATGCAACTGTTGTCGAGACTAACACATACTATGAGGGAAGCCGTTATACAACCGAGGCTCACAGAAAGACACTTGAGACTAATGGCTGGACATTCTGTCCTGTTGACATCTTAGATGAGGATGGTGCGACGACATTTCCTGTCGAGGGTGGCAAGTGGCTTGATGAGATTCATGTCGGAAAGAATCTTCCTAATTATGACTCTCTGCTTGTCCTCACACATTTTAAAGGACATACGATGGGTGGCTTCGGAGGTTCTAACAAGAACATCGGAATAGGCTGTGCTGACGGAAGAATCGGTAAGGGGGAGATTCACACCACACCGGGCTCAGACAATATGTGGAGCGTAGCGGGTGAAGAACTCATGGAGCGGATGACAGAGTCGACGAAGGGTACCATTGACCACTTTGCGGGACATGTCTCATATATCAATGTCATGAGAAATATGTCCGTATCCTGTGACTGTGAGGGGTGTGAGGCAGAGCCTGTTGTGACTCCGGATGTCGGAATTCTTGCAGGCTTCGATATTCTTGCTGTTGACAATGCCTGCGTGGATGTTATCTATAATCTTCCTGAGGGTGGCGGAAAGGCGATGATTGAGCGTGTGGAGACAAGGCATGGCTTAAGACAGCTTTCCTACATGAAGGAGCTTGGAATGGGTAATGACCTCTATACAATCATTGATATTGATAACAATGATGCCGAGATTACGGCGGAGGATATCACAAAGGGGATTGAGCCTGTATGGATGCCGGACAAGTTCAATACATTCCCGGGAAGAAATAAGCTGAGATAATAAATAACACGCTCTGGAAGCCTGCATTTTAATATGAGGTATCAAGCAGTGAAAACAGAATGCGGTTAATTAATCTTTCTTTAAAATGCTGTGCTGATTATTTAGCAAATTTTTATTTGACAATTGCAGTTTCTTTGCTAAAATTATATACAATATCATACTAAAAATTGTTTTGGAGGAGAAATTGGCATGAAGGACAGACTTAAGAAAATGAAATTGAGTAAAAGACTTAACTATGGATATGCGGTTGTTATTGCCATAATGGTGTTATCCGGAATCATGAGTATCATAGGCTTAGGAGTGATTTTCGGCAATTTCAAGAGCTATGTAAGCACGGTCAACATGGCAGATTCAGCGGCAAAGCAGAGTATAATTGATATAAATATTGCAGCGAGAAACATCAGGGAGATGGCAATGAATCCGGATACCTCGACATACAGCGGCTATAGGGAGACTGTTGAGGCAAATATAACCGATATCGGAAATCAGCTTAATATTTTAAAGCAGGCTGCTGTTCTTGATGATTCAATCTACAATGAGTATTCAGATGTGCTGACATCATGGGGTGATGTAGCTTATTCAATTATGAAGAAAATTGAAAACGGTGAAGAGGATGAGGCTCAGCACATGATTTTAGAGCAGTGTGCACCTGCACTCAACGAAGTTTTATCAATCTCAGATGAGATAGATAAGATTACGGATGGTTTGACGGATGATGCATTAAAGGGAATATTTATATCGTTTATCGGCAGCATTGTGGTTATCATTTTATTTATTGTGGGAGCTATAATTGTTTCAATTAAACTCGGAAAGGCGGTTGTTGAGTCGATAGTCACGCCGCTTAAGATACTTGACAATACGGCAGTTGAGCTGTCTAAGGGAAATCTCCACAGTGAGATAGAGATTGAAGCTGACGATGAGATAGGCAGGCTTGGCGGAGCACTTAAGGAATCCTTGGATACACTCGCACAGTATGTCGACGATATAGGACGCGCAATGAAGGAATTCTCCGACGGTAATTTTGACGTTCAGCCACAGGTTGAGTGGAAGGGCGATTTCATAGGAATTCTTGATTCGTTTATGAAGTTTGAGAGAAGCATGGCAGATACGGTTAAGGGCATTCAGAGAGCGGCGAATCAGGTTAAGGCAGGTTCGGATCAGGTTGCACAGGGAGCGACAGACCTTGCACAGGGAGCAACGGATCAGGCTGGTGTTACTGAGGAGCTTACCGCAACAGTAGAGACACTTGCCGACAGAGTATCAGGCAATGCACAGAGTGTCAAGGCGATAAGTGCCAAGGTTGAGAATGTGGGAAGCAGCATAATGGACGGCAATGAGAAGATGGAGAAGATGGTTGCCTCAATGGATGAGATTGAAAAGTCATCCAAGGAGATTGGCAAGATTATTGAGACCATCAATGATATTGCATCACAGACCAATCTTTTGGCTCTCAATGCCTCAATTGAGGCGGCAAGAGCGGGAGATGCGGGACGAGGATTCGCTGTTGTGGCTGATCAGGTATCAGTGCTTGCGGCACAGAGTGCTAATGCGGCAAAGGAATCGACAGCACTTATTGAGACTTCGGTAAGAGCGGTTGAGAATGGTATTATTGCCGCTGACGAGGCTGCCAAGCAGCTTTCGGATGTAGTGAACGGGTCTAAGATTATAACAAAAGAGGTTAATGAGGTTGCAGAGGAGCTTGCAAATGAGAATGAAGCATTTGAGCAGATTAAGCAGGGAGTTGAACAGATTAACGATGTTGTTCAGACTAACTCAGCTACTTCACAGGAATGTGCTGCTTCAAGCCAGCAGATGAATTCACAGGCAGCGGCACTTGAGGAGCTTATCAGAAAGTTCAAGGTTGCACATTTCAATAAATAATTATAAGAGTTAATAATATAATAGTTAAATGAAGGCGGAGAAATGCTTCTTCGCCTTTTTTTTGAATGACAAGAGGGTGGAACAATGGTATAATAAATATAAACACAGATGGCGTGGAGCGTGGGGATTTTCAGGCTGATACTGTGAAATATATTAAATTGGGGATACATTTATGAAGAAGGTTGCTTTAATTTCAGACGGCTGGAAGCGTCTTATTGTGTACGCCTGGGTTGCCGGTATAAAGTCATATATTGATGCGTGTGATGAGGATATATGTCTTTGCCAGTTCAACTGCCATGGTAACTGGAGTACCGATGAGCTGTATAATCAGGGAGAATATAATATATATAATCTTCCGGAGCTTTCGGAGTATGATGGGATTATACTTGACTGCCTTAACATAAGGGATGAGAAGGTTCTTAAGAAGCTGATTGAGCATATTAAGAGGGCAGGGGTACCGGTTGTAAGCATTGCATGCAATATTGACGGTTTTTATTATGTGGGAATAGACAATTACAGAACGATAGAGCAGCTTATAGAGCATCTTTACACGGAACATGGATGCAGAAGCTATGTATATGCCGGAGGACCAAGAGAGAATTATGAAAATATGCAGCGTGTTCAGGCATATAGAAATGCACTTACAAGATTCGGAATTGACATAAGATGCAATCCGGTATGGTATGGCGATTATGATTTTGACACAGGTGTGAGATACTTCAAAGAGTATGTGGAGGGACAGCCGGAGAGTGGAGATGAGATTAAGTTTCCTGATGCTTTTGTATGTGCCAACGATAATATTGCTACCGGACTCTGCCATTGCGCACAGAATATGGGGTATCGGATTCCGGAAGACTTCAGGGTGACAGGCTTCGACAATCTTGATAAAGCGATGTATTTTGAACCACAGATAACAACCGTGAGTCTTAAGCGTGAGCAGATTGGCGCAAGGTGCATGGAGATACTTGATAGTATATGGAATGGCAGGACGACACCTGAAAATGTATTCATTGAGTCGGAATGCATATTCACCGAGAGCTGTGGATGCCCGAACTCAGGACTGCTCGATTACAGAAAATATGTAAAGAATGACATTATAGGAAGTGTTAACAAGCTGAGAAGAGAGGAAGAACTTATAAGGCTTGAAGGAAACATGACGAAATGCACTTCTTATGAACAGTTGTTTGCTATGGTGACGGATTATTTTATGAGTCTTGAATGTGACGGCTTTGGAATGGTAATCGACAAAAGACTCTATGATTTTGCCGATGAGGGTGTGTTTCCTGTTGAGGGATATGAAAAGGATATGCTTATAACGGCATATCTTTGCGATAAGCAGAAGCTGTACAAGAGAGAAGGTACAGGTTTTTTGAAGGAATATATTGAAGAGAACGGTTCCGGCAATATATACATGTTTACGCCGATACATTTCAGAAACAGAACGGTAGGCTTCAGTGTGTTGATTAACGGAAGCTTTTTGTATGACAACCCGTTCTTCTATGACATACACAATACGCTTGTGAAAAATATGGAGAATCTTTATGCCAGATTCCGTTTAGAGAAGGTTAACAAAAAGCTGAAAGATATATATAATCGTGATCAGCTTACGGGATTATACAACAGACTTGCCTACAGTGAGATGATAGAACCACGGTATTTGGAGTTCTGCCGTGAGAACAGGATATGTGCGGTTACATTTGCAGATGTGGATTCATTCAAAATAATTAATGATACTTATGGACATGAGCGCGGTGACGAGATTATAAGAACTATTGCAAAAGTGCTTTCGGATGAGTGCCCGGGTGATGGGTATGTGTATAGGTTCGGAGGAGATGAGTTCGTTGCATTCTTTCCGTGCAGTGACAGCAGCGACGGGGAAAGGTTCAGAAATAATACTGTAGCCAGACTTGCCGGGAAAGGCATACATATAAGCATGGGGCTTGCAATCACTGAACCATCAGAGAAAAGAAATTTTGAGCATTATCTGCAGGAAGCTGATAAGAATATGTATGAAATTAAGAATAACAAGAAAAGACCTGATTAAATATTATCCTGTAAGGATGGGAAGAATAAGAGGATGTATGAAAGATATGCCTGATGATAAAAAAACATCCAATGTTGAAGCGTTATATGACATGGATAAAAAAGATTTTGAACTTTATATCTATTCATTGCGGAAAATGGCTGAGAATAATATGGAGTCTAACCGCACGTTCATGACTAATCTGTATAATCTTCGAGCATTTCAGTACAAGGCACAGGAGGAGATGATTGCGAATCCGGGGCTTAAGTTTGCCATGATTGTGCTTGATTTTTCCAATTTTAAGTCGATAAACGAATTCTGCAGCAGGGATGTAGGAGACGGGTTGTTAAAGGCTACTGCCGATGCACTTAGAAGCGAGAGCGGTGAACATGTGGTATTATCACATTTCAGGGCGGATATATTTGCCATATTTACACCGTTTGAGGAGGAGAGGGAGCTTGTTGATATAACGGAGAGAATAGGCGGACGCATTTCCGAGTACAAGATGCCGTACAAGGCACTGCCGGCATTTGGAATATGCATTGCTGACTATCCGGCCATGTCCGTGAGCCTTATGAGGGACTATGCCACGATGGCACTTGGAACCATTAAAGGCAAGTTTTATGCAAAATATGCTTTCTTTGATACGAAGATGCGGAAGCAGATGCTTGTCAATAAGATGATTGAGAATGATATAGTTGATGCACTTGAGGAAGAACAGCTCTGTATATTTATACAGCCTAAGGTTAATATAAGTGATGGCAGGATAATAGGCGGGGAGGCTCTTGTGCGGTGGAGGTATAAGGATAACACAATGGTATCTCCGGGAGAGTTCATTCCTGTTGTTGAGCGCAATGGTCTTATCATAGATGTGGATATATATGTGTGGACAAGAGTGTTCTGCTTTATCGGGAGAAGACTTGCGGAGGGAAAACGTGTTGAGCCGATATCGATAAACATATCAAGACTTCATGTGTTTGACACTTCGTTTAAGGATACGATAATTAATCTGTCCAAGAAATATAACGTTCCGCCTGAGTATGTGCCGCTTGAACTCACTGAGAGCGGTTTTTCCGAGAATCAGGAAGTCATGTATGACAATATGGATGAACTGAGAAGCTATGGCTTTACAATATCGATGGATGATTTCGGAATAGGATATTCGACAATGACTATGCTGAAGGACCAGCCTGTGGACGAGATTAAGATAGATAAAGGCTTTATTGATGACATAGAGAATCCTAAGAGCCGGAGTATATTAAGACATACGGTTCAGATGTTAAAGGAACTTGACCTTGATATTATAGTTGAGGGCGTTGAGAATGAGGCACAGAAAGATTTTTTATTAGAATGCGGCTGTACCAATGCACAGGGATATCTTTACTACAAGCCTATGCCTGTGGATAAGTTTGAAAAGCTGCTTGATGAAGGAAAATGACAATGAAATGGAGCATTAATAATGAAGATATCAACTAAGGGCAGATATGCCATAAGACTCATGCTTGACTTGGCTTTGGATACATCGGGAAAGCCTGTGAGTCTGAACGACATAGCTTCAAGACAACAGATTTCAGAGAAATATCTCGAACAGATTATATCGGTACTCAACAAGGCGGGATATGTAAAAAGCATAAGAGGTCCACAAGGAGGATATCAGCTTGTTAAGAAACCTGAAGAGTATACTGTGGGAATGATATTAAGAACTACGGAAGGAGACCTTGCACCTGTAAGCTGTGTCGGAAGCGGAGCGGTGGAATGTGACAGGGCGGATGGATGTGTCACGGTGAGGATATGGCAGAAAATCAATGATGCGGTTGATAATGTTGTTGACAATATAACACTTGAAGACCTTGTTGATTGGCAGAATGAGAAGAAATGAGAGGGTGAGGTATGTCTAAGCTGCTATATAATGTGCCTGCGGCTGAGTGGGAAGAAGCATTGCCGATTGGAAACGGACGCATGGGAGCAATGATTTACGGGGGAACCGTAAATGAGCATATTCAGCTCAATGAGGAGAGTATCTGGTATGGAGGAAAGATGGACAGGGATAATCCTGACACGCTTGCCAATCTTCCGAGAATAAGAGAACTCCTTCTTGGTGGAAGAATATCCGAGGCTGAGCATCTGATGCGTCTTACAATGTCAGGGTGTCCGGAGAGTGCTCACCCGTACCAGACGCTTGGAGATCTGTACATTGATTTTTTGCATTGCGGAGAGATAAGTGATTACAGCAGGGAGCTTGAACTTGAAAATGCGGCTGCGAAGGTTGAATATTTATGTGACGGTGTGAAATATAAGAGATGTATATTTGCATCACACCCGGCGGACTGCATAGTGATGTGCATTGAGGCTGACAAGCCCGGAATGATTAACCTTGAGGCACGTTTTTCAAGACCTGAACGTGCATATAACGGTGTTGACAGAATTGGCAGCGACACTGTGCTTATGCATGGAGATTTGGGAAAACGCGGATATGATTTTGCGATGGCACTGCGTGCCGTGAGTGATGGTGGAAGTGTCAGACAGCTCGGCGAATATCTTGTGGTTGAGAATGCCGATAAGGTGTGGCTGTATATCACATCGGATTGTACATATCATTGTAAGGATGAACTGAACAGACTTCTTAAAGAGAACAAGTCTGATAACGGCGTAACGGGAGAATGTGGTGCCGTCTTAGAGAGCAATATAGCACTCGGACTTTTGAAGAAAAGGATTGGCGATATTCTTGATGCTTCAGCGGATAAGGGATATGAGGAGCTGTTTAAAGAGCATGTAAGAGATTACCGTGAACTGTTTGGCAGAGTGGATTTTTCGCTTGCTGAAGATGACAAGGATGATTGTAACGTGCTGACGGATAAACTGCTTGATGATGCACAAAAGGGGCATGTGAGCGGATATCTGTGTAAGCTGTATTTCGATTTCGGAAGGTATCTGCTTATTGCGTGCAGCAGAGAGGGAGGACTTCCGGCTACACTTCAGGGCTTGTGGAATAAGGATATGCTTCCGCCGTGGGACTGCAAGTACACAATAAATATCAACACGGAGATGAACTATTGGCCGGCGGAGAACTGTAATCTGTCAGAATGTCATGAGCCGTTATTTGCACTGCTCAGAAGGATGCTGCCTAATGGTCAGAGAACAGCAAAGGCAATGTATGGGTGCCGTGGCTTTGTCGCACATCATAATACCAATATAGAGGGAGAGACATCGGTGCAGGATTTGTGGATTCCCGGGTCATATTGGGTGATGGGAGCTGCATGGCTGTGTACACATCAGTGGACTCATTATCTGTATACAAGGGATAAAGAATTTCTGCGTGGTAACTTTGATATAATGAGGGAAGCTGCACAATTCTTTCTTGATTTTATGATAGATGTTGATGGGTATCTTATGACATGTCCGTCAGTGTCACCTGAGAACAGCTATGTTCTTCCCAACGGGGAGAAGGGGGCTAACGGTGTTGGTGTGACGATGGACAATCAGATTATAAGGGATTTGTTCAATCAGTGTATCAAGGCGGCGGAGGTTTTAGGAGTTGATGATGAACTCAATGAACAGATTAAGAATGCTGTCAAAAGACTGCTTCCTACCACAATAGGAAGTGATGGAAGAATCCTTGAATGGCGTGAGGGATATAAGGAGTTTGAGCCGGGACACAGACATATATCACATCTGTATGGACTGCATCCGTCATCACAGATAACCGTGGATGGCACACCTGAGCTTGCATGTGCGGCAAGGAAAACACTTGAGGGCAGGCTGTCACATGGTGGAGGACATACGGGCTGGAGCAGGGCATGGATTATTAATCATTATGCCAAGCTGTGGGATGGAGATGCAGCTTACGATAATTTGTGTAAGCTTTTTGCATCATCAACCTATCCAAATCTATTTGACAAGCATCCTCCGTTTCAGATAGACGGTAACTTCGGAGCAGCTGCAGCCGTGGTGGAGATGCTTGTTCAGAGCAATGAGGAGAGAATTGTTCTTCTGCCGGCACTTCCGGCCGACTGGAAGAATGGTCATATATACGGAGTACGTGTAGTCGGTAATGCATCAGTGGACATAAGCTGGGAGAATAGCAGACTTAAGGCGGCTGTTCTTCATGCTTACTCTGATATTGACACTACGGTAAAGATTCCGTTCGGTGTCCATCAAGATGAAAAGCATATCCGCTGTGCCGCAGGTGAGAATATTGAAATTATCTGAGACAGTGTAATTGAGTATAGTGTGAAAAATAAGCTTGATAGCTTATTGTTTCACATGCCATGCTTGCATGGCTTTTGCTATTTGTGCCGCAGGCGTCACAAAGTAGCATTTATCGTGGTCAAAATTTGAGATTTTGCCCACGATTCCTCCGGTAAAAAAAACATTGCCTGCGGAATGGAGATTAAGATGGAAAAGAGGATGTATATGTCAAAATCACCACTCACTACGTTGTGTTATATAGAGAAGGATGGAGCGTATCTTATGCTTCACCGTGTATCTAAGAAGAATGATGTGAATAAGGATAAGTGGATTGGTGTCGGAGGGCATTTTGAGGGCAGGGAGAGCCCTGAGGAATGTCTGCTTCGAGAGGTGTATGAGGAAACCGGTCTTGAGCTGACATCATACCGCTACAGGGGAATCGTAACTTTTATTTATGAGGATGATCCTGCGGAGTATATGAGTCTGTATACTGCCGACGGATATAACGGAAGCGTGACGAAGCTGGATGGCTCGATGAAGGAGTGCAATGAGGGAGTGCTTGAATGGGTCAAAAAATCAGAGATATATAAGTTAAATCTCTGGGAGGGTGACAGAATATTCCTTCGACTGCTCGATGATGATGAGCCTTTCTTCTCATTAAAGCTGGTGTATCAGGGAGATAGCCTGACCGAGGCGGTATTAAACGGCAGGAAGATAGTCTGAAGGAATATACAATAACAAAAATGTGCTGTCGATATTAAACGACAGCACATTTTTTAACTCTTTATGTGATACTGTTAAGCATTGGCGAGGGTACAGAGTTCATCAAGCATCTTAGGAAGCTCGGATGCCATGTTCTCGTCCGCGAACTGGCAGGTTCCCACGGCCTTGTGACCGCCTCCGTTGTACTTGAGCATAAGACTTCCGACATTGACATTACATGTACGGTTGAGGATGCTGTAGCCAACGGCAGCGGAACAGCCTGCGCCGCCGCGTCCGCTTACGATCCACACAGAGATATTCTGCTCAGGGTACATACTGTAAATCATGAACCTGTTTCCGGTGTAGATAGGGTCTACGCCGCGAAGGTCAGTGATGATTACATTGCCCTCTGTGTGGGTATACTTTTTAACCATCTCCTTGAACTTCTCAGTCTGCTCGTTATATACCTCAATACGCTCCTGAACATCAGGAAGAGCGAGAATCTCATCAGTTGTCATGGTACGGCATGCATCCATGAGCTTCTCCATAAGCTGATAGTTGGATATAGTGAACTGGCGGAAACGTCCGAGACCTGTTCTAGGGTCCATGAGGAAGCCTATAAGTATCCAGCCTTTAGGATTCATAACTTCGTCTATGGTGAGATTACCGGAATCAACCTTATCTACTGCCTCCATCATGTCGTCGAACTGTGGGAAACGCTCCCTGCCGCCGTAATACTCATATATGATTCTGGCACATGAAGGTGTGATACGGCTCTCTCCCTTGTACTTTCCCTTAAGCTCGTTGCGCTCATGCTCGCTTGAGTGGTGGTCGAACCACAGACCGCAGCCTTCAACGAAAGGAACATTCGCGAGACAATCATTCTCATCAACAGGAACAAGACCATCCTGTAAATCCTTCGGGTGTGCAAATTTCCATGAATCAATAATACCTGCTTCCTTTAAAAGTGCTCCGCAGGCAAGTCCGTCAAAATCGGAACGGGTAACTAAACGCATATTATGTACTTCCTTCCTATCTGTATTTCTTAAGTCATAAAGCAGACAATGCTGTCCTGACATGTTGTATATGTATAAATTATAATAGTATTCGGGTGCTTTTTCAAGTATAAAAGCCACAGACAGATATTCGGATTAATCTGCCTGTGGCTTGTTAATTAGCCCATAACTATCTCAACATTGTATTCGGTCTGACCTTTTACATAAGGAATTACGCAGCCGTCAACAGGCTTTCCGTCAACGAGCATGCTCTTAACACCTTTCTGTACATTGTCAGGATTCTTGACTGTGATGTGATATGTACCCTCACGGAACTTTCTTGTGAGCTTGAAGTCCCCGAAGCCCTCAGGAATACATGGATTCACGCTCAGACCATGATGTGTAGGGTACACACCGAGAATATACTGGGAAACATTAACAAATGTCCATGCGGCGGTTCCGGTAAGCCAGCTGTTCTTAGCTTCGCCGTGGAACTTTGCATCGGCACCTGCAACCATCTGTGAGTATACATAAGGCTCTGTGCGGTGTATCTCGCTGATGCCTTCGATGTATGCAGGGCAGGTCTTTTTGTAGATTTCAAAGGCTCTGTCGCCTCTGCCTATAACAGTCTCGGCTATTGATACCCAAGGATTGTTGTGGCAGAAGATACCGGCATTCTCCTTGTATCCAGGCGGGTAGGAGGAGATTTCTCCAAGCTCGAGGTGGTACCTTGTGTATGCAGGCTGGAGAATCATGACTCCGTACTTGGTGTCGAGTCGTTCCTTGACGGAATCAAGAGCCTTCTTTGCAAGACCTTCCTTGACACCGATACCTGCAAGAACACAGAAGCCCTGTGGCTCAATATATATCTGACCTTCCTCACATTCCTTAGAGCCGACTTTGTGGCTGTATGCATCGTAAGCACGAAGGAACCAGTCACCGTCCCAGCCGCTTTCAAGTACTGCATTATACATTGCGTCAACTTCTCCGAGTGCACGGGTGCTTTCGGCTTCATCACCTCTTAAGGAGCAGAGCTCGGCGTATTCTTTTCCGTATTTTACGAACATGCCGGCGATGAATACGGATTCAGCAACAGGACCTTCGGAAGGACCGAATGTCTGGAAGGACTCACCCGGATGCTCTGAGAAGCAGTTGAGGTTGAGACAATCGTTCCAGTCTGCACGGCCGATAAGAGGAAGCTTGTGAGGTCCCTTGTGGTTGACAATATAATCGAATGAACGCTTAAGATGTTCAAGAAGAGGCTTAGCCTTGCTCTCGTCATTGTCGAACGGAACCATTTCATCAAGGATTGACATATCTCCGGTCTCACGGATATATGCACTTGTTCCGGCGATAAGCCACAGAGGGTCATCGTTGAAGCCGCTGCCGATGTCGGAATTACCCTTCTTGGTAAGCGGCTGGTACTGATGGTAGGCACTTCCGTCCTCGAACTGTGTGGAGGCGATATCAATGATTCTCTCTCTTGCGCGGTCGGGAATGAGGTGTACGAATCCGAGCAGATCCTGACATGAATCTCTAAATCCCATTCCACGTCCGATACCTGACTCATAGTATGAAGCTGAACGGCTCATATTGAATGTTACCATACACTGGTACTGATTCCAGATATTAACCATACGGTTAACCTCGGGATTATCCGACTCAACCTCATATTTAGCGAGAAGATTGCTCCAGTATTCGTTGAGGTCTGAAAAAGCCTCGTTAAAGAGCTCGTCGTCAGCATAGCGTGCAAGCATGTCCTTGGCGCGTTTCTTATTTACAACATTAGGAGCCTCCCATTTCTCGTCCTGTGGATTCTCAATGTAACCTAACACGAATATAAGCGATTCGCTCTCACCCGGCTCAAGTGTGAGATTAATCTGCTGCGAAGCAATCGGTGACCAGCCGCTTGCAACTGAATTCTTAGAGTGACCCTGTTCAACTACCTCAGGTTCATGTGCTCCACGGTATGCTCCAAGGAATTCGTCACGAATCGTATCAAAACCGTCAATAGGATGGTTGACGGAGTATATAGCATAGTGATTGCGGCGTTCACGGTACTCGGTCTTGTGATATATTGTGGAGCCGTCAATCTCAACTTCACCTGTGCTTAAGTTTCTCTGGAAATTCCTTGAGTCGTCGTCAGCGTTCCAGAGACAGAACTCTACATAAGAGAATAATGAAAATGATTTTGTTTTGTCGGAATCGTTGGTGAGGATAAGTCGTGTAACCTCACAGTTGTCGTTCATTGGAACGAAGGAGAGCATCTCGGCTTTAAGTCCGTTTTTAGAAGATGTAAAACGGCTGTACCCCATACCATGACGACATTCATAACTGTCAAGAGGTGTCTTTGTCGGTTTCCATCCAGGATTCCAGATGGTATCTCCATCCTTTATGTAAAAGTATTTGCCGTTAATATCGTTGGGAACATCATTATAACGATATCTGGTGAGGCGTAAAAGCTTGGCATCCTTGTAGAAGGTGTAACCGCCGCAGGTATTGGAAATCAATGAAAAGAATTCACCGCAGCCAAGATAGTTAATCCATGGCAGAGGAGTCTTTGGTGTTGTTATGACGTACTCTTTGTTGGCGTCATCAAAGTAACCGAATTTCATAGTATTCTCCCTTCCTAATTCATTATATATATAAGTGCTGAAAAGGGCGCACAAAGCACCTGTTTATAATTTGATTATAAAGAAAAAGACGGGATTTTGCAATCCAAAATACACTGCAATATATTGACATAAAAAGCGGTCAAAAGTAGAGATTAGCTAACAAAATAATTAGGAAAATCTTTTCTGATAAATTCCTCGTCAATCTTGAAACGTGAGAGGTGGTTCTCCATAAGCTTTTCACCCTGCAAAGCATTGCCGGAGCGTATGGCGTCATAAATTGCATGGTGGTCGTTGACAATCTTTAAATCCTTCACGGAATGAAGCGCAAGTTGGCGTACCCTGTCAAAGTGAATTCCCATATCACGGCACATTCTGTAGCAGCGCTCCTTGTCGGCGAAGGAAAAGAGCAGATGGTGGAATTCATTGTCAAGCTCCATAAGCTTATCCGGAGAAGGATTCTCGATATAAAAATCCTGAAGCTTAAGATTGGCACCGAGAGCAAGAAGAAAGTCCTCGGGCAGAGGGACAGAGGCACTGCGTTCGCAGATTAATCTCACAACGGCACATTCGAGAGTGCGGCGGAAAAAGCCTGCTTCATCAACGAGCTTCAGGTCGATTAACGACACGCGGCTTCCGCGTTGAGGAAGAATCTCCACAATGTCTGATTTGGAGAGTTCAATAAGGGCTTCGCGTACAGGAACTCTTGAAAGCCCGAGCTCCTTGGCAAGCTCATTTTCCGACAGAAGAGTTCCGGGTATAAGTGTTGTATCGGTTATATTCTCTTTTAAGACACGCAGGGCGTATGCACGCCCTGTTTCGTCAGGATTTCTTGATATTATTTTCATATAGTGCTCTTTCTCATAATATATATTTCTTTATTGTGGCAAGTACGGCACCTTTTCCGGCAAGCAGTTCGTTAAAAAAATGCGTAATCTTGTCTGCCAGCCCTGCTTTTTCTAAGTCAACGCCGAATATGTTGGCATTTGTCAGAAGCGGAAGAAGCTGTTCGGTTGTAACATGACAGCCTAACGTTATTCCTTCTAACATGGCCCGGCATTTGTCAAGAAGAGGGTCGCTTGACGGAGTAAAAGGTATGCCGTTGTCATCGAGTGCAAGCAGGTATCTGAGCCAGCCGGCAATTACAAGAGGTATGAAACGGAGTCCGTCGACACTGCCGCGTTCGATGTGAAGCTTAATCGTCTCACCGAAACGTATCGGAAGCTTCTGCGAGGTATCGGTTGCAATTCTCTGAGGCGTGTCAGGCATGAAAGGATTGGGAAGTCTCTGCGTAAGCACTTCATCTAAAAAGTCCTTCGGGTTGATTATGCCGGGATTTACAACGACGGGCATACCCTCCTCATAAGCCATTCTGGTGATAAAAGTCCTAAGCTCATGAGACTTCATCTCCTCGGATATCGAGGTGAAGCCTAAGAGACAGCCGTATATTGCAAGGCATGTGTGAAGCGGATTGAGACAGGTGCACACCTTCATCTTTTCAACCTTGTTCACCGTATCGCGGTCGGTGAATAAAATGCCGGCTTTTTCAAGAACAGGTCTGCCGTTGGGAAAGTCATCCTCTATGACAAGATATTCAGGTCTTTCAGCATTGACAAACGGGGCTGTATAGACACCGCCGGGGGTCACGAAAATCTTGATATCGTCAATTCCGTCGGCTTCAAGACGGTGCTCAATCCCGGCATCAGGTCTTGGGGTGATTTTATCAATCATGCTCCATGGATATGATATGGAGTTTTTAAGGTAATTGAACTCGTCATCATTGATGTAACCATGTGTTTTCCATGCGGAGGCTATGGCTGCGATGGAATTTTCAAGCTTTTCACCATTGTGGGAGCAGTTGTCCATTGACACCAGTGCCAGAGGTTTGCCGCATGAGTGGAAACGTCTGATGCAGAGACCGGCGAGCAGTGACATGAGGTGGCTGCACTTGTCAGGTCCGGCTGTCATGTCTTCTTTTATCTGCTGCGTGTAAGCTCCGGAGCTGTCCGTTATTGCATATCCCTTTTCAGTTATGGTAAATGATACTATCTGAAGAGTCGGGGCACAGAATATCTCGATAAGTCTGTCCATATCATATTGTGTCGTGAGCGACTCGGCAATGGAGCCGATTATCTCCTTGTCGATGCTTCCGTCCGGGTTCATGGTGACGGACACGCACAGATTATCATGAGGACGGTAACATTCCGTGACGATTTCCGTTCCATGGCTCTCGGCACAGATGATTCCTGTAGACATTTCTCCCTGATTTAATAATCGCTGTGCGGCGGCACATATAAAGGAGCGGAAAATATTTCCGGGACCGAAGTGCAGCCATACGGGATGTGCCGAGGTCGCATGACGCATTTTATCCACATTATATTCGGGCAGCCTGCAGTCCTTCAGGTCATCGGTTTTTATTCCTTCTAAAGTAAGCTTCATGTTAATTCTCCATTCTGTAATTCCACGGCAGAAATTATCTGAGTGAATTGTCAAATTTTTCGAGTGTGTCAAAACAGCCTAACAGGTACATGATTCCGAGGGCACGGTCGTAAAGTCCGTATCCGGGACGACACTTTTCACCCCAGATATGTCGTCCGTGGTCCGGACGTACATAGCCGTTAAAGCCACAGTCATGATATGCCTTTACAATGTCAAGGATGCCTATGTCGCCGTCACGGTCGCGGTGGGAGGCTTCGGAGAAATCACCGTTAGGAAAATGCTTAACATTTCTGATGTGCGCAAATGCAATTCTGTCACAGTGTTTTCTTATTATATCTGCTACGTTATTTTCAGGGTTAGAGCCGAGTGAACCGGAGCAGAGTGTAAGACAGTTGTACTCATCGTCCACCATATTCAAAAAGCGGTCAATGGCAGGCTCGTCCACAAGCAGTCTTGGAAGTCCGAATATATCCCAAGGCGGGTCATCCTGATGTATGGCCATCTTGATGCCGCACTCATGGCAGACAGGCATAATGGCTTCGAGAAAATATTTGAGATTGTCCCACAGCTTTTCTTTTGTGACATCCTTGTACGCTTCAAAGAGTTCACTAAGGTGAGCCATCCTCTCAGGCTCCCAGCCCGGCATTGTGAAGCCTTCACATTTTTCGAGAATATATTTTGCCATTTCTTTCGGGTCGTTGATAATTTTATCCTTCTCGTAATAAAGTGCTGTGGAGCCGTCACCGACAGGGTGGAAAAGGTCGGTTCTCGTCCAGTCGAACACAGGCATGAAATTGTAGCAGACAACCTTGACGCCGAACTGCTTAAGGTTTTTAAGCGTCTGCTTGTAATTTTCAATATAGCGGTCACGCGTCGGAAGCCCTATTTTGATATCGTCATGGACATTTACACTCTCAACGACATCCGCATTAAAGCCATAGGACTTAATCTGATTTACCACCTTTTCTATCTCATCAGGTTCCCATATCTCTCCGGGCTGCTTGTCGTGAAGCGCCCACACGATTCCGTCAACTCCCGGAATCTGACGGATCTGGCTGAGGGTAACGGTATCGTTGCCCTCGCCGTACCAGCGAAAAGTCATTTGCATTTGTATACCTCCTCAAATGAATATGAAATTCTTAAGTATATTTGAATTATAACAAATCCATGCAAATTGTCAACTAGTATACAAGTTACATTTGCTCACATTTGAAGCTTTTTTACAGCCCTGATTACCGTATCGGCAACAAAATCTGCTTCCTGTGCCGTGGTCTCATCTGATATTGTAAGCCTGAGTGAACCACCGGCAAGGTCAGGGCTTATTCCCATGGCAATGAGGACATGGGATGGTCCGGCAGCTCCGGTTGAGCATGCACTTCCGGCGGAGGCACATATACCCTCAGAATCAAGAATGGCAAGAAGGGCTGATGATTCGACGTGGGGAAAACAGAAGCTTATATTGTTTGGGAGACGCATCTGCTCGGAGCCTGTCAAAACAGCATCAGGAAGTCCTTGCTTTATGCGGCGTATGATGCGGCCGCGCAGACGCATCATACTGTTAATGTTTTTTTGCATATTGCGGCGCGATATTTCACATGCTTTTCCGAGTCCTACGATTCCCGGGACATTTGAAGTTCCGGCACGATGACCGTTTTCCTGCGAACCGCCGTCAATATAGCCTGGGAATTCAAGTCCGGTTCTGATATATAAAAAACCGACACCCTTAGGTCCGTGAAATTTGTGGGCACTGACACTCATCATGTCAATCATGCAGTCGTTAACATTGATGGGAATATGACCGTAGGCCTGGACTGCATCGGTGTGGAATACTATCTGGTGCCGGTGTGCAATCTGTCCTATCGCCTTTATGGGCTGTACCGAGCCGACCTCATTGTTGGCGGTCATGACCGATATAAGAATTGTGTCCTCACGCAGAGCCGAGAGCACTGCTTCGGGGTGGACAAAACCTTGAGAATCACAGGGAAGATATGTCACGGCAAAGCCTTCTGCTTCAAGAGAGCGGCACGAGTTTATAACGGCATTATGCTCGATTGATGAAGTGATTATATGACAGGATGCACCCTGCCTTTTCTTTCGTATTTCTCTTGAATATCCCTTTATAGCCCAGTTGTCCGATTCGGAGCCGCCGCTTGTAAAATATATTTCGTTCGGGCGTGCACCGATAAGACCGGCGGCCTGTATTCTGGCACGGTTGACTGCGCGTTCGGCGTTTGCGGCAGTTTTATATGCACCGGAGGGGTTGGCGTATTCATCGCAAAAGTAAGGTATCATTGCACTTAGTACATCGGGATGTACGCGAGTTGTTGCGGCATTATCAAAATATACTGTTTTTTTCATGAGACCTCCCTTTAAGGATTTGACTGCAAATTGAATATAAAATAATATAAACTATTTCGAAAATTACAAAAATTACTTGGAAATATTACTAATTAATAGTATAATTTACTATATATTATATGCAGCGTAACGATGGAGGTGTCGGTATGAGACTGGAATTTATCGGAGCAGACCATGAAGTAACCGGAAGCTGTCATTACCTTGAGGCATGCGGAAAGCATATTCTGGTGGATTATGGTATGGAACAAGGGATTAACGTATTTGAGAATGTACCGCTTCCGGTGTCGGAGGCTATGATTGATTATGTGTTTTTGACGCATGCACATGTTGACCATTCAGGATTGCTTCCGCTTCTGTATGCACGAGGCTTCAGAGGGAGAGTGTATGCAACTGAGGCGACAACACAATTAAGCAGCATAATGCTTCGTGATTGTGCACATATTCAGATTATGGAGGCTGAGTGGAAGAACCGCAAGGCTAAGAGAAGCAGCAGTGTGGAGACGACGGTGCCGCTGTACGGAATGGAGGATGCGGACGGAATTATTAAAAGATTCACATCCTGTATGTATGGCGAGACTGTTGAGGTATGTGACGGAATTAAAATAAGATTTACAGACATAGGGCATCTTCTCGGCTCAGCAAGTATAGAGGTATGGCTGAGTGAAGACGGAGTTGAGCGAAAGATAGTATTCTCAGGAGATATAGGCAACAAGCATCAGCCGCTTCTTAAGGATCCTGCTTACACTGAGGAAGCGGACTATGTTGTGATGGAATCGACTTATGGTGACAGACTTCACGGCGCGGAGAAGCTGGATTATGTAGCCGAGCTTGGCAGGATTATAGAGAATACGTTAAAAAGAGGCGGGAATGTTGTCATACCGTCATTTGCAGTCGGAAGAACTCAGGAGATATTATACTTTATAAGACAGATTAAGCAGCAACAGCTTGTAAAGGGAATACCTGATTTTCCTGTGTATGTGGACAGTCCGATGGCTGTTGAAGCTACGGCGGTGTTTGTGGATAGCAGGGAAGAGTGCTATGACGAGGATGCCACGGCACTTGTAAGGCAGGGGATTAATCCGCTGACATTTAAGAATCTGCACCTTTCAATCACAAGTGAGGAATCGAAGGCTATCAACTTCGATACAACACCGAAGGTCATCATATCGGCATCCGGAATGTGTGATGCCGGACGAATAAGACATCATCTCAAGCATAACCTGTGGAGACCTGAATCTACAATTCTTTTTGTGGGGTATCAGTCGACGGGAACCTTAGGACGTGCGATAATTGAAGGTACGAAGGAGGTTAAGCTCTTTGGAGAGACTATAGAGGTGAGAGCTGAGATATTGACAATGAAGGGGCTGAGCGGGCATGCCGATAAGAACGGACTTATCGAATGGATAAGCGCGTTTAAGAAAAAGCCTGACAAGGTTTTTGTGGTTCATGGCGAAGATTCGGTGGCAGTCAGCTTTACGGAATGTCTGAAGATTGAACATGGACAGAGAGCCTATGCACCTTACAGCGGAACAATATTTAATCTTGCCGACGGCACATTTGAGTATGAGGCGGTACCGGTTCCGGTGGAGAAGAAGACAAGACCGGCATCAGGAATATATGCAAGACTTCTTGCGGCGGCACAGAGGCTTCTTGCGATAGTAAAAAAGAGCGATGGTCTTGCCAACAAGGATATGGGAAAGTTTGCCGACCAGATTATATCGCTCTGTGATAAATGGGACACGGACGATAAGTAGATATATGCTTGTGAGTCAGAACGGAAATATCAGCATGACAATCAGAGCTTTACGAGGCTGCAGCCGAGTGCTGCGGCCTCTTTTTCATCATGTGTTACCAGAAGAAGGGCACCGGCTGTTGTTTCTAACACTTCGCTGACCGTGAGGATGACCTTGTCCTTAAGCCCGGAATCTAGGCCCTTGAACGGTTCATCCATAATCAAAAGTATGGGTTCACCCGGAAAAAGTTCACTGACGCGGGTGCATCCGTAGAGGGCTCTGGCTATTGCAAGGCGTCTTTTCATTCCTCCGCTGTACTCATTGGCATGCTTTTGTGAAACGGCGGCATCATCAAGCCCGAGCTGTGAGAGAAGCTGCAGGGCTTTATTTTCGTCAAAAGGATAAGGATAGACATTGATGTTGTCGACAGCGCTGAATGGCATCAGAAGTCTGTCCTCCTGAAAGACCACAAGCTGATGAAGGTTATCGCCAGCGGATACACTGCCGCTGTCTGCAGGGGCAAGGCCGAGTATTATTCTGAGCAGGGTGGTTTTTCCTGTGCCTGATGCTCCGAGAATGGCACTCCGGTCTTTTTTGTCCATGGTGAGCGAAAAGTTATTAAGGACAATATCGGTATTATATTTTTTGTTCACTGCTGAAATGTTAAGTATCATTGTACCTCCTTGCATATCACAGACAGACTTTTTTCTGCATGAGCCTCAGAAGTGCTTTTATTACCGACTCGGACATAAGGCTTATAAAAATGATGGTAAGTGTCCATGCAAACAGTTCGGGAGTGTCAAGGTATATTTTTGACTGATACAGCCTGTTTCCTATAGTGTTGCGGCTGATGCCTATGACCTCCGCGGCGACACCTGACTTCCAGGCAAGTCCGGCTCCTGTTGAGAGGGCGGCACAAAGGTATGGGAAAATCTGAGGAAAGTATATAAGCTTTATTTTTTTGGCAAGAGGCATTTTTACAATATACGACATCTCAAGCAGCTCTTTGTCCGTATTGTCCAATCCTTCAAGAACATTCTCATATATGATTGGAACAACCATGAGAAAAGAAATGACAAGTGCAAGTCTTTTTGAGGAAAGCCACAGCAGAGCAAGTATTATGAACGAGGCGACGGGAATTGTCCGTACTATGCGCAGCGGAAGAGAGACAAAAGCTCTGAG
Organism: Firmicutes bacterium CAG:882; assembly: GCA_000435595.1. Taxonomy (GTDB): domain Bacteria; phylum Bacillota; class Clostridia; order Lachnospirales; family Lachnospiraceae; genus CAG-882. The sequence continues at coordinate 28,663 of FR895444.1, forward strand.
GACTTCTGCACGATATGATATTACGGCAAGAAGAGTTCCGGATAGGAGCGCAAGCAGATAACCGCATAGTATGTTCGTCATTGAATTGCCGATGGCGGGCAGATAGCTGTCGGATGCGATAAGTCTTGAAAGTGCAGATAAAACTAAAAGAGGACCGGGAAGAAAAAGTTCCCGGTCGATAAGCTTAGCGGCAGCGGTCCATGCGGTGAGCCAGAAAAAGATTGCCATTACACGCATGAACAGCTGCCTTTTTTTTGAAGTTGTATTGTGAACTGTATGATGAGATACCTTTTTCATACTGTCTCCCAAGTTTTTAGTATTATTATCTGCTCATGTAATAGAAGTCATCGCCCGGAAGCGAACCACCGACGGCTGAAGGATTCTGTTCATACAGGGCGGTAAGATAACCGGAAATCGCAGACTTCATATCGTCGCCCGATATGAAGGTGACATTGCAGTAAGGTATTGCTTTCTCGGCGATTGCTGCCTTGAAAATGCCGAAGTGTTCAATAAGCCCGGCGGCAGAAGCTATGTTGTCATTGGTGTATGCTGCTGATGCAGGATATTCTTCAAGGAAAGCATTGAATGCATCAGTGTGAGCGTCAACCCATTCTTTTCTTGCAACCACAACGCCCGTGACGACGGTGGAGGAGTCGGAAATCTTATTCCATTCCTCGGCCACATCGAGAGCAATATGAAGCTTGTCATTGTTGTTCATTGCAACGGTGACATAAGGCTGAGGAAGCATCGCGATGGCATCAGGGGTCTCGGTTAAGGCGCTTACGACCTCGGCGGCTTCGCTCTTGAATTCTATTGTGACATCACTGTCGGGATTGAGTCCGCTGCCTGAGAGAATATAGCGCAGGGTGTATTCAGGTGTTGTTCCCTGACCGGTTGTGTATATTGTCTTACCGGCAAGATCCGATACGGAGTGAATGCTGTCGCCGGTCTCCACTATGTACAGTACGCCGAGGGTGTTGATTCCTGCAACGACGATGCCGCCGTCGGTTTTGTTGTAGAGGACACTTGCAAGATTGCACGGAACACATGCGACATCAAGCTCACCTTTAACAAGTCCTGTTGAAATCTCCGTTGCTTCGCCGTAAACCTGAAAGTTATAGTTGTTGGCGGCACTGCCGTTCTCATTGTCATCCATAACCTTAACAAGACCTATGGCTGTGGGACCTGTCATGACGGCGATGTTGATATCTGTCTTTGCAGCCACTTTTTTTGAACAGCCCGCAAACAGTCCTGTGCACATTGTCAGCATAAGGACGGCACCCACACGGCGGAAAAGATTCTTTTTCATAAAGTCAGACCTCCTGACGATGTACATGCTTCTTGATGGCATCAAAGCTCTCGGGACTTATGACATGCTCTATCTTGCATGCGTCCTCGGCTGCAATCTCAGGGTCAACACCGAGTGTGACAAGCCATGAAGACAAGAGCTCATGGCGCTCATATATCATCTCGGCTATGGCACGTCCCTCGTCGGTGAGATATATAAAACCGGCATCGGTAACCGTGATCTGATTCTTGAGCCGAAGATTCTTCATTGCGATGCTGACGCTTGACTTCTTAAAGCCAAGTTCGTTCGATATATCAACGGCACGGACTACGGGAAGCTTCTTGCTCAGAATCAATATTGTTTCAAGATAATTTTCTGCAGATTCGTTCGTATTAGTCATGATTAACCTCTTTTCAAGTAAATATATATCTACTATAACACATAATTTCCAACAATGCTATTTAAATTTATTCCGCTAAGTTAATAAACTGCGAAAGAAAAAAGACAAAAATTATGAAAAAATGGTACCAAAATTAGGAAAGATTTTTATTGACGCTTCCTGCACAGGATGGTAAAATTACTGTAGTAAAATGGTGGTATTTAATGGAAAAGTTGAAGGAAAAATATGTACAGGGGGAATTTTAAATGAGGATGAAATTTTATCAATCAATTAAGTTCAGACTTGTTATGGTGACATTGATTGTGTGTATCATCATGGGAGGAGCAATCAATTATTTTTCAATCCATCAGTCGAGAGTGAGTTACAAGAAGGTTGTATGGAATTACATGAATGATATTGCGATAGCATACGGACGTCAGGTCGACAATATAATAGCGGATTTGGGAACTGACAAGGCGTTCAATCCGGGAGTCCTTCAGACAATTTTAGCTGATGTCGGACTTGAAGGTGTTTCGTCATCTTATGGTTATATTGTGGATGCGGACGGAACCATGCTCTATCATCCTAATCAGGACAAGATAGGAAAGAGCGTGGAGAATGCGATTGTAAAGTCCTATGTGAAGGATTTAAAATCGGGAATTGTGCATGATACGAGTGTTGTTCAATATAATTTTAACGGCAGCGTAAAGTATGCTTCATGTTACACGGGACAGAACGGAAACTTTATTCTTGTAATATCTGCGGATGACAGCGAGGTTATGGCGGATTCCGTTAAGCTCATCGTAAATGTTACAGTTATATCGGTTGTTATAGGTCTGCTTGCAATTGCAGCAGTATTCTTCTTCATAGTCAGAATGCTTTCTCCTTTAGAGTATGCGGCAGGAGCTGTTGAAAAGCTTGCAGCACTTGATTTCCGTGAAAACGATGTGAGAAAGGAAGCGCGATTTGCAAGGCTTAGGGATGAGGCAGGAAATATAATGAATGCGGTGTTAAAGCTGAGAGGAGAACTTACGGGGGTTGTAGCTGACCTTAAGACACAGAGCAAGGCACTTTTTACTCAGTCCGACAGCCTAAGTGAATCGGCAGCCAACACAATGACCAATATGAAGGATACCGACAGAGCGGTTGATGAGATGGCTAACGGCGCTACAATGCTTGCCCAGGAGACGCAGAGTGCATCCGAGAGTGTTGTCGAGATTGGAAATATGATAGATGAGGTGAACGATAACTCGGAAGCACTCGCAAAGGATGCCGACGATATGAAGGAGCTCGGTGAGAATGCCGAGAACATTTTAAAGCAGCTTATTGATGGACAGCATGAGATGGTTGAACACATCGGCGTTGTAAGTGATAAGACACACGAGGCAAATCAGGCTGCTGAGAAGATTGCGGAGGTTGTCAGTCTTATAACAGAGATAGCAAGCCAGACAAATCTTCTCTCACTCAACGCATCCATTGAGGCTGCAAGAGCGGGAGATGCAGGCCGCGGATTTGCAGTTGTAGCTGAGAATATCAAGCAGCTTGCGGAACAGACGACATCATCAGCCGCAGATATTCAGGATATAATACATGACCTTGAGACTAAGTCGAATGAGACGGTTGAGAAAACAGATGCGGTTAATAAGATTGTCAACAAGCAGTCCGAGGACATGAAAAAGACGGCTGACATCTTAAATCAGGTAATAAAGGGAATTATAGGACTTATAGACAGAATCGACGGTATCGCCACAAGCGTTGCCAACATGGATAAGTCAAAAGAGAAGGTAGTTGATGTCATACAGAACCTTTCATCAGTATCGCAGGAGAATGCGGCATCCACTGAGGAGACGAGCGCATCGACATCCATGGCAATGGGTACCATTGAGGGTATTGCGAATGAAGCTGTACAGCTTAAGCAGATTGCACAGGACCTTGAGGACAGAATGAAGGCATTTGTAATAGAATAAGTACATAGAGAGGCTTAGAACCGGATTTTATTTGATATGGATATCGATTATGATATGAATATCATTCAGAATCCGGTTTTTATGTGTATAACATTGACTACAACAAAATGTAAAAAATACTTGACATTTTGCTATTGGGAAGTATAATGGGTTTGTAAGCTGAAACAAAAACTAATAGCTTTTACAAGTTGGAGGAGCAGATATGATAGAGATTAGAAATCTGACAAAAATTTATAAGCTGTCATCCGGACAGATGAAGAAGCTTAAGACAAAGAGCAATACCAAGGTTGCTGTTGATGATGTATCATTTGAGGCAGAGAAGGGCGAGATACTTGGACTTTTAGGACCTAACGGAGCAGGCAAGACAACCACGTTAAGATGCATTGCAACACTTTTAAGGCCGACAAGCGGAACCGTGACCGTAGACGGGCATGATACCGTTAAGGAGCCTGAGGCAGTGAGAGCGAGTATAGGATTTCTCACTAACGAGATTAAGCTTGATCCGCAGTTTTCGGCAAGGTATCTTTTTGATTTTTTCGGAAAGCTCCATCAGGTTCCCGAGGATAAGCTTGAAGAACGCAGAAAAGAATTGTTCTCTTATTTTGGAATAGACGGCTTTGAGGATAAGAAGATAGAGGAGCTGTCGACGGGAATGAAGCAGAAGGCAGCGATTGCGGTGAGTCTTGTGCATGACCCGGATATAGTTATTTTTGATGAGCCTACTTCGGGGCTTGATATTATCACGGCACGTTCTGTTACGGATTATCTTCTTGGACTTAAGAAAAAGGGCAAGCTTGTCATAGTGTCAACGCATATAATGTCGGAAGCTGAAAAGCTCTGTGACAGACTTGTTGTTATAATAGACGGAAAAAAGACGGCTGAGGGGACACTTAAGGATATATATGATAAGACGGGCATGGATAATTTAGAGGATGCCTTCTTTGAACTTTACAGAATTAATCATAAGGAGGACAGATAAATGTACGGTATCAAGGCTATTGTTTCTAAGGAACTCAGAAGAGTTTTCAAGGATAGAAAGATGATTATGTCACTGTTCGTACTTCCGGTTATTCTGGTCGTAGGTATTTTTTCACTCATAGGAATGCTTGTTAAGAGCCAGATTGACGATGTGCAGGAGCATGTCCCGGTTGTATATGTCGTGAATGAACCGGAGAGCTTTAAGACCTTTGCACAGACAGCGGGGCTTGATGGCTATACATGCCTTGACGGAGCAGACAGCAATGGAATAGAAGCCGCCAAGGGCGGGCTTTATGACAAGACAACCGATTTGGTTATGATATTTCCGGATGACTTTGAGGAACAGGTCAATGTGGGGGTGAAGGACATTGATAAGGTAATGACACCGGAAATTGAAATTTTTTACAATCCTTCAGAGGATTATTCATCACAGGCAAGGGATATCTACGCTTCATATCTTGATGCATACAAGCAGGTGCTTCTCGGAAACAGATTCGGAAACTATGCCGCAGTTGAGATGTTCTGTGTCAGTGATACTCAGCTTCAGGACGAGGATAAGGCTGTCGGAAAGATGCTTGGAATGATGCTTCCGTACTTTATTACAATGCTTATATTTGCGGGAGCCATGGGACTTGGCGTTGACATGATAGCAGGAGAAAAGGAGAGGGGAACGCTTGCGACAATGCTCCTGTCACCTGTCAAGCGTGAGCAGATTGTTCTCGGAAAGGTATTTTCGCTTGCGATACTTGCTGTGATGTCGGCAGCGGTATACATTATATCAATGATAATTGCACTTCCTATGCTTATCAAAAATGTCGGTGGCGGCGATACGCTTGCAGGCATGACAATAAGTTTTACCGGAACACAGATTGTACAGATGATTATTCTCATGATAGGGGTTGTGCTCCTTTATGTGTCAATAATCTGTATGGTGGCTGTGTTTGCAAGGAACGTAAAGGAGGCATCATCCTATATATCGCCCGTGTACATCCTCGTGCTTGTCGCGGGCATGGTGACAATGTATACTTCCGCGGACGGCGTGTTTTACAAGTATCTCATCCCTGTATACGGCAGTTCGATGGCATTTAAGGATATTCTGGCAAGGGAGATTACAATGCCGAATTTCCTTGCGACTACGATAAGCACTTATGCATTTGCGGCTGTACTGGTTGTTGTCATGACAAAGGCGTTTAACAGCGAGAAAGTAATGTTCAATGCATAAGATTGTGATTTATAAAATAAAAGAGATGCGAAGCATCGATTTTATATGAGCAAGCAGCGAAGCGGATTGCGAATATCATTGACTTAATAATAGGAAAAGAGGACTACTGGACAAATTATGTAATGTGAAGTAATATAAATATGGCAGTACAGCGTATATGCTGAGCTGCCATATTTTATAAAATTAAAGAAAAAAACCATTACCCTTGGGTGATGGGTTGAACTCTTTTGCCAGGTGCGGGTTCAAGCCCGGTACCTGGTGAGATGCGAAGCATCGATTTTATATGAGCAAGTAGCGAAGCGGATTGCGAATATCATTGACTTGAAGAGGAAAGAAAATGGGAGACAGAAAAAACGTTGAAGAAAGCAGATTCCTTAAGCTTGCCAAGCCTGCACTTAAGGAGCTTTTGAATATTTTGCTTGAAAAATACGAATATGCATCGGTACTTGCGGTTGATTCCGAGGCAAAAATATATTCCGTGTCGGCATCGGGAATTAACCTCGGTGATTTCGGAATGCTCTGCAACAGAGGCTTTGTTGTCAAGACATATTCTGACGGAGAATATGCGGAGTATTCATTTAATAAGCTTGAGAATGATGTGAAAAAGCAGGCGGAGAGCATCGTGGAAGAGATAGAGAAGCTTAAGAAGGCGGTTCCTGACTGTGTGGAGAAGATAAAGCTGGCAAAGCTTAATGATGAGCCTGTAAGCTTTGCAAAGAGCACTCAGTATGAGATTAGTCCATTCACACTCGGAGCGCAGGCTATAGTGGACAAGCTTTCTGCTCTCAGACAGAAGGGAATTGATTCGGATGAGAGGATTCTTGACTGTGGCACCAGATTGAGCTGCAGAAAATATTCCAAGCTGTTTTTGTCTGAGAATAAGGATATGGAACAGAATATTATGATAACTGACTGTGCAATGTCATTTGCCGCAAGAAAGGACAGCGAGGTCAAGAGTTATTTTACCAGTGCATCCAATCTCGGAGGAGCCGAGGTGCTTGACAAGCTGGAGAGCAGCATGGAGCATTCGGTTGAGATGACTATAGCACTTCTTGACAGCGAACCGATTACACCGGGGGAATATGACTGCATATGTACGCCTGAGGTTACGGGAATGATTGTACATGAAGCGTTCGGCCATGGCGTTGAGATGGATATGTTTGCCAAGAAGAGAGCTCTTGCCGAGGAATATGTAGGTGAGTATGTTGCTTCACCTCTTATCAATATGCATGACGGAGCAGCGGCAGCGGACGAGGTCGCAAGCTATTTCTTTGATGATGACGGCGTGGAGGCTGAGGACACGCTGATAATCGAGAACGGTGTATTAAAGCAGGGAATATCAGACACAATGGCAGCGATGAGACTTAACACGGTGCCTACAGGAAATTCAAGAAGAGAGAGCTACAGAAGAAAGGCATATACCCGCATGACCAACACATACTTTGAGGCAGGTCATGATAAGCTTGAGGATATGATTGCCTCAATATCGGACGGATTCCTTCTTGAAAATGCCACAAGCGGAATGGAGGATCCGAAAAACTGGGGAATACAGTGCCTTGTAAATATGGCAAGGGAAATCAAGGACGGAAAGCTTACCGGGAAGATATATTCGCCGATAGTTCTCACCGGATATGTGCCTGATCTTCTCAAATCGATAACAATGGTATCCGATGACTTTGAACTCAGAGGAAGCGGTTTCTGCGGCAAGGGCTATAAGGAGTTCGTGAAGGTATCGGATGGTGGTCCTTACATTAAGGCAAAAATCAGATTAGGATAGGATAAAAAATATGAAAGATATAATTATTGGCGCGCTCAAGGCTCTCGGCATTCAGAGCTATCTGGTTACTGAGGTTAAGAAAAACTGCAAGGAAATGTTTTTTATCAGACAGACTCTTGATATGACGCGTACGGAGAAGCTTGATGAGTGGAATGTGACGGTATATCATGACGACGACACAAGGAGTCGTCGTGGAGCAGCTTCATGTATGATTCATCAGGGTATGGATGAGAATGATGTGAAGAATACAATCAGTGATGCATATTATGCTGCCGGTTTTGCGATGAATCCTTACTATGAGCTTGTAAAGGGCGGCAGGGAGAATTTTATAAAGGCTGAAGGAAACCTGGCGGAGGTGTCACTTGAGGATGCGGCGCGACGAATGACGAAGGCACTTTTTGCGGCAGACAACAGAAAAGACAGCTTCCTCAATTCGGCTGAGCTTTTTGTAGAGAAGAGAAATGTAAGTATTTTTAACAGTAACGGTGTTGAATGTTCTTATGAGGAGTGCTCGGTTAAGGGCGAATTTGTTGTTCAGTGTCTTACACCTGCAGATGTTGAGATGTATCAGGATTTTTCTTATGATGAGCTTTCGGAGTCCGGTTTGGAGAAGCTCGTCGCTGACAAGCTTGCGGTCGTTGTTGACAGAGCCAAGGCTGACAAGGCACCTGCAGCAGGAAAGTATGATGTACTTTTGTCGGAGGACAGCGTAAGGGAAGTACTTTCATTCTACAAGTGGAGAGCTGATGCGAACAATATTTATCCTAAGTATTCAACCTATGAAACGGGAATGAATGTACAGGGAGAGAATGTGGGCGGTGAAAAGCTCAACATTGTACTTCACTCAGCAGTTCCCTATAGCAATGACGGAATACGTATGAGGGACTGTGAACTTATAAAGGATGGTGTTTTGAAAAACATTCATGGCGGTCTCAGAATGGCACAGTACCTTAAAACGGAACCTACAGGCGAATACAACAAGATGGTTGTGAATAACGGAACATTGGGTCTTGAGCAGATGAAGTCGGGAAAAGTACTTCATGTTGTGAGCTTTTCGGACTTTAACATGAATCCAATGTCAGGACATTTTGCGGGCGAGATAAGACTTGCATATCTGTATGATAACGGAAAAGTAAGCCTTGTAACCGGAGGCTCGATAAACGGAAGCCTCATTGAGGCACAAAGCAGCATGGTATTTTCAAAGGAACGCTATGAGAGCAGCCTGTATTCAGGACCGTATGCGGTTCTGCTTAAGGAAATCCCGGTATCGGGAGAATAGATTTTATCACAAATAAATATGAGAGGAAAAAGGAAGATGGCAAAGAAAAGAACAAACGGCAGTGGGATGATTTCCGTGGCATTCGTGTTCATAATTTTTGGACTCGCGATTTTAATAGGTGGAAGAAACGATATTAAGTCGGCATTTATGAAACCTTATGATATTTACGATGTCAATTATGACGAGATTAAGGTCGGAGATGCGGTTAAGACGGAAATCTATGCGGCATTGGACACATACGGAACTCTTGAGACTACAAGAAAGAATTCCAAGACGGGAAATGTGACAGGTCGTACATACAGTTATTTTTATATTATTCCCGTATATGATGACTATGACACATATTATATGTCAATCAAGGTTGAGCATGATGACAAGGATTTGTTCGAGGATATATGCAACAGCACATGGGACGTTATTCAATACGGCGATGCAGGCTACTATACGGATGTTCCTTATGAATTTGAGGGAAACGTACAGAAGCTTGACGATGAGGCATATAAGTACATGAAGGAGTGGTTTGAAGAGGCAGGTTTTGACGACGATGAGATTGATGAGTATGTTCTTCCGATATGCCTTGAGGTATGCGTATTATCCAATATAAGGATACTCACTATTGCAGGTATAGCTGCAGTTGTAATCGGTATTCTGTTGTTTGTACTTTACTTTGTGCTTGCATCAAAGAGAAAGAAGAAGGCTGCAGAGACTGTGGCTTCTTCAAGCTATGCAGAGGCAGCTCAGGCAGTTCAGTCACAGACAGCTTCAACGAACTATGTTGAGATAGCGGGCGCTAAGTTCACACAGGAGGAACTTGACCTGATAAATGCACTCATTGCGAGCGGTTCCATAACAGATGCCATAAGAGAGGTCCGCGATAGAACAGGTCTTGGAATCAACGAGGCAAAGGATATTGTCGACAACTGGGGTAACTATTATAACAAATAATATAATTTATAGTTAATTTACCTAAATTTACCAATTATAAAAAAAGCTTTTAAAAATCAAAACTATGTGATATAATCTATTGAGCTTATTTTAATAAGGAGGTGTTTTTCATGAAGCACGTTAAGACAATTAACACAAGAAATCTTAAGGAGTCCATGAAGAAGGGCGGCTGTGGCGAGTGCCAGACATCCTGCCAGTCAGCATGTAAGACATCCTGCACAGTCGGTAACCAGAGCTGTGAGAACAAATAATCAGGCATATATTTACATAGCGTAATAATGCCCCGCGTGAACCGGACGGCTGTCTGAGGACGGCTATCCGGTCTATTGCGGTTAAGGTAGAGCTTAAGTTTAGGAAGGAATTATGATGGTACACCAGTATAAAAATAACGGGTATAATATTGTACTCGATGTCAACAGCGGCTCTGTACATGTTGTTGATGAGATAGTCTATGATATGATACCTATGTACGAGAACATGAGTCTCGAGGAGATTAGTGCCAGGCTTGAGGACAAGTATTCGGCGGATGACATTAAGGAAGCATACGAGGAGATAACCGGGCTTAAGGAAGCAGGTTCTCTTTTTACGGAGGATATTTACGAAAATTACATAGACAGCTTTAAGAACCGCCAGCCGGTTGTAAAGGCACTGTGTTTACATATTGCACATGACTGTAACCTGGCATGTCAGTACTGTTTTGCCGAGGAAGGCGAATATCATGGAAGAAGAGCTCTCATGAGCTTTGAAGTGGGAAAGAAAGCCCTTGATTTCCTGGTTGCCAATTCAGGTTCAAGAAGAAATCTTGAGGTGGATTTCTTTGGCGGAGAGCCGCTTATGAACTGGGAGGTTGTAAAGCAGCTCGTAGAGTACGGACGTTCAATCGAGGAAGCGAACAACAAGAAGTTCAGATTCACACTCACAACGAACGGCGTTCTCTTAAATGACGATATTCTCGACTTCGTGAATAAGGAGATGGGAAATATCGTATTGAGCACCGACGGACGTAAGGAAGTTCATGACAGAATGAGACCGTTCCGCAACGGCAAGGGAAGCTATGACCTCATCATGCCTAAGTTCAAGAAGGTTGCCGAGAGCCGCAATCAGACCAACTATTATGTGAGAGGTACATTCACTCACTATAACCTTGATTTTTCCAATGATGTTTTAAGTCTTGCTGATCAGGGCTTTAAGCAGATTTCCGTAGAGCCTGTTGTGGCTGCTCCTGAGGATGCGTATGCACTAAGAACAGAGGATCTCCCTCAGATTTTCGAGGAGTACGATAAGCTTGCGGTTGAGATGATTAAGAGAGAGAAAGAAGGCAGAGGCTTTAACTTCTTCCACTTCATGATTGACCTTACGGGTGGTCCTTGTGTGTACAAGAGACTTTCAGGCTGTGGTTCAGGAACGGAGTATCTTGCGGTTACACCTTGGGGTGACTTATATCCTTGCCATCAGTTCGTGGGCAATGAGGATTTCCTTCTCGGCAATGTGGATGACGGCATTGTGAAGAAGAATATCTGTGAGGAATTTAAGCAGTGCAACGTATATTCCAAGCCTAAGTGTAAGGACTGTTTTGCAAAGCTTTTCTGCAGCGGTGGCTGTGCCGCCAACTCATACAATTTCCATGGCAATATCAATGATAGCTATGAGGTTGGCTGTGAGATGGAGAGAAAGAGAGTTGAGTGCGCAATCATGATTAAGGCAGCACTCGCCGATGAGGACGAGGAGTAATTCCGGTTCGGTTAATGAATGGAGCCTGAAAAGCTTCGTCAAGTCAGATATTAGTTGATTGCGGACACAGGCATTTTGATGCAGGTGTTATGCAATTATCTATATATAAGCATTAGGCGTTTGCGAAACGCAATTTTGACGATATACATTTGTACAACGTCCGCTTTCAATTATATAGTTTCGCAATTACCTAATATAAGCATAAGCGAAAGGAAAAAAGAAAATGGTTAAGAAAATTTTAAAGTCCCTCGCATGGATAGCCGTAATTGCATTTCTTGCTTACACGGTAGTTTTCGGATGGGGCAGCTCAAAGGACGGAAGCATGTCCGGAATTAAGCTTGGTCTTGACCTTGCAGGTGGTGTCAGCATCACTTATGAAGCTGTCGGTGACGATGTGGACAGCCAGGATTTGAAGGATGCGACATATATTCTTCAGAAGAGAGCAGAAGGTTATACACCTGATGCCGAGGTTTATCAGGAAGGTTCGAACCGTATCACGATAGAGATTCCGGGTGTTACGGATGCCAACGAGGTACTTTCACAGATGGGTAAGCCGGGAGAGCTCTACTTCATAACACAGAAGGGCTCGGACGGAACAGACAACTACACAGGTGCTCTTGCACTCTCAGCAGACGGCCAGTCAATCGAGTACAAATATACTCTCAACAAGACTATTGAGGAGTTAGAGGCAGATGGCAGTATTCTCCTTACAGGTGCGGATGTGAAGAATGCTCAGGCAGGTTCACAGCAGACAAGCACAGGCGGAAGAGAGTTCGTTGTAGAGTTAAATCTCTATGATGAAGGAGCACAGAAGTTCGCGGATGCGACTCAGGTTGCACTTGACAATGGCTACACAATCGGTATCTACTATGATAATGAGTTCATCAGTGTTCCGAGAGTAAGCGCACATATCACAGACGGAAATGCCATAATCAATGGTATGTCCGATTACCAGACAGCAGACAATATTGCATCAACAATCAGAATCGGTGCACTCCCTGTCAAGCTTGAGGAGGTTCGTTCACAGGTTGTAGGAGCCAAGCTTGGTCAGGATGCAATCAGTACAAGCCTTTTAGCAGGTGCAATCGGTCTTGCAATCATCATCTTATTTATGATTATTGTATACCGTATACCGGGACTTGCAGCGAGCATCGCACTCTGCATTTATACAATGCTTGTGCTTATAATAATCAATGTTGCAGGTCTTACGTTCACACTTCCGGGTATTGCCGGTATCATCCTGTCAATCGGTATGGCAGTCGATGCAAACGTAATTATCTTCGAGCGTATCAAGGAGGAGCTTGGTACGGGCAAGACTGTACAGTCTGCAATGAAGATTGGTTTTAACAAGGCTTTTTCAGCAATTTTTGACGGTAACATCACAACACTTATCGCAGCATTCGTTCTCGGACTTAAGGGTTCAGGTGCGGTTAAGGGCTTTGCATACACACTTGCAATCGGCATTGTTGTATCAATGTTCACGGCACTTGTTGTCACAAGATTAATCCTTAAGTTATTCTATGACTTTGGTGCTAAGAATGAGAAGCTCTACGGTGTTATCAAGAACACAAAGACACTCAACTTTATCGGAAAGAAGAACATTTTCTTCTGCATCTCTGCAGTACTTATCCTTATCGGCGTTGCAACGGTATCAATCAACGGTGCACGCGGCAAGGGAATGTTCAATTACGGACTTGACTTCAAGGGTGGTACATCCACAACCGTTACTTTCAACCAGGACTACTCACAGGCTGAGATTGAGAGTACAATCATCCCTGATATCGTGGCAGCAATCGGTGACAACACCGTTCAGCAGCAGAAGGTACAGGGCGGAAATGATGTAGTATTCAAGACCAACAACCTTACAATAGAGCAGAGAGAGGCTCTTGAGAATTTACTTACATCTAAGTATGGTGTCGAGCAGAGCTCAATTCTCACTGAGAATATCTCAGGTGCAGTGAGCAATGAGATGAAGGCGGATGCGATAGTTGCCGTAATTATAGCCACCATATGCATGCTCCTCTATATCTGGTTCAGATTTAAGGACATCCGCTTTGCGGGAAGTGCCGTACTTGCACTTTTACATGATGTGCTCGTTGTTGCGGGCTTCTATGCTGTTGCAAGAATTACTCTCGGAAATACATTTATTGCATGTATGCTTACAATCGTAGGCTACTCTATCAATGCGACAATCGTTATCTTTGACCGTATCAGAGAGAACCTTGGACAGATGGGCAAGGCAGACCTTGCTGAGGTAGTTAATGCAAGTATTTCGCAGACTATGAGACGTTCAATATACACAACACTCACAACATTTGTTATGGTTGTGATTCTCTTCATTCTTGGAGTGAGCGCAATCCGTGAGTTTGCGGCACCTCTTATGGTAGGTATCATCTGTGGTGGATATTCTTCAGTATGTATCACAGGTGCACTCTGGTATGTATTAAAGAAGGGTGTTAAGAAGAACAAGTAATTATATAAATGCCAGCCATGCAGGGCTGGCATTTTTTTACACTATGGGATTCGGGTGCCAAAACATGCCAATTTAATTTGAAAGTGTATGCTGTGTTATATTTATAGATATCAACTCCGTTGTCCGATGCAGGTTGTTCTAAGCACTCTGACAAGCTGTTTTACCGTCCGCCAACGATGCCAAACGCCCGTCCGTGGGCTATGGCATCTAAGTCAGTATCCATACTGACTTTGGCTATGTGATAAGCAGAGTGCTAAGAACAACCACGCATCTTCCAAAAGTCGTGATATGCATAAATATAACACGTCATACACATTTAAGTTTATCAAGCATGTTTGGACACCCGAATCATTATGATGTTAAGGTCAAATAGGCAAAATATGTTTATCATGCATAAATATATTCGTTTATACAGTTAAAGAACTAATGCCTATTTGACCTTGGCATTACAATCATATAAATAATAAGGAGTGACAACATGAATCTGAAGAACATTTTTGAGAGCACGGATTTCGTGCATGCAAGCGGAACTAAGGAAGAATTACAGGTTGCTGAATATCTCAAGGGACAATGTGAAGAGCTTGGGGTGAAGGCTTGGATTGAAGAATTCCGCGTTGCCATGGGAGATATTGAGGAGGCTCATCTGTATGCTGATGGCACGGAGGTTGAATGCAAGGCTTTTACCTGCTGCGGAAGCGGAGCGGCTGAGGGGGAGCTTTACTATATGCCGGGAATTGATAAGGTGTCGATTGCGGGGGCAAAGGACAAGATAGTGCTGATGGATGTCGGCGGCGTGGGATTTTTTACATATAAGGATCTTGTAAAGGCGGGCGCAAAGGCAATTCTGTTCCAGTACGGAAATGTTCATTATCCTGATAAGGATATAGAGCAGAGAGATTTGCGCGAGGCTGTTGTTGGTGAGGAGAAGAAGCTTCTCTGTGCAATGATTAATGCTGCTGATGCGGTTGAGCTTGTTAAGAACGGCGTGAAGAATGTAAGACTTGAGGTGGCACAGAAGGAATATGACGGGGAATCACACAATGTGGTTGCCGAGATTCCCGGCGAGAGGGACGAATACATTGTGCTGAGTGCACATTACGATTCAACAACCTTGTCGCACGGCGCTTATGACAACATGAGTGGTTGTGCCGGACTTCTCGGAATTATGGAAAAACTGAGAGATAAGAAATTGAATTATGGTCTGAGATTCGTATTCTGTGGCAGCGAGGAGCGAGGGCTTTTAGGCTCGAAGGCTTATGTGAAAGCTCACGAGGAGGAGCTTGAGAAGTCTGCACTCAACATCAATCTTGATATGATAGGAACATACATGGGAAAATTCATTGCATGTGTATCTGCCGAAAACAAGCTGTCACACTACATATCCTATATGGCTGCTGAGGTCGGATTCCCTGTATCATCAAAGACGGGGGTGTATTCAAGCGACTCGACACCATTTGCGGACAAGGGTGTTCCGGCAGTGTCATTTGCGCGCATCGCCGGAGGCAATGTGGCACCGATACACTGCCGTTACGACCTTATGGATGTCATGTCGATGGAGCAGCTTGAGAAGGATATAGAATTCCTTACATTATTCACCGAGCGCTTTGCAAACGCGGTGGTCTGCCCTGTGTCAAGAGAAATTCCGGAGGATATAAAAAAGCAGCTTGACGAGTATCTGTTCCGCAAGCGCAAGGAGCAGTAAGGGAGTTGCTTATCTTATAAGTATGTGATTTACAATTAAAGAGTCAGCTATGCGGGGATTCAGGTGTCAAAACGTTCGTATCTGCTCTTTATGAGTATATCATGTTATATTTATGCATATCAGCTCCGTTGTACGAAGCTGATATGCATAAATATAACATGATATACACAATTAAGTTTATAGAGCATGTTTTGACACCTGAATCGTAATTGGAAACGTCGTTCCTATTACACAAAAACGCTCCGCGGGGATGCGCACTGCGGCGTACAATGCAGATGTCGCAAGCGACCGCTGCAGGTGCAAGAATGTGAGGGCGTTGGAGCAGTATGACGCACGAAGCAAGAGACGTTCAGGCAGAAATAAAATAAATAAGGTGCCAAAATATGTTCGTTATTCCGAATTGCGCGATTTGCGGCATGGCTTATATAGTATTGCTTTTATGGGAGAAGCTTAGGTATTCTTGGAACTCTTACAATGCACAGCCATAGTCGGCATGGATGCCGGCTAAGATGCCATAGACCATGGATGGTCGGCTGGCATCGGTGGCGTAAGCTGTGTTAATGTATATTAAGAGTTTTTAGAATATCTTAGCTTCGTACAGTGAAGTAATAGTATATAAGCCATGCCGCAAATCATACGTTCAAAAAATAAACATATTTTGGCACCCTTGTATGTACATGTTATTTACTTGTATGTCACGACCACATCCCCCTCCTCGATTATGGTCTTTCCATCGGGAATAAGGTTCTCGTTATGTCGTATAATCATCGCAATGAGCTCATTTGGCGGAAGGTTAAGCTCCGCTATGGTTTTGCCGCACCAAGGATTGTTCTTGTCTATGTGCGTTTCTTCAAGCTGGTCGTTGGCGGTAGGCTCATAGGCAGGGACGCTTAAGATTACGTTGTCGCCTGCGTGTATCATGGTATCGCCGCGGGTGACGATATTTTCTTTGCCCCGCTTAATCATGATTGCAAGTGAGCCTGTAGGCATATTGACATCCCTGACCATCTTATTAACCCAGTTATGACCTTCGGGAATGAACATTCGCATGAGCGTGATTGCCGATTCCTCCTGATAGTCGTTGAAGGTCTTTCGTACATCTGCACTCTCATCGACCATATCCAGCTTCTTAGACGCCGCCGGAAGAAGTGTTCCCTGTATGGCGACTGAAAAGAGAGAAACCATGAACACAATATGGAAGAGATCGTAGGATATATTTGCACCGCTTGAAATTACCATGATTGCAAACACGGACGAGGCGGCTCCTCTGAGTCCTGCCCACGATACGAGCAGACATTGCTTTATGCTTGATTTAAAAGGCAACATAATTGCAAATACAGCGATTGGACGGGCAAACAGGGTGAGAATTACAACTATCGCAAGTGCCGGAAGAATTATCTGAGGCATCCTGTGAGGGAAGGATAAAAGACCGAGTAGGAAGAAGATGAGTATCTGCGCAAGGCTTGTTACTCCGTCAAAGAACGGAATAAGGATATTTTTATTCTTAATCTTACTGTTACCTATTATAATACCCATAAAATATACGCTCAGGTATTGGTTGCCGCCGACAAGCTCGGATGCGGCGTAGCAGAATAAAACTGCGGCAATCATAAAGATTGTGTCCAGACCGTCGGTAACTACATTGGTTTTGGTGAGTATAAGTATTGTGAGCACCGCGAAAACTATGCCGACGATGGAACCGAAGGTGAGCTGTGAAAAAATATTCCACGCGATGTTACCTGTCTCGCCTGCACCGACAAGACCGATTCCGATTACGGTGAGCATGTATGACATCGGGTCGTTACTACCACTCTCCATTTCAAGAAGTGAGGCTGTGCCGTCCTTTAAGTTGAGCTTTTTCTGTCTCAATATGGAGAAGACGCTTGCGGCATCCGTCGAGGAGAGAACCGCACCGATTAAGAAGCTCTCTGCCATCGAGAAACGAAGCACGAAATGACAGAGTATGGCGGTGACACCGGCTGTGATTGCGACACCGACCGTCGAGAGCAGAACAGCTCTTACGGCAACCGGCTTTGCAAGCTTCCACTTGGTGTTGAAGCCACCGTAAAACATTATGAATATGAGGGCTATTGAGCAGACGCGCTCAGCAAGCTCGTAATTGTCAAAGGGAATCTTGACTATTCCGTCGCTTCCGAACAGCATACCGATAAACATGAAGAGTATCAAGGTAGGCATACCGAATTTGTCCGAAAACTTATTGGCAAGTATACAGAGAAATATTACTGCCGATACAACTAAAATTCCATAAAGCATGGTAATCCTCCAATCAGTAGTAAATTTGTGTAACGGATTACACTTATGGATAAAAGTATAACATCGCTGATAAAAATATTCCAGTTAAATAATTGTAAAGATTCCGTTTGAAAATGCATAACAAAAATTGGTAAATTTTTTATAAAATGTTCTTGACATCTAATAAGTGTTAGAATATACTAACAAATGATTTAAGTTAGATATTACTAATTGATTATTTTTTTGGACAAAGAAGGGATGATATGATGCCGATTACAATGATGAAGGACGGAGAGTCAGGAATTATCAAGAAGGTCGGAGGTAAGGAAGAGACCAGAAAGTTTTTGGAGAATCTGGGATTTGTTGTCGGAGGAACGGTAACAATCGTATCCGATATAGGCGGCAACCTTATTGTGAATGTCAAGGATTCCAGAGTAGCCATAGGAAAGGACATGGCTTGCAGAATTATGATATAATAAGTCCATCAATAGATATAATGCAAGGCTGCTTGCAGACGGAGCGATATATCTATTAGATGGGCAAACAGGCATGAGCAAAAAGGGTGATAACCCGATTTGCGAATGTATGTTGTGATTTCGAGAGTTCGCAGAACGGAGAAATCACATTTATTATATGTTATAATGAGCGCAAGAGAGTCAGAGGGAGCTTGCCCACAAGCCATGCAGATATGTTAGCAATATCAATTTATATAGGAGGATTATTTATGAAGACTTTGAGAGAAGTTGCTGTAGGTCAGACTGTCAAGGTTGCTAAGCTTACAGGTGCAGGTCCGGTAAAGAGACGTATCATGGATATGGGAATTACCAAGGGCGTTGAGATTTATGTGAGGAAGGTTGCTCCTTTAGGCGATCCCGTCGAGGTAACCGTGAGAGGATATGAGCTTTCACTCAGAAAAGAAGATGCCCAGATGATAGAGGTTGAATAGACCTTTATTTTTTGACAATGGGTTAGCATTATCTAATAAAAGATAGCAATACATAATTTTAATTCGCTAAGACTATTATTAAAAGAAAAAGAAAGGAAGTTTAGGCATGTCAATTAAAATTGCTTTAGCAGGTAACCCTAACTGCGGTAAAACAACATTGTTCAATGCGCTTACAGGTTCTAACCAGTTCGTAGGCAACTGGCCTGGCGTTACGGTTGAAAAGAAGGAAGGTAAGCTTAAGGGAAACAAGGATGTTATAATCACTGACCTTCCGGGTATATATTCTCTCTCTCCATACACACTTGAGGAGGTTGTAGCAAGAAACTACCTTATAACTGAGAAGCCGGATGCCATCATCAATATTGTGGATGGTACTAACATAGAGAGAAATCTTTATCTCTCAACACAGATTCTTGAGCTTGGTATTCCTGTAATCATGGCAGTTAACATGATTGATATTATTGAAAAGACAGGAGATAAGGTACATCTTGATAAGCTCTCCAAGAAGCTCGGCTGTGAGGTTGTTGCAATATCTGCTCTCAAGGGAACAGGTATCACAGAGGCAGCCAACAAGGCTGTTACTCTTGCAAAGAGCAGGAAGGCGGCTCAGGTTGTTCATGAATTCCAGCCAAATGTTGAGGCAGCCATCAAGGCTGTTGAGGATAAACTGGGCGCACAGGTGGCTGATGAGCAGAAGAGATTCTTCGCAATCAAGCTCCTTGAGAAGGACGACAAGATCGGCGCAAGGCTTCAGACTGTTCCTGATGTATCTGCTGAGGTTGCGGCTCTTGAGAAGGAGCTCGACGATGATACGGAGAGTATCATCACAAATGAAAGATATGTATACATTTCATCGATTATCGGTGAGTGCGTAACCAAAAATGCCAAGAGAAAGCTCACAACCTCAGACAAGATTGATAAGGTTGTAACCAACAGATGGCTTGCTCTTCCTATATTTGCGGTAGTTATGTTTATCGTTTACTATGTATCTGTAACAACGGTCGGTACATGGGCTACGGACTGGGCTAATGACGGTGTGTTCGGTGACGGATGGCATCTCTTCGCAATCGGTTCTTCCGCATTTGCAGATGACGATGAGCCTTATGTTGACGCAATGAATGTTGTATCAGGCTACCTTGAGAGTGTAGGTGCAGACAATGTGCTTGATGCAATCGACAGCGAAGCTGATGATTATGATGCGGCAGCAGCACAGGCAGCAGTTGACGAGGCACTCGCTTCGCTTGATGATTCATACACATTTACATACGGTGTTGAGGATGAAGAGACACTCAATGTCGAGGAGTTCGAAGCTACAGGCGCAGACGTAAAGGAAGCGGCAACGGTTCTCGCAGCAGCAGGCTATGAGGAGCCGGATCCTGCCGATTACGGTGTATGGGTACCCGGTA
Source organism: Firmicutes bacterium CAG:882 (assembly GCA_000435595.1). GTDB lineage: Bacteria > Bacillota > Clostridia > Lachnospirales > Lachnospiraceae > CAG-882. Next base: position 49,009 of record FR895444.1, read on the forward strand.
TCCCTGCACTCCTTGAGTCGGGACTTGATGCCATCGGATGCGCAGACTGGTTAAAGGGACTTATTCTTGACGGTATTGTAGCCGGTGTCGGTGCGGTACTTGGTTTCGTTCCTCAGATGCTTGTGCTCTTTATATTCCTTGCATTCCTTGAGTCCTGTGGATATATGGCACGTATCGCATTCATCATGGATAGAATTTTCCGTAAGTTCGGTCTTTCAGGTAAGTCATTCATTCCAATGCTTATCGGTTCGGGATGCGGTGTTCCGGGTATCATGGCTTCACGTACAATCGAGAACGACAGAGACCGTAAGATGACAATCATGACAACAACATTTATTCCTTGTGGAGCTAAGCTTCCATTCATCGCAATGGTTGCAGGTGCAATCTTCGGCGGTGCTCCTTGGGTAGCTCCATCAGCTTACTTCCTTGGAATATTTGCAATTATCTGTTCAGGTATTATTTTAAAGAAAACTAAGATTTTTGAGGGCGATCCTGCTCCTTTCGTTATGGAGCTTCCTGCATACCATATGCCTACAGTCGGAACAGTACTCAGAAGCATGTGGGAGCGTGGCTGGTCATTCATCAAGAAAGCAGGTACAATCATCCTTCTTTCAACAATTATTGTTTGGTTTACAACATACTTCGGATTCACAGAGGACGGCTTCAGAATGCTCTCTGAGGATGAGATTGATATGAGCATTCTCGGCAAGGTTGGTCAGGCAATCGCCTGGATTTTTGTACCACAGGGCTTCGGCAACTGGCAGGCAACAGTCGCTTCCATCACAGGACTTGTTGCAAAGGAGAACATCGTTGGTACTATGGGTATCCTCTACAGTGTAGGAGAGGGCTCCGTATATGCTAACATGGCAGCAACCTTCACACTTGCAAGCGGTTATGCATTCCTTGCATTCAACCTTCTCTGTGCTCCTTGCTTTGCAGCCATGGGTGCAATAAAGAGAGAAATGAACTCAACAAAGTGGTTTTGGATTGCAGTAGGTTATCAGTGCGGTCTTGCTTACCTCGTATCACTTGTAATCAACAATGTTGTCGGTCTTTTCACAGGTGAGTCACCATTCTCATTCTGGACAGTTGCTGCATTTGTTATAATCGTCGGATTTGTATATCTCCTTGTAAGACCATATAAGAAGAGTATGACACTCAAGGTAGATAAGAAGATTGCATAAACAGCTTTTTCTCACTTTCCATAATGTGTTTTTGGACCCCGCCGCATATGCGGCGGGGTTCTTTTTGCGTAATAAGCATTGAAACAAGTCTTGGATTTCGATATAATTAAAGCTCAGAATATTATGAACAGAGGTAGATGGCTTGAAGGAAGAATGGCGCGTATACACAAAAAAGGCAGATTTTAAGGCTATAGGCGATAAGTATAAAATTGATCAGGTTGTGGCAAGAATTATAAGAAACAGGGATATAATAACTCCTGAACAGTACGAGGAATATATTAACGGGGATCTGACAAGTCTCCATTCACCATGGCTTTTAAAGGATATGGAAAGAGCGGCGGATATTGTAAGGTCAGCGGTTGACGATGGAAAAGCCATAAGAATAGTCGGTGATTATGATATAGACGGAATTAATTCAATATATATTCTGTACAGCGGATTAAGGCGGCTTGGGGCTGATGTTGACTATGTGGTTCCACATAGGGTGACGGATGGTTATGGAATAAATGAACGGCTTATAGATGAGGCACATGCTGCGGGCAGGAGAGTAATAATAACCTGTGATAACGGAATTGCCGCTTACAGTCAGATAGAACATGCCAAGACTCTCGGTCTGACGGTTGTGGTGACGGATCATCATGGTGTGCCGTTTGAGGAGAAAGATGGCGGTAGGAGGGAAATACTGCCTCCGGCAGATGCGGTCGTAGACCCGGCGAGAGCCGACTGCACATATCCATGGAAAAGAATATGCGGTGCGGTTGTTGCGATGAAGCTTGTTCAGGCTTTATTTGAGCTTTACGGCAGACCTGCTGATGAAATCTATGATTTCCTTGAGTTCGCGGCGGTTGCGACGGTGGGGGATGTCGTAGACCTGCAGGGGGAGAACAGGACAATAGTAAGGCTTGGTCTTAAAAAGCTTAAGAATTCAACAAATGCAGGGTTAAATGCACTCATAGATGTGAATAAGCTTGACAGGGCAAATATCTCATCATATCATGTCGGATTTGTCCTCGGACCGTGTCTTAATGCGAGCGGACGTCTGGAATCTGCGATGCTTGCCATTCAACTGCTTTTGTCAGACACCAAGAAGGAAGCAGAACATCTTGCAGGTGAGCTTTTAGCACTTAATGAGGAGAGAAAAGAGCTCACGAGACGGGGGGTTGAGAAAGCATTTGACATGATAGAGAACAGTGAACTAAAGGACGACAAGGTGCTTGTCGTGTATCTTCCGGGATGTCATGAGAGCATAGTAGGAATAATTGCCGGAAAGATAAGAGAGCGCTATAACAAGCCGGTTATAGTATTCGCTGATGGTGATGGATGCTTAAAGGGCTCAGGACGCTCGATAGAGAGCTACAATATGTTTGAAAAGCTGACGCAGTGCAAGGCACTTTTGATGAAGTTCGGAGGTCATCCGATGGCGGCGGGAATGTCCATTGCGCCTGACAAGCTGGATGAACTCAGAAGAAAGCTTAACGAGTACAGCGGGCTTACGGAGGATGACCTGACGCTTAAGGTATGGATAGATGTGCCTATGCCGCTTGAATATATATCGGAGAAGGTTATAGGTGATTTGTCGGTGCTTGAACCATTCGGAAAAGGTAATGAGAAGCCCGTGTTTGCGGACAAAGAGTTACATATAAAATATCTGTCGCACATGGGAAAGGAAAATCAGTTTACAAGGCTTACCCTGGAAAAACAGGCACGGTTTAAGGATGTACAGGGGAATATACATACCGCTCCTTGTACAATGGAGGCTGTAATGTTCTCGATAGACGATGTGCTTGAGAGGGCATACGCTGAAGGTGCTTGTGTTAACATAATCTATTATCCGTCCGTCAATGAATATAACGGAAGGAGAAAGCTTCAGCTTGTGGTAAATTCGGTTATGCTTTCGTGAGCTGTAAGGACAGAGAAAGCATGGTTAATAAATATAATTGAGATTGAAATATAACCCCGTTGATGGTAAAATATTTTTATATGTGATTATGGCAATATGTGCGTTTATTACAAATTACATAATAATATACATAATAATGTGGAAAAGGAGATTAACATGAGAATAGGTGTAAGAGGACATGATGTTGAACACAGCAGTCTTGAAAATCTTTTTGAGAATATACATAAGCAGGGATTTCACTGCACGCAGCTTGCTTTATCTAAGGCAGTGAAAGAGTTCAAGGTGAACAATGGAGTTATGACACCGGGACTTGCATTTTATATAAGAGAGTTATGCGCTGAGAATAAGGTGGACGTATCGGTTCTCGGATGCTACCTCAATCTTGCCAATCCTAACAAGGAGAGCCTTAGAAAGACTCAGGAGACATATAAGGCACATATCCGTTTTGCAAGCCTTGTGGGAGCTGGAATGGTAGGTACGGAGACAGGAGCGGTGAACGAGGAATATTCCTTCACTCCGGATAACCACACGGATGAGGCACTTGACGTGTTCATAGAGGGATTAAGACCGGTTGTCGAGTATGCTGAGAAGATGGGCGTAATTATCGCAATAGAGCCGGTGTATAAGCATATAGTATGCAATTTTGAGCGTGCGAGAAAGGTGCTTGATACAATCAACTCGCCTAATCTTCAGCTTATTTTCGACCCGGTGAATGTAATCTATGCTGGAAATTATGAGAAACAGGATGAGATTATACGCACAGCGTTTGAGCTTTGCGGTGATGATATATGCTGTATGCATCTTAAGGATTTTGTCGTGGAGAACGGCGAGGTGAAGTCGGTTATTTCGGGAAGAGGACTTCTTAACTATCCGCTTCTTATGAGCTATGTTAAGACCTGCAAGCCATTTGTACACTGCCTTCTTGAAGACACCAAGCCTGACAATGCGGCTGAGGCTAAGAGGTTTGTTGAGGAGCAGTACGAGAAGGCGGCATTGTTAAATTAACGGTTTAGGACACTGCGGAGCAGTGGCATGGAGGATTATTATGCCTAAGTTTTATGAGCCGGAGCAGCTTAAACATCTGCAAAAGCTTGAGATGGAAATTCTTACTGATTTTAAGAAAATATGTGATGAGAATAATCTTGTCTATTTCGGTTATGCCGGAACAGGCATAGGTGCATTGAGACATAAGGGGTATATACCTTGGGATGACGACATAGACATTTCGATGCCGAGAAAAGATTATGAACGATTTATGGAACTTGTGACAGAGCAGATGGGCGATAAGTATGAAGTTTTAAATACCGAGACGGATATCAATTATCCGCTTGCGACCACGAGACTTGTGCTTAAAGGTACCAAATTCAGGGAATACTCTATGAAGGATGTGGACTGCAACTGGGGAATATTTCTTGATTTATATGCCCTTGACAATGCTGCTGACGGTAAGCTTGCTTACTGGTGGCAGATGTGGACGGCATGGTTCTGGGGCAAGCTTCTCATATTGAGAAGCATTCCGAGACCGTATCTGTATGTGCACGGCATCACGGCGAAGCTTGTCACGGCGGCCTGTGTTGCGGGGCATCATGTGATGAACCGGCTCGGAATATCCAAGGAATGGCTATACATGAAGCGTGAGAAGGCGAACAGACGTTATGAGAATGTTGAAACTAAGAGGATAGCATATTTCTGCGACCCGCTTCCATATACGAATACTTTTTCGGTTGATGATATATATCCGTTAAGGGAGCTTCCTTACGAGGATACCACACTTCCTTTTCCGAATCATCTTGAAGAGCTTCTCACTAAGATGTACGGTGATTATATGACACCGCCTCCGGTTGAGAAGAGAAAGACACATTTCCCGTATGAACTGGATTTCGGGCCATATAAAGATCAGCAATAAAAACAGATTGGAGACATGATTATGTCCTATGAGTATGAACTTACAATTCTCATGCCTTGTCTTAACGAGGCGGAGACGTTGGAGACATGTATAAGAAAGGCTCAGACCTTTCTAAGAGAAAATGACGTGAACGGAGAAGTGCTCATTGCGGATAACGGAAGCACTGACGGTTCAAGAGAGATTGCGGTAAAGGCGGGCGCGCGAGTGGTACCTATCGAACAGAGAGGCTACGGTGCCGCACTTATCGGAGGCTGTGAAGCTGCCAAGGGTGAGTATGTCATTATGGGTGATGCGGATGACAGCTATGATTTTCTTAATCTGATGCCTTTTTTAAGCAAGCTGAGGGAAGGCTATGACCTTGTAATGGGCAACCGCTTCAAAGGAGGAATTGCTAAGGGCGCGATGCCGCCACTGCACAGATACATCGGTAATCCGGTGTTATCCTTTATCGGAAGATTATTTTACAAGAGTGATATAAGGGATTTCCACTGCGGACTGCGCGGTTATAAGAGAGATTCCATCATGAAGCTCGGACTTCAGACAATAGGTATGGAATATGCAAGTGAGATGGTTGTGAAGGCAACCCTCTATAAGCTTAAGATTACGGAGGTACCTACAACGCTTTCGCCTGATGGAAGAAGCAGGGCACCGCATCTTAGAAGCTTTCATGACGGCTGGAGACATTTAAAGTTCCTGCTCATGCACAGCCCGAGCTGGCTGTTCCTCTATCCGGGAATATTTTTCACGGCTGTCGGTGCAGTGCTCATGTGCATTCTTGCGGCCAACACCATAACGATAGGGGCTGTCGGATTTGATATCAATACATTGCTGTACACGGCGGCTATGCTCATGATTGGTGTTAATCTTATATTATTCAATGCATTCACAAGAACTTACGCGAGAATGACGGGCTTTATACCTGTGCAGAAAAATCATGAAAAGAAGTTCTTCACGGTTGACAAGGGGATTTTTGTCGGTGCGGTGCTGTTCATTATCGGAATTGTTCTCACTATAATGGCACTTGTGGGCTGGAACAGTAAGAATTTCGGTCAGTTAGACCCGCAGCAGATGATGAGACTTACAATACCTGCGGTTACATTTATGGTGACGGGCGTTCAGGTACTTTTCGGAAGCTTTTTTATAGGTATTCTTGAGATTAAGCACAAGTAGGAACTGCACTGTGAGAGGAATGGGAATTTTATGAAAAAAGATTATTCGGATAAGCATACCTTTGTAATATGTGCTTATAAGGAGAGCAGTTTTCTTGAGGATTGTATCGAGTCGCTTGAGAACCAGACCGTAAAAAGTACAATAATTATGGCTACATCCACTCCGTGTGATTATATAAAAAACATCGCCGATAAGCACGGAATCGAACTTTTTGTAAATGACGGGGAGCATGGAATAAGTGCCGACTGGAATTTTGGAATAAGTAAGGCAAAGACTAAATATGTCACTGTGGCACATCAGGATGACACATACAGAAGAAATTATACGGCAGAGTGTATTCATGCCATGGAAAGTGACAAAAAGCCGCTTATATTTTTTACAAATTACGGCGAACTCCGCAATGGAACAGTATGTGAAAAAAATAAGCTCCTTTCAGTCAAGAGACTTATGCTCTTTCCTCTGGGAATAGGAACTAAGGAGCATAAGCTGTTTTCACATTCCGTGTGGATGAGAAGAAGAATACTGTCGATGGGAAATCCGGTCTGTTGTCCTTCCGTGACATTCAATATGGAAGAGATGCCCGGAAAGATATTCACGGTCGGAATGAAGAGCAATGTTGACTGGGAGGCCTGGGAAAAGCTCTCGAGGCTTAAGGGAGGTTTCCTGTATAATAAGAACATGTTATGCTTCCACCGTATTCATCAGGATTCCACAACATCGGAGCTTATAGCCGATAACAGCAGAACACAGGAAGACTACTACATGTTTTGCAAATTTTGGCCAAAATGGATTGCAAGAATCCTTATACATTGGTATACTGATAGTCAGAAAAGTAATTCGTTATAAATTTAACGACTTTTTGTAAAGTAATTCAATATTGAATTGTTAGGGAGGGTTAAGCTATGTCAATTCTTGTTACAGGTGGTGCGGGCTTTATCGGAAGCCACACAGTTGTTGAGCTTATGAATGCAGGTTATGATGTTGTTGTAGTGGATAATCTTGTCAATGCCAGCGAGAAGTCAATCGAGAGAGTAGAGCAGATTGTTGGAAAGAAGGTTAAGTTCTACAAGGTGGATATCGCCGACAGAGATGGACTTAATGAAGTATTTGACAAGGAGCAGATTGACTCCTGCATTCATTTCGCGGGACTCAAGGCAGTAGGCGAGTCGGTTGTAAAGCCGCTTGAGTACTATACCAATAATATTTCAGGTACGCTTGTGCTTCTTGATGTCATGAGAAAGCACAATGTGAAGAATATAGTATTCTCATCATCAGCCACGGTTTATGGCAATCCTGCATTTATTCCTATTACAGAGGAGTGCCCTAAGGGACAGTGTACGAACCCTTACGGCTGGACAAAATCCATGCTTGAGCAGATTTTATCAGATCTCTACAGAGCAGATAACGAGTGGAATGTAATACTTCTTCGCTATTTCAATCCTATCGGTGCACATGAGAGCGGACTTATCGGTGAGAATCCTAACGGAATTCCTAATAACCTTATGCCTTACATCACACAGGTTGCAGTCGGCAGACTTAAGGAACTTTCCGTGTTCGGAAATGATTATGATACACCGGATGGAACCGGTGTAAGAGATTATATTCATGTTGTGGACCTCGCTGTAGGACATGTCAGAGCCATGGAGAAGATTAAGGAGAATCCGGGACTTAAGATATATAACCTTGGAACAGGCAGGGGCAGCTCGGTTCTTGATATAGTTAAGAATTTCGAAGCCGCAACCGGCATTAAGATTCCTTATGTGATTAAGCCGAGACGTGCCGGAGATATCGCAACATGCTATGCTGATGCTTCACTCGCTGAGAAGGAGCTTCACTGGAAGGCAGAGAGAGACTTAAAGAAGATGTGTGAGGATTCATGGAGATTCCAGAAAAATAATCCTAATGGCTATTAAAATTTGTTGACTACATGGTTAAGTGCTGATAGAATATATCGGTCATTCATGTTTACATTGAACAGAAATTTTGGAGGATATACTAAGCTATGAAGAAACTTGAAGATTATGTAAGAAGTATACCGGATTTTCCTGAACCGGGAATTATTTTCCGTGATGTAACAAGTGTACTGCAGGAGGCTGACGGACTTCAGCTTTCAATTGACGGAATCATGGACAAGCTCAAGGGAGTTGATTTTGACGTTGTTGTAGGTCCTGAGTCAAGAGGATTTATCTTCGGTGTTCCTGTAGCATACAATATGAAGAAGGGGTTTGTACCTGTTCGTAAGAAGGGTAAGCTTCCTTGTGAGACGGTATCCATGGAATATGATTTGGAGTACGGAAGTGCGGTTATTGAGATGCACAAGGATTCCATTAAGCCGGGGCAGAAGGTTGTAATTATTGATGACCTCATTGCTACGGGTGGTACAATTGAAGCCATCACTAAGCTTGTTGAGCAGCTTGGCGGAGAGGTTGTCAAGATTGTGTTCCTCATGGAGCTTGCCGGTCTTGACGGACGCAGAAAGCTTGCAAAGTATGATGTTGATTCGGTTATCCGTTACGAGGGTAAGTAGTCAGTTAAGGGAATTATGAGGCACCGTTGCCATGTGGATATGGCGATGGTGCCGTTTTTGTGTAATAGGGTTTGGGTGTCAAAACGTGCGGATCTGATCTTTATGTGTATAGCATGTTTTGACACCTGAATAGTAATAGAAAACTTCGTTGTTATATAATTTCTACATGGTATCATAAGATTTGAATAATATATTTGCTTTTTTACAGGAATAATTTTATAATAAAAAAATAAGCTTATATTTTAGAGGTGATTGCATGCCGGATGAAGTAATTTTACGAACAAAAAGAAAAATAGATGAGGAGCCGTTGTCATGTCCTGCGGATTTTACAAGTCCGGACGAACTGTATGAGGAACTTAAGAATGAGGTTCTTAAGTATCACCCTTCCACGGATTTGTCGTTGATTGACAAGGCATATCAGGTAGCGAAGAAGGCACATGAAGGTCAGATGCGTAAGTCGGGAGAGCCGTACATTATACATCCTATTTGTGTTGCAATCATTTTAGCACAGTTAGAGCTTGATAAGGAAACTATAGTTGCGGGACTTCTACATGATGTTGTGGAAGACACCGTGATGACTTATGATGATATAGTAAGGGAATTCGGTGAGGAGATTGCACTGCTTGTTGACGGCGTAACCAAGCTCACACAGCTCAACTACTCAGCGGATAAGATTGAGCTGCAGGCTGAGAATCTGCGTAAGATGTTCCTGGCAATGGCAAAGGATATAAGAGTTATTCTTGTAAAGCTTGCGGACAGACTTCATAACATGAGAACTCTTCAGTATCAGAAGCCTGAGAAGCAGAAGGAAAAGGCAAGGGAGACGATGGACATATATGCTCCTATTGCACAGAGACTCGGTATTTCAAAGATTAAGATTGAGCTTGATGATTTATCGCTTAAATATCTTCAGCCTGAGGTATATGACAAGCTCGCAAAGGAGATAGCACTCAGCAAGGATGCGAGAGAGGCATTTGTAAGGGACATTATAGCAGAGGTCAAGGAGCATGTAGAAGCGGCGGGAATCGAATGTGAGATTGACGGACGTGTCAAACATTTTTTCAGTATATACAGAAAGATGGTTAATCAGGACAAGACATTAGACCAGATATATGACCTGTTTGCCGTAAGAATACTTGTGGAGACGGTGAAAGACTGCTATGCGGCACTTGGTGTGATTCATGAGATATACAAGCCTATCCCGGGACGCTTTAAGGACTATATTGCGATGCCGAAGCCAAATATGTATCAGTCGCTTCACA
>FR895444.1:58986-97494 GCA_000435595.1 Firmicutes bacterium CAG:882
GACGCTCATTGCACCTAACGGGCAGCCTTTTGAGATACAGATTCGTACTTATGAGATGCACCGCACGGCAGAGTATGGTATTGCCGCACACTGGAAATACAAGGAGAATATCGACGGTACCAAGGACGGAGATAATGAGGAAGCTAAGCTTGCATGGCTCAGACAGATTCTTGAATGGCAGAGAGATACTTCGGATAATAAGGAATTTTTAAGCTTAATCAAGAATGACATGAATCTGTTCTCAGACAATGTATACTGCTTTACGCCTTCGGGCGATGTAAAGAATCTCCCGGCAGGTTCAACACCGGTGGATTTTGCCTACAGCATTCACAGTGCGGTCGGCAATAAGATGGTTGGCGCAAGGGTTAACGGAAAACTGGTCACCATTGATTATGTGCTTAAGAACGGTGATCGTGTGGAGATTATTACCTCCCAGAACTCCAAGGGACCAAGCCGTGACTGGCTTAACATTGTCAAGAGTGCGCAGGCAAAGACGAAGATTAATCAGTGGTTTAAGGCTGAACTCAAGGAAGATAATATCCTTAAGGGCAAGGATCTTATAGCAACATATTGTAAGACAAAGAATATTCAGTTTTCAGATATATATAAGCCTGAGTTTGTTGAAAAGGTTCTGGCAAAGTATGGTTTCCGTGATTGGGATTCGGTGGTTGCAGCCGTCGGACACGGGGCTCTTAAAGAGGGGCAGGTTGTCAATAAGCTTCAGGAGGAATATGAGAAGAAGCACCGCAAGGAGATAACTGACGCACAGGTTCTTGAGCAGACACAGGCAGATAATAAAGATAAGCCCGCTGTTGCCGATAAGTCAAAAAGCGGAATTGTCGTGAAGGGTATTCATGATGTTGCGGTACGTTTTTCAAAGTGCTGTTCGCCTGTTCCGGGAGATGAGATTGTAGGCTTCGTTACAAGAGGAAGAGGTGTTTCAATTCACAGAACGGATTGTACGAACATTATTAATCTTCCGGAGTCCGACAGAGCGAGAATAATTGACGCTGAGTGGCAGGAGATGGCATACAAGGAGAATGGCGAGAGCTATTCTACGGAGATTAAGATATTTGCCAACAACAGAACGGGAATGCTTGTTGACATTTCTAAGATTCTCACGGAGAACAAGATTGATGTGACGAGCATGAACTGCCGTACAAGCAAGCAGGGAACAGCTACAATTTCCATGTCGTTTGACATAAAGGGCTTGGAGCAGCTGAGACATCTTGTTGATAAGCTTAGGAATGTTGAAGGTGTGCTTGATATTGAGAGGAACAATTCATGATAAGAGTAGAGAATGTTGTACTTGGAATGTGTGCTACCAACTGTTATGCGGTATTTGACGGAGGTGTTAAGACACCGGGGGGATATGCGGATGACGGACAGATTAAGGATGCAATTATTGTTGACCCTGCTGCAGATGCCGCACGCATAGAGGATATGATTGCGCGATACGGTCTAAGACCTGCCGCGGTGCTTCTGACGCACGGTCATTTTGACCACTTGTCAGCGGCAGATGCCATCAGAAAGAGATATAATATCAAAGTGTATGCCGGAGAGAATGAGAGAAGTCTTATGCTTGATGAGAACAGCAATCTGTCGGTTCCGTTTACGGGGACAGGTGTGAGGATGGATGCCGATGAGTATTTTAAGCCGGGGGATGAACTTATTCTTGCAGGCTTTAAGATAAGAACAATTGCCGTTCCGGGGCATACTATAGGTAGTGTATGTTATTATTTCGAAGATAATAAGATTCTTTTCAGCGGTGACACTCTTTTTGCCGGTTCAGTGGGGAGAAGTGATTTCCCTACAGGAAATGCCGGACAGCTTATAAATGCAATCAGGTCGGAACTTTTGAGCCTTCCGGATGATGTGAAGGTATTTCCGGGACATGGGGAGAGTACCACAATCGGTTATGAGAGGGTCAATAATCCGTTCATGAGCAAGTAGCGAAAGCGGATTGCGAATGTACGTTTTAAAATTTTTAATTGAGGTTATATAATATATGATATTACTCGAAATTAATGATGCGGAGCAGGAGAATGATTCCAGAGTCATGCTTAAAGCATTTTTTCCTGAGGCGAAGATTGTCACAAGTGTTCCGGAGGGACATGAGGAAGAGGCGGAGCTTTTTGTGCAGGTAAGGGTGATTAAGCATCAGATGACGCATACGGAAAATGATGACTGCGACAGATTTATAAGAATCTATTTTCATAGAGATGCTTCAAAAGACCATGAGGAGTATGAGGACGAGCGCAGTGAGACAGCATCCGGTAAAAAGGAGACAAGAAACTGCTTTAAGAGAATGATGTATGACATGCTCTCAGCACTCACGGGAAGAGAGCTTCCTTGGGGAACACTCACGGGCGTAAGACCGACAAAGATTGTGTACGGGCTTCTTGAGGAGAACAAGGATAAGCAGGAGATTATAGATTACCTTAAAAAAGAATATTATGTCAGCACACGCAAGGGAAAGCTTGCGATAAAGGTCGCTGAGAATGAGAAGCGTCTGCTTGAGAAAATCGACTATAATAATGGTTATAGCCTGTATGCAGGAATCCCGTTCTGCCCGACAACATGCCTTTACTGCTCTTTCACTTCATATCCGCTTGCGGTATGGAGGGACAGAGTTGACACTTATGTGGATGCGATGCTTAAAGAGATGACATTTACGGCACGGCTTATGAAGGATAAGACGCTTGATACATTTTATATGGGCGGAGGAACGCCTACGACTCTTGAAGCAGGGCAGTTAGACCGTGTGCTTGGATTTTTTGAGAGCACATTTGATACTTCAAAACTTAAGGAATATACAATAGAGGCAGGACGTCCTGACAGCATAACAAAGGATAAGCTGATGGTCATGAAGCACCATGGTGTGAACAGAATATCAATCAATCCGCAGACAATGAATGACGACACGCTTAAGCTTATAGGGCGGCACCACACGGTGAGTCAGGTCAAGGAAGCATTTAAGCTTGCAAGAGGTTGCGGATTTGACAACATCAATATGGACTTGATTATAGGACTTCCGGGAGAGACGGAGGAGCATATAAAAAGGACGATGGATGAGGTCGCAGCACTTGCACCGGACAGTCTCACCGTTCATTCGCTTGCAATCAAGCGTGCGGCCAATCTCAATATATTTTGGGAAAAATATAAGGCGTATTCAATGATTAACACTGATGATATTATCAATATGACAGCGGATTGTGCTTCGGCTATGGGAATGGAGCCGTATTATCTGTACAGGCAGAAAAATATGGCGGGTAATTTTGAAAATGTAGGATATTCAAAGCCGGGAAGAGAGGGAATATATAATATTCTCATCATGGAGGAAAAGCAGACCATAATGGCTGTCGGTGCGGGGGCATCGACTAAGGTTGTTTTTCCTGAGGAGAACCGTATAGAGCGTGTTGAGAACGTGAAGGATGTCAAGACATACATTGAAAATGTCGATGAGATGATAGATAGAAAGAGAAGATTTTTTTATGGTTGATGAGTTGACAAAGGCAATATTGGAAGTCGACCTGATAGATGGCATAAAGCATGGTGTATGTGTGAGCAATCTCACGTATCTGATTGCAAAGAAGCTGGGATTATCGGATGAGGAGTGCTACAACCTTGCAGTTGCGGGGATGGTTCATGATATAGGCAAGCTCCGCCTGTCATCATATCTGTACGGACGTAACTCCAACGGCATGCTGATTGAGGAAATCCAGTATATGAGGATGCACTCAAAGCTTGGATACGAGATACTTAAAAAGAACGGCTACAATGATTTTATCTGTGACGCGGTCTTGTATCATCATGAGAACTATGACGGTTCAGGTTATCCTGATAACCGCAAGGCTGAGCAGATACCTCTTGGGGCAAGGATAATGCGTGTGGCGGATGCGTTTGCAGCACTTATATCCGAAAGACCTTACAGGGAGGCTTATGATTTTGATAATGCGATAAGTATTATGATTGAGGACATCAAGGAGTATGATATGCAGGTATTTCTTGCTTTTATGGATGTAATTCATAATGATGGCCTGCTTGAGAGCATTAAGCAGAGCCAGGCAAGCATAGACTACGACATGGAAGAATTCAATCTTTAGATTGCAAATTTCACAGATATATAGTACAATTTTACCATAAAATAGCATCTTGAGAAGGATGGGGTATGATGAACGAGAAAAATTTTAATGAAGAGACAGAATTTGACTTTGACAAGACGTTTGAACCGGTTGGGGATGAGGCTGTTAATGTTGAAGAGCCGGATGCATCCGCAGAAGCTGCTGCAGAAAATGCTTCAACGGAGAATGGGTTTGACGAAAACAGCACTTCCGTGACTGAGACGAGTGATGGTCAGGAGAAAAATTCAAATGAGAGTGAGTCTGTCGATATGGCACAGGTCGAGAAGACAGACAGCGAGAATGCAGGTATTGCCAATGATGCGGTGGCGAAAGCGGAAGCCCTTGCCGCAGAGTTTAGTGAAAGTATTAAGGAGCGCACCAGAAAGGCAAAGAAAGAGATTGATGACGATGTCGATGCAATCAAGGGACAGAGAGCGGATAAGAAGAAAATAGGCTTCTTCTCCGGCATAAGATTCAAGATAACAGCGGCATTTATCATTCCTGTGCTGCTTATGATTGTATTGGGCGCGGTTTCCTACAGTAGGTCGGCTGAGGCACTTACATCGAGCTATGAAGCCACAGCTAAGACGACGGTTGATACCACGGCGGATTATCTTGATATGGTAATTGAGACGATTCGTACGTCATCTTATGACATTGCGGTATCTTCGATAGCAAGAGAGTACTATGGCGGTGCATACTCTGATGATGCATACAATGAGAGCAAGGTATATACCACACTCAAGAATGAGATTGAGTCGAGAAAACTCGGCAACAAGTATATCAAGAATGTGGTGTTTACGGCTGATTATGGTAAGGGTGTATCAACTGCGGTTTCTTATACACCGGAAGATATTTATGAGGCGTTCAAGCAGCTCGATATTGCAAAGCAGGTGGATGAGAACGATTTTATGTGGGTCGGACGTCATGAAGAGGCGGATGCGCTTATGGAGACTTCAGGATATGCATTTTCTGTTATAAGAAAGGCATATAATACATACTACAGGCAGGTAGGCTATGTTGTTGTGGATGTCGATTATAATAAGATTGCAGATACCATCACCAATGTTAACCTTGGTGATGGTGCAGTTGTGGCTCTCATAACTCCGGATGGAAGGGAACTCTCATACAAGCATGTTGAGGAAAATGTTGAGGCAGAGAATGCTGATGCTGTCGAGGAGACAGAGAAAGAGAGCTCGAGGAAGATTTCTGATACAGCTGACATACTTGACAACGCATATATAACGGGAACAGCGGTATATGACATAATTAAGAACAGTGAAGAACCGTCGGGAAGCGAGTATGTTGATTATGAAGGCGAGCAGTATCTCCTGATTTACAATAAGCTTGCTGCACAAGGTTTTATGGTGGCAACGCTTGTTCCGAGAGCTTATATTATTGCTGATGCAAACCAGATTGCCGTCATTACGGCTGTAACGGTTGTCATAACGGCACTTATAGTAATATTTATCGGTCTTGTGCTTTCCACAAGCATCGGTACAACAATCCGCAAGATTATGAACGGACTTGAGAAGGCTGCAACGGGAGATTTGACAGTCAATATTAAGACAAGACGCAAGGATGAGTTCATGATTCTCTGCAACAGTACCAACAAAATGATTGGCAATATCAGGGCGCTTCTTGATAAGGCCGATGTTGTCTCTAAGGCTGTCGGCAATGCATCGGAGAGTGTTGCGGATAATTCGGGAGTGCTCTTAGATGAGACGAAGTCCATAACTTCATCTATCGCAGAGGTTGAGCAGGGTATTGTCATGCAGGCACAGGATGCCGAGAACTGCCTTGTGAGAATGGATGATCTCTCTAAGAAGATTGAGATTGTTACGGATAACACGAATAAGATTGCGGAAATTGCCGACAATACCAAGGGTATTGTATCGAATGGACTTGGAACAATCGAGGAATTGAAGGATAAGGCGAAGGCAACCACTCAGGTAACGGCAGAGGTAATTTCCAATATTCAGGAGCTTGATGCGGCATCCGGTTCGATTGCAAAGATTATAGGAGCAATCAATGATATAGCTGACCAGACAAGCCTTCTATCACTTAATGCTTCGATTGAGGCAGCGAGAGCGGGAGATGCAGGAAGAGGATTTGCTGTTGTTGCGGATTCTATCAGAAAGCTCGCTGAACAGTCGCTTAACTCCGTAAATGAAATCAGAGAAATAGTAGGTAAGATTCAGAAGCAGACAGTTGATACCGTAGAGGTTGCCAAGCAGGCAGAGCTGATTGTAAGCTCGCAGGAAGAGGCACTTAAGAACACCATTGATGTGTTCCATGATATTGATAATCATGTATCGGGACTTGCAGATAATCTGTCTAAGATATCTGAGGGAATCAACGATATGGATGTGGCAAAGAGGGATACGCTTGCTGCGATAGAGAGTATATCCGCTGTTGCTGAGGAGACCGCTTCCTCGGCTACAGAGGTTAACAATGCGGCATCACGCCAGTTAGAGGCAGTGGAGAAGCTTAATAATGAGTCCGAGGGCCTGATAACTCATTCCGAGGATCTTGTTGAGGCAATCAATAAATTTACCATTTAACGGAGGCAGACTATGTATTCATTTGAAGAAGTGAAGGAATTTGATCCGGAGATTGCTGCTGCAATTTCGGATGAGCTTGGAAGACAGAGAGATCACATTGAGCTTATTGCTTCTGAGAACTTTGTGAGCAAGGCAGTCATGGCGGCTATGGGGAGCCCGTTGACTAACAAGTATGCAGAAGGATATCCGGGTAAGAGATATTACGGCGGATGTCAGTATGTCGATGTTGTCGAGAACCTTGCCATAGAGAGAGCCAAGAAGCTGTTTGGATGTGATTATGTCAATGTGCAGCCACATTCAGGAGCACAGGCTAACATGGCGGTATTCTTTGCCATTGTTAAGCCGGGTGATACGGTTATGGGTATGAGCCTTGCAGACGGAGGACATCTTACACATGGAAGTCCTGTCAATATGTCGGGTAAGTATTTTAACATTGTGCCTTATGGTGTCAATGCAGATGGATACATAGATTATGATAATGTTATGGCGATTGCCAAGGAATGTCGTCCAAAGCTTATTGTTGCAGGTGCGAGTGCATATGCAAGAGCCATAGATTTCAAGAAATTCCGTGAGATAGCCGATGAGGTCGGTGCTGTGCTTATGGTAGACATGGCACATATTGCCGGGCTTGTTGCGGCGGGACTTCACATGAGTCCTATTCCTTATGCTGATGTAGTTACAACAACAACACATAAGACTCTCAGGGGACCAAGGGGAGGTATGATTCTCTGCAATCAGGAGGCAGCCGACAAGTTCAATTTTAATAAGGCAATCTTCCCGGGAATACAGGGCGGACCTCTCATGCATGTCATTGCTGCCAAGGCAGTATGTTTTAAGGAAGCACTTGAGCCAAGCTTTAAGGTATATGCGCAGAACATTGTTGATAATGCGCAGGCACTTGCGAAGGGACTGACAGACAGAGGATTTGACCTTGTATCCGGTGGTACGGATAATCATCTTATGCTTGTCAATCTTATAAGCAAGGGTGTTACAGGTAAGGCTACAGAGAAGCTTCTTGATTCCGTCAATATTACATGTAACAAGAATGCGATTCCTAATGACCCGGCTTCACCGTTTGTTACAAGTGGTATAAGACTTGGAACACCTGCCGTAACCACCAGAGGATTTAAGCCGCAGGATATGGATACTGTTGCTGAGGCAATTTCTCTCGCAATAGCCAATCCTGAAGCTAATAAGGAGGAGGCAGTAAGACTGGTAAAGAGTCTCACTGACAAGTATCCGCTTTATTAGAAAGTATTTTAAAGAATAATATTTGACAGAATAGTTTTACTGCCGTGTTGTATTGAAATCACCCTATTAGGTTGTTTCGATTGCACGGCAGTTTTTATGCTCTGTAGGACGATGCGGCGGTGAGAAGCTTCTCGTACAGCAAGCCGACTATGAACCAGAGAGGAAAATAGTCGAGCCTGATTACACCCTTATAGTTGAGCTTGGCATCGCTGTAATCCCAAGGACAGGCATGGTGGTGCTTTAAAAATATGCCGGAGAGATATTCTGTCGAAATTATGCAGGAGGCATAACAGAGTCCGCGTATGAAAGCACTGCAATCTTTTAATATACGGCTTAACGGTCTGAAGATAAACGCCATCCCGTATATCGGGAACATGAATAGAGATGAATTGCCTTTTAATGTCTTATCGTGGTGCACCAGAGAGCCAAGTCCTGTCCAAAACACTTCTATACACCAGCCGGTGGAACCGCACAGAAGGAAATCCTTTAACATTGTCATAAGAAACCTCGCATTTACTTGATTTTGTGTGTTGACGGATATATTATTAACAAAGAACAGAAAAATTATGTAAAAAATTATGAAATGGAGAAAATATGGCAGAATCAATAGTTACATTAAAAAAAGGTGAAGGAAGAGAATTCGGACAGGGTGGTCTGTGGATATATGACAATGAGATAGATACAATATGCGGAACATTTAAGAACGGAGATATAGTTGCCGTTCATGCATTTAACGGATATATGCTTGGAAGAGGTTATATCAACCAGAATTCTAAGATAAGAATACGAATGATGACAAGGAATGCCAACCAGCTCATAGATGATGAATTCATATATAACAGAGTCAGGGCAGCATGGAATTACAGGAAGGATACGGTTGATACCTCCTCATGCCGGGTGATATTCGGTGAAGCCGATTTCCTGCCGGGAATCGTAGTTGATAAGTATGAGGATGTGCTTGTCGTTCAGGCACTCACACTCGGAATAGAGCATTTTAAGGAAAGAATTGTTGACGACCTCAAGGAGATACTTCGTGAGGATGGAATCGATATCCGCGGTGTATATGAGAGAAGCGATGCGAAGGAGCGCGAGAAGGAAGGTCTTAAGATTGTAAAGGGCTTCATCGGTGAAGAGTTCGACACGAATGTCGAGATTGTTGAGAACGGCGTGCACTATATGGTCGATGTGGTGAACGGGCAGAAGACGGGATTCTTCTTAGACCAGAAGTACAACAGGCTGGCAATACAGAGACTCTGTAAGGGCAAGAGAGTACTTGACTGCTTCACCCATATGGGAACCTTTGCGCTCAATGCCGGTATTGCAGGTGCGGCAGAGGTCACGGGACTTGATATATCAGAGTATGCGGTTGAACAGGCGAGAGCCAATGCAAGGCTCAACGGACTTGAGGACACGGTGCATTTTAAGTGTGCGAACGTGCTCGACGAGCTTCCTCGTCTTGCGGCGGAGGGCGAAAAGTACGATGTTGTGATACTTGATCCTCCTGCATTCACGAAGTCGCGCGAGGCAACTAAGAATGCGATAAAGGGCTACAGGGAGATTAACATGAAGGGACTCAAGCTCGTGAAGGACGGAGGATATCTTGCAACCTGCTCATGCTCCCATTTCATGACACAGGAGCTCTTTACAAAGACCATCAAGGAGGCTGCACAGAGTGTGCATAAGCGCTTAAGACAGGTGGAGTTCCGCACTCAGGGACCTGACCATCCGATATTGTGGGCGGCGAATGAGTCGTACTATTTAAAGTTCATAATTTTTCAGGTGGTGGATGAGCACTAAGTGGGAATTAATGTAAAAAAATACATGGATTCCTATGAAAATATGTAAATTTTAACACTAATTCTTATCAAATGCAGGAGACACCTATGAATAAAATGACAAAAATACTGCTTGGCATCCTTGGCGTATCTCTTGTGCCGCTCGCCATGCTCGGAGCTATGCTGTACTTTGGAAGGACGGCGGACGAGCCTGCAAGCGGAACAATAGATTTGGGAAGTGTAACGGAGAGCTACACCGGGACGGAGTATGCGGGGACGACGGAAAGCGTATCGGATACCGATTCAGACATCATAGACAATGTCAATTTTTTTTCAAAGGATATTCCCGACAAGGTTTGGAAAAACATGCAGGGGAAAAGCTACCCTAAGGACTGCACGGTCGAGAAAAAAGATTTAAGCTATGTTCATGTTCTGTATGTGGATTTCGGCGGAAGAACCTGCGAGGGTGAGCTTATTGTAAATAAGATTATTTCACAGGATATTGTCGAGATATTTTGGGAGCTTTATCAGGCACAGTACCCGATTGAGAAGATTGCACTGATTGACGAGTACGACGGCGACGATGAGCTTTCCATGGATGACAACAATACATCGGCGTTCAACTATAGGATGATAGAGGGAACGGACATTGTATCACAGCATGGGAAGGGACTGGCGATTGACATTAACCCATTCTATAATCCGCAGGTTAAGACTGCTGAGGACGGTGTGACGGTTATGCCGGAGGACGCAGTCGCTTATGTGGACAGGACACAGGACTTTCAGTACAAGATAGATCATGATGACCTGTGCTATAAGCTTTTTACGGAGCATGGATTCACATGGGGAGGGGACTGGAACACGACGAAGGATTATCAGCATTTTGAGTATGATTTAGAGTAGGTGAGTTATGATGTACACGAAAAACGATTTAAAAGAACAGTTGGCAGCTATGGGCTTAAACGGCGGTGAAACAATACTTATTCACTCGTCGATGAAAGCTGTAGGGCAGGTAGAAGGCGGTGCGGACACGGTGCTTGATGCGTGGAGTGAGTTCTTCGCGGATGGACTGCTGTTGCTCCCTACGCACACATGGAAAACGGTAAATGCTGCTAACCCTGTATATAACCCTGAGAGCACCCCGTCGTGTGTCGGGCTTCTCACCAACATGTTCATGAAAAGAGATGGTGTGGTCAGGTCACTTCACCCGACACACAGCATGGCAGGTCTTGGAAGAAATGCAGTGGAGTACCTCGCATGTGAGGAATACTGCAATACGCCATGTACGCCGGGCGGCTGCTATGACAGGCTGAAGGACTGCAGAGGTAAGATACTTCTTGTCGGTGTGGGACATGAGCGCAATACATATATTCACAGTGTCGAGGAGGTGTTAAACGTGCCGAACAGACTCTCCGACAAGCCGATGAAGCTTCAGATTGTGATGCCTGACGGCGAATCACGCACGGTGTATGTGAGAAAGCATTACAATGCCTCACAGCCGCATATATCCGAGGATTTTGTGAAGCTTAACCAGGCGTTTCTTGACTGTGGAGCGGCAAGACAGGTTAAGTTCGGCGATGCGGACTGCCTTTTGTGCGACGCAAGGAGAATTTTCGAGGTTGTAAGACATGTCATTGCTCCTGACCCGGAGTGTATCGTGACGAGCGAGAGTATTGCGCCTGAGAGATGGAAAGACCTGATTTCACATAATAAGTAAGAAAAATGTGAAAAAATAGATTATACTATGTACAAAAGGATGGTAAAGCCGTTGTGATGCAGGGCTTTTGGCGGCAAAGGCGATGATACCTGTGGAGACAATTCTTTCTGACATTAATTTTGGCGGCGAGGCGAAGGAGGCTGTCACGGAAAATTATCTTGCGGTGCAGTTGGCGTGCAGAGAGCATAAGCTCTATTATTGGGAATCTAACTCCATGGCTGAGCTTGATTTTGTCATAATGTATGGAAACGGTATTCTGCCGATTGAGTGCAAAGCCAACATTCATGTAAGGGCAAAAAGTCTTGAAATATTTAAAAAGAAGTATGATATAGCGCAGTCGGTGAGAGTTTCCGCTAAGAATTTCGGAATGGAAAACGGAATAAAGTCGGTTCCTCTGTATGCGGCTTGGTGTATTTAATACTTGACAAGACAGGCATTGCGGCAATATAATCAGCCTGTATCCGGAAAACAGTTTAGGTAATTCCTAAAGAATAATTTTAAGAAAGCGAGGTAGTTCATTATGAGAAATGCAGAGATGGAGATTGTAATTGAATATTGTGTGATTACCTCGGTTTGTGAAGAGGTCTGATTAGTAATAGCTGTTTTATGCTGTCAATCAGACGATATTTTAATATTTATGTCAAATTATTGAGCTTATGGACCGTGGCATTTTTGCTGCGGTCTTTTTATGTTTTTCTATAATGAAAATGATGGGTTTGTGAGCGGTACATGAGTGTGCCGAGGTAGTCCGAAATGAGAGATAATCATGTACCGCAGATTATGAATCAGAGAGGACTAAAAAATGGAGAAAAATAAGAATTTTAATAGTGATAACATCAGCGGGAATATCAGAGAAAACGGCATCAACGAAAATGATAGCAATATCCCGAATTGCAGATGCGTGGGACGTATCTGCAATGTGCAGAAAAATATGTTTACGATTCTTTTTGAAGGGAAGGAGTTACCGGCAAAGTGCAAGGGGAGCATCTACTACGGCAATGAGGTGTACCCGATAGTGGGCGATTATGTCGAGTTCGACTATCAGCCATCGGGTGAGAGCAGAATTGTAAAGGTGTGTGACAGAAAAAATATGTTGAAGCGCCCGTATCCGAGCGACCACAGCATGAAAAATTCGCTTGAGCAGGAGATGGTGGCGAATGTCGACTACTGCTTTATAGTGTGCTCGCTCAACGACAATTTTAATGTGAACAGAATACTGCGCTATATTGCGGTGGCAAAAACAGGGGAGGTCACGCCGGTAGTCGTGCTCACGAAGGCGGATTTGTGTGAGAATGTTAAGGACTATATGGACGAGGTCAAAGCGGCAGCGGGGGATGTCAGAGTGTACGCCGTGAGTGCCGTAAGACAGGAGGGAATGAGTGATCTTCTCACATATTGCAGGTCAGGAGTGACAATAGCACTTATGGGCTCGTCGGGTGTAGGAAAGTCAACGCTGATAAACGCAATCTCAGGCAGTGAGGTTATGAAGACGGGTGCGGTAAGAGAGAGCGATTCGAGGGGGAGACATACCACGACGACAAGGCAGCTGTTTGAATTGCCTAACGGTGTCACCATTGTCGATACACCGGGGATGAGAGAAATCGGAATGTGTGATGTCGAGGAGGGACTCGATGACACCTTTGCGGATATTGTGGAGCTTGAGGGCTGCTGTAAGTTCAGCGATTGCAGGCACGAGACGGAGCCGGGCTGTGCCATTAAGGCGGCGATAGCGGACGGAAGACTGTCGGCAGAGAGATATGAGCTCTATAAGAGTCTGAAAAATGAGAGCGCGAGGAATTTTGACCGAAAGGCAGTGGCTGTAAAGAGGAGACAGATTAATAAGGGCAGACACTGATTCCGGCAGAAGGTAAGGCGTGCAAAATCGGCGATAAAATATGCATAATGTTATAAAATATTGCATTGTGGGAGCGGACGGTTTGCGGTATTTTATAAATTAAAAGAGATGCGAAGCATCGATTTTATATGAGCAAGCAGCAAAGCGGATTGCGAATTTCATTGACCTGCAGAAGCAAGCATGGCTGTTTTAAGTTCTTTTAGGCGTTTGCGAAACGCAGTTATGACGATATATAGTTGTGCAAATTAAACAAATTCACGAGCAGGTACTATGAAGCCGCCGGTACTTAGGCATTGTATTTTACTGCGTTATGTACCGCTGCGTGATTCATGTAGCGAAAGCGTGCCTGCGGTGAATTGTTAAATTTGTACAACGTCCGCCTTCAATTATATAGTTTCGCAAACGCCTATAAGTTTTTTTGCAGAAGGGAGAAAAGATAATGAGTGAGAATACTGCATATACGTCGAGCGGACGTGACGGTAAGTATCTTAGGGATATGTGTGACGGCTGGCACTTCGGCGGAGAGGCTCTTACGGATGATGAAGTGACGGGGATTGATTTTGACGATGGCGGATGGGAAGTTGTGAACATTCCGCATACATGGAATATCAAGGATGCGGAGGACGGCGGAAACGACTATCTGCGAACCGCCTTCTGGTACAGGAAAAGGCTTGATTATGATGAGGCATTCGACGGAAAGAAGGTATATCTTGAGTTTAACGGATCAAATCAAAAGACCGATTTGTATGTTAACGGAACTCATGTGCCGTACAACGGCGGAGATGCGTTCACGCACAAGGGCGGCTACACGGCATTCAGGTTTGACGTGACCGATTATCTGGTGCATGGACAGAATGTGCTTGCGGTCAGGGTTGACAATTCGCATGATGAGGCGGTTGCTCCGATATCAGCCGATTTTAATATGTGCGGTGGAATTTACAGGAGGGTATACCTCGTCGTTGTCGATAAGGTTCATTTTGACCTGAATAACAACGGCTCATCGGGACTTTTTTTCACAACACCCGATGTAAGGAGCATGACGGCGCCTGAAAGCCTCGGAACCGTCATTGTCAGGACAGAGCTTGTAAATGACAGCGATATTACAAGAGTGGTCACGGTAAAAACTGCGGTTGAGGGGGATAATGCGCCCGAGGCATTAAGTGAACAAATCAGTGTTCCCGCGCAGGGAAGGGTTGTGTACGAGCGGACGGTTAAGGTTGCTGACCCTCACCTGTGGAATGGAATAAGCTATGAAAGAGAAGCTGCAAAGATATGTGAAGAAGGCAGGTCTGCCGGAAAAAGTGATGCAGGCTATATGTACACCGTGAAGATCAACATAAGCGATGGTGATAAAACGCTCGATGAGGTGAGCGACAGGGTTGGCTTCAGATATTTCTATGTCGACCGTGAAAAGGGCTTTTTCTTAAACGGCAAATCACATCCGCTCAGAGGCGTGAACAGGCATCAGTTCTATAAAGGTATGGGAAATGCACTCACGGAGGCAGAGCATGAGGCGGATGTAGCCATAATCAAGGAGCTCGGCGCAAATGCGGTGAGATTGTGCCATTATCCGCACACGGATTATTTTTACGACCTGTGCGATGAGAACGGAATAGTTCTGTGGACGGAGATACCGCTTGTCAACGCGCTCGGCGAGTCGGCTGAGTTCGTGGAGAATACAAAAAGGCAGCTTGTTGAACTCATGAGGCAGCAGTACAACAGACCTTCCGTCATTTTCTGGGGACTTCAAAATGAGATAGGCAACGGTGCAAACAGCGCGAGCAGCTTCATGAACGCCAAGCAGCTTGTGTATGAGCTTGACGAGCTGGCACACGGAGAGGACAGTTCGGGAAGATACACGACGCAGGCAATCAACCGCGACTATGCGATGAATCAGAAGGGAACGGCAGACTATGCGGATTTTACCAACAATATAGGCTGGAAATCCGATATTGCGGCGTGGAATATATATCCGGGCTGGTATCCCGACAAGAATTTTGATGGCAATTTTGAGCAGCTCATGGACAGGAAGGCTTCATTTGACAATAGACCGATGGGTATATCCGAGTACGGCTGGGGCGCAAATGTAAATCAGCACGAGCTGTATCCCGAGCTTGAGAAGAACGGACTGCTCGCATGGGGACAGTGGCATCCCGAGGAGTACCAGAGCATCATGCACGAGCAGGCACTTAAATATATCAACACACATGAATGCCTGTGGGCGACATTTATATGGGTGCTTTTTGACTTTGCGGTGGATTCTAGAAATGAGGGCGGTCAGATTGCGTTAAATGATAAGGGACTTGTCACATGTGACAGAAAAATCCGCAAGGACAGCTTTTACCTGTACAAAGCTGACTGGAATAAGGCGGACAGATTCGTCCATATCACAAGCTCACGCTATGTCGACAGGGAGAGCGAGGACACCTATGTGAAGGTGTACTCTAACTGTGATAAGGTCGAGCTATATGTAAACGGAGTGAGCGTCGGAGAGATGGAGCGCAGGGGAAACGGAGTGTTCATGGTTAACAAGGTCAGGCTTATAAATGGAATGAATGAGATAAAGGCGGTCGGACATATTGGGGCAGACAATACGGAGTACACGGACATCTGTAAGTGGAGGCTGGGTTAAAAGGATTTAGGAGCGATACAAAGGAATATTTATAAAAAAGATTCAGGTGTAAAAACATATTGACAAACGCTCATATATAAGGTATAAAAGGTAATATAACAGTGTTATATAACATTGTTACATTACCTTTTGTTTTTTACGGAGCGGAACAACATGGATGGTGAAATGACGACATTGGAGAGGATATATGCCTCGGCGAAGAAGGAGTTTCTTGAAAAGGGCTTTCAGGGGGCATCGCTCAGGAATATTGTGAAGAGTGCGGGCGTGACGACGGGGGCATTTTACGGCTACTATGACAGCAAGGAGAAGCTGTTTGACGCGCTGGTGTCAGAGAAGTATGAGCATCTTATGGATATGTATGTCAGGACGCAGAACGGCTTTAAAAAGCTCGAGCCGGGTGCACAGCAGGAGAACATGGGGAAGGTCGGCAGCGACTGCATGGAGCAGATGCTCGACTATATGTATGAGAATGAGGATGAGTTCAGGCTTATACTCACCTGCTCTGAGGGGACGCGATACGAGAACATGGTGCATGAGATGTCGGAGATAGAGGTTCAGGCGACGCATGATTTTGTTGAGCTTATGAGAAAGAACGGCAATGATATAAGGCAGATAGACCCTAAGCTTGAGCATGTGCTTGTGAGTGGCATGTTCACGGCATTTTTTGAACTGCTCATTCATAAGAATGATATCGGTGAGGCTAAGACCTATCTCGGGCAGCTCCGCGAGTTCTACACCGCCGGGTGGAGACAGCTCTTTGATATGTATGTAGAGTGAATTGTATTCACTTAGTTGAACATCAGAGCGGAAGGTAAAAATAAAATAAGCAGATAAAGGTTCCTATATGGAACTTTTTATTTGAGGTTATGTTAGTTACAACTAATATAACTTAGCTGAACTTATAAAAAGTTCTGAATATATAACCCACAATTATTTCAAGGAGGATAACCATGAAGGAGAGCAATGAAAAGAGTCCTAAGAAGGAATCAGCCTTCTCACGGCTTATGGCGTATGCGGAAAGCTACAAGGGCTTCAGTTATGCGTCGGTTGTTATGTCAGCGGTCAGTGCCGTGCTTGCACTGTTTCCGTTCATTTATCTGTGGAAAATTATAAAAGAGGTTATTGAAGTGGCGCCCGATTTTTCGAGGGCTGACGGAATTGTACATAACGGAGTGATGGCGGTTGTCATGGCACTTGCGAGCATGCTCATATATTTTGCGGCACTTCTTTTTTCGCATAAGGCGGCATTCAGGGTTGCGGCGAATATGAAACTCACTGTGCTGAACCATGTAAAAAAGCTTCCCGTGGGTGCGGTTGACAGCCTCGGAAGCGGCAGGATGAGAAAGATTATCGCGGAGTCGGCGGAGGCGACGGAGACATACCTTGCGCATCAGCTCCCTGACACGGCAAGCGCAATGCTTACGCCTGTCGCACTCATAGTCATGTTATTTATTTTTGACTGGAAGTTAGGTCTTGTGAGCCTTATCCCCGTCGTGCTTGCATTTGTCAATATGGCTGGAATGCTCGGCAAAAAGATGGCGGAGGATATGAGACATTATCAGGATTCGCTTGAGGACATGAACAATCAGGCTGTCGAGTATGTGAGAGGAATGCCTGTCGTAAAGACATTCGGTCAGTCGGTGTTCACCTTCAAAAAATTCCGCGATTCGATAAGCAGCTACTCGAAGTTCTGTATCTCCTACACGAAGAGATGCCGCAGACCTATGGTGTTGTTTGAGGTTGCAATCAACAGTGTATTTGCGTTTCTCACCTGTGCAGCACTTATCGTGACGGCAGGCGGAGTCGTGACGGATAAGTTTGTCGTAAATCTGCTGTTTTATATTATTTTTACTCCTATTATATCAACAACCTTCACAAAGATGATGTTCATGAGTGAGAACAACATGCTTGTAGAGGACGCGCTCACGAGAGTACAGTCGATACTGGACATGGAGCCGCTTAAGGAGAATGACGGTGATAAGAAGGTAAGAGATTACTCTATTGAGCTTAAGAATGTGAGTTTCAGATATGAGGGAGCAGAGCGTGATGCGTTATCTGAACTGTCGATAAAGATACCACAGGGCTCACATGTGGCGTTTGTCGGGCCGTCAGGCGGCGGAAAGAGTACCACGGCGGCACTTATCGCGAGGTTTTTTGATGTCAGCTCGGGAAGCATAAGCATCGGAGGCGTGGATATAAAGAAACTGTCAAAGTCACAGCTTAACAGCATGATTGCCTATGTATTCCAGAACAATAAGCTGTTGAAGATGAGCATACGGGAGAATCTTAAGCTCGCAAAGCCTGATGCGACGGACGCTGAGTTAAAGAGAGCACTTCATCTTGCACAGTGCGATGACATAATTGAAAAGCTTCCTAAGGGAATTGACACGGAGCTTGGAACACACGGCACATATCTCTCGGGTGGTGAGACGCAGCGTATCGCAATCGCGAGAGCACTTCTCAAAGACGCTCCGATTGTAATTCTTGATGAGGCGACTGCCTTTGCCGATCCTGAGAACGAGAGCCTTGTTCAGAAGGCATTCGATGAAATCGGTAAAAATAAGACGGTCATCATGATTGCACACAGACTTTCCACCGTGAAGGATACGGATGAAATCTTCGTTCTTAAAGAGGGCAGGCTTGCCCGGTCGGGAAGCCATGAGGAGCTTCTTGCGGCAGGTGGGAAGGACAACTGCTACAAAAAGATGTGGGATGAGTACAGAAAATCTGTAACATGGAAGGTAGGTGGTATGGTATGATAAAGAAGCTCATGAAAAGATACGCGCTTACTAAACAGGGTGCGGTTGACTTTATAAAGTGTACGGCGATTACGACATTGCAGAACATAATGCTCATGGTGCCCGTCGCACTCATGTATTATCTTGCTGCTGACATGATTAACGGAAATGTTCCGGCAAATCACAGATACACATATATCATAGGATGTGTTATAATTTTAATTGTATTTGGTTTGGTATTTTATCTACAGTACAACGCTTCTTTCTTTTCGACCTATAAGGAAAGTGAGCACAGAAGAATCAACATAGCGGAGAAGCTCCGTACACTTCCGCTCTCATTCTTCGGAAAGAAGGACCTTGCGGATCTTACATCGACAATTCTCGGGGACTGTACGGTGCTTGAGCACAACTTTTCACATGTAATGCCGCAGTTTTTCGGGGCGATGATTTCAACGGTACTGATTGCGGTAAGCCTTTTCTTTTTTGACTGGAGAATGGCACTGGCGGCACTGTGGGTGCTTCCGATTGCGCTCATCATCGTTGGCTGTTCGGGCAACGTGCAGAGAAGAATTTCAAGAAGAAAGAGAAAGGTTGCTGTTATACAGGCGGATGGACTTCAGGAGTATCTTGAGACCGTCAAGGATTTAAAGTCCTACAACGCCGAGGATAAGTATCTTGAAGGTTTGAAAGGCAAGATTAACGCACTTGAGAAGGAGAGCTTTAAGGCGGAGCTTGGAACGGCGGTGTTCGTTGTGTCTGCGTCGTGTACTCTCCGTTTCGGAATAGGAACGGTTGCACTTGTCGGCTCGATTCTGCTCTGTGAGAGCAAGCTTGATGTGATGACATTTTTCATGTTCATTCTTGTCGTATCGAGAATATATGAGCCGATGCAGGGAACGCTTATGAATCTTGCTGCCGTAATCGCACAGGATATCAACGTCGAGAGAATGAACGAGATTACGGATTATCCTGTACAGAAGGGAACGGATGAACTGAAGGTGGACTCCTACGACATCGATTTTTCAAATGTAAGCTTTTCCTACGATAAGAGTGAGAATGTACTTAAAGATATAAGCTTTACGGCAAAGCAGGGAGAAGTCACTGCACTTATCGGATCGTCAGGCGGCGGTAAGTCCACGGTATCTAAGCTCGCGGCAAGATTCTGGGACGTCGACGGCGGAACCATAAGACTTGGCGGCAAGGATATTTCACAGGTGGATCCTGAGAAGCTCCTTGCAGCATATTCCATAGTTTTTCAGGATGTAACTCTCTTTGATAACACTATCATGGAGAACATAAGAATAGGTAAGAAGGATGCGACCGATGAGGAGGTTATAAGAGCTGCAAAGGAGGCACAGTGTGATGGATTTATATCAAAGCTTCCTGACGGCTATAACACTGTAATCGGTGAGAACGGCTCGGCTTTATCCGGCGGTGAGAGACAGAGAATCTCCATTGCGCGAGCTCTTTTAAAGGATGCTCCTGTGATTCTTCTTGACGAGGCTACGGCATCGCTCGATGCGGAGAATGAGACATTTATTCAGGAGGCTATCTCAAGGCTCATAAAGAATAAGACGGTCATAATTATTGCACACAGAATGCGTACCGTTTCGGGTGCGGATAAGATTGTCGTGATAGACGGCGGTCATGTCGCAGAGACAGGCACTCCTGCCGAGCTTATGAAGAACAACGGAATATATGCCAGGATGGTGAGACTTCAGACCGAGGGATAGTATTTAAGTTTGGAGGCAGTATATGGATTACAATGATTTTTTTCAAAGGCTGGACGGATTACTCGATGAAAAAAAGATGGATGAGGCGGAGCAGTTTCTCATTGACAATATGAAAAAGGCGGTGGAGCTTGAGGATACGCAGGCGGTTCTCACCGTCATAACCGAGCTTGTGGGACTCTATCGTGTCACGGGAAGGCATGAGGAGTCGACAATGCTCGCGGACAGGGCAATGGCGATAGCGCAGGGCGCGGGACTTAAAGGACAGAACTACGCCACAATAGTGTTAAACGCAGCCACCGCTTACCGCGCGGCGGGTAATTACGAGCGGGCAAAGGAGCTGTACGAGCAGACCGCCGGAGAGTTAAAGGAGTCGGGCTGCAAGGACGCTTACAGGTACGCCTCGCTCTACAACAACATAAGTCTTTTGTATTCGGAGACAGGCGAATACGAACGAGCAAAGGATGAGCTTTTTAAGGCACTCGAGATAATAAGGAAGCTTCCCGACTGTGAGGTCGAGGAGGCGACAACTTATGTAAACCTCTCGCTTTTGTACATCAGGAGCGGAGAATATGCTGATGCTGAGAACAATTTAATGAAGGCATTCGCGATTTTTGAAAGGGACAAAGGCAGAAAATATAAGGATGCGCACTATGGGGCTGCACTTTCGGCTTACGGCGACCTGAATCTGAAGAAAGGTGAGTATTCCAAGGCGGTTGAAGCCTATGAGGAGGCTCTGTCCGAGCTTGCGAGAAGCTATGGCTACAACAATAGCGCTTACCGTGCGACTTGTGAGAACTGCATCGAGGCATACAAAAATCTTGCAGACACGGACAGAACTGCTGATGCCGACGCCATCGCAAGGAGAATAGGTGAGCTTAATAACAAGCTTGAGAAGCTGTGCTGTGATGCGGGTGAGGGCGTGATAAGCGGGCTTGTGCTTGCACGCGAATACTATGAGGTCTATGTAAAGGACATGCTTCACAGGGAGTTTCCCGAGTATGAGACAAGGATTGCCGCCGGGCTTGCAGGTTACGGCTCCGAATGCTTTGGCTTTGACGATGAGCTGTCAAGAGACCATGACTTCGGACCTTCCGTCTGTCTGTGGGTTGACGATACGGTCTACGAGGAGATTGGTGATAAGCTTGCCAAGGAGTATGACAAGCTTCCGAAGAGATTTTTTGGCTTCGCGGCGAGAGTCGAGACGAAGAACGGTCACGGCAGAGTAGGTGTCATAAGGATAAGTGATTTTTTGAGGGAACACATAGATACAGATAAGGTGCCTGAGCGCGATGACATAGCGGCGTGGGCTGCGATTAGCGAGGAGCAGGCGGCAGCGGCGGTTAACGGTGAGATTTTCAGGGACGATGAGGGTTTAATCACTGAGGCAAGACAGCAGCTTGCCGAATTTTATCCGGACAGGCTATGGTATGCGAAGATGGCGGAGGCTGCAGTAAAGATTGCACAGTACGGTCAGTACAACTACGGAAGGTGCATGAAAAGACAGGATTATGTAGCGGCGTCGCTCGCATATGCGGGCTTCATGCAGGAGGTAATAAGACTGTGCTTTCTTATTTACAGGGAATATATGCCATACTATAAGTGGTCGTACAGAGCACTTACCGCCATGGCGGAGCGCAGGCAGGAGCCTGTTCTTCACAGAATATGTGACGGTCTTAAAAAGCTTTCGGAGCTTGACTGCCACGATGAGAAGCGTGTGTCGGAGAACATCGAGTCGATTTGTGCAGAGCTTGTCAGGCTTCTTAATATGCAGAGCTTATCGGGAAGCGTTGACACCTACATGGAGACTCAGGGCTATGCAATCATGCAGGGCTGTGAGAATATACAGAACTCTTCGGACGATGGAAAACGTGAACTGATAGAGAGCATTGTATCAATCGAGTGGGAGATGTTTCAGGAGACAAAAAATGAGGGCGGAAGGGCCGACTGCCAGAATAATTACAATACCTTCACGCTCATGAGAAGAAGCCAGTTCATGGCTTGGAACGAGGAGCTTTTAAGAAGCTATCTTGCCGACCTACGGGAGGGTGAGCGAAGCGGAAGAAATCTTGTCACCGAAAAGTATGCGAGAATGATGCAGAGCACGGCACCATTAGAGTATGAGAAGTTCAAGGACAGCCTTGAAGCCATAGACGATGAGCGCAGGACGATTGCCGAGCAGGTAATCGCAATTCAGGTCGGGTGGCTCGAGGAGTTCGTGGCTGAATATCCTGCGCTTGCGGGGCAGATTCGCTATATCCACACCTCTGAGGACACACCTTATGATACTTCTGCCGAGACTTATCTCAGGGGTGAACTTGACACCTACTCAAAGGACACCTTCATTCTCTATTGCAGATATGTCATCGGTCTTTATAAAGAAGGAAAGAATCTCAATAAAATGATAATGGAGAACACGGTTCTTCAATATGGCTACAAATCGCTTGACGATGCACAGAAGCGCATGGAAAATATACAATAAGCGTATGAAAATAACATGATAAAAGCCGGAGTCTTATTCAGGGTCTGAATAAGACTCCGGCTTTTGCCGTGCCAAACGATGCTGCATTCAACCGGATTATATAAGATTGATTTATTTCTTAGGTGTATATGTAAATGCTTCAACAGTTGTTCCGCCGTGTGTAGGCACGCGGTAAAGTATGTTCTGTCCGTAGAAGGTAAAGAATGTGTACTGTGAGGTGCAGCTGATATTGTCAGCATTGCCTGATGCAATGATAGTGTCATTGGTGCCGTCCGTGTTCATGCGGTGAAGTGCATTGCTGCCATCCTCAGTCTGAAAGAAAATCACGTTGTCATAGATATTGTAATTAATACATCTGCCGTCATAGAGCACGGTTGTCACACCTGTTATCATGTCATAGGTCGTTAGAGCGTAATTGTTTGCCATGTCGAGGTAGTATAGGATGTCGTCGTTCACCGATGCGAGGTAGGTGTTACCCTCTAATAACGTATCCGTAAACCCCGTTGCAAGATTGTAGGAGTGGATGTTGTGTTCCCCGTCAGTGCCGGAATAGTACAGCTTATTGTCATCGATGCTGTAAAGAGGGAGCTGGGTATTCTTTATCGCTGCAGTCTCCTTCTTGTCTATTGTTGTGTACATGGTCTGAATTTTGCCGTTATCATAACTTCCGTAGTATACACGGTTGCCGATAAGTGCCATTGTGGATATCACGTCTACGGTGAGTGCCTTGGCATTTTTACCGTTCAGCTTAGAGCGTATGACACCATAGAGCTGTCCGCGGAAAATCATTCCGGCATTGTCCTTATCGAAATTGTTTCTCACATAAAAAACATAATTGTCCGTTACGTTTATGTACGATACGGAATCATCTGATAATTTCTTAATATTCGTGCAGTCGCTGTTCATTGAGTAGAGCTTGTCGCCGTCGTAAGGATTTGAAAAATATATCTTTCCGTTGTGCTCTGCGAACAGCCCCTTGTTCATAAGATTTCCTGACGTGTTTCCCAGGTATGAATCGTCATTATACTTGACCTTGTTGCTCATATATGAAGCCACACCTATGCCGACGATTACGGCGGAAATAACAATAATTGTTATTATGCGTGATGCCTTTTTCATATTAAAACCTCCCTCGAAGATTTTTCGGATATTGAAACTGCTCAGAACCATAAATAATTGCTATTCTGCTTGAACACAAGCATTCACAGAAGGCAATTTGCAAGCCTTTTAACAGTTACAAATATTTTACACATTATTCTAACACATTTCAGACAGCATTAGCAATGTTCTATTGCTAAAATTTGAGGGCAATGATACAATTAATAAAATGAAAACAGGTATGCTGCGAAGTAAAAGAGAATCGGAGGAATATGGAGTGATAGATTTAGCAGAATCAAGAAGTAAGCTTGATGTGATTGATAAACAGATAGTTGAGCTTATGAGGCAGCGAATGGAGATAAGCAAGGACGTTGCGGAATACAAGATAGCCAACAATAAGGCAGTCTATGACAAGACGAGAGAGAACGAGAAGCTTAAGACACTCTGTGCTCTTGTTGAGGATGAATTTGATAAAAAGTGTGTAGATGAACTTTTTAAGCAGATTATGGCGATGAGCCGTAAGCTTCAGTATGGAATACTTGAGGCGGGCGAGCACTCTAAGGCCGCACCGCATGTTGCGGTTAAGGAGCTTGAAAAGGATGGCTGCCGTGTTGTGTATCAGGGGGTTCCGGGGGCATACAGCCACGCAGCCACTCTCAAGTATTTTGGAGAGAATGCGCACTGCTCATGTGTTCCGACATTCAGGGCAGCCATGGAAGCCATAAAGAACGGTGAGGCTGATTACGCCGTGCTTCCGCTTGACAATTCAACAGCAGGTATTGTTAATGACACTTATGACCTGTTGAGGGAGTACGACAATTACATTGTTGCCGAGGAGACGGTAAAGATTGAGCATGCACTCGTCGGTATTCCGGGAACGGATATATCCAAGGTAAAGAGAGTGTATTCGCATGCACAGGGACTTATGCAGTGTGCTAAGTTTTTGGAGGATAAAGGCTGGCAGCAGCTCGGTGCGCCCAATACGGCGGTTGCCGCAAAAAAAATATTAGATGATAAGGACAGTACTCAGGTTGCCATTGCGAGCGAGACTGCAGCTAAGCTGTACGGACTTGAGATTCTTGCATCGCATATCAATACAAGCGGAGTCAACACGACGCGTTTTGTGATTGTTTCTAAGAACAGAATCGTGACGGAGGATGCCGACAAGGTAAGTATATGCTTTGAGATTCCACATGAAGCGGGAAGTCTGTACTCAATATTAAGCAATCTCATGTTCAACGGTCTTAATATGACTAAGATTGAGTCAAGACCTATAAGTGAGAGAAAGTGGGAGTTCATGTTCTATGTCGACTTCGGAGGGCATATATCCGATGCAGCGGTTAAGAATGCACTCAGAGGCATCGAGGAGGAAGCGATAGCAATTAAGCTGCTCGGAAATTATAAGGGACGCGATTAGTGCATATATGTGATAAATAAGGAGATGAGGGAAGATGGCTTATTCAACGTTTGCCGCTATCGATATCGGTTCAAGCTGCATGGAGATGGTGATTTACGAGATTTCAAGGGACAACGGAATAAAGAAGATTGACCATGTAAGATATAATTTTGAACTTGGAAAGAATACATATGAGGCAAAGGAAGTTGATTTTGAGGATGTGGAGAAGATGTGTGACATCCTCTACGGATTTTCGGAGATAATGAAGGATTACTGTATTGATGATTACAGGGCTTTTGCCACAAGTGCACTGAGAGAGGCGAAGAATGCCTACAGGGTCCTTGACAGAATCAAGGTGAGAACAGGGCTTGATGTGGAGATTCTGAGTAATTCGGAACAAAGATTCATAATATATAAAGCTCTTGCGGCTAAGAATGATAAGTTTAACAAGATTATTGAGAAATCGACAGCACTTGTTGATGTCGGAGCCGGAAGTGCACAGGTGTCCATATTTGACAACGGTACTCTTGTGACAACACAAAATGTAAGACTTGGTGCCGTGAGAATAAGCAATATGATGTCGGTGCTCTCACAGAATATTGTCAATTATGTGGATATAATGAAGGAATACATTGACAACGACATGGTTACGCTTAATGAGCTGTTCTTAAAACGCAAAAAGATTCATAATATAATATTTGTGGGCGATTGTGTTCCGTACTACGCGAGGATGAAAGAGTTCTTTGATGACGGAGAGTACACGACAAGAAATAAGTTTAAAAAGTTTTTTGAGAAGATATATCACGAAAATACGGAAAAAATTGCGAAGCTCATGGACATTCAGGAGGATCAGGCAAAGCTTATTCTTCCGAGTGCAATGGTCTATATGAGAATGCTTGATTTTACACAGGCGGAGGATATATGGATGCCACAGGTAAGTCTGTGTGACGGTATGGCTGTTGAACATGCGCAGAATACGAAGAAATTTGAGCTGAAGCATGACTTTAAGGCGGATATTTTAGCGGCAGCAAAGACAATATCCAAGCGTTATTCAATCAGAAGCGAGCATGTGAGTCTCGTTGAGAAGAATGCACTTTTGATATATGACAGCATCAAAAAATATCATGGTCTTTCGGAGCGAGAGAGGTTTCTGCTTGAGATAGCATGCATTCTTCATGATTGCGGACAGTATATCAACATGCTGAATCCGGAGCAGTGTTCATACAGCATAATCATGTCGACGGAGATTATCGGACTTTCGCACAAGGAGAGGGAAATAATTGCAAATGTCGTAAAGTACAACACAATGGCGTTCGATGCGGACGATGCGCTGTGGAGCTTTGACCGCAAGGATTACCTTACGATTGCCAAGCTGACAGCGATTTTAAGAGTCAGCAACTCGCTTGACAGGGGACACAGACAGAAGTTTCAGGATATAGAGGTTGCGGTAAAGGACAATATGCTTGTGATAACGGCACACACATTTGAGGATATAACACTTGAGAAGGCGTATTTTACTGAGCGCGTTGAATTTTTTGAGGAGGTGTACGGACTTAAGCCTGTCATAAAGCAGAAGCGATAAGGTTAAATAGTCCGGAGTGAGGAGATATGGGAAATAATAGCAAGATGTTTATTAACAGAGAGCTAAGCTGGCTTGAATTTGACACGAGGGTGCTCGGTGAGGCTGAAAATGAGGATAATCCGCTTTTTGAACGACTTAAATTCCTGAGCATAACGGCATCAAACCTTGATGAATTTTTCATGGTAAGAGTGGCTTCATTAAAGGATATGGTGAATGCCGGGTATACAAAGAAGGACATAGCGGGAATGACGGCCAAGGAACAGCTTGAAGCTCTTGATGGACGCACTCATGCGTTCGTAAAAAGACAGTATGCCATATACAACAACGAATTGGTGCCGGCACTCGACAATCAGGGTTTTCATATCATTGCAAGCCATGAGGATTTGACTGATGAACAGGCTGAGTTCGTGGATAAGTATTTTCATGAGGAGGTCTATCCTGTACTTACGCCTATGGCAGTCGATTCTTCAAGACCGTTTCCGCTTATAAGGAATAAGACACTCAACATCGCTGCACTGCTGAAAAAAAAGAACGGAGATGATGATGAGACTGAATTTGCCACCGTTCAGGTCCCTTCGGTGCTTCCGAGATTTGTCAGGCTTCCGGGCGGTGACGGGGATATTGTGATTCTGCTTGAGGAGATAATTGAGAGAAACATTGATAAGCTTTTTTTAAACTATGACATTTTATGCGCCTATCCTTATCGTATTATGCGCAATGCTGATTTTTCAATCGATGAGGAGGATGCGGAGGATCTGTTAAAGGAGATTGAAAAACAGCTCAAAAAGAGACAGTGGGGACAGACAATCAGATTAGAGGTTCAGGGAAATATTGACAAGCAGCTCCTTAAGAAGTTAAAAAGTGAGCTTGACATAACGGACAGTGACATATACAGGATAGACGGACCGCTCGACCTTACATTCCTTATGAAGATGTACGTAAGCTTCGGATATGAACATCTTAAGACACCTAAGTACACTCCTGCACCTGTGCCTGAGCTGATGGATGGAAGGAACATATTCGAGGCGATACGGGAAGGTGACATTCTCCTGCATCATCCGTACCAGACCTTTGACCCCGTGGTGGACTTCGTAAGACAGGCGGCGAAGGATCCGGCGGTGCTTGCAATTAAGCAGACGCTCTATCGTGTGAGCGGTAATTCGCCTATTGTTGCGGCACTTGCTGCGGCAGCGGAGAACGGCAAGCAGGTGTCGGTTCTTGTTGAGCTTAAGGCAAGGTTCGACGAGGAGAACAATATTATCTGGGCAAAAAAGCTTGAGCAGGCGGGCTGCCATGTAATATACGGACTTGTCGGTCTAAAGACTCACAGCAAGATAACACTTGCAGTAAGGCGTGAGGAGGATGGAATAAGACGATATGTCCATCTCGGAACGGGAAATTACAATGATTCGACAGCCAAGCTTTACTGTGATATGGGACTTTTTACATGTTCTCCTGCCATCGGTGAGGATGCAACTGCTGTATTTAACATGCTCTCAGGATATTCCGAGCCTGTCGGCTGGAATAAGCTCTCACTTGCTCCGCTGTGGCTTAGGGAGCGCTTCCATTATCTCGTCGAGAGGGAGATAGAACGTGCGAAGGACGGACAGAATGCGCACATAATAGCCAAGATGAACTCCGTGTGCGATAAGGATATAATAGAGCTTATGTACAAGGCATCAAAAGCAGGTGTTAAGATTGAACTTATCGTGAGAGGTATATGCTGTCTGATACCACAGCTTGATGGCGTGAGCGAGAATATAACCGTGCGCTCGATAGTCGGAACATTCCTTGAGCACAGCAGAATATTCTACTTTGAGAACGGAGGGAATCCTGAAATATATATGGCAAGTGCCGACTGGATGTCAAGAAATCTTGACAGACGTGTCGAAATTATGTTCCCGGTTGAGGATGCGCGCCTTAAGAAGGAGGTTAAGCATATCCTTGACGTGCAGCTTGCCGACAATGTGAAGGCACAGCTCATGCAGCCTGACGGTTCATACAGGAAAATAAAGAATGCCCCGGATATGCCGCAGGTCGAAGCACAGCAGGTTTTTTGTGAGGAAGCACAGGAGAAGGCAAAAGCCGTTACAGAAGGGGCTGATGTGCATAGCAGCAGAGTATTCACACCGATGAAGCATGAATAATGTATGTCGGATTGGCGGACATTAACGACAGGCTGAAAATATAAGTTGACAAATAGTTATTGTTTGTGTATATTTATAGAGTGCTTCACTGGTTTAAAGCGTAACGCTTTAAAGCAGATAATTAAGAAGCATAAGAAATACACAGATACAGGAGTGAAAAAGATGGATAATACATTTGGAACAATCGTGTCCTACAGACCTGACATTAAGGTCGTCGATGCAACATTGAGGGACGGAGGACTTGTCAACAATTTCGGTTTTACAACGGAATTTGTCAAGGATTTATATAAAACCAATATTGCGGCAGGCGTAGACTATATGGAGTTTGGCTATAAGGCTTCCAAGGATATATTTGACCCGAAGGATTTCGGAAAGTGGAAGTTCTCCAATGAGGATGATATTCGCGAGATAGTGGGCGATAATGATGCTGATCTTAAGATATGTGTCATGGCTGATGTCGGAAGAACGGATTACAAGAGGGACATTATCAACAAGGAGGACAGCGTAATCGACATGATTCGTGTCGCGACATATATCCACCAGATACCTACCGCAATCGATATGATAAGCGATGCCAAGGAGAAGGGATATGAGGTTACGGTTAATCTTATGGCTGTATCTAAGGTTGATGACGAGAATCTTGACAACGGACTTGAACTTCTCGCACAGTCGGATGCGGACTGCATTTACCTTGTGGACAGCTTTGGAGCCTTCTATCCTGAGCAGGTCAGAAGATTGACCGCGAGATATATGGCAGCGGCAGCTAAGTACGGCAAGAAGATAGGTGTTCATGCACATAACAATCAGCAGCTTGCATTTGCCAACACCATTGAGGCGGCAATCAACGGAGCAAGTTATCTTGATGCCACAATGAGCGGTATGGGAAGAGGTGCGGGCAACTGCTATATGGAGCAGCTTTTATCCTTCCTAAGAAATCCTAAGTACAATCTCCTTCCGGTTATGAACTTCGTTGAGAAGCACATGAACAAGCTGAAGGAAGGTCCTGATAAGTGGGGATTCGACCTTCCGTATCTTTTGACAGGGGTACTTAACAGCCATCCTTCATCGGCTATCAAGTGCATCAAGGAGGGCAGAACGGATTATTCGAAGTTCTATCAGGAGCTTCTTGATATGGAATAAAATTAAGACCGCTGTATCTGCATTTTGTGGTGGATACGGCGGTCTGTTTTGTTGCTTTTTTTTGCTTTTTGTGGTATTGTTAAATAAAAAATTCGGAGGGTTATATTTATGTATATTGCAGCAGCGGACAGATATGAGAAGATGAAGTATGTAAGATGCGGTAAGAGCGGTCTTAAGCTTCCGATGGTTTCGCTTGGATTATGGCATAATTTTGGCAGTAATGCATCGTTCGACAATATGAAGGCATTATGTGAGACGGCATTTGACAATGGAATTACACATTTTGACCTTGCAAACAATTATGGACCGATTCCGGGCAGTGCCGAGGAGAATTTTGGAAGGGTGCTAAAGGACGGACTTGGAGCATACAGAGATGAGCTTGTGGTTTCCACGAAGGCAGGTTACGAAATGTGGGATGGACCTTACGGCAACTGGGGCTCGAGAAAATACCTCATTGCGAGCCTTGATCAGAGTCTTAAGAGAATGGGACTTGACTATGTCGATATATTCTATCATCACAGACCGGATCCGGAGACACCGCTTGAGGAGACTATGCTTGCACTTGATTCCATAGTAAAGAGCGGTAAGGCACTCTATGTCGGAATTTCCAATTACAATAAAGTGCAGACAGAGCAGGCGGTGAAGATACTGACAGAGCTTAAGACACCTTTCATAATTAACCAGAGAAAGTATTCAATGTTTGTGAGAGACATTGAGGAGGACGGACTTAAGTCTTATGCGGCGGCAAACGGTATCGGAATCATAGCCTTCTGCCCTCTTGCACAGGGGCTTTTAACCGATAAGTATCTCCATGGAATACCTGAGGATAGCAGAATAAGAACCGACGGAAGATTCCTAAAGGAGAATGCAATCAATGAGGAGACGCTTGCAAAGATTTCAGCACTCAATGAGATAGCGGCAGGCAGAGGTCAGTCTCTTGCACAGATGGCGCTTTCATGGGATTTGCGTGACGGAGAGGTTACGAGTGTTCTTATAGGAGCTTCTAAGCCTTCACAGATTACGGAAAACTGTCGTATAGTGAATGCGGCACCGTTTACTGCCGAGGAGCTTGCAAGGATTGAGAATATTCTTGTATAATATGAAACTTCGTTCCAAAGTAGGTCGTTTTTAAATAATAAATACATTGAGGATATATTATGGACAGCACATACGATTTTATAGAAAAGCTTTCAACAAAAGAACCGACACCGGGAGGCGGAGGAGCGAGCGCACTTCTCGGAGCTGTTGCGGCTGCACTTGCATCTATGGTTGCCGGTCTTACGTCGGGCAAGAAAAAATATGCAGAGTATCAGGATGATATTGAGCGCATAATAAAAAATATGAATTTTGAGATTAAGGTATTTCTTGCATTGATTGACAAGGATGCTGAAGGATTCCTCCCTCTTTCGAGAGCTTACGCTATTCCTAAGGATTCTCCGGAAAGAGAAGCGGTTTTAGAACAGGCACTTGCGGTTGCGGCACAGACACCGTTTGAGATTTTAAAGGAATGTGACAAGCTTCTGTCGGTTCTTGAAGAGCTTACCGTGAAGGGTTCAAGACTTGCACTCAGTGATGTGGGAGTTGCAGCTGCAGCATGTCGTGCGGCAGCAGACGGGGCAGCAATGAACGTGTATGCCAACACAGGACTGATGAAGAAACGTGATTATGCGGATGAACTCAATGAGATGACAATGGCATATCAGAGAAGATGCAGGGATATGTGCGATAAGGTATATGATGTTGTATTCGGTAATATGGGGCTGTAAATATATAAAATGTGAGGCTTATGTTTATTATGGTGGAATACAGAGGAATGCCTGCCGTCAAGGCTATGGCAGAGGAGTTTAAGAGCCGTGTGGCAGCATTAAAGGAGAGAGGCGTATATCCGAAGCTTGCGGTGGTAAGAGCAGGTGAGAGAGAAGATGATATTGCCTACGAGAAGGGGATAATGAAGCGGTTTGGGACTGTGGAGGCGGAAGTCGAGGTTATAAAGCTTCCGATTGATATTGACGAGGAATCATTTGAGGAGACAATTCGCAGATTGAACGAGGATGAGAAGGTTCACGGGATTTTGGTGTTCAGACCGCTTCCCAAGCAGTTAGATGATAACAGGCTTAAGGAAATTATAAGGCCGGACAAGGATGTGGACAGTATAAGCATGGCGAATGCAGCCAAGGTTTTTGCGGGTGATAAGACGGGTTACGCACCTTGCACGGCACAGGCGGTTATGGAACTCTTAGAGCACAATAAGATTGATTTGACAGGAAAAAAGGTTGCCATTGTAGGAAGAAGCCTTGTTGTCGGCAAGCCGCTAGCGATGCTGATGCTCGGAAGGAATGCCACTGTCACGGTATGCCACACAAGAACGAAGAATATCGCGGAGGAATGTAAGAGAGCGGATATTCTTGTGGCATGTGCCGGAAGTGCGAAGATGATCAAGAGGGATTTTACGAATCCTGACCAGATTGTTGTCGATGTGGGTATCAATTTTGTTGATGGAGCCATGTGCGGTGATGTGGATTATGACGATGTTGCGGAGCATGTTGCGGCAATCACTCCTGTTCCGGGCGGAGTCGGAACGGTAACGACATCGGTGCTTTTAAAGCATACACTTGAGAGTGCGGAGAGAAGATAATATTTTTTGTGCTGCTGTTGGGAGGCAGAAGGGAGTTGCTATGGGAAAATTTGTACCTGAACACACAGATTTTAAATTAAGTCCCTATACAGGGCTTACCAAGGAGAGCTGGCTTGAGGCGGGAGTGTATATGCTTGACGGAATTTTTAAGCATATTAAGACATTTGACAGTCCCGTTGTGATGCCGAGGAAAGAGACACAGATTACATACCCGCATTATTATTCGGATGAAAAGACGAAGGCGGC
Organism: Firmicutes bacterium CAG:882; assembly: GCA_000435595.1. Taxonomy (GTDB): domain Bacteria; phylum Bacillota; class Clostridia; order Lachnospirales; family Lachnospiraceae; genus CAG-882. Next base: position 92,099 of record FR895444.1, read on the forward strand.
TGAGGTGAAAGCGGAGATATTCGAGGGTCTGACACGTTCCATGTTCATTGCCGCACCTGTAATTCACAATATTCCTGAGCTTACACTCAACGGTTATAGGATTGCGGATTACTATAAGCAGCAGATCCTTGATATATGCACGAAGGGACATCCTTCGTATGTGGGAAGCTACTATGAAATCAAGGAGAGCACGAACTCAGACTGCTTCAGGACTTTTCAGCAGACAGTTGAGACATGTGCTCTTGTAATCTGTCTGTGGGCCTGCAAGGAGCAGATATGGGATACATACACCAAGGCAGAGAAAGATAAGATTGCGGCATTTTTAGACAGCTATGCGAGAAATGCGACCGTTCCGCAGAATTGGAGACTTTTTAACATGCTTGACATGGCGTTCCTAAATATGAACGGCTATGATATTGACAGAGAGATTATGGCTGACCATGCACAGGCTATTTTGGAGTATTATGTGGGTGACGGCTGGTACAGGGATGGTCAGAGCTTTGACTATTACTCATGCTGGGCTTTCAATTTCTATGCGCCGCTGTGGAATATGTGGTATGGGTACGAGAATGAGCCTTATATAGCAGAACAGTTCGAGAAAAATTCCAACAAGCTCATGGAGACTTATGCGGATTTCTTCGACGCGGATGGCTTCACGAACATGTGGGGCAGAAGCAATATATACCGCTTCGCAGCAACAAGCTCATTCGATGGGAATATGCTTCTTAGGAATTCTACCGCGGATGCAGGGCTTTCAAGACGTATTATGTCCGGCTCGCTCATGCAGTTCCTCGGCAGAGATGATTTCCTGTGGGACGGAATACCTACACTCGGCTTCTACGGACAGTTCGCACCGCTTGTTCAGGGTTACTCCTGCGCGGAATCACCGTTCTGGCTTGGCAAGGCTTTTATGTGCCTGCACCTTCCGGATGACCATCCGTTCTGGACAGCAAAGGAGAACAACGGAAGCTGGGACAGATTAAAAGAGGGTGAGGTAAAGGAGACGGCACTTGACGGACCGGCGCTCTGCTTTACCAACCACAAATCGAGCGGTGAGACGATTCTGCGCTCGGGAAAAATAGTGAAAAATATCGGAGACAAGCATGGACTTTGGAACTACGCAAAGCTTTCATTCAACACAAAGTATCCTTGGGAGGCAGCACCGAAGTTCAGCGAGAAGGATACGGAGCTTTTTAAAGTGTCGGAGAATATGGTTGAGTCACAGCAGTATGTGCTCCGTGATGTGACAAGCGGAAGCTTATCGCTTGCAAATGCGACCTTCTGGAGCGGACTAAGGGACGGAGTACTCTATAGGAGACAGTTCTTTGACTACCGTCTGGATGTCGAAATGCACTGGATACAGGGAATGTATCTGGCGGATTTCCCTGTTGGGTACGGAATCATGCGCGTGGATAAGTTAAAGCTTCACAGACATCCTGTTGAGCTCACACTCGGGGCATACGGTTTCCCTGACAACGGAACCGAAATCGTAAAGCGTGAGAGCAGTGAGGAGCTTCTCGGAAAGCACGCACAGGCAGTTATATTAAAGGGTAAGGATGCCTGCGGTAACGAAAAGCAGCTTGCCATGACAATCTATGACGGCTGGGATTTCATTGACCTCGTAAACAGCACGGGAAGCAATCCTGATTCCGAGAAATCCATAGTTGTCTACGCGGGTGCTAAGAGAAACAAGCAGTACGGCGGACATGAGAAATATATCATGATTTCACAGGTGCTTACAAAGGAGAGTCATGAGGATTTCACGGAGGATGAGCTGTTCCCGCTTAAGAACATAAGCTACACCGACGCACAGCAGTGCGGATGCTTCGGACCTGTAAGGCTTGAGTTTAAGAACGGCACGGTAAAGACGGTTGACTATGCGGAGCTTGAGGGAAAGTTGAGCCTGTAGTACAAAAACGACATTAACCATACGAGGTGCCAAAAAGCGCACGGAAAAGAGGTTTAAATGGAATTATTAAAGAAGAATGTTCAAAAAACAGAGGTACAGAGTGAAGATGTAAGAAAAATATAATCCTTGGTCGATTACGAATTTTTTGAAGGAAAGAAAATTAAGACCTTACTGGGCATTGACCAGCTCCAACAGCCTTGTGAGCAGACTTATACAGCCAGCTTGGAAAGGATAAGAGTGCTATATGGAGCCTGCTTATGGCTAGTGGCTACTTAAAGCCGGATTCGGTTGAGTATAGAGGAGAGCTTTTGGAGATTTGAGGGCAAAAGGGTGCTGATAGCGGAATAAAAAATAAAACACCATGACAGATTGCGGTATGAATGAACAGCCGCTTTCAGTCATGGTGTTTTATTTTGTGTAATAGGAAACTTCGTTCCTATTACACAAAACGTTCCGCGGGGATGCGCACTGCGGCGTACAATGCAGATGTCGCAAGCGACCGCCGCAGGCGCGAGAATGCAGTTCTGAATGGAACGCGGGAAACGCTGCTTTTCAGGAAATACATTTGAATGAGCTTATACCTCAGCTATAACCTCAACCTCGCATAACACATTCTTAGGAAGTGTCTTTACTGCAACGCAGGAGCGGGCAGGCTTACCAGTGAAGTACTTAGCGTAAATCTCATTGAACTTTCCGAAATCACCCATATCGGCAAGGAAACAGGTTGTCTTGACAACATTCTCGTAGGAAACCCCTGCTGCTTTTAAGAGTGCGCCGAGGTTCTTCATAACCTGCTCGGTCTGCTCCTCGATGGTTGTTCCGACAACTGCACCTGTTGCAGGATCAAGAGGAACCTGTCCCGATGAGTAGAAGAAGCCATTGGTGATAAAACCCTGTGAATAAGGACCGATTGCTGCCGGAGCATCCGGTGTATTAACTAATTTCATAAATTTAACCTCCGTGAATATATATTTATATCGTATTTTAACGCGTCAAAACAAAAAAGTAAACAATTCTTTGAGAGATTTTCTTTTAACGACTTTAATATAATTTTGGTAATTTGTCCAAAGTAATGGCATAATCATGGTTATATAATTCTTTTAATACAACATACTCATTGTAATTTTCTGTCAGCACAAAAGCTCCGCTCCAAATCATATACCATAACCATGGTACCTTGGTGTCTGCTAACTTTTTGACATTCGGTAATATGCCGCTTTCCGCCAAAGCAGCTCCCTTATGTGCAGCCGTAATATTTTTCAAGTCATCATACTCGCTTTTAAAATCTCCATAAGCATAAGCAGGTGGATAAATGTCTCTTGAAATTATATCACAATAGTTATCTCCCACATACCCCTCTGCCAATGGGGAATTCCATACCCAAATCAAATTATCAAGCTGATATTTTTCCGTATAATAGTGATACATAAATCTGTACAGCTCTCTGGCTGTATCGGTCCCTTTGGCACCCCACCAAAACCATGCTCCTTCAGATTCATGAAAAGGTCTCCATAGAATCGGAATATTTTTCTCGCAAAAAGGCTGCAATAGTGATGCCATATAATCCAAATCATTACACATGGCAATATGTTCAGGTGTATCTTCAAGCAATGCACGTTCTGCATTAAAATCCGTATTTTCTGAATAAAAGGACTTATCTCTGCCTCCAAGAGGTGAAAACCAATGCCATGTAAAGGTAATCAGCCCGCCTTTTTGTGCCCACTCCCATGCTTTATTTAAGGTTCCTCTGTTCCGCATTACCTCCGTTACACATGCGGCGCTTGCCGTTTCAAGCTTAATGTTAGGTGAATATGAAAGTAGCTCGAAGCCGCACAATGCGGGCAGTTTTCCTGTTACCTTCTGTATTTTTAATAATTCTTCCTGTTCCATGGTCTGTGTATGCTGACCTGTAATAATGCCTTTGCCTTCTATTTCGCCAAGATATTCAATAACATTTTTCACTTCATTTATCGCATGAGGATTACATGGGGTTGTTATCATAATCTACACTCCTTTGATTTTGTTCAGATTGACATGTGACTTATTTTTATCAAAATTATAGCACAGATTACCTGTGTAATAAATTCAATAATTCCTAAAGCCTGTCTCATACAAGCTGTAATATAGTAATACGGTAACTGTCCATTTTACATATAGAATTAAAGCTGTAAAATTTGAAATGGGCATGGGGCATGCGGCGCGGCAGGCGTATGTGTTTGGAAGAGAAAGAAGTAAGCGGAACAAGCATTTAGAGATATGATTTGCGTATCGAGGTAAAGAGAAAGTAACAGTGTAAAGAGAATACGACAGTATAATCGTAAATCAGATGGGCGGTTCACACTCGGCATAAAACGGGTGAGGACCGCTTTTCATATATACATTTTATAAATGCCTGCCACAGATGCAAAACCGGACCTCTGTGGCTGTTTTTTCTGCCGGTTGTAATTCGGTAAAACATGGTTGAAAAGTGGCAATAAATACAAGGAATTACATAAGATATAAATTAAAGGGGGGGGGTAATCATGAGAGGTGTATTTAACAGTGCGTATGCTTGCATATATGAGATTCCGTTCGAGATAAAGTGTGCCGAGGAGGGCGTGGTAAAGTCCGCGATAGCGGATGAGGGCTTGTACGGGCAAGGCTTTGAGGTTATCGGAGAGTGCTGTGACAGGGCGGGAGCGTTTGTCAGGATAAGAACTGATTACGGTTATGAGGGGTATGTAAAGTGCAATGATGTCATCTTATATGATGACTGTGCACGCGGATGCGATGAAGGAAATATACAAGATATTCAAGGGACGAAGTATGAGTCTGTTCAGGTAAAAAAAGCGGTCGTTGACATTCTATCAGAGCCGTTCGTGGCTTCGGTGCGGCTTATGTCGGTCACGAGAGGTGCTCAGCTGATGTGCCTTGATATCGAAAAGGAAAAGAAGGATGAGAAGGAAAAATGTCCGGACAATCAATATGTGCGCGTGAGACTGTACGACGGAAGGTGCGGATATATCCCGGGATCATGTGTGGAAGAATATGCTGCGCCGCTTGATGAAGAGCAGATTGCACGGCTTGACGAGGAGAAGCTTAGGGAGAGTCTTGTCAGAACGGCGGCCTTCTATCTTGGAGTGCAGTACAGATGGGGAGGAAAGACGCCGCTTGGCATAGACTGTTCGGGGCTTACCTCGATGGCATATATGTTAAACGGAATATATATCTATCGCGATGCGGTGTTAAAGCCGGGATTTCCTGTGAGACAGATACCGTATGAGTGCATGAAGCCGGGGGATTTAATGTATTTTCCGGGACATATTGCCATGTACATAGGAAACGGGGATTACATTCATTCCACGGCAAGAGCCGGGAGTGACGGAGTTGTAATTAACAGTCTTAACCCATGTTCGACACTGTTCAGGCTTGATTTGGCGGAGAGCCTGTATGCGGTGGGGAGCGTGTTTACTTAAAAAGATTCAGGTGTCAAAACATCCTGATTTAT
>FR895445.1 GCA_000435595.1 Firmicutes bacterium CAG:882
TTATTGATGTGTTCGAGGCATGTATTGATGGAACACTCGATAAGATTGACCTCGAGTTCGAGGATAATGCCGCTGTATGTGTCGTGCTTGCATCTGACGGATACCCGGAGAAGTATGAGAAGGGCAAGCTTATCACAGGACTTGAGGCGTTTGACAACAATCCCGGCTATTACTGCTTCCACGCCGGAACCAAGCGCACGGATGATGGCTTCGTGACCAACGGAGGAAGAGTGCTTGGAATCACGGCGACAGGCTCCGACCTCAAGACAGCCAGAGCCAATGCGTATAAGGCTACAGAATGGGTTTCATTTGAGAATAAGTATATGAGACATGACATCGGTAAAGCGATTGATGAGGCGTAACTGCCTGTGTGGCTGTGCAAACAGCAAGTGATATGACCGTCATTCCTGAAAATAGACCAAGTTGTTTATTGTACGGAGTGGCGGTTGTTTTTGTAATCGGGAATTGAATACGGCAATTACTATGAGGAAAGCAATGGAGAAAATCAATATGCTTCTGCCTGATTTTTCTTATTGTTAAGCAGGCGTATGTCTGCTGTGGTGAATTTGAAAAATTGTGCAGGGAAAAGAATAAGGCGCGGGCTGTAAAAAAGCAGCAGAAGCCCGGGCGTGCCGGATGCCGCCTGCGCAGCCGATTTTCGTGGTGCGGTGTTATCGTGCTGGTTCTTTTGTCGAGGTGGCTGCCAATGCGGTATATACTTTTTACAGCCGGATACGCATGGTCGATGGCAATGAGTATTATCATACAATGGATAAAATTGATGGTGTAAAGCAGAGGACGGAAAGCCTTGCCGGATACATGATTATGACAAACATAGAAAACGGTATTCACCATATCGAAATGAAGCACAGGACAAAGGGACTTGGAGTGGGAGCAGTCATAAGTATTCTGGCAATTGCGGGGGCGGTTATATATTATCGCAGGAGAAATTGATAGTGCGTAATTCTACTTTATAAGATTTGTTTCAAAATATGCTGTGTATACCTGGCTGTGTATAACGTATTATGTTTATGTATATCACGACTTTTGGGAGAAGCTTAGATGTTCTTAGAACATCTTGCTTCGGACAACGGAGCTGATATGCATAAACATAATACGTTATACACTTTTGCAATATACTGGCATATTTCTCCACATGAATGTTTATAAAAAATTAATTGTTTTTTTGCCGCATATCTGTTATATTCATACTATAACAATGATGTATCGGAGGTACAATCCCATGGTATTTGCGATTGACTTTAACAGTGATGAGGCTATATATGTGCAGCTATGCAATCAGATAATTACCTGTATTGCCATGGATGAGATGCATGAGGGTGATATTCTGCCGTCGGTGAGGCAGCTTGCCGATGTTGTGGGTGTTAATATGCATACGGTTAACAAGGCATACTCGGTGCTTCGCGAGGAGGGCTTTATCAAGCTCGACAGAAGAAGAGGTGCAGTGATTGCCGTCGATGTTGATAAGATTCGTGCCATGCAGGAACTCACCGATGATATGCGTGTTATTGTTGCAAAGGCATTGTGTAAGAATCTCACGCCGGAGGAGATTCATACTCTGGTCGATGAGATAATAAGTGAATATATAGGGGAGGACTAATCGAATGTTATGTGAGATATGTGGAGAAAATGAAGCGACCTTCCACTATTCGGAGGTTGTTAACGGTAATAAGACTGAACATCATCTGTGCAGTGAATGTGCAGCTAAGACGGATATAAGTTATTATACGAATCTGCTTGATGGGGAGGGAAGACTTGGACAGCTTTTGTCCGGACTTCTCGGTATGCCTATAGGCGGGGAACAGGATGACCCGAAGACTCATGTTGTATGTCCGGGATGTCATCTGAGCTATGGAGAGTTCATAAAGAACAGTGCGTTTGGCTGTGCTGAATGTTATAATGTATTTGGACCGCTTCTTGATGAGAGTATCAAGAAGATACAGGGAAGCGTAAATCATCAGGGCAAAAAGCCATACAGACTTATGAAGTCAATGAGAAGTACTAATGCTGAGAATATGTCTGAAAATGAAGCTTCCGTGATTGCGGAAGCGGAGGACGGCATTGCCGATTCCACAAAACAGGAGAAGAAGCCGACAAGAGCTTCTCTTGAACATGAGATTGACGTTGCGGATAAAAGGCTTAAGCAGGCTGTATTGGAGGAGGATTTTGAGGAGGCTGCGAGACTTCGCGACTATATCAAGGACTTAAGAGGTCAGATTGAGAGGCTGGACGAGAATGCTTAAATGGTATGAGAAAACCGGGAAAAACACGGATGTTGTATTGTCAAGCAGAATACGTCTTGCAAGGAATACAACGGAATATCCTTTTTCAACAAAAATAACTGCCGATGAAGGAAAGAATCTTGTGGACAGGGTTTTTGAGTGCATAGGTGACAGCGAATACGCCGATGGCTTCGAGCTTAAGCGTATGAACGGAGTAGGTGATAATCAGCGTCAATGCCTGTATGAACAGCAGGAGATTAACAGATACATGGCGGGACGTAAGGATGGAGCGGCAGCACTCTCCCATGACGGCGGCTTATCAATTATGGTCAACAGTGAGGATCATATCAGAATACAGGCGATGATAGCAGGGATGGATATGGAGGCGTGCCTTAAATCGGCAAATATGTATGATGACTTTCTCGAAGAGCATTTTAATTATGCATTCAGCGAAAAATATGGATATCATACGACATACCCAACCAATGTCGGAACGGGAATGAGGGCTGCATACAGACTGCATCTGCCGGTGCTTGCCAACACTAAGAAGTTACAGCTTCTTGCAAATGAACTTGGACGTTTCGGGGTACGCATGTCGGCTTGTTTTGGTGAAGGACTGAATGGAATGGGTGATATTTATCAATTTTCCAATCAGCGGACATTAGGCCAGTCGGAGGAAGATATAATTCATAATCTTGACAGCGTTGTTCAGCAGATAGTGCGGCAGGAACGCACTTTAAGAAAAGATTATCTGGATTCAGGGCGAATAAGAGCTGAGGATGAGGCATATAAATCTTATGGCGTGTTAAAATATTCAAGATGTCTTAATTTAAAGAATGCGATGGTGCTTCTGTCGGAGATACGTCTTGGACTGTGTCTTGGCACAATCAGATTCAAGGATGCCGGGGATTTCTCGACATACTCTATGATGCTTGCCGTTCAGCCTAGAACGCTTCAGTTTAATAACTGTAAGGAGAAGGCAATGTCGGTGGAGGAGGTCGATGTGCTTCGCGCAAAATATATCAGGGAGCACATTCCGGAACTTGACGAACAATAAAGACTGATATTAAAATATACAGTTAAGTAATAGGTAATTGTGAAACAGGAATTGTAACTGAAAAGTTGGGTAATATAGAGAGGAATACATTATGCAGATAGGATTTACTAAGAAAGCGGAGGAAGCACTTGGACTTGCGGCTGAGGCAGCAGGTGAATTAGGACACAATTCCGTCGGAACCGAGCATATTCTGCTTGGACTTTTAAGGCAGAGAGATTGCGTTGCAAGTGCTGTTCTTATAGAGAACGGAGCTGACGAGGAGCGGATAGTCGCGATTTTAGAGCAACTTATATCACAGGAAAGTAATGTGAATGTTGCCGAGCCTGATTCATATACACCGAGGGCTAGAAGAGTGCTTGACCAGGCTGCCGGGGAAGCAGTACGCTTCAAGGCACAGCTTATTGGCACAGAGCATATCCTGATTGCCATAATCAAGGAGAATGACAGTGTTGCACTGAGACTTCTCAATACAATAGGTGTCAATATTCAGAAGACATATGTTGACCTTCTCATCGCAATGGGCGAGGACAGCAGTGCATATAAGGAGGATTTTCAGGGAAATAAGCAGAAAAATAAGAAGAACCCGACTGCGACGCTTGACCAGTACAGCAGGGATCTGACGAAGCTTGCCGCTGAGGGAAAGCTTGACCCTGTAATCGGCAGAGAGAAGGAAATACAGAGAGTTATTCAGATAACAAGCAGAAGAACCAAGAACAATCCATGCCTCATAGGTGAGCCGGGTGTTGGTAAAACAGCGGTTGTTGAAGGACTTGCACTCAAGATTGTCGAGGGAGATGTGCCGGAGACAATCGCTGACAAGAGACTTCTCACACTCGATTTGTCGGGAATGGTTGCAGGCTCGAAGTACAGAGGCGAGTTCGAGGAGCGTATTAAGAAGGTTATTGCTGAGGTAAAGGCTGCCGGCAATATTCTTTTATTTATAGATGAGCTTCACACGATTATAGGTGCAGGAGGAGCGGAGGGCGCGATTGATGCATCCAATATACTTAAGCCTTCACTTGCCAGAGGTGAGGTTCAGATAATAGGTGCAACAACTCTTGAAGAATACCGCAAGTATATCGAGAAGGATGCCGCACTGGAGAGACGTTTTCAGCCTGTCAATGTGGAGGAACCGTCGGAGGATGCGGCGGTTGAGATTCTTAAAGGAATCAGACCGGCGTATGAAAGACATCATGGAGTCAGAATTTCCGATGCAGCACTTGTTGCAGCGGTTAAGATGTCTGAGAGATATATCAACGACAGATTTTTGCCGGATAAGGCGATTGATCTCATAGATGAAGCGGCATCTAAGACCAGACTGGGAGTGTATATTAAGCCTGATGCGATTAAAAACCTTGAGGATGAGATTTCGGCGATGGATGCGCAGAAAGAGACTGCAATCAAGGAAGAAGCTTATGAGAAAGCGGGAGAAATAAAGAAAAAGCAGCTTAAGAAGATGGAGAAGCTTGGGAAACTCAATGAGAAGTGGAACAGTGATAAGGCTAATAAGCGCATGGTGGTAGGCGAGAATGAGATTGCGGATGTTGTATCCGATTGGACAAAGATACCGGTAAAGAAGCTTGCAATGGAGGAGTCGGAGAGACTCATGAATCTTGAGAAGATTCTTCATGAGCGTGTAGTCGGTCAGGATGAGGCTGTAACAGCCGTTGCGAAGGCAATCAGACGAGGAAGGGTTGGGCTTAAAGACCCTAAAAGACCGATTGGTTCATTCCTCTTTTTAGGACCTACAGGTGTCGGTAAGACGGAATTGTCAAAAGCACTTGCGGATGCCATGTTTGGTTCGGAAAATGCACTTATACGAGTTGATATGTCCGAATATATGGAAAAGCACAGCGTGTCTAAGATGATTGGTTCGCCTCCCGGATATGTAGGATATGAGGAAGGCGGGCAGCTCAGTGAGAAGGTCAGAAGAAATCCATATTCGGTTATTCTTTTTGATGAGATTGAAAAGGCTCATCCTGATGTATTCAATATCCTGCTGCAGGTGCTTGACGATGGACATATTACGGATTCAACGGGAAGAAAGGTTGATTTTAAAAATACAGTTATTATTATGACTTCAAATGCAGGTGCACAGAATATTATTTCTCCTAAGAATCTTGGATTTGCCTCGGATAACAGCAAGGAGCATAACCATGCCGTTATGAAGGAAAGAGTCATGGAGGAGGTTAAGACCATATTCAAGCCGGAGTTCCTCAACAGAATTGACGAGACCATTGTGTTCCATACGCTCACAAAGGAAAATATCGGAAGCATCATTGATATTCTTCTTGAGTCAATCAACAAGCGTATTAAAGAGCAGATGAACATGGCGATAAAGCTTGACGATGCGGCTAAAAATTATATAATTGACAGCGGTTATGACGAGAAGTACGGGGCAAGACCCCTTAAGAGGGCACTTCAGAGTAAAGTCGAGGATGAACTGGCTGAGAAGATACTTGAAGGAAAGTTTAAGGCGGGAGATACGGTGCTTGTAAGCCTTGAAGATAATAAGCTTGTATTTTCAAAATCCAAGTAAAATTTAGTGGAAATTTGAGAGATTCTGTACTATAATAACTCTAAAAGTTACAGATTAACGAGAGATTTGTAATAAAAATACTTCGGTAAGATGCCGAATGCAGGAGGAGCGGTTATGCCAGTAATTGAGGAATTAATCAAGGTTGAGAAGGATGGCTCAATCAGTTTTGGCAACTACGAGTTGGATACCAAGGCAAAGCTTGACAATTTTGAGGTGAACGGAGACAGCTATAAGGTTAAGACATACAATGAGATTACCAAGCTTGAACAGAACGGTAATTTTGTATATGAGTCAGTACCGGGAACGGCTGTTAATGGCTTTGCTGCAGATGATAGCACGGTGAAGTTCTATGTTGAAGGTGCAGAGGATGCACAGATTACACTTGGACTTGAAGCTGATACAGAGTATAAGGTATTGGTTGACGGAGTTGTGATTGGCAATATGAAAACCAATATCAGTGGTAAATTAAGTCTCAGTGTTGAGCTTACGGGAAGACCTGTTAAGGTTGAAGTTAATAGAATGTAATTAAAAAGTATTTGATTGACAGGGTTGTATACGCGGGTATGCGGGACAACCCTGTTTGAGTATTGACTATGAGGTGGGTATGGCAAAAGCAAAAAATACTGCTTTTTTTTGTAAAGAATGTGGATATGAATCGTCAAAATGGCTGGGACAGTGTCCGGAATGCAGACAGTGGAATACTTTTGTGGAGGAGCCTGTTGCCAAGCAGATGGTATCGGGAGGAATCAGGGGAATTGCGAATAGGGATGTAATGCCGTCTGTGCTTTCAGAGATATCGCTTGAAGATGAGGAGAGAACACTCACAGGTTATTCGGAGCTTGACAGAGTTTTAGGCGGTGGAATCGTGAGAGGCTCGCTTGTGCTTGTAGGAGGAGACCCGGGAATTGGCAAATCTACCCTGCTTCTTCAGGTGTGCCGGAATCTTTCGGTATCAAAGAATGTCTTGTACATATCGGGTGAGGAATCTCTAAGACAGATAAAGCTTCGTGCGGACAGAATAGGAGAATTTTCAGAAAAACTGTCACTCCTCTGCGAGACGAATCTGGATGTAATTGATGATGTGGTGAGAAAGACAATGCCGGATGTCGTGATAATCGATTCAATACAGACTATGTACTGTGAAAATACAGCGTCGGCTCCGGGAAGCGTAAGCCAGGTCAGGGAGTCGACATCGGTTCTTATGCAGCTTGCAAAGGGACTTAATATTTCGATATTTATTGTGGGACATGTAACGAAGGAGGGGGTGGTTGCGGGTCCGAGAATACTTGAGCACATGGTTGATACGGTACTGTATTTTGAAGGAGATAAGAACGCAGCCTACCGTATTCTGCGTGCGGTTAAGAATCGTTTCGGTTCAACTAATGAGATTGGTGTATTTGAGATGCAGGAGACGGGGCTTAAAGAAGTTACCAACCCATCGGAGTATATGCTTGACGGAAGACCTGATGGAGCATCCGGTTCGGTAGTTGCATGCCTTATGGAAGGAACAAGACCGATGCTTGTTGAGATTCAGGCACTTGTATGCCAGTCTAATTTCGGTATGCCGAGGAGAACGGCGGCGGGAGCGGATATTAACAGATTTAATCTGCTTATGGCTGTTCTTGAGAAAAGAATAGGGTTGAGACTTTCTGGATGTGATGCTTATCTTAATATAGCAGGAGGACTGCGGATTTCGGAACCTGCGCTCGATCTTGCAATAGTCTATGCGGTATTGTCAAGCTATAAGAATATAGCGGTTGATCACAATACCATTGTGTTCGGAGAAGTTGGACTTACGGGCGAGGTCAGAGCGGTAAGTCATGCGGCTGTAAGGGTTAATGAGGCAATTAAGCTGGGATTTACCACATGTATTATGCCTGAGGTGTGTCTTAAGAATCTTAAACCGGATGGCAAAATTAAGCTTGTGGGTATAAAATCAGTGAGTGAGCTCCTTAAAGCAATAGGAGAGGAATAATATATGTATCAGGAGATTTTTTTTACAGGAGGAAATAAAGATAATGGATAATAATGTATTGGTTAACGAGATGAAGAAGGTCGTATATGACCTTGATGAATCACAGCTTAAGGTGGAGAAACATGCATTTGATGTAATTAATTCTTCGGATACATCACTAAATCTTGTCAGAGAGGGTATAACGAGTATAGGTGATATTATTGAGCAGATTAACAGACTCAATGACGTTGTTGAGCGCTCATCTGAGAATATTAAGGAGCTTGAGAATCTCTCAAAAATGATAGAGGGATTTACTCAGGTTATAAGTGGAATTGCCAATAAAACTAATATACTTTCACTCAATGCGTCCATCGAGGCGGCAAGAGCAGGCGACCAGGGAAGAGGTTTCTCGGTTGTTGCGGGTGAGGTTCGTAATCTTGCGGCACAGACGGCGAAGTCGTCAAAGGAGATTGCAGATACTATTGTAAAGGTTCAGGAGTTCATATCCAACACCGTCCAGTCGATGAATCAGATATATGAAAATACCACAAAGCAGCATGAGATGGCAGGCTCTGTAAATGAACTCCTCAATAAGGTGCTCGATGCAGCTCTTGTCGCTAATGATGAGTCAAGGGGAATGGAACATGAGATTGCTTATCAGAGAGATATAACTGACAACGCAAAGAATGTGCTTGATAATTATCTGGGGTGATTAGGCGGTATTATTAACGATGGAGAAAAGCAAATGAATAAAGGATTGGAAAAAATCAAAAAAAATATTATTTTGTACATAGCTTGTATATGTGCAGTATTTTTACATTTTTATGCATTGGATAAAATACCTATGGCATGGCATCCGGATGAAGCCGGGTCAGCTTATGATGCATGGTGCATAGCTAATTACGGGGTTGACAGATACCGAATGTCATATCCGGTATTGTTTACGAACTTTGGCGGTGGAGGTCAGAGTGCACTTTATACATATATGGCCTCTTTTTTTGTTAAAATATTTGGAATGTCATTATATGTTTTCAGAATTCCTGCAGCGATAATGTCATTGGCAGTAATGTTTTCGGGAATAGGTGTTTTGACGGTGTTGAAAGCTGAAAAAAAACAGAAAATCATGTGGGTAGTACTATATACTATTCTTCCGTATTTTTTTATGGCAGGCAGAATAGGACTTGACTGTAACCTTATGCTCGGAACGTCATCGGTGTTTATATGTTCTTTGATATATGCACTCAAAAAAGACAAAACATGGATGTATATCATATCGGGTCTGGCAGCGGGGATTGTCCTGTACACATACACAGTGAGTTATCTGGTTATGGTTCTGTTTATTGTAATGACATTTATTTTGATGCTGGTATATAAAAGATTTAATTTTTTGAATGCTGTAGCTTTTTGTGTGCCGCTTGCCGTGCTTGCATTACCTCTTATAATAGTTCAGGTTATCAATATTTTTGATTTGGAAACACTCGTAATAGGCAAGATTACATTTGTTAAACTGGCCGGATACAGAGGCGGAGAAGTGGATATACCGAGAATAAGCAGACTGCCTAAGGTGCTCAAGGTCGTTTTTCTTCATGATGAAATGAGATATAATTCCAATCCGAAATTTTGTACGCTGTATTATGCTTCAATACCTTTTTTTGTTGTCGGACTGATCAACGCAGTATATCAGTTTATAAAGAATATTAGAGATAGAAAGTTTCATCCGTCAGATATAATTCTGCTCTGGTTTACGGCAGAGATTATTGCAGGCACCATGTTAGGTGGAGGTGGACCTAATACAAATAAAATGAACGGTATATTTTTCAGTGTATTATTTTATGTGGTCGGTGGAGTTAATTTGATAATTGATAAAGCCAAACATAAAAAAACAGTTACTATTATTATAGCCATCATTTATTTGATTTTTGCCGTAACATTTTTTAAATATTATTTTACACAAGAAAAGTATTTTAAATACGCAGGCTTTAACGGAACCCTGGAGCACGCCTTTGATATTATAGAGAGCAATGATTCGCTTAAAGATAAGACGGTATATATTGGATGGGGCGTGAATACATATATCTATTATTTTCTGACAGAATTGCCGTCACCATATGAAATGCATATTGAAGACTACATGGGAGAATGTGGCAAATATAAATTCTTTTTTCCGGAAGAGATTGAAGAAAATGCCTGCTATATTATGTTCGGCTGGAGTGATACGTATAATACATTGAGTCAAAGAGACGATTTTCAGATGATAGAGCTTGAAAACGACATAAGACTTGCGTATTGATGTTATGATATCCGAAAAACCTTCACTTGAACTTAAAACAAGTGAAGGTTTTTGCTTTATAGGATTCAGATGTCAAAACATGCAGTTTGATTCCAAACAGGTATATCATGTTATATTTAGGTATATCAGCTCCGCTGTATGAAGTAAGTTGTTCTAACGACATTGAAATAATATTTCTGCTTCAGCCATAGATACAAAATCAACCTTCCATGGCAGTACGATATACAGAGTCTTAAGAACAACTAAGCTTCTTCGGAAATGTCAGAAATGGTGCATAATGGGGAAAAATAAAAATGACATGACAAAAGAGCGAAGGGGCTTCGCCATGACGTTGTACAAGAAATTCTTAAAAATCAGAATATTTAAACAA
>FR895446.1 GCA_000435595.1 Firmicutes bacterium CAG:882
TATACTTATATAAGTATCATTCCTGTATGTTCTTTTTCTTCTCTTCTAACTGCTGCCTTTTGTCTTTTAGATATTCCATATATTCTCCGTATGTCATTCCCGGCGGTGTGATTCTTCTTTGTGCTTCTCTTGCCTGTTTCGCCTTTTGGCTTAATACTGCTGCCTTGCTTACCGTCTTTTTCTCTTCTCTCTTCGGCTCTTCGGGTTTAATCCCTAATCTCCTTGCCTGTCGGTTCGGCTTTGCCTTGTTATATGTCAATGTCCTTTCCTGTTTGAATGGTATTACTTTCCTGTTTCTTCTCTTCTTTGCCATAACTGCCCCTTTCCAAATCGTCCGCAATTTCTGTTATACTCTGCATACAGGCTTTTATATTCGTGTCCGTGTCTGCCGTTATGCTTAATATGTTGCTTATCTGTCGCAACCTCTTTATCTGTTTTGGGTCAACTGCTGCCTTTTTCAGACATTCCGGGCATATCTCTATGCCCTCCAATGCCTTTTCTCCACATAAGCTACATTTCTTCATGTGTACCAACTCCTATTTTCTAAAGAACTTCAATACTCTTTCGTTCCACCAATACTTAAATACCGCCTTATAAAAGGCTCTCGTCTTTTCTTTCATTGTCCTTTTCTTCCTCCTGTAGGATTCGTATAATGCCTATATAGAGCCTTTCCGCACAATATACGCATATACTATTACCTATTGCCCTGTATCGTGCCGTATCAGCTATAATATTGCCGTCTGCTCCGTATTTCGTCCAATCATCTGGGTATCCCTGTAATCGTTCTCCCTCAACAGGTGTAAGCCTGCGGATTATGTATACAACTTTCTGTGTTGCTTTCTTCAACAGGTCTTTAATGCTTTTCTTCGGAGTGCTAGGGATATTCCCCTTTGTCTTGGTACTCTCTGTTATCAGAGTTTCCGACCCTCCGCCGTAAGACCCCCCCCCGCTGCCCTTAAAGTGCCGTTAATCTGCGTTTCCCTGTATCCTCCGTGCTGATTCTCTTCAAAGGCTTTCTTATCGGTTACAATCAATGGGGTATCTCCCCTTACGGTATTATTCTGTCCTGCGGTTAATGTTCCGCTTGTATCGCTCTCCCTGTATCCGTGGTGTTGGTATGCTTCGTAAAATACGCTGTGAATATCTGCCGTTGTGAGTGTCGGGCAAGGTCCCCCGACCTTTCCAACGCCTAATCCGTTGCTTGCCTTATTTCTTGTAACTTCATCCCTTAAAGGTATTACACTTCGTTTCTCTTCGTACATGATGCAAGGCGTTTGACCTCCGCCACGCCCCATATTCTGTACTAAGGTTGGTGTAATATCTTTGTAGGTTCTTACCACGCTGTCGGCGTGTGCAAAATCAAGACCTAAAACCTCCCCCCCCTCGGCTACTTTCTGCTCTAAGGCTATTCGTAGATTGTCCGGCAGCTTCCGCCCTTTGTTCTTTGCTCTTCGGAGTATACCCAAGCACGCTTTCGGACTTAAATAATATTTCTCCGGCACGTTGTCCTCCAAAATCTCCGATAAGGTAGATTCGTTTTCTACGTTGGGGTACTCCCCAATATTGAGCGTCAAGGATTCTCCAAGCTGTGTCAACCTCCCCCCCTCTAACCATTCCTGCGGTTGCCCATTTGCCACTTGCAGGCATTGGAATATTGGCGTTTGTGACTTTTTCAAGCACGGCTCTAAAATCCTCTCCGCCGTTACTTGAAAAAGCTCCGGGTACGTTCTCCCAAATAATGAAAGTTGGATATTGTCCATTTGTTGCTAACCTCATTTCTCTTATAATTCTTATTGCGTGTATGAATAACCCGGAACGATTACCTTTAAGTCCTTTTCTCTTTCCGGCTATGCTCAAATCTTGGCAAGGACTTCCAAAGGTTATAATATCCACAGGTTGTATTTCATCCCCTTTTAGTTCCGTAACACTTCCAACGTGCATTACATCCTTAAAACGGTATCTTGTTATGTCGATACAATTCGGTTCTACCTCTGCGGCCCATAACGGTTTAATGGTGCATCCTGTATCTATCCCGCTCGGTATGCCTGCTGCATAGCAGAAACCTCCGATACCGTCAAATAGGCTGCCTAGTGTTAATTGTTTCAACGCTTACCCTCCTTTCTGTTTTTCTTCTCCTGTTTTCTCTTGGCGTATTCCTGTAAGTATCTTTCCTGTTCTTTGTCCTCTTCCATTCTCGCTAATCTCTTTTGATACCTCTTGTATATTTTGCAATCCTTTTCACAATCGGGGCAAGTTCTATACGGACACCCGATACATTCATGTAATCCGCCGTTCTCGTCCATATCAATACCGAATACATAAGAGAAAAACATAATAGCGAACGGAAGAATAAATAATACTGCTGCCACGGCAACAATGATTAAAATTACTGTTATTATTGTTTTCATTCCTGCCAATCCTCCAACTTTTTAACCCTTGTCTGTAGGTTGCTTATTGTTACTTTCATTTCCTCAATCTGATAAGGCAGTACGTCCGTATTCTCAAACATATAAAGGACTTCTACCGCCCGGCTTATCGGTACACCGCTTTTTATTCTCGGTTTGTTGGTCTTTGGGTCAATCTCTGTAAGTCTGCTGTTCTTTGGTTTCCTCTTGGTGTCCTTTGCCGGTCCTGGCATTGCTTTATTCATCATCTTGTAATACGGAATCTCTGCCCCTACAATTCCGTTAAGTCGCACTTGCTAAACCTCCTTGTGTTGTTTCGTTTTCTGCTTTCTTACTCGCTACTGCTGCCGTGTTTATCTCCTGCTCCAACTTCTCCCAAATCAGAGGAATCATTAACTTACAAACTATCATTGTGTGTATTCTGCTTGGTGCTTCCGTCAATCTCTCGCACATATATACGAACAATAAGCCTGCATTGGCATCCCCCTCCCAATCCGGGTTATCTTCTCTTGATTTCTTAAATAGTGCCGTTTCTTTGTACTGCTGCCCTAATTCCTGTAAGATTTCTATTGAACGGTCTGTAAATGTTACCTCTCCGCCCTCCTTAACCTCTGTTACGGTCAACAGTTCCATAATTTTATCTTTTTCGCTCTGCATTTTCGTATGCTCCTTTCAATTCCTCGGTGTGCATTAAGAAATGTACCGCACCGTCAAACTTAACCTTGTATTCCTCTATATCATCCGGCTTTAGGTACTGCCTGCCGTACATTTCTTTCATGTCACGCCATACATTCCACGGAATAAAGAAAAAATCATCCTGTATACAGATACACACCCCGCATAATGCCCCTAATCGGCTATGCTTTTCCAATACGTCCATTTGCGTATCTGTAAGCACGTTTCGGGTTATCCTGTCTTTGCTTGTCCTCTTGGCTTCAAACATTATCGAACGCCCACCGTATAAGGTCCCTTGAAAGTCGGGTTGTGCGTGTGTACTGAAACGTCCGGTAAATTCTCCTGTCCTGTGGTTCTTGCTTGTTACTCTGAATGGTTCGGGTGTTTTATCAATAGTTGCTATTCCGTGGCTCTCGTACATTCTGCACCCGGCTAAAATCTCTCTTTCAAAGTGCTGCCCCTGTGCATTATTGAGCCTGTTTTTATACTGCTGTTTTAATTTATCTTCGTCTACTGCCGTGGCTCTTGCCTGCTGCCACTTCTTTAATTCTTTTTCCGTGTCCGAATCGGTCACAATTCCTTGATTTATCAATGTTTTTCGCTCCTTTTTGTTAATTCATTCCACGGTATCAACCGCATACGCTTTTTACCGTCCAATTCATAAATAAATGATACCGTGCCGTTCTTTAAGCTGTGTTCCGTGATAATGTCCGTTATCTGCATTTCTGCCGTGCCTAATCTTCTCGGGTATCCTGTAATAGCCATTCCCTCAATTATGGCAACCTCTACAATATCGCCCAACTCATAAGGGCAATGTGCCATAAATACCGCCTGTTGCATATTAACAACCGCTCCTTTCTCTGATTTCGTGAATGTGTAGTGCGTAATATTCCTTTCCGGGTTCTGCTCCCCATTCTTCCTTACCTGTCTTAACATCCAATGAGCATACGGCGGTAAACTGT
>FR895447.1:0-60317 GCA_000435595.1 Firmicutes bacterium CAG:882
ATTCTATGGTACAGGTAGAAGAAAGAGCAGTATCGCAAGAGTATACATTATGCCTGGTAAGGGCGATATTACAATAAACAAGAGAAGCATCGATGAGTATTTCGGTCTTGAGACACTCAAGCTCATCGTTCGTCAGCCACTCGTAGCTACTGAGAACGCTGATAAGTATGATGTTCTCGTTAACGTACACGGTGGTGGTACAACAGGTCAGGCCGGTGCTATCCGTCACGGCATTGCAAGAGCACTTTGCAAGGCTGACGCAGACTTCCGTCCGGTACTCAAGAAGAATGGTTTCTTAACAAGAGACCCAAGAATGAAGGAGAGAAAGAAGTACGGCTTAAAGGCAGCTCGTCGTGCTCCACAGTTCTCAAAGAGATAATCTTTTATTTCAGTTTATATTCCCGGAAGCATCATGCTTCCGGGATTTTTATCAAATCAATTCAGGTACATTTCAAGTACAATTATCATCAATAATTTTAAAATACAATTAAATTTGAATAAGCGCGATTGGTTTTGATTGAATGATAGCAATCGAAGAGCATATACTCCGGATAAATATGTGCAGATTTTGGAAAAGCTCGTAAAATTCCTAAAAAAGCTCATATAAATTCAGTTATTTACGATTAGAAAAGTGCAACTACAAAAAATGAGCGTAGAAAATTAGGATCAGTTACGATTAGAAAATTAAAATATTAGAAATTACTCGTAATAGTATCTGTGAAGTTACGATTAAAAAGTCGAAAATCCCATAAATGAGCGTAGAAAATCAGAACCAATTACGATTAGAAAATCAAAATGACAAAAAGTGTTCGTAAAGGCATCTGTGAAACTACGATTAAAAAGTAAATAAACTTAAAATAGCTCGTAATAATGCTCGAAAAGTTACGATTAAACACACAAAATCACAATAGATGCTCGTAACGATATTTCTGAAACTATGATTAAAAAGGCAGAAATTTCAAAAAGGTTCGTACGAAACAGATTATCAATATGATAAAAACTGGATTCATAGAAAACAAGTAAATATGAAAAAGGAGGAATACTATTTGAAAGGATTAAGAAAATTATTGTTGGCAGAACAGGCAAGATTGGAGGTAATAAAGCGAAAGCTTGACTCTGAATTAGCCGGAGGTTGCGAAGGAACACTCAGAATCACAAAATCCAATGGATATACACAATATTATCATCATTCGAGTGATGCCACACAAAGCAGCGGAAGATATATTCCCAAAACAGAAAAAACCTTTATCAGAAATCTTGCTCAGAAATCATACGACAGGAAACTTAACAAACTTGTCGAAAGGCGCCTGCACCAACTAAAACAGCTCACCAAAGAGTATAATGATGATGAGATAGAAGAGGTGTTCAATAAACAGGCGATAGAGCGAAAATGCCTTGTAACTCCCGTAGAACCGATTGTGGAACAGATAATTGACAGATGGCTTAATGAAGAATATACAGGTAAAGGGTTCAGCGATGAAGATGTAATGATTTATTCTGAGAAAGGTGAGCGGGTGCGGTCAAAAACAGAAAAAATAATAGCAGATTATTTATATCGAAACAACATTCCGTATAAGTATGAAAAGCCGCTTGTGCTTAAAGGCTATGGCACGGTATATCCTGATTTTACACTATTGTCTGCTGATACTTATGAAGAAATATATTGGGAGCATGACGGACGTATGGACGATCCGGTGTATGCATCTAATGCCGTGAAAAAGATAAAGTTGTATGAGGAGAATGGCATGTATATTGGTAATCGGCTTATTCTGACATTTGAAACGCAGAAAATAGTGCTTAATACGGAGGATATCAGGCGGGTTGTGAAGAGGTTTCCGCTGGTTGTATCATGATTAAATTTGAAAATGGTTAACACAGTAAAATAATAATGAATTGTATTTAGTTTGAGTTTGACAAATGAAAAATGAGTCTATAACTTAGAAATATAATGTATAAAAATTTGGACATGTTTTGGGCTATATATGTTATATGAATACGACAGAAAGAGTATAGATTCTAATTGGAGGCCGCACTATGACACAAAAAACTCAGGTATATATGGCAATGGAAAAAAATGGTGGTTATGCCACTTTTCAGCAATTGAATTATCTGGTAGATACTTCGGAGTGGAATACTAAAATACCTGATGCTACAATCCGCAGAATTGTACAAAATAGCAATGATTTTTTCAAAATTAAGCCTGGTTTATGGGCTTTAGAAAAATATCGTGAAAGAGTTCTTGACCAACTGGAAGTTAAGCTTGACAACATTGAATCTGATAACAGGTTCACCCATTCGTTATATCAGGGTATGGTAGTTAAAATTGGCAATAGCAAGCATTATTCCACTTTTATCCCGGCACAGGATAAAAACAAAAAATTTTTGGAAACAAAATTAAAGGAAATAGCTACATTGGAGTCTATTCCTAAATTTACATATGATAACTTGCTGCGCCGTGCAAAAACAGTGGATGTTGTATGGTTTAATGAACGTCAAATGCCATGTGGCTTTTATGAGATAGAACATACAACAGATATTAAAAATTCACTAAGTAAATTCTATGAACTGCAGGATTTTAGAGCAAGTTTCTCAATAATAGCAGATGAAAAAAGAAGAAAACAGTTTGAAGATATAATTTCGTCATCAATGTATCTGCCAATTAGAAAATTAGTAAAATTTATTTCGTATGATACTTTAGAAAAACAGTACGCAAAAGAAAGCATAGAATTAACAGAAATGATATAAAGTAAAAAAAGTGCTTTTATTTCTACACCTCCTGTGTTAGGATCAAGATCCAAAATTTTAGGAGGTGTGTCAAATGACATTAGTTGAGAAGATATTCAATTGTTTTAAAGACAGCGAGAGTTTTTCGTTGCAGGAGGCGTATGAACAAAATTCCGACAAACCACAAGAGACAGTTAGAGCACGCATTTATGAAAAAATAGGTGTGAAATTTGAAAGAATAGCAAAGGGTGTATATCGAACAATAGATTGTGAAGAAGAACAGTGTGTGTTAATTGAAGGTGATGGAAGAGATTTATCTATGCTTGACGATAACAGCATAGATTGTATATTTACTGATCACCCGTGGCTGGATAAGAAATCAAATAAGGGTGGAACAAGGGCATTTGCGGTATATGAATGTTTTAGATATACTTTGGACGATTTTAAGGAAAAAGCAAGAGTTCTAAAAGACGGCTGTTTTTTAGTTGAAGTACTGCCTGCTGAGAACGAGAATAATTATGAATATCTGTATCAGATAAAGCAATATGCTAAAAAGGCGGGCTAAGAAAAAATCCGATAGGACAGGAGAAATACATTACATGAGCGGTTGTAATGGCATGTTGCCGACTATGTTTAATGTACAACCAGTTCCAAGAAAAAATAAAATACACCAAAGCGAATTGCCGGTAGAACTATGTGAAGAAATATTAGAATATGTTACATATGAGGGTGAGATAGTATTAGATTCTTTTGCGGGTAGCGGAGCAGTCGGAGTTGCTGCATTGAACAAAAAACGAAGCTGCATATTGATTGAAATATTGAAAGAAAATATAGAGAAAATACGGACTCGATTTAATAGTGTTCTTTATAAAGTTGTATTGGAGGGTTAATTTTGAATTACAGTAAAAAAGTGGAAAATGAATAGATTACGCGTATAAAAGTCAGGAAAAATACGCGCAAAAAGTTATAATCAAGTAGATTGCTCGTATAAATAGTGGGAAAGCTACGATTAAAAAGCGGAAATCAAGTAGATTACTCGTATAAATAGTGGGAAAACTACGATTAAAAAGCGGAAATCGCATAGATTGTTCGTAAAGATACCGGAAAACTGGCTAAAAACCGTGAATGTCAAAAAATGAATAGCTTTTATTCTGGACGAGAAATCACATGTGCGGATTTCTCATCGTAGTTTCATAACAAGTTGCTCAGAAATGTGTATTATTATGTAAAATCTCTAAGAGGACAGCTGCATTCCGCATCTGTCCTCTGGTTTTTTTAATGTTAGAAATTATCTCCATTCCATCCCCAATTAGAGACTGCCTGATATTTTACATATACATGGTCGGGGGATATTCCGAGAACATCCTTGAAAATAGTGCATATCTCGCCTGTCAGCTTGGAGAATGCGGAAGGGTTCTCGCTGCCGAAGACGCTGACATCAACCATTGCCATAGGTTCTGCGTTGCTGCCTCTGAAGTACAGTCTGTATTCAGGCTCGAAACCGACCATGAGCCAGTTCTCGGATTTGCCGGGAATTGTCTCGATTGCTTTTCCGAGGAGCGTCTTGATTTCTTTTTCCTGGGCGTCAGTGACAGGGACGCTTATTTTAGAATTGATAAATGGCATATTTACCTCATTTCAGTGCACTTAAGCACATATAATTTATGACGGTATAATTTCTGATTACAGCAGATGTGCTCTCATTTCCTCAGGTGAGAGAGGTGAAAGGTCGGCAGGTGCCACGTCGAATACCGTCTTGCAGCCGCTCATTCCGCGCTTGTTCATGCGGTAAGCCGCTCTTGCGTAAGCAACAAGAACACATGAAGTGAATTCAGGGTTGGAATCAAGCTTCAAGCTGTACTCAATTACATGGTTGTGTTCGCCGTTTAAGCCTGTCTTTCCGGTACGGAGAACGAAGCCACCGTGAGGGATGCCGGCGTGGTCACGCTTTAATTCCTCCTCGGAGATAAAGTGAACCGTGGTATCGTAGTCTGAGAAGTAGTTAGGCATTGTCTTGATTGCGTTCTCGATTGCAGCCTTGTCTGCACCGTCCTCAGCTACAACAAAGCACTCTCTTGTGTGCTTCTCTCTTGTGGTAAGCTCAGGGTTTTTGCATGCGCGGACTGCCTCAAGTGCTGATTCAACAGGAATCGTGTACTGCTTGGCATCTTTTACGCCCGGAATTCTTCTGATTGCATCGGAATGTCCCTGGCTTACGCCCTTGCCCCAGAAGGTATAGTCGTTGCCGTCACGGAGAATTGCGTTGGCATAGAGACGGTTGAGTGAGAACATACCCGGATCCCAGCCTACGGAAATCATAGCAATATGTCCGCCTGCGCCTGCAGCGGCATCAACGTTGGCAAAGTGCTCAGGAATGCGGGCGTGTGTGTCAAAGCTGTCCACCACATTGAAGTACTTTGCATATTCAGGGGTCTGCTTTGGAAGGTCTGTTGCTGAGCCTCCGCAGAGCATGAGAACGTCAATCTTTTCCTTCATTGAAGGAAGCATGTCTGCCGGATAGACAGGAACATTTGTTGCAGGGGAGACTGTTTCAGGGTTTCTTCTGGTGAAGATTCCGACAAGCTCCATATCGTCATTCTGCTTTATTGCGGCTTCAATTCCACGGCCAAGGTTGCCATAACCTAAAATACCTATTCTGATTGTCATATACTTTCTCCTTTAATTATATAATGTATAACAGACGTTTGAAAGCGCCTTGATTGCTTTAATATTATAACGTATTGATGTCAAAATTGCAATTGAAGTTAGTACATCCTAACAAAAAAGTTCACAATTTTTTAATTGTGTAATTGACGAAAATGCACTATACTTGTAGATGTGTGCAGAAATAGGTAATTGTGAATTTGTTAAATTTGCACAACTGTTTATTGGCAAAATTACGTTTCATAATTGCCTGTGTGCAGAAATGATGAAAGGAGAAAGAACATGTCGTGGATTGACAATATGTTGGTAAACATATTTCCGATGATTTTGGCGGTTGTGGTATTTTTGAGCAACAGACCGAAATGTCGCAGGACGAGAACGGCAGTAATATTTAATTTTGTCATAGTATTTGATTTTCTCCTTATGCTGACGGATGTTGTGGGTATGGCTATAGTGCAGGAAATCGGGAATCTGCCGTCGAGTGTGGTGTGGTTTATCAATGTGGCAAGGCTTGTTATGACGACAGCCGTGACATCGACGTGGTTTATATATGTGTGTTACAGGCTGAGGCTGGATATCAACGGACGGTGGATTGTGATTGCAGCCGTGGCGGCGGAAGCAATTGCCGATGCAGCGGTGCTTTTTGTTCCGTACAGACATTTAGCGTCATACGGGCTTGCAAATGCAGATAGTATCATGAGAATATGCTACCTTGGGGTGAGCGGTTTCGGTATGGTTATGTTCTTGCTCGGAGGCATTGCGGCGCTATATTGTTTTTTCAGGGAAAAAGATAAGGATGTAAAGAGGGAATGCATTTATCTGATGGTTTTCAGTGTTCTGCCTGTCATCGGTATATTGTTGCAGAATATCAATCAGCAGTTGAGAACAGCATCGGCATGTGTATCCATAGCGATACTGTATGTGTATGTGAGCATGCAGAATAAGCAGGTTATCACTGACGGACTTACCGGAGTCAACAACCGACGCGAATTCGATGCTTACCTTGAACGCAGAAGCAGGCAGCAGACACAAGCCGACTGGGGACTTTTCATGATAGATGTGGATGATTTTAAGATAATCAATGATGAAGTTGGACATAAGGAGGGGGACGATGCACTCTGGAATGTCGCTGACATATTAAGAAGCGTATTTAAGATAGGAGATGCCTTTATTGCGAGATATGGCGGAGATGAGTTCGTGGTGTGCGGTGATTGGGCAGGAAGAGCATGTATGAATGAGCTTGAGCAGGAGATATTGCAGAAGGTTGAGGCGTTTAACGAGGAGAAGCACCGTGGTTACAAGCTGTCGCTGAGTGTGGGAGGAGCTCTTTGGAGCGAAAACGGAAGCTGTGAGGCGGTACTTGAAGCGGCTGATAGAAAGATGTATGAAGTTAAGCAGCTACGCAAGGAACGGAGGAAATCTGATTGTGAGTGAAGCAGTATATATACAGGCTGATATATTTCCTATTGCGGCATTGATTGTTGTCTTGTACAATCTCAAGAGGGATATGTCGTACACATGGAGAAAAAGATGCTTTGCAACTATAATAAGACTGACTGTCGGAACAATGCTGTGCAATATGGTATGTTGGAAATTTAACGGATTACCGGGAAAGACGGCGACGTACATTTTGTGGATTTTTAATACGGCGTATTATATTTTTATGCTGCTTATGTCATTTATGTGGTTTTTGTATGTGTATGACAAGGTGACTAACGGCAGCGGACAGTGGGGAATTGGCGTGCTCCCTAAGGCTGTGCCGTTCTTAATCGGCTTTGTTTTTTTAATGGCGGCACCAAGCGGGGCGGCGATATTTTACATTGATGATAATAATATGTACTGCAGAGGCCGGCTTCATTTTGTGAGCACGGCTGTGGCGGCGGGGTATATTTTTGCAGCCTGCGTGTTTGCGTTTGCGGCATTGCTTAGAGCCGTGTCAAGAGAGAGCAGGGAGGAGAGCCTGAGACTGGTACTGTTTGGAATGTTTCCGCTTGCCGGTGGAGTGGTACAGCTTATGGCATACGGCGTTGATTTATTGTGGCAGTTCACTACGGCGGCACTTGTGATGGTGTACCTTAACATACAGCAGCAGAATGTGAGCAGAGACGGCATGACGGGACTCAATAACAGAAGAAGGCTCGATGAGTATGTGAACAGCCTGTCAATGGAGCACCTTGGCAGGGAGAGACTTTGCTACAGTATCATGGATATTGACAATTTCAAGCAGATTAATGACAGATACGGACATCAGATGGGAGACAAGGTAATATGTCTTGTCGCGGATGCGCTTAAGGTTGTGTATGGAAATACAAGAAGCTTCATCGCAAGATACGGAGGCGATGAATTTGTCATAATATCAAAAGGTTTCGGTCAACGGGAGGCGGAGCACTATAAGGGCATTCTTGAGAAGAAGCTTCTGTCGCTTAAGGCACATGAGAATATTGAACTTACGGTTGAAATAAGTATGGGTTCGGCATTTTTCGGTGAAGACGGAGGTGTGTCGGTACGGGAGATGATGGAGCTTGCCGATGCGAGAATGTACGAAATCAAAAGGATGCATCACACAAGCTTTGAAAATATGCTAAGCGAATGATTTTATGGAGGACAATAGGATGGCAGAGGAATTACTTTCAAGGAAAGATGTGAAAAAGGAACTTACATGGGACTTGACATTGATTTACAAGGATGAGGCAGCACTCATGGCGGATGCCGACAGGTTGGAAAAGCTGACGGGTGAGATAGAGAGCTTATATAAAGGAAAGTTAGGAAGTGCGGAGACTGTTAACAAGTGCCTTGATGAATACCGTGAGGCGGTTGGTATTATTACGCTTATTGGCAACTACTGTGAGCTTGCAACATCCGTTGACTATTACGATACACATAATATGGAGCTTGCGGGAAAGATGAACAGAAAGCTTTCTGAGTGCATGAGCAGACTGAGCTTTATCGATAGTGAGCTTGCGGTTCAGGACAATGCAGTTATCGAGGAGGCTGTCAATTCATCGGAAGCCAATGCCAATTATCTTAAGGATGTGTTAAGGGGCAAGCCGTATCTGCTTAATCCCGAGACCGAGAGAGTACTCACGGCACTTTCACAGACGACGGGAGCACCTTATGAGATATATAACACGGTCAAGCTTGCCGATATGAAATTCCCTGATTTTGAGGTTGATGGCAGGAAGTATCCTCTCGGATACTCTCTTTTTGAGGATGACTATGAATATGATGAGAGAACCGATGTGAGAAGAACGGCATTTGAAGCATTTTCTTCAAAGCTTTGCGAGTATGAGAATGTAACTGCCGCTGCTTACAATGCGGCTGTCCAGTATGAAAAGACGATGGCAGATTTAAGAGGCTTCGACAATGTATTTGCCAGTCTGCTCTTCGGACAGAAGGTGGATGAATCCATGTACAACAGACAGATAGACCTTATCATGGAGAAGCTTGCACCTCATATGAGAAAGTATGCAAAGCTTATCGGAAGGATACATGGGCTTGATAAGGTGACTTATGCGGATTTGAAGCTTCCTGTTGACACGGAATATTCGCCGAAGCTCACCATTGAGGAGTCAAAGGACTATGTAACCAAGGGACTCTCGATTCTCGGTGACGATTATGTAAAGATGGTTGAGACTGCCTACAAGGAGCGATGGTTTGATTTTGCACAGAATAAGGGAAAATCTACAGGGGGATTCTGTGCAAGTCCTTACGGCAAAAATTCATTTATTCTGCTAAGCTGGAACGGAAGAATGTCGGATGTGTTCACGATAGCACATGAGCTGGGACATGCAGGGCATTTTAAGGCCTGCAATTCAGCACAGTCGATATTCGATACCAATGTTTCAACATATTTTGTCGAGAGCCCTTCTACAATGAATGAGCTCCTGCTTGGACATTACCTGTTAAAGACAAGCGATGACAAGCGTTTCCGCCGCTGGGTGCTTGCAAATATGGTTGGCAATACATACTACCATAATTTTGTTACGCACCTTCTTGAGGCCGCATATCAGAGAGAGGTATACAGAAAGGTGCAGGCAGGAGAGAGTGTTCAGGCTGAGACTCTTAGCGGCATAATGAAGAATATGCTTGAAAAGTTCTGGGGTGATGCGGTCGAACTGACTGACGGAGCTGAGCTTACATGGATGAGACAGCCTCACTACTATATGGGACTCTATTCATACACATACAGTGCCGGACTTACCATTGCCACACAGGTATGTAAGAGAATAGAAAAGGAAGGACAGCCTGCAGTTGATGACTGGAAGAAGGTTCTTGCTGCGGGCAGCACAAAGCCGCCGGTTGAGCTTGCAGCTATGGCAGGAATAGATATTTCAACGGATGAACCTCTTCTTGACACAATTGAGACTATAGGTGATATGATTGATGAAATATGTCGGCTTACAGATGAGTTGAACGCAGAATAAGCAATCCCCCGCTTCAAGTGTGTAGAGCACTAAGCGGCATGAATAAAATGAAGGTGATGAATTGGAGTGCACGATGACTAAGACAGAGCTTGCTCTTAAGATAATAGAGAGACTTAAAAAAGAATACCCGGATGCAGGCTGCTCACTTGAGTACAGCGAGGCGTGGAAGCTGCTCGTCAGCGTGCGTCTTGCTGCACAGTGTACGGACGCGAGAGTGAATGTGGTGGTTCAGGATTTGTATGCGCATTATCCTGACGTCAATTCACTTGCCGAGGCTTCCGTCGGTGATATTGAGAAGCTTGTGCACCCGTGCGGGCTTGGAAACAGCAAGGCAAGGGATATAAGCGCCTGCATGAAGATGCTGCGCGACAAATATGACGGCAGGGTGCCGGATGATTTTGATGAGCTTTTGAAGCTTCCCGGAGTCGGACGCAAGAGTGCCAACCTTATTATGGGTGATGTGTTCGGACAGCCTGCAATAGTTACGGACACTCATTGTATAAGGCTTGTCAACAGAATGGGGCTTGTGGACGGAATAAAAGAGCCTAAGAAGGTTGAGATGGAGCTATGGAAGCTTATACCGCCTGAGGAGAGCAATGACTTCTGCCATAGGCTTGTTGAGCATGGCAGAGCCATCTGCACTGCAAGGACAACACCTTACTGTGATAAATGCTGTATAAAGGATATCTGCGCTAAGCGCATTTAATTTTCTTCCATTTTTTTGTGCGGAAGAATGCGAGCATGCAGAGCATTCCGAAAGTGAAGCTTATCGGGAAGCATGCCATGATGTAGCCGCCGTCTATAAAATAATTGATAAAGTATCCCACGGGAATACGGACAGCCCACAGCATGAGTATATTGACAATGGTAGGATAACGAACCTCTCCAAGACCGTTTGCAAAGCTTATTATTCCGTTGAATACAGCATAAGTCCATGTAAACGGCAGGACAACGCGGACATATCTTGCAGCTATCTTTAGAACCTCAGGGTCTTTGTTAAAGAGTGCAAGCAGAGGCTCACAGAAAAATGTGAGAGTGACTCCGGCTATACAGGTTATAAGTCCTGAGTAAAAAGGAATACGTCTGGCACCCTGTCTTAATCGGTCGTATTTTCCGGCACCGAGATTCTGTCCGGCAAATGTTGTCGCGGCGGAGGAGAAGGAGGTTATTGCGACGTTTGCTATACCTGTTACCTTGCCTGCAACGGAACAGCCCGCGATAAATATTGTTCCCTGTGCATTTACAAGTGACTGCATCATGATATGGCCTAACGAATACAGGGAATTGTTGAGACCAAGCGGAAGACCTACACGGATTATATCCTTCAGGACGTTCTTGTCAGGGCGTCCGGGAAGTATTCTGTAATCAAGTTCAGGATATTTCTTTTTTATATATATGATACTGCAGAACCATGAGGCGTACATTGCACATGCGGTTGCGAGCGCAGCACCCGATACATCCATGCGTATACCTGCAACGAGCGCGAGGTCAAGCACGACATTGACGATGCAGGATATGATGAGAAAGAGGAGTGAGGCACGGCTGTCACCGAGTCCGCGCAGTATGCCTGCATTCATGTTGTACCCCATATTGCCGAGTGTACCGAGAAAAATTATGTTGATGTATGAGACGGCATAGTCCCATGCGTCCGACGGAACCTGCATAAATTTAAGAACATAAGGGCTTATGAGTATTCCAAGGAATGATAATGGGATTGCACTGACATATAAAAAGAAGGTTGCAGTCTGGATTACTTTGTTAAGTCCTTGAGCATCGGAGCGCCCGGTGCACTGTGACACGAGGATTGATACTCCGGTTCCAAGTCCAAGGAAGATGCACAGAAGCAGTTCTACCGGCTGCGAGCTGGTTCCGACCGCGGCTAAGGAAGCCGGGCTGCAGAAATTGCCGATAACGAGTGTATCGACGGTGCTGTATAATTGCTGCAGTACATTTCCAAGACAGATTGGAAGTGCGAACAGTATGACGAGCCGCATGATGTGCCCCTGTGTCATATCAATTTTCTTTCGAGAATTCATTGTAGTCCTCCATGTGTTAATTGAATTCACCTTATAAGTTCATTATACACGTTTTGTAAAAACAAGCTACTGAATACTTGTTTTAATTGTAAGAGTTTTGTATAATTATCCGTAATATTATATTAATCGGTGGTGGAGTAAGAAAATGAATGACAATAGGTCTGCCGCAGGCGGAAAGGATTTTTCAAAGGGGAAGGTCTGGAGCAATATAATGGCACAGGCCGTTCCTCTTATTTTAGCACAGCTTGTTCAGCTTCTTTATAATGTTGTTGACAGAATATATATCGGACACCTTCCGGGTGCGGACAGTCTTGCACTCACCGGTATTGGGCTTGTATTCCCGCTTACAACACTGGTTGCAGCATTTACCAATCTGTTCGGAATGGGAGGAGCACCGCTGTTTTCAATAGAGAGAGGTGCGGGGAATGATGAGAGGGCGGAGAAGATTCTTGGAAATACATTCACGATGCTTTTTGCAAGTTCGTTTGTGATCTTTGCCCTGTGCTATATTTTCAGAAAGCCCGTGTTGTATCTGTTCGGTGCGAGTGATGCCTCGTATGTGTATGCGGATGAGTATCTTAAAATATATCTTTTTGGTACTACATTTACCATGCTGTCTACGGGACTTAACGGCTTTATAAATGCACAGGGATTTCCGAAAATCGGAATGATGACTACTCTGATCGGTGCACTTTTAAATCTTATCCTCGACCCGCTGTTCATATTTGTGTCAGACATGGGGGTTGCCGGTGCTGCACTTGCCACCATCATAAGTCAGGCGGTGTCGGCTGTGTGGGTTATGCATTTTCTTTTGAGCAGAAAGGGAAAAGCCGCATATCATATTAAACTTAGCTGTATGAAGCCGGAATGGAAGCTGGTAGGAGATATAACAACGCTGGGAATGGCAGGATTTATCATGCAGGCAACGAACTGTATGGTCCAGGTGGTCTGCAATGCCACACTCAAGGTATTCGGAGGGGACTTATATGTCGGAATTATGACTGTAATCAATTCGGTCAGGGAGATAATGTCACTTCCGGTGAGTGGACTCACGAGCGGTTCACAGCCTGTTCTGGGATATAATTACGGTGCAGGAAAATATGACAGGGTAAAAAGCGGGATAAGATTCACGGCAGCAATAGGAATCGCTTACACGGCGCTTGCATGGATTATTGTTCTTATTATTCCGAAGCAGCTCATGGGAATATTCACTGAGGATGCACAGACGATTGCCTACGGTGCAGAAGCACTTAAGACATATTTCTTTGGATTTGTGTTTATGGCTTTCATGTTCACGGGACAATCGACCTTCACGGCACTCGGATATTCAAAACATGCTATATTCTTCTCACTTTTGAGAAAAGCCATAATTGTTGTGCCGCTTGTAATAATTCTTCCGAGAATCGGTTTTGGAGTCATGGGTGTATTTTTATCAGAGCCGATATCGAATGTCATAGGTGGACTTGCAAGCTTCATAACCATGTATGTCACGGTATACAGAAAACTAAAATCAGAAACTGAAATAAAAAACTGAAATAAAAAACTGCCATATTCGATATGCTGATGAGATGTTAAGGCATATCATGTATGGCAGTTTTATTATGTGATAGGAAACATTATTTGCTCTTATAAATTAAATTTTTTCTTGAACTCTTCCTTAGAACAAGGCTGGCTGTAATAGTAGCCTTGAATAAAATCCGGGTCAAGAGCGGCTATTTTTGCCTGTTCGTCCTTGGTCTCAACGCCTTCAACGACAAGATTAAGCCCTATACTGTGTATCATGTAGATGATGTGAACCATCAACCGGTGTTCGTAATCATTCTGAAGTGCCTTGACTGTGAAGCTTCGGTCAAGCTTTACAATATCAGGCTTGAGATTTCCTATATTGCCGAGGTTGGAGTAACCTGTGCCGAAATCATCGATGGCGAGGTTGACGCCGAGCTTTTTTAGCTTGTCCCAGATATTTCGTATTGCCAGTGAGTTATCGAGCTTTCCGCTCTCGGTTAATTCGACAATCAGGCTCTCAGGTGAAAGTCCGGTGTTATCAAGCGATTCAAGGATTTCATTGAATACAGGACTCTTTAGAAGCTGTATATATGAGAGATTGATTGATATGCGGAAGTCAGGCAGTGTCTGCTGGAACTCTTTGCATACAGCCATTGAACCGCGTATTATCCATTTGCCGACAGGAATTATAAGACCTGATTCCTCCAAAATCGGAATAAACTCTCCGGGAGATACTCTTTCACCTGATTTGAGAGTGAATCTTAACAATGTCTCAGCTGCATAAAGCTTCTCGTTGTTGACGGACATAATAGGCTGATAATAAAGCTCAAAACCCTCAAAGTTATTGTCAACTGCTTCACGGAGAGCGATGCTCAGCATACGCTTGCGCAGAAAAGCAGAGTAGTCTTCCTCGTCATAATAGTAGAGCTGGTTTTTGCCGCGCACCTTTGCCATGCTGAGTGCAAATTCGGTAAGCTTAAGAATATGCTCATAATCGGCTGTATCAAAATAGGAATTATCAATGACACCTCCGGATATAGTGTAGAGTGCCTTATAACGGTTATCCTCAATATGCTTGTCCACACCGGAACGAATCTTGTGGTAGAGTAAATGCGCATCTGAGAGAGAACCCTTTATGCAGTCAAAAATTATGAATTCATCGCCGCCTATACGATATACGCTCTGACCGTCTGTAAGGCTGGACTCAATACATTCCGCTATATTTCTCAGAAGATGGTCGGCATAGTCATGACCAAGTCTTTCATTAACATTTTTGAAGTCGTCTATGCCTATTCTCAGGACATAGCCCTCAGGGAGGCGGTTGAACTTTAACAGTCTTTCCTTCAATGCTTCGGAGGAGAGAAGACCACTGACGTTATCTGCACTTTGCCGCTTACCTATCTCGTTGATACATCCGATAAGGAGATAAGGCTTTCCGTCTTCCCCGGGAATTATGCGTCCCTGGCAGTTAATCCATATCGGGGAGCCGTCATGGGACAGCCAGCGGTAATTAAGATTATGCCATGTTTTTTGACCGTTGATAAGAGATTTGAGGTCAGCTTCAAGGACCGGAAAATCATCGGGGCAGACAAATTTCTTAAGTTCCTCAAGAACATTGTTAAAGAAAGAACCCGGAACGGCAAAGCGTTTCGTAGCTCCCTCAGTAATATAGTAAGTATCGTTCTGAATATCATAGACATACAAATTATCATTCATGCAGGATGAAAACTGCTCGGCTACATATCTAAATAATTCAAAAGAAATTTTTTTATTATCGACA
This sequence comes from Firmicutes bacterium CAG:882, assembly GCA_000435595.1. GTDB lineage: Bacteria > Bacillota > Clostridia > Lachnospirales > Lachnospiraceae > CAG-882. Next base: position 15,135 of record FR895447.1, read on the forward strand.
TATATATTAGTCATTGGTCTTACCTCCATGATATAGTCTGATTGGTGAACGTGCAGATGTATTATTCGACGTCGACAACACGAATCATGTTAGTTACGCCGGCTACTCCGAGAGGGAATCCGGCAACTATTACGACACGGCTGCCTGATTTGATAAGTCCGGATGCCTTACACTTATCAATAACTTCGCGGATAAGAGCATCTCCGTCCTTCTGCTCTGTCACAAGCTGTGGTGTTACACCCCACATGAGAGATGTCTCACGGCATACACGCTCATCCGTGGAACATCCGATGATATCTATGTTAGGACGGAAACCTGATACCTTACGGATTGTGCTTCCGCTGAGTGAAACAGGGATGATTGCATCGGCATTTATGATGCTTGCAATTGAACATGCGGCGCAGGCAATGGATGATGCAAGATTGTTACCGTTGTAGCTGATATCGAACTTGCCTGTTGTGGTTGTCTTTTCAATCTCACGGCAGATTCTGCTCATTGTCTTAACAGCTTCTACAGGGTAGTCACCTGCGGCACTCTCGCCTGAGAGCATCACGGCTGATGTCTGGTCGAAAATGGCATTTGCCACATCGTTTACCTCAGCTCTTGTAGGACGTGGATTGTGCGTCATGCTTTCAAGCATCTGTGTGGCAACTATTACGAACTTTCCTGACTTAAGACACTTGTTAATCATGTCCTTTTGTACAACAGGAACCTTCTCAAAAGGAATCTCAACACCCATATCGCCGCGGGCAACCATAATTCCGTCGGCAGCATCAATTATCTCATCGAGATTTTCAACACCCTCCTGGCTTTCAATCTTAGCTATGAGCCTGGAGGTATTGCCATGTTCCTTCTGGAGACGGCGGACCTCAAGGACATCCTCGGCACAGCGCACGAAGCTGAGTGCAAAGAAATCGAAATTAGTCTTCATTGCGAATTCTAAATCATTCTTATCGACATCGCTTAAGAATGGAATCGATAAATGAACTCCCGGAACATTGATTGCCTTGCGGTCAGAGATGACTCCGCCGTTAATAACGCGGCACACAATGTCAGTATCAGTGATTTCTTCAACCTTTAACTCGATAAGACCGTCATTTACAAGGATGCTTGCACCGACGGATACATCGTTGATAAGGTTCTTATAGGAAATGGAACCGATTGTGTTATTTCCGAGAAGCTCCTTTGTGGTAAGGGTGAACAAATCACCGTTGTTGACTGTAACCTTGCCGCCCTCAAAAAGTCTGAATCGAATCTCAGGTCCCTTAGAATCAAAAAGTGTTGCTACCGGAAGTCCAAGTTCCGTACGAATCTTGACTACGCGGTTATATCTGTTTAAGTGTTCCTCATAGCTTCCATGTGAAAAGTTGAAACGGGCGACATTCATGCCGTTCTCCATCATTTTTCTGAGAGTCTCCTCATTATCACATGCAGGCCCCATGGTACACACTAATCTTGTCTTCTTCAACATTAAATTTAAATCCTCCTTAAAAATCCATTCTAACCATAATATTATAGCATACGCTGACCTAAAAACAAAGTTGTTTCAGCAAAGCTTTAATAAAGAATATAACAAAACAATGTAAAATCTTATCAAGTTGATGTCAGCGCACGGTCTCGTGGTTATTTTTCTTCATCTCAAATTTCTCACTGTACATCATTTTATCGGCGCGGCGAAGAGTGTCGCCGATGTCGTAATCCTCATCCGGATCGTACAATTCATAGCCGAGAGCAATATTTAGAGGAAAGCGGTCAGGATTTGCGTTGTTGTATGCGTTAAGAAGCTCCGTCAGCGTATCAACACAGCCAGCACATTTTGCGATGGATACGTTGTGCAGAAGAACACAGAATTCATCACCGCCCATGCGGTAGCAGTTCCCGAACGCACCGAAGGCTTTCTTAATTATCCGTGCACTTTCCATTATATAGTTGTCTCCCTGTTCGTGTCCGAGGCTGTCATTGCATTTTTTGAGATTGTTCAGGTCGAACATGACGACGATGTGTCCATCAGGCTTGAAATCCTTGTGGTTGATGTATTTTGCATACGCTGTACGGTTGTAAAGACCGGTGAGCTGGTCATGGTATGCCATTTCCTCAAAGTCCTTGGCATGGCTTCCGATAACCATAAGACGACGAGCTTCTTTAAGAGATGAGGCTCCAAGGGAAATGATGTAGAACAGCAGGCAGGTGATTCCGAGAAATGACGGAAATGCGCCGTTTGAGATATAGTACGCAGCTATGTCGGCGAGCAGTCCGACAAGACAGGTAAACGAACATATAAAGGTCAGCTTGAGCTTCGGATTCCAGCCGTATTCGGTTATTTCTTTATAAAACATGATAAATGTCACAGGTATGTTAGACAACATGACGGCGTGTATAAGCCACAGATTATCACGTATATCTGCAATTCCGGCAATTTGAAGCACCATTATTATGATAAACACAATAATGTTTCCTATGCATGGAATATCCCACAGAACATTATCCCTGTCGGTAAAGGAGCTTCTGAGGAATGTTATAAATGGTATCGTCATCAAAAGGAGGCAGAAGTAGGACGTGTATGATTGGGCTATAGGATTTCTTATAATCAAAGCCGTGTAATCTAAGTCCATAAACTTCCATAATCCGATTAGTATCGAAAAAATACCAATCATGATAAGGCTTTTGTCAACATGCTTGTTGTTGATGTTGACAAGGGGAAATATGATGAAAAATGCACCACAGAGCACGGCCAGCAGGCAGGTAAGATATATAATAATATTCGGTGCAAGAAGATGTTCATATATCTTATATTGTGAACCAAAATATATGGTAGGGCATGTGTCTGTCATGCTCTTGTACAGCGGTGTGAGAACTATTTTTATGGTCTTACCGGCATCATCGGGGTAAATCGGTATAATACACCAGTTAGCTCCGGGTGTTTTTATGAAAGAGCCTTCATAGGGAGCGAGGGAATAGACAAGCTCAGAGTCTATATAGACCTCAACGGACTCATGCTTTACATAAAATATAAGGTTAGAGCCGTTTTTATGAACCTCCGGCACAGTCACAATAAGCTCATTGTACTGATGCAGCGGTGCCGTATCGCTCTGCAGACTCTCAAAAATATCAGGTGAGAGGATGCTGTATGAGCCGGGCTGCCTGGTTGAAAATGTTTCGGCATCAAAATGTGTTGTTATATATGCAAGCATGAACAGCAGAATAAATATGCATGTTCCAAATGCTGTATAGACAAAAAAATCCAATCGTTTCTTCATATTGTAAACATCTCCAATATTGTAGATTTAAAGCTATTATAACATTAATGTGGTTTAAAAGAAATAAGAAAGGTATTTAAAAATAATTTTAAATAATTATTGCATGTAACGGAACTATATGCTATAATCTATTTAAAGAAAATTTTAAATAGAATGTGAGGTGTATGTTATGGGAGTTGCAGAGAGTTTTAAGGTGCTGTCGGAGCCTGTGCGAAGAAAGATTCTTGAACTTCTTAAGGGTGGGAGAATGTCCGCCGGTGAACTTGCCAAGTCACTTGGTATGTCACCTGCGGCACTTTCATATCATCTGAGACTTCTAAAGGAAGCGGAGCTTGTCATAGAGTATAAGGAGAAAAATTTTGTGTACTATTCGCTTAATATGACGGTATTTGACGAGCTGCTCATGTGGTTTAGAGGTTTTACGGATGAGAAAAAGGAATACACAGGACATGACAGGGCAAAAAAATGCGGAACGGAGGATTTTATATGAAGCAAAACAGAAAATTTTATTCATGGCTTATAATACTTACGGCGATGGCTTTTGTGATAACGGCTATATGCGTTCAGTTTATGCCGGAGACGGTGCCGATGCACTATAACATGCAAGGGGAGATTGACCGATACGGTTCAAGAAACGAGAACTTTCTATTTCCCTGCATGATTGTGGTATTCAATGTGTTCTGGGTTATCCTTATGAAGGTGTTTGAAAAAAGAGCGGCTAAGACAGACAGTGACAAAGAAAGGATTGAGGCGGAAAATAACATAAAGGTGCTGGGGTTTACCGCGATAAGTATGACGATAATGTTCACAGTGATGCAGACGGTATTTTTGTTTATGGATATCAACATATCTGACGGACAGGAAAAGATGAGGGTGGACATCAATGTTGTGGCGAATTGTCTGATGGGACTTCTGGTGATTGTAATAGGCAACATTATTCCGAAATGTAAGCGCAACAGGTTTGTAGGCATAAGAACCACATGGAGCATGGACAATGATACAACCTGGGAGCTGTCAAATCGTCTTGGAGGCAGGCTGTTAATGCTGTGCGGAATACTTACGATTTTGGAGACAATTTTCATAAAGGGCTTCGCTTCGACTGTAATCATGCTTGTTCTGCTCATCGCCACCTCTGTTTTGATGTTATATTATTCTTATGTCTTTTATAAAAAATATGGCAATAATGCTAAAAAACATCAACAAAATTGATTAAATATGTACATTGTAAATGCAAAGTAGGCATGTTAAGATATCAGCATAAGTTGGAATATGGAGGAACCGGTCAGAAAAATATGCTTGATATTTTATTTTTCTGACGTGCAATTTGTTTAAAGAGCGAAAACAAATTGCTTTTATGGCAGATGAGAAATCACATTCGTGAATTTCTCATCGCCCTTCACGACAAGTCGCTCGGGAATGGAGAATAACATGAATACAGAGAAGTATCAGAGAGCATATTTTTTACCGCCGCAGATGAGCTATGACTGGGTAAAGAAGGATTACATAGATAAGGCACCGATATGGTGCAGCGTTGACCTAAGAGACGGAAATCAGGCACTCATTGAGCCGATGAGCCTTGAAGAGAAGCTTGACTTCTTCAAGATGCTTGTGGATATAGGCTTTAAGGAGATTGAGGTCGGTTTCCCGGCTGCATCCGACACGGAATACAATTTTATGAGAGCACTTATCGAGCGCAATATGATACCTGAGGATGTTACTGTGCAGGTTCTCACACAGGCGAGAGAGCACATTATCAAGAAGACCTTTGAGGCAGTAAAGGGTGCACCTCATGCCATCATTCATCTGTATAATTCAACATCGGTAGCACAGCGCGAGCAGGTGTTTAAAAAGAGCAGGGAAGAGGTAAAGAAGCTCGCCGTTGACGGAGCTAAGCTCTTAAAAAAGCTTGCAGCAGAGACGGACGGCAATTTTACATTTGAGTATTCGCCTGAGAGTTTCCCGGGAACAGAGGTAGAGTATGCACTTGAGGTCTGCAACGCGGTTCTTGATGTATGGGAGCCTTCAGCAGATAATAAAGCGATTATCAATATTCCTACAACAGTGCAGATTGCAATGCCTCATGTATTTGCTTCACAGATTGAATATCTCAGCCGCAACATGAAGTACCGCGAGAATGTTGTTCTGAGTGTACATCCTCACAATGACAGAGGCTGTGGTATCTCGGATGCCGAACTTGGTGTTCTTGCGGGAGCGGACAGAGTTGAGGGAACACTTTTCGGCAATGGTGAGCGCACCGGCAATGTGGATATCGTAACGCTTGCGATGAACATGGTTTCAATGGGGGTCGAGCCGGGACTTGATTTTTCACATATTATGGATATAAGAAAGAAGTATGAGCAGTATACCGGAATGAGAGTGTATGAGCGTTCACCTTATGCAGGGGACCTTGTATTTACCGCATTTTCAGGTTCACATCAGGATGCCATTTCAAAGGGCATGGACTGGTGGGAGAAGGGGAAGTCGAACGGGAAGTGGACTGTCCCATATCTTCCTATCGACCCGATGGACGTCGGAAGAGAGTACGAGTCGGATGTCATCCGTATCAACAGCCAGTCGGGTAAGGGAGGTGTATCCTACATCCTTAAGCAGAACTTCGGTATTTCCATACCTGATAAGATGAAGGAGGAGGTAGGCTATCTTGTGAAGGGTGTTTCGGACCGCAAGCACAAGGAACTTACACCTTCGGTTGTGTATCAGATATTTGAGGATAACTATATCGGTCAGACGGATGTATTCTCGGTTCCTGAGTGCCATTTCAAGCAGGAGGACGGAATCTGGGCTGCAGTGACAATCCAGCAGGGTAAGGAGAAGCGCATTGTTGAGACAGGTGGTAACGGCCGACTTGATGCCGTGAGCAATGCACTCAAGATGTACTTCGGCATAAGCTATGAGCTTGCGGTGTATGAGGAGCATGCAATCTCCAAGGGTTCATCCTCGAAGGCGGCATCATATGTCGGAGTGCTCTGCAAGGATAAGATGTACTGGGGCGTAGGTCTTGACGAGGATATAATCAAGGCTTCCATATCGGCACTTGTGGCAGCAGTCAACAAGCTTGCCAAGGATACGAATGTCAAGGAAGGCAGGGAGGAGCGCATTGTTGACATCCTCAATTTCATCCAGAATCATTACACGGATGTGACGCTTGATGAACTTGCTGAGAATTTCAATCTCTCGAAGCCATACCTTTCCAAGTATATTAAGGAGAAGTCGGGTATGACATTCCAGGATGCGGTAAAGAAAGCAAGAATGAAGAAGGCGAAGGTTCTTCTGCGCGAGTCTAACCAGAATGTTGAGACAATCGCCGCAAGCGTCGGCTATGAGAACGTGGAGCATTTTAACAGGCTTTTCAAGAAAGAATACCTCATGACACCGCTTCAGTACCGCAATGCCAAGAATCAGGAGGAGTAGGGGATGCCTGCGGTACGCAGGGTATATCGTGTTGTAAAAACTGTTCGTGGCAATCAATATTGTAAATAAATGGCTTTATACAGAGGTATAGGAAAAGGCGTAAATTCAAATTTGAATCTACGCCTTTTCTCTATTTATTATATTTGATTCTGTTTTATGCCTGACAATTATTTGAGCATATCAAGAATCTTGTCCTTTGGCTGTACGCCGACGGTCGTGTTGACTGTTTTGCCGTCCTTTACTACTACCAATGTAGGTATCGACATAACGCCGTACTTCTCTGCCAGTGATGATTCCTCATCGACGTTAATCTTGCATATCTTAGCATCCGTAACCTCATTTGAGAGTTCCTCTATAACCGGCAGGAGCATCTGGCATGGACCACACCATGAAGCCCAGAAGTCAAGAAGCACGGGCTTGTCAGAGTTGAGCACTTCGCTCTCATAGTTGTCGCTTGTAATGTGTAATGCTGCCATTTTTAAATCCTCCTTGTTTTTCCGAAGGAAAAATCCGAACCTAATGGTGAGGAGAGGATTTTGCCTCCTTGTTTGTTCTCCTTGTTATTGTAACACGACAAGAGGATTTTATCCAGTAACCAATGTTACATTTTGGAATTCATTATAATTTGTGTATTTATATGTAAGCCATAAAATACCCCCACCGTCAGATTGGCGGTAGGGGTATTAAAGTTTAGCTATATTATAGAGGAAACTCCGTTTATACCTCAAAGAGGAGGTCGCCGTAAGTTGGAATAGGCCAGAAGTCCTTGTCAACAAGCATTTCAAGCTTATCAGCCGGAGCACGAAGAGCTGCCATATCTGCCATAATTGTGTCATGGTAGTAAACGGCCGTGCACTTTGGACATTCCTTTTCGCCGGCTGCCTGATCAGCTATGAGCTTCTCAAGAGCTGTATTCATTGCCTTTAACTCGGCTGTTACTTTTTCAAGTCTCTCCTTCTGGACACTTGCATCGCAGCCTACAGCCTCAACGGAAGCGATGGAGCTTGCAAGCTCAGTTGTATAGCTTATTACTGCAGGAAGAATCTGCTTTGAAGCCATGCTTATCATTGTGAGAGCCTCGATGTTGATGTACTTGGTGTATGTCTCGTATGTAATCTCCTCACGGGATTCAAGCTCAGCCTTGGTGAAGATACCGAACTTCTCGAACAGGGCAACAGACTTGTCTGTTGTGAGAGCGCTTGCGGCATCAACCATTGACTTGATGTTAGGAAGTCCTCTTCTCTCAGCTTCAGCTACCCACTCATCTGAGTAACCATTGCCGTTGAATACGATTCTCTTATGTTCAGTCATGTATTTCTTGATTAACTCATGAACGTCCTTGTCAAAGTCATCTGACTTCTCAAGAATATCGGCAGCCTCACAGAATGCCTCGGCAACAATTGCGTTGAGCACTGTATTAGGGCTTGCGATAGAGTCTGCTGAACCGACCATACGGAACTCGAACTTGTTGCCTGTGAAAGCGAATGGTGAAGTTCTGTTTCTGTCGGTAGCGTCCTTTGCAAAGTCAGGAAGTGTGGATACACCTGTGAGAAGCTTACCGCCCTCAATGCTGTGTGTTGCAGTACCGGTCTCGATAATCTGATTAACAACATCCTCAAGCTGGTCGCCAAGGAACATTGAAATGATTGCAGGAGGTGCCTCGTTAGCTCCAAGTCTGTGATCGTTTCCTACATCGGAAGCGGACTGACGAAGGAGGTCTGCATGTGTATCAACTGCCTTCATGATGCAGGCGAGTACAAGTAAGAACTGAAGGTTCTCATTAGGAGTGTCGCCCGGGTCAATAAGGTTGACACCGTTATCTGTGACGATTGACCAGTTGTCATGCTTACCTGAGCCGTTGACACCTGCGAATGGCTTCTCATGGAGGAGACATGCAAGACCGTGACGGGTGGCAACCTTCTTCATAACATCCATTACAAGCTGATTGTGGTCTACTGCAACATTTGCTGTCTCGTAGATAGGAGCAAGCTCATGCTGTGCAGGAGCAACCTCATTGTGCTGGGTCTTGGCTGTGACGCCGAGCTTCCAGAGCTCAATGTTGATGTCCTTCATGTAGGCACCGATTCTCTCCTTGATTGAACCAAAGTAATGATCCTCAAGTTCCTGTCCCTTAGGAGCCGGAGCACCGAAGAGGGTACGTCCTGTATAGATTAAATCTTTTCTCTCAAGGTACTTATCTCTGTCAATGATGAAATATTCCTGCTCAGGTCCTACGGAAGCTGTAACCTTGGTTGCCTCTGTGTTGCCGAAAAGTCTTACGATACGGAGAGCCTGCTCGCTTACTGCCTCCATGGAACGGAGAAGAGGAGTCTTCTTATCAAGAGCTTCGCCTTTATATGAACAAAAGGCTGTCGGTATGCAGAGAATTGCACCTGTCGCATCCTCCTTGACAAATGCAGGAGATGTACAGTCCCAAGCCGTATAGCCTCTTGCTTCGAATGTGGCTCTTAAACCGCCGGATGGGAAGGAAGAAGCATCAGGTTCGCCCTTGATGAGCTCTTTGCCGGAGAATTCCATAATCATTTTTCCGTCAGCGTCAGGATGTGTGACGAAGGCATCGTGCTTCTCGGCTGTTATACCTGTAAGCGGCTGGAACCAGTGGGTATAGTGGGTTGCACCCTTCTCAACAGCCCAGTCCTTCATTGCCTTGGCGATTACATCGGCATCGGAAATTGATAACTCGCCACCCTTGTTCATAACGTTCATGAGATTTGCAAATACCTTCTTAGGAAGGCGTTCTCTCATCTTACCAACAGTGAATACATTTTCGCCAAAAATTTCTTCTACATTGATATTGCTCATTCTTTTCCATTCCTTTCATGCTGTAAAATTTTCCGGTGAGGCTTCAGCGACGCGTCTAAAAAAAGTATATTCGTTTGCATAAAAAAAGGGCATTCCAAATAAACGGAACGCCCTTGTTCACTCACACGAAATTATATGACCTTGTTCCCTAAATATTGACTTTAGTATTACAAGACATCATTTATGTTAATAAAATAAACTATAATTTCGGAAATTGCAAGCCCTTTTTTAAAAAAAACTTATTTTTTTATCTGCAAAAGTGCCAACGTGCATTTTTGACTATAATCAAGCCTTGCCAACGGAACCGAAAAGCTCCATCTTCTCCTTGACTGTTTCCTTGATTGCAGCAGCACCCGGAGCTAAAAGCTTACGAGGATCAAAGCCCTTGCCCTCTAAGTCCTTGCCTGCCTCGATGTACTTTCTTGTGGCGTCAGCGAATGATAACTGACACTCTGTGTTGACGTTAATCTTGGCAACACCGAGAGAGATGGCCTTCTTGATCATGTCAGCAGGGATGCCTGTACCACCGTGAAGAACGAGAGGCATGTCACCTGTGAGCTCCTTAACGGCTGCAAGTGTCTCAAAGCTTAAGCCCTTCCAGTTAGCAGGGTACTTACCGTGGATATTGCCGATTCCGGCAGCTAACATTGTAACACCGAGGTCTGCGATTGCCTTACACTCCTTAGGGTCGGCACACTCACCCATACCGATGACACCGTCCTCTTCGCCGCCGATTGAACCAACCTCAGCCTCAAGAGACATATTGTGGTCAGCACAAATCTTAACTAATTCCTTGGTCTTTGCAATGTTCTCCTCGATTGGGTAGTGAGAACCATCGAACATGATTGAAGAGAAGCCTGCCTCAACGCACTTAAGACATCCTTCGTATGAACCATGGTCTAAGTGAAGAGCAACAGGAACCGTGATGTTAAGCTCCTCCATCATACCCTTAACCATACCTACAACAGTCTTATATCCTGCCATGTACTTGCCTGCACCTTCGGAAACACCGAGGATAACAGGGGAGTTGAGCTCCTGAGCCGTGGTAAGGATAGCCTTAGTCCACTCAAGATTGTTAATATTAAACTGGCCAACTGCATAATGACCGGCAACTGCCTTTTCAAGCATTTCTTTTGCTGTAACTAACATAGGTATACCTCCGATATTGTTATTATTTTGACAATCATATTATAACACATAAAGAAAAAAATGGAATAGGGAAAATAAGAAAACTTATCGTGCATTATATTTCAGAATTGTCTTGATATTGTCGGTGAGCGTTCCCGAAACGTCATATACGATATTTCGGTGCTGAACACCGCCTTCTTTGAAGCCTAATGCCGTCGTATCCGTATATGTGGAGCTGGCACAGCCAAGAGGTATGAAGAAGTCATGTAAATATATATATGCCGTGTGTGTCGGCTGTATGACGGTCATTTCGAGGTCAGGATGTGTATCACACGCCGGATTTATGTACTTCTTTACCGAGCCGAAATCAGCACATATAGAGTGCACATTGCCGAAGGTATATATGCGGAGCCTGCCTTTCTGACCGCCCATGAAGGAGGTACCGTGCGAATTGTGGGAGATATTTTCAATGTATGCTTCAACGCGGAAGGCATCTCTGGAATATACATATCCTGAGCTGTCAGCAAGTAAAAATCCAATGTCATCGGCATGTATAGCCGAACCGCTCTGGAGTGTTCCAAAGTCGTACGAGGTTATCGGCAGCGTGGCAGTGTTGCCAAGCCGGTCAAATGCATGGATGGACATATTGACGCGTTCTACATCCTGAAAATTTTTCAGACAATCATACAGACTAAAACGACAGACATAGCTTCCGCTGTTTTCAATAAAGCTGAACTCAGCCCTGTTATCAGCATTATTGACATCGGAAATAACAAGTGAAAACCCGGATATTCCCGAAACATCATCGTATGCATCGTAGATACTCATGACAGCGTAAGGGGAGGCGTTTAAAGTATCATTGTATAGTCCGAGAGTTGCATTGTTCTCGATGTATTTTACGGTACCGGACGGAGCAGTGTTGTCAAAGGCGTAGACGCCGTAGACATGGCAGGATGCAATCGTTGCAAGAGCCCCTATGCTGCTTGACAGGTTTCCGTACCTGTCTTTTATCTGCTTAACCCAGAGATAGTAAAAGCCTGTTTCGGAGCTGCCGAGCCTATTGAGCGTTGTTGAAAAAGAATCTGCAGCTGGTGAAGAACAGTACTCGAACCAGTTGTCCGGCGGAGTTGTGATGCTTGTTGAAAATCCATATTCATAGTGATTGTCCGATGAGAGTCCGGAACCTTTTTCTGCTATGGTTATTGTTACATCAATACTTTTTACGGCATCGTTTTCCACATCCGGGTTGACGGTTTCTGTCGGTGTAACACTGAGTTGTGGCGCTGATGAATCCTTCCACTGTGCGTAGAGCGTAACCTTGCCTCCCCGGACAGCCGTAAGATTCTTTACAGTTTCCCGATTCGCATAAGACTTGCCGTTTCCGTCCGCGCTGGTATTCCACCCTATGAACTCGTATCCGTCTCTTGCAAACTTATTTTCCGGCAGATTGACCGGCACATCATATATAGCCGGCACGTCTGCCATTGTGCCTGTTACCTTCGTCGCGCTGTCGCCGTCATTTTTATCAAATCTTATCGTGTAGGTTATCGGCAGCCAGCTCTGGTACAGCTCCAGATTATTAAGTCCTTTCCACACTGCACTTTCAGCCGGAATTTCAGCCGGCGTACCGATTTTTACAACGAACATCTTCTTTGATGTGTTGTCAAGGTTATCGGTCGCAATGATATTGTAAAAGTTTACGCCCGATGCACTGAAGCTGTAGCTGTGGGCGCCGCCTGTTATGTCTGCAAGAACGACATCATTTACATCCTTTAATACGATACTTTTAAGCCCGGCTTCATTATCTGATATATCAAAACTGATTTCTGTGGTGCTTCCTGATTCGAACCATCCGTAAGTGCTTTTGACACTGCTTAAATCAGGCGCGGTATTATCGAAACGGTACGGACCGAACACATGATAATCGGAATCGTTTGACCAGTTCCCGGCTGTATCCTTTACGCGCTTTACCCAGAGATAATATGTGCCCGTCAGCCCGCTTCCGATTGTCACATTCCGATTATTTACATAGTTTGTCCACGAACCGCCGACAAGACTTGAGCTGCTCTCAGACAGGTAATACCGGTATGCATTGTCAGACGCAAGGGTGTCATTGTCATCTGCAGTAATCTTAACGGATGACGTTGTTGTCCAGGCAGTCTGTGACGGTACCGCACTGACCGTCGGCCCGGTTATGTCCGCCCATTTGGCATACACTTTTACAGGATTTTCACTGCCTGCATATTTCCATACCGCCTGTGCCACGCTTCCTGTCCAGTATGTACCGTTTACTGCGTTACCAGTGGAATCGTATATCATATTGCCTGACGCATCTGACCATCCGTCAAACCTGCACCCGTTTTTTGTTATTACCGATGACGGGACGCTGTTTCCCTGCGTGGAGTCGTATGTAACGTCCGTGTTCGCGGGAGTTGAACTTCCGCCATTAGAATTCCATGTTATTGCGTACTGTTTTGGAGATGCGTAAGCTGTAAAGCTTATGCTGCTGCCCGGCATTGTGAATGTGTAGCTGCTGCCGTAGGCTTTGCTGCTGTCTGCGACGTCCTGCTCCCAGTAAGGAGTTGTGTATCCTGTTTTTGTCGTTGAGGTTATGGTGACGTCGCTTCTTACGGACTTGACTCCGCCGCCTGATACGGAGGATATTCCGGTGCCGGCGTTTACGGTGACGGTTCCCGTCCAGTAAGCATAGAGATTCAAAGTGGCACCATCCGTGCTGTTCCATCTGCATACGGCACTGCTGCCGCTGCCGCTCCAGAAACTGCCGGACACGGCATTGCCGTCTGCATCGTATACCTTTTCTCCTGTCCCATTCTGACCGGTATACCATCCCTGAAGCGTACAGTCGTTCCATGCCGCTGACGCGGCTCCTGCATTCCGGTTTGAAGAGTCGTATGTGGCGGTATGGGAAAATTCGCCGTTGCCGTTTGATGGATTAAAGACAATGTTGTAATTATTTGGAACAAGCTGATTATTATATGTTACGGTTACGGTTCCTCCGATACCATTTTCGCGCGAATACTCAAACGTACATCCGTTGTTTTTTAGTGTCTTTAATGAAATCATACCGGCACCCTTACGGCCCAGGTAACGAACCATACCATCAAACATCCATGAGTTTAAGTCCTGTATATCCGGTTGGTCCTGTTCCTGCAATACCGACTCATGTGACTTCCCATGGTCATGGTTACATGTTTCATGTACTGCGCAATGATTATCAACTTTGTTTCTTTCGCCACCGTATACGCTTGCCCCGGTAAAAACATATTTATTATTTACCGTATCATAATATCCATAAAAATTAGCAGCCTGGGTTACCCAATGATTCGGATTGCCGTACTCATCATTGCACTCACCACACCATTCACAAAAAGGCCAGCCAAACCTGCTGTTCGTTGAAGCATGATAGTATTTTGTGAAATCGCTGAATATTTCAAGGTTATCAAATTTTATTATATTGTATGTTATGGATGATGCCCCGTAATGATACCCAGCCGGTGCATCGTCGGCCAGCACCGTCTCAATACTGCCCGTCCACGTCAGTGCTCCGCACGGAGGCAGGAGCGCAAGTCCCGCCGCCGTGACGAATGCCACAGCCCTGTTAAGGAATTTATGAAGCCTTTTGTTTTTCATCCGTCTCACCTCCTTATTTTCTGTAGTCTTCCGACCAGTATCCGCCCTCGTCGGTGCTGTACCCGTCCGTGTCAAATACCGTGTAACCGGTGCCGTCCGCCCTGGTGTTCCAGCCGCCGGGAATGTACCCGGTTCTCTCTACATCTGCGCTATCCCAGACGGTGCTGTTCCTGTCGCTGTCATATGTTACTCCCAGAGTCCTGGTTCCCGAGCTTTTGTCGTCCGCCCAGACACCGCCGTTGACATCGAACGTGAGCTCAAACTCCAGCGGCGTGAAGTGCGCATACAGGATAAGGCTCGGTCCAACCCATGCGCCGTTGTCCGCCAGGTACGCCCCGGCCGCGAGCTTGTCCGACGGCATTCTGTCTGCCATATCCGTTGAGCTGCCGCCGTTAAATACCTGCGTGCCGCCCTTAAGTTCCGTATAGAATCCGTTAAAAGTGTAGCCGGTTCTTTTTACAGACGGCACGTCGGTTCCCCATTCCACATCATACGCATTTTTTGAAATGAAATTCTTGGAACCGAATCTGATGAACCGCAGCGTCCAGTTGTCCTGTATGCTTTTTCCGGTCATTGTTCCGGTGTCCGTCATGAATATGAGCTGTCTGTCGTCGGCTTCCCACGCTGCAACAAGGGTTACGGTTCCGGGGGTATATCTTAAGCTTGCGAACGGAAGCTTTGCACCCGCGGCCTTTCCGGCTCCGGCACCTGATGCCGTGGCACCGTCCACATACGCGCCGCCTACACAGTGCGTTCCCTCATCCATTCCCTTTACAGTCCAGCCCTTGAAGAGTGACGAACCTTTTTCAGGGTTGCTGATGTCAAAATACTCGTAAACCGAGGCCTCTGCCGGATACGAGCCGCCCGGAACAGGAGAACCGCCGTTGAAATCGTATGTGATGTTGTATTTTGCATAGTTCCACTGAGCCGTAAAAAGCACGGTGCCATCCGAGCCGTTCAGTCCGATGAACTCAGCCGGGCTTTTTCCGGTGCCTATGCCGGATGCACTTTCTGAGTTTGTCTTCGTGCCGTCAAGAAGGTGCGGGCTGTTATCCATTCCGGTTATTTCCCAGCCTGCAAACTCAGCCCCGGCAAGCGTCGGTGCCGCGATGCTGAGAATGTCGTAATATTTGGCTTTGGTCGGGTTGGATGCGATTGCGTCCGCACCGTTGTAATCATATTTTATGCTGTAACTGAGCGGCTCCCACATGGCGTACAGCGTGTCCGCCGGGTCGCCGTTGCCATCAATCCCATAATAAAGGCCGTCTGCCGAGGCGGTTCCGCCCGCACCGTCTGCCGTCCAGTTCCAACAGACGAACGTATATCCTGAAAGCTCAGGCTCAGGAAGCAAGCCTATCTTTGTACCGAACGTTAGTGTTCTCGATGTCTCGTCTGCACCCGTAAGCGTGTAGCCAAGACGGCTGTTTTTCGCAGCATCAGGTATCAGGTAATTGAAATTAAGTGCCACATCAGCCGGTGTCCATTTGGCATATATGGTCTTCGCAAAGGAACTTTCTGCCGCATTAAGTGTGTAATCATCGCCCGGCTTTCCGACATATCCCGCAAATGTTCCGGTCACACCGTCATAGCTCTCGTACCAGCCCTCCAATTCATAGTTGGTGCTGCTAAGCTTCGGAAGTCTGACGGTATATCCGCTGTACACTGCCGTCGCTGTCACAACGGAATCCTTCACAAGCGTCTCCCCGTAAAGGGTTCCGGGCTGACAGACGGTGCCGCCTATGTTCCAGCCTGCAAATTTAAAATTGCCTTCCGTCGCAGGCAGGGATGTGGACCGAGAGTGTTCATTGTTGGTGTTTCCTTCGTAGCAGAGCGTGTATCTGCTTCCCGTAAGCTGTGTGTCCGCAAGTATGGCAGCGGTACCCACTGTTGTCACGGTGTCGGCAGGCGGCGTTATATAAGTATCGCTTGCACCCTTGTCATAGTGTATTGTGTAGTCACCAACGTACTCCCATCCTGCATACGCGGTGACGTTTCCCTTGTATATCCAGTTACCGTCCGCATCAAAATACTGCGTGCCTTTCACAGCGTTGCCGTCTGTATCGTAGAGCATCACGCCGCCGTCGGGACTGTCATACCAGCCCGTGAAGAGGTAATCAGTGCGGGAGGGAGCTTTCACCGATGCCGTGCCGTAAGGTGTGGACGCCTGCGGGGAAGCTATGTTGACATCGGAGTACCATTTTCTTTTATTGGCATCACCATACCACGCATAAGCTTTGGCTTTTTTGTTTCCATTGTATACCTGCATGTTTTTAACAGTTCCCTCAGTCATTACTCCACCGTTAGTATCAAAGTTCACATTTCTGTAAAACACAAGCCCGATAATTCCGTACGCATGAATACCAAAATAAGCGGGAACCCCTTCATCCTGTTCTGCAGGATGGTTGCTGTCATGAATGTCCTTATTCATGTAAGTACCCTCAAGCAGGTAAAGAAATTTCTGACCGTTATCTATTGTGTTGCTTACATCGAGGCTTACAACATACTCGCCTTTGTACGCACCGTCGTTTCCGGCTTCGACGGATTCCCAGGTCTGGTGGCTCAGCTCATTATTGACTTCCGCGCCGGTCTGTTCTCTGAAACTGTACCATTCATTCGCGCCTGTCGTAGCCGTAATGTTTTCCATTGTATTCCGGTACTCCCCCAGCCAATACATGCGCCCATGAGTCTCGGTCACGCCCTCGGCTGACGGATTTTCAAAATGGGTGATGTTCGGTGTGGTTATAACCGCATAGTCAACCTGCTGTCCCTCGGAGTAGGACATCTCATATTCGTAAACGTACTTATTGAGGTCGTAGGTTGCGGTACCGGCGGCGATGTCATTATTGACTCGCGGGTTTCGCGTTATACTATTAATTACAGTATCGCCATCTGTAATATTAAGATGAGTACCATTATTGTTATAGTGAGTATCTTTATGATTACAATGCATTAATTGAATTTGTATTTTTGTTCGCGTGCGATAAGAACCATATTCTCCGTCATCTTGATTCCAAAACGCTGCAACATTTTCTGATTCGATATTACACATTGTCACAACAATAGAAAGAAACAATACAAATACCTGTACAAAGATTCTCCTTTTCTTTTTCATTGTTTTGTTATGCCTCCTTATGAAATAGTTTATTTATTGAATTGTTTGATTACAAAATAATAATAGACTCTATAAATGACAGGGGTATAAGTGCGCTGCCCAAACAAGGTACATTACTGTTTTTATTGTTGAATTAGAAAAATTTCTGCGTCTAGAGTATTCTTATCATTTATTAAACAAATATTTTCTATTTTGCCATCAAGTCTACTTTTATCTTTATAAGTTATTCTTACAAAAGGGTTTTTTCTATATACATTATTCAATTAAGGAGAAACATAAGTTTCTCTCTCCTTTAATATTTTTATTTATAAAATATGACAGAAATAAAATATACAAAAAAAGACGTACGCAGATATATTTGCATACGTCTTAATACTTTAAAATATTTATTATTTTATTTATATTTATATAGGTATCCGTGCTCAATTAAACCTTCTGCATATACACCTACAATATCACTTGTTGCACTGTATCCGAAAGTCAAGCAGCCATCTGTTTCAGCATCCCAATTGAACTGCCCGCTGACGAAGTACGCCTCCAGCGACCCGTCATCCTGACTGCCCGTCGTCGTATTAAGCGGCTGGCTGTGCTCATCATACCAGCTCGGCAGATTCTTCCTGGTTCCCTCGGCTGTCACGGTCTCGCGCTCACCGCATACGGTGCAGTACCTCGTTTTTGTGCCGTCACTCTCTGTGGTCGCGTCGTTATTGTAAGCATAGTCGCTCCAAGCATGTCCCGTTGCCGGAATGGCTTCCGTGTAGCTGCTGCCGCAGGAGCAGGCGAATGTCTTCACGCCCTCAGCTGTACACGAAGGAGCTGTTGTGACGGACTCGCTATAGCTGTGCACATGCACAAGCTTTGTGCCGCCTGCAGTTCTTGTGGTACGGTCACCACATACGGAGCAGACTGCTGTTTCAGTGCCGTCTGATTCGTAGGTTGCGTCGTTATTGTATGTGTAACTGCTGTAGTTGTGTGCGGTCTTGCCGATTGCCTTGGTATAGCTGTCACCGCAGGAACATGTGAAAGTCATGACGCCCTCGCTTGTGCAGGTCGACGCCTTGGTGACAGTAGATGCGTAATTGTGTGTATGTGCAGGCTTAGTCGGCACCTGAGTAGCCTTTTCCGTGGTCTTTTCAGTCGCAGCCTGAGTTGTAGTCTCTTCCTGCTTCTTGTTATGAGCCGTTGTCGGAGCTGTTGCTGCCGCCTGAGTGGTAGTCTCGGCCACAACCGCCTTGGAAGTACTCTCCTCTGTCCCGGTTGTTGCCTCTGTAGTTGAAGCTCCGGCAGCCTTAGTGGTTGCAGACTCTGTCTTGTCGGAAGCCTTTGTGAAGTCTGATTCTGTATTTTTATTTGTGGCATCTGTCTTGGACTTCTCCGTCTCGGATGTGCCGGACTTAGATGCGTCAGACTTGGACGAGGTCGCCTCGGTACTTACGAGATTCTCGCCGGATGTCTCGGCAGTGCTGACTGTTTCGATGGTGTTGGTCTCAATTGTTGAGGTCGCTTCTACGGAGGAAGCATCAGGGACGGATGCGGTTGACTTGTTGCAGCCGGAAGCTGTGAATATAACGGTTGCCACAATAAGAGCGGCGGATAATCTTGATAAATACTTTGTGAACATATTGTTTTTTCTCCTTTGCAGACTGTAATTTTTCAGAGCTGTTAGAACAACTTGCTTCGTACAACGGAGCTGATATGTATGATTATAACATGATATACATGTAAAAATCAGATCCGCATGTTTTGACGCCTGAATTTGGAAATGATGTATCTAAGTATAAAATAAATGTGGATATAAATCAATGCTTTTGACTATTGTTTAGACAGATTATTTTAAGACGTAAAAATATTCAGTTGTCAAAGAACAATCGGTGACAGTTGTAACAATATTATGGATTTTTTTTATAAACTGTGTTATACTAATAGTTACTGTTCCAATTATTTAAGCCATATAAGGCGGAATGAGAGGTATTTGATTATGAGAGCGTATGAGAGATTACTTAAATATGTAAGCTACGAGACAACATCTGATGAGAGCAGTGAGAGCTGCCCGAGCTCGGACAAGGAGCTTGTTCTTGCCAATGTGCTTGTGGAAGAGCTCAAGGAGATTGGTGTGGCGGATGCACATGTTGATGCGGACGGATATGTGTATGGAAGCATACCGGCATCAGCGGGAGCTGAGGATGAGAAGGTTATCGGGCTTATAGCACATATGGATACGGCACCCGCCATGTCGGGAGCGAATATCAAGCCAAGGATTGTAAGTGATTATGACGGTGCGGATATCGTGCTCAATGAGAAGCTTGGCGTTGTCATGGATACGGTTACATTCCCGAATCTGAGAAATTATGTCGGACAGGATCTTATCGTGACCGATGGAACTACGCTTTTAGGGGCTGATGATAAGGCAGGAGTTGCTGAGATTATGACAGCGGCGGCTGAGATTATCGCAGCGGACAAGTCGGGCAGCGGCAGCAGACATGGAAAGATATGTATTGCTTTCACACCTGATGAGGAGATTGGAAGAGGTGCGGACAGATTTGATGTTGGGCACTTTGGAGCCGATTATGCGTATACTGTCGATGGCGGAATGCTGGGAGAGATAGAGTTCGAGAACTTTAATGCGGCATCGGCGAAGGTTCACATCAAGGGTGAGAATATACATCCGGGTGAGGCAAAAAATAAGATGAAGAACGCAGCTCTTGTTGCAATGGAGTTCAATTCAATGCTTCCGGCAGCAGAGACACCGGCACATACAGAAGGCTATGAGGGATTCTATCACCTTTGTGCGATGAATGGTGACGAGGAGAATGCCTGCCTTGATTACATTGTACGTGACCACGATATGGATAAATTCCTCGGACGTAAGGCGGTTATGGAGAAGATTACGGCTTATCTCAACGATAAGTACGGTGAGGGTACAATAACACTTGATATGAAGGATTCCTACTATAACATGAGGGAAAAGCTTGAGAACGACATGTATATAGTTGACCGTGCGGTTGAAGCCATGAAGGAGAATGGCGTAGAGCCGATTATACAGCCTATCAGAGGCGGTACGGACGGAGCGCGCCTTTCATATATGGGACTTCCGTGTCCGAACCTGAGTACGGGAGGACATAACTTCCATGGAAAGTATGAGTATGTATGTATTCAGTCAATGGATAAGATGGTAGATATTATAAAGACTATCGTGGCCAATGTAAATTAGTTAGAAATTAAAATAACATTAACCTTTGGAGAAGTATGATGAATAATATCAGAATTATAACCGACAGTGCTTCGGATATGCCGGCGGGTTACAGAGACGATGTAACCGTTGTGCCTTTACATGTGAGATTCGGAACGGAAGAGTATCTTGATGGTGTGAATCTTACTCACAGAGAATTTTATGAGAAGCTTATTGAGAACGATGAGCTTCCTACGACGAGCCAGGTAGCACCTTTTGCTTTTGAGGAACAGTATGAGAAGGCACGCGAAGCCGGAGAGCAGGTTATTGTGATAACGATATCGGGAAAGCTTTCGGGAACGTATCAGAGCGCATGTATTGCCTCGGCTGATTATGAGGATATGGTACATGTTGTTGACAGCGAGAATGTAACTGTAGGTGAGAGAGCCATCGTTGAGTATGCATTGAGACTCAAGGATGCGGGGAAGGACATTGACACGATTATTGACATCATTAATGATGTGAAGAAAAATATCCGTGTTGTAGGTCTTCTTGACACACTTGAGTATCTTAAGAAAGGCGGGCGTATTTCCAAGACGGCTGCAATTGTAGGCGGAATGCTGTCAATCAAGCCGGTTATTGCCATAGAGAGCGGGGAAGTCGTCATGCTCGGAAAAGCAAGAGGCTCTAAGCAGGGCAATAACCTGCTTGTTCAGCAGATTGAAAAGGCGGGAGGTATTGATTTCTCCAAGCCGTATTATCTTGGCTATGCCGGTCTTGATGATACGCTTTTGCGCAAGTATATAGCTGACAGTGTGCATATATGGGAGGCACATGCCGATAAGCTCGACATAATGTCTGTCGGCGGGGCAATAGGAACGCATGTCGGTCCGGGTGCCATCGCGGTTGCATTTTTTGAAAAGAACAACGGCTGATTAATAAAAACGCCGGATTTTTGAGAAGTCTAACTCTTCCTCTGCTTCCTGGGCTACACGCTTGTTGGTGATGGCGATGTGGTCGAGGTAAGCGATGAAGAGGTCGGAAACATCCAAAGAGTACTCTTCGGCAACGCGGTTGAGTTCAGGCATCATTATTGTGGTGTCAGGCACGCCGGGCTGTTCGCTGCGCTCGTTTTCGACGAAATCATCGATTCTCTTCATAAGTGCTGATTTTGTATTGGTATCAAGTTCTTTCATGATTATCCTCCATAGCGTAGGTTTATAATAGTATATAGTATAGCACAAGGCTTTTCAAAGTCAATGTGCACAGGATAAGGATAAGATGTAAGGTGTGTTTATGAAAAAAAAGCAGTTTATCTGGAATATGCTCGGAAGCGGAATATATTCCCTCGCAACCGTAATTTTTGTCATGCTTGCTAAGAGGCTTGTCGGCGAGGAAGCGGGGGCAAAATTCTATATGGCATTTACGACAGGGCAGATGCTCCTGACGATAGGCTATTTTGAGATAAGACCGTTTCAGGTGACGGATGTTAAGCAGCAGTACAAGGCGAAAGAGTACTTTGGCTTCAGGGTGATAAGCAGTGCAGCGATGCTTGCATGTGCCGTCGTGGTCGGAATAGTCTATGTTGTCAACGGAAAAGCCGATGTGGCAGGATTTATGCTCATTATAACAATGTGTATTTTGAAAATGTTTGATGGAATTGCAGATGTGTTTGAAGGTGAGTTCCAGCGAAATGACAGAATCGATATCTCCGGAATGTCAATGGCATTCAGAACAATGGCAATCATGGCGGTATTCTCGATTATCGCGTGGGTGACGAGAAATATATATGCCGCATCCGCCGCGGCGGCGGTGACGGGGCTGGCAGGCACTGCGGTTGTGGCAGTCGTGTGGAGCCGCTGGTTTGAGCCGCTTTCGGTATCGTTTGACAGAGAAAAGATGAAATCACTGTTTAGGAGCACGATACTTCTTTTTATCGGTTCGGCAATGTGCATGTGGCTGTGGAACGGGACAAAGTATGTGGTTGAGTGGACATTGACGGACAGGGATACGCTCGCTTACGGAATCGTGTTCATGCCGACAATGGTAATTAACCTTGGCAGCAGCTTTGTGTTCAAGCCGATGCTCACGACGCTTGCAAGGCATTACGAGCAGGGTGAATACAAGGCTTTTGCAAAGCTTGTGGCGGTACTGGTTGCGACTGCCGTGGGAATAACGGTTGTGACACTCGGAGCAGGAGCGTGGCTTGGGATACCTGTGCTGTCCTGGCTGTATGATATTGAGCTGGCACCATACAAATCAGTTATGCTTGTTCTTATAGCGGCAGGAGGTTTTAACGCCGTGAGCATCCTGTTCTATTATGCACTGACGGTGATGCGTCTGCAGAAGGAAATTTTTGCGGGATATACGATAACATTCGTTGTCTCCATAATTCTTCCTATAGTGATGGTAAAAGCCATGGGAATCGCCGGGGCAGGAACGTCATATCTCATAGTGATGATGCTTCTTACCGTATTGTTCGGTGGGATGTTGTGCGTGAAGCTGAAAAAGAGAAAATAAAAGCTGATAAAAAAGGAGGAGGGCTGATAATGATATCAGCCCTTTATTATGAAAAAATTCTTAAGTACTTATGTCCTTAATCATTTATCTTTATGAAACCTATTATATTGTGGATTAGTGAAGAAAACGTGTTAATCCTGTGAAGGTTTGTTTAATTTAAAATGAACGAATTGTGAACAGCAAAATTTTTTCTTACTCCTCATGTGGATAAATTTTACACGGATTATACAGTCTCAGGCTCAGGATAATCAACGCCGAAGGTGTCAACGGTTACGGATTCGATAACCTGTGTCTCCATAGGACGGTCGCTCCAGTCTGTAGGGGTCTCAGCTATCGCGTTGACAACATCCTGTCCCTCGATAACCTTGCCGAATGCAGCGTAAGCACCGTCAAGGTGAGGTGCGGCAGCATGCATAATGAAGAACTGGGAGCCTGCTGAGTCAGGATCCATGGCGCGTGCCATAGAGAGAACTCCCGGAGTGTGCTTTAAATTGTTCTGAAAGCCGTTCTGTGAGAACTCGCCCTTTATTGAGTAGCCCGGACCGCCCATTCCTGTTCCGTCAGGACATCCGCCCTGAATCATAAATCCGCTTATTATGCGGTGAAATATAAGTCCGTCATAAAAGCCCTTCTTAACAAGACTTATAAAGTTGTTGACTGTATTAGGTGCAGTCTCAGGGTAAAGCTCTGCCTTGATTGTGCCGCGTCCGGCAACCGTAAATGTTACAATTGGATTCTGTGCCATTGAAATATTCCTCTCTTTGCTTTATTATCTGACATATCACAATTATAAATTTTCGAGGTGGTTTAGTCAATGGATAACAATTATCTGTTTAATATTGTTGTACTGGTTTTTAATAAACTTAATAAGGACATTGAGGATTATATTGAGACATCGTTATCTGAGGGACTTGAGGTTAAACTGTATGTCAGGGGAAGAGAAGGGTTCGGAACCGGGGATGTGATTCCGCCTGAGGTAAAGAAGAATTTTAATAATCAAAATACATCTGGGGTGCTGGCGGTCACGGATGATGCCGGTGCCGCGCGGGAGCTTAAGAAACTGGGACTTGCCGTTACGGGATATCAGGCGGAGGGGGAGCCGCTTACTCACTTTTCCGTAAATTATGTGGTCAGTGAGCTTGCCATGGTTGAGGACGATTATTTCAATCTTATTTACATGAGAGCACACAATATACCGCTTTTGATAGCACGCACCGAGAGGACGCTTATAAGAGAAATGACGGTTGATGACCTTCCGGCAATGTATGAGCTGTATTCGGACGAGGCGGTGGCAAAGTGGGTTGAACCGCTGTATGAGTATGGGAAGGAGCTTGAGTTTACAAAGGCATACATTGAGAATGTCTATTCATTTTACGGATATGGTCTGTGGCTCGTTTTTGACAGAAGGACGGGTGAACTTATAGGACGCGCCGGAATAAGCACGAGGGAGATTGACGGTGAAAAACGTTGTGAGCTTGGATATATCATAAGGGGCGACAGACAGAGACAGGGAATGGGATTTGAGGTCAGCACGGCGGTGATGGAATACGCGGCCGATTGTCTGATGATAGATGAATTATGGTTGTGTATTGAAAAAGATAATATAGCATCTGCCGGACTGGGGAAAAAGTTGGGATTTACACTGTACGGCAGCAGCGTGTGTGACGGAAAGGACTGCTGCCTTTACAGAAAGAAGCTTATTCATAATCAATGATATTTTCAAGAAACGTAATACAGTTGTCCACATGCGGAGCATTGACAACTATAGAGAATATAGGGTGCTCAGTGCTTAACACAAGAGCATTCGTTATAAACGGAAGACTATAAAGGTCTATGCCGACCGCTTTCTCCTCACCGCTCTCACCGTCCGTGAAATATATAAGGCGGTCGGAAACCTTGGAGAGCAGTTCTTCGGGAAGAACCTCAGTGAGATCCAGAAGATAGCCTGAAGCTGCCCATGCCTTGGTAAAAAGCTCATCACCGATGTAGCAGTCGCTGCTCTTTGCCGCTATGAGAATGTTGAGCTTCTGTGAGGAAGTGTAGGTCTCCTCGGTGAACTGGTCCGGGTCTATGGTATAGTAACCGTCAACGCTCACTCTGTCGTTCTCGCCGTCTATGCCGAGCCAGTCCGTGAGCCTGCGCTCAAGTATGCCGGTGTCATCCTTTAAATCCATGGATATACAGTTGACGTAAGATACATACAGGCTGGTGTTGTAATTATTTGCCTTTATTGAGCGCACAAGCGATATGACGGCTATTGTGCCGATTATCACTGCAAGTATAGGTATCTTATAATAGTCCCATATATATGAAGCTTTTCCCTTGAAGCCTTTTTGATTCTTTATCTTCTCGCGTTCTTTTTTTGCACGGACGGAGAATTTGTCTGTGAAGCCTGATGCCATAACTGTCCTCGTTTCTGAAACCTTAAATTTCCGTAATTATTTTGTGATACCTACTAAATATAGCATAATAATCGGCATTTGTAAGTCCTTTTATGAAAATTTAATAATGATTAATTTGATTTTTACAGGTAGTTACAGTATAATATTCTTTAGGCATTTTTGCCGGAGAAAGAATACGAAGAGAGGTATAACATGAGCAGAATATTTGATGCGGATAATGCATTTTTCCGCTTTATGAGCAGGGTTGCCGATGCAATCATATTGAATATATTTTTCCTGATAACATCGCTTCCGATTGCGACGATTGGAGCGTCTTACACTGCGATGTATTATTACTGTACCAAGGCGGTTGCCAACGAGGAGGGCTATCTTTGGAAGAGCTATTGGAAGTCATTTAAGACCAATTTCGTCCAGGGATTTTTGATGGAAGTATTTTTTGTGATTGTGGGAGTCATATTGTACATTGATATCAAGTATCTCTACGGCAGAATAACCGATGGCAGCGGATTTGGCTGGAGAATCCTGTTCTTCATAGTTGTAGGTATGGCAGTGCTCGCAGTACTCACGTTTATGTATGCGTTTCCGATACTGTCAAGATTCGACAATACGACATTTAAGATTATCAAGAATGCTGCATTCATGTCGATAAGACACCTTCCGCAGACGGTACCGCTTTTACTTATTCTGGGCGTTGCAGTACTCATTGGTTATCTTATGTGGCCTGTGTCTATGCTGTTCGTGGTCGGTGCATGGGTATATATAAGCTCGATATTCTTTTACAAGGTGTTAGACAGGTATATGCCTAAGGATGAGCATTATGATGAGGATTACTATCTCGGAAACGACGAGAACGCACAGAGTGGTGCCGATTCTGAGAATGCGGATTCCGGTGTTCAGGAGAATGCAGACGGCACGGCTGCTGACGTTGTGCCTGACGGTAATGATGCTCCGGCAGAGAACGGCAGCAGTGACGGACAGTAGACAGTAATTAATTAAGTCCGGACGGCACTAAATGCAGATATTTACGGACATAACTTAAGTTTATTATCAAAAAAATAAAAAGATATAAAAAATTGTGTTGACATTCAAAAACATAGATGCTATACTCCAACACATCAAGCAAAGGCGCTTTGGGTAGAACCCAAGGTGCCTTTTTTCGTTGCAGGAAATAAAATATATTTTCACTGTACACGAAAAAAGAAAAGGAGGAAGAATTATGGAAGAAGTAATGAGTGAATTGTATGGAGTGTGGTTCCTCATAGGTGCTGCACTGGTATTCTGGATGCAGGCTGGATTTGCGATGGTTGAGACCGGATTTACGAGAGCAAAGAACGCAGGTAACATCCTCATGAAGAACCTGATGGATTTCTGTATTGGTACAGTGGTGTTCATCATTATAGGCTTCAGCCTTCTCTTAGGAGAGGATCTTGTTGGACTTATCGGTAAGCCGGGATTTGATATTTTTACATCGTATGAGAATTTCGACTGGTCCAACTTCGTATTCAACCTTGTATTCTGTGCAACAACGGCAACAATCGTATCAGGTGCCATGGCAGAGAGAACGAAGTTCCTTTCATATTGTATCTATTCGGCAGTTATATCGGCTCTTATTTACCCGATTGAAGCACATTGGGTATGGGGCGGCGGATGGCTCGCCCAGATGGGCTTCCATGATTTTGCCGGTTCAACATGTATTCACATGGTAGGTGGTACTGCTGCTCTTATCGGAGCTAAGATTCTTGGACCTCGTATCGGTAAGTTTACCAGAAATGGGAAAGGTGAAATTGTCAAGGTCAATGCTTTTCCGGGACACAATCTTCCAATCGGAGCACTCGGTGTATTTATTCTCTGGCTTGGCTGGTATGGATTTAACGGTGCGGCAGC
Source organism: Firmicutes bacterium CAG:882 (assembly GCA_000435595.1). Taxonomy (GTDB): domain Bacteria; phylum Bacillota; class Clostridia; order Lachnospirales; family Lachnospiraceae; genus CAG-882. The sequence continues at coordinate 42,510 of FR895447.1, forward strand.
GCAGTCTGTTTCGGAGCTTGGTTCAATCTTTGTAACCACAACAATCGCACCTGCTATCGCAACTGTTGTGTGTATGATTTTTACATGGGTTAAGTATGGTAAGCCGGATGTTTCAATGTGTCTTAACGCTTCACTTGCAGGTCTTGTTGCAATCACGGCAGGCTGTGATGTAACAGATGCACTCGGAGCCATAATCATTGGTGCGGTTTCAGGTGTACTCGTTGTATTCGGTGTATGGCTTCTTGATTATAAGTTACATATTGATGATCCTGTAGGCGCTGTGGCAGTTCATTTTATGAATGGTATCTGGGGAACAATTGCAGTCGGACTTTTTGCAACAGATACAGCACCTGCTTTTGCAAGAGGTATTGGTGATGGTGTCAATTTCGGAGCTAATCAGATTGCGGGAAAAGGACTTTTCTATGGCGGTGGCTTTGGACAGCTTGGACTTCAGCTTCTCGGAATGATAGCAATTCTTGCATTTGCAGGCGTTACACTTACGATTACTTTCCTTATTATTAAGGCAACAATTGGACTTCGTGTATCGGAGGAGGAGGAAATTCTCGGACTTGATGCCACAGAGCATGGACTTCCTTCAGCCTATGCGGGCTTCAGCCTTATGGATATTTCCAACACAATGACAATGGAGGCTAACGAGAACACAGACCTTGGTGTGAGTGACTACGACAAGGCATCGGATGCACAGAAGGCTGCTGCCGTCAAGGTTGTTGAGCCTGCTGCGACAGTACCGGCAACAGGAATTTACAAGGTATCGATTATTACCAAGCTTGCAAGCTTTGAGAAACTTAAGAAGGCCCTCAATGACCTTGGCGTCACAGGTATGACGATGACTCAGGTTATGGGCTGTGGTATCCAGAAGGGGGCAGGTGAGATGTATCGTGGAGCTGAGATTGATGCGACACTTCTTCCTAAGGTTAAGATTGAGGTTGTTGTGAGCAAGATTCCGGTTGCTTCGGTTATCGAGACTACCAAGAAGGCACTTTATACAGGTCATATAGGAGACGGTAAGATTTTCGTATACAATGTTGACCGGGTGGTTAAGGTTCGTACAGGTGAGGAAGGCTTTGCAGCACTTCAGGATGTCGAATAAATAAGCTTCATAGACCGTTAAGGTCTGCCGATATAATACTCCTTTGAAAGATAAATGAAAACGGGGCCGCGCTTTAGCGTGGCTCCGTTTTCATGCTGCCCGGATATACTTTTGGGAAGGCTTGATACAGCTTGATGCAGTAATATACACAGAGCATAAATGTTATGACAACGGTTATGCTGGGAATAGGCTGCTTGAATGTCACTGCACATACAAAGTGAGCCATCACGAATACTCCCATAAGAATCCAAGGAGTATTGAGCCCAAGCTTTACGAAGTTAATTTTTGCCGTCTTGGCATCAAGAAGAATTCCTTCGGTAAAATAATGTGTAACGTAGATAAAATATATAGTGGCAATGCCCATTGCTATAAGTCTGACAACAGTCGATGTGGAGGCCTTAAAAAGACCTGTCTCAGGGACGAATACGGCAAGCTTCATGATGACGTAAGCCACGGTCATCTTTTTGAGCGATTTGTATGCAACTTTGAAGTGATTGTTCTCATCGTGCATAAATGGTTTTATCCCGAGAAAGAGTAGGATTATGGATATAAAACCTAAGACCGGGATAAGATAATCTAAGACATACAGTATGAAAGCGGCAATAACGTATTTTATTGCCGTTTCCCTGTCGGGATGTAGATATTTTGTCATTTTGAAAAACCTCTCTTTTTTGTTAGTCAAGTGGTAGTATATCACATTGAGAATCAAATGTATAATTAAAAAAACATAAATATGTATTGCATTTAAACGGTATATTGTATACAATAAAAAAACAATAAAATATTATTCAGAAGGAGAATATCACATGAAGAATTTATTCAAGAGACTTAGTCTTTGTTGTGTGGTAGTAATGGTACTTTCTGCTGCACTGACAGGTTGTTCGGGCGGCAAGGGAGGAGAGATGCCTTCGGATAGTGTTTCCGAGACCACCGGAGCAGCAGCCGGCGGCGAGGTTGTTGTAGGAATACAGCAGGATATCGATAGTCTTGACCCACATTTAGCAGTAGCGGCAGGAACAAAAGAGGTACTGTTTAACATTTTCGAGGGACTTGTAGTCTCTGACGAGAATGGCAACGTGACACCAGCGGTAGCAGAGGATTATACCATATCGAATGACGGACTTACCTATACCTTCAAGCTGAGGGATGGAATAAAGTTCTCAGATGGTACACCGGTGACTGCCGAGGATGTAAAATATTCAATTGAAAGATGCTCAGGGCTTCTTGACGGAACCCCTCTTATCAAGGCACTTTCAATAATATCAAGTGTTGAAATTGTGGACCGGTCTACTATCAATATCGTCCTCTCGGAGGCTGATTCGGAGATTATCTACTACTTAACGGCAGACATTATCCCGGCATCATCGAGTGAAACAGGCGAGATTATAGGAACAGGTCCTTTTAAATTGGATTCCTATGTACCACAGGAGGGAATTGTACTTTCAAGGAATGAGTATTATTGGCGTGATGGTCTTCCGTACCTTGATAAGGTGACGTTTAAGATTGTGGCAAGTGCCGAGTCAGCGATGATGGAACTACAGGCAGGAAGTATTGATATATATCCGTATCTCACGGATGATCAGGCAAATGAACTCTCTGCTTCCTTTAATATAGGAAGTAACGGTTCGAATGTTGTTCAGGCATTATATCTGAACAACGCTGTCGCACCATTTGATGATGTGCGCGTAAGACAGGCACTTTGCTATGCAGTTGACAAAGATGCCATAAACGAATTTGTTTTCGGCGGCAGAGGAGAGACAATCGGAACAAGTATGGTTCCGGGTTATGAGTGCTATGTGGATACAGGTTACGGGCATGACATTGAGAAGGCAAAGGAACTGCTCACTGAGGCGGGCTATCCTGACGGATTTTCAATGGACATCACTGTGCCGTCCAATTATCAGATGCATATTGACACCGCTCAGGTTATTGTTGAGCAGCTCAAGGAAGTCGGCATAACTGCAACAATCAAGAAGGTTGACTGGTCTACATGGCTTGATGATGTATACAAAGGAAGAAATTTTGAAAGTACCGTGTGCGGTATTGCAGGCTCGCTCACACCGAGTTATCTTCTGGTGAGATACCAGTCTGATGCAAAAAATAATTTTATCGGATACAGCAATGTTGAATTTGATACATTATATAAGAAGATTTCCACTTCACTTGACAGTGAGGAGGTAACAGAAGGTTACAGACAGCTTCAGACAATGCTTTATGAGGATGCAGCTTCCGTATATACGGTTGTGCCGCCTGTTCTCATTGCAATGAACAGGAAGCTTGCAGGCTATCGCTTCTATCCTATCTATGTGCAGGATATGAAGTATGTTTACTGGACAGAGTAGTGTGAAAATGCTGCAATAATGCGATGTGGTATAGGAGAACGGAATGAAATACATTTTAAAGAAGATTTTAACTCTCATACTTACACTTTTTCTTATTTCCATCCTTGTGTTCATGATATTTCAGGTGATACCCGGGGATCCGGCACTATCAATTCTGGGCACAGAGGCGACTGAGGAAAAGGTGGAGGCACTGCGTGAGCAGTTAGGACTTAATGCTTCTATGCCGGAACGATATGTGAACTGGCTTACGGGCGTGCTCACGGGCGATTTGGGCAGAAGCTACCGCTATCAGGAAAATCTCAATGAGCAGATGGCGGTAACACGTCTTATTTCAGGCAAGTTGCCGGTGACGCTTACGCTTGCGGGAATGTCGCTTGCACTTATCATAATATTATCAATTCCCATAGGCATACTCTGGGGAGGAACAAAGCACAGATGGGTTGATGGTGTGCTTAACGTGCTGTCACAGTTGACAATGAGCATCCCGTCATTTTTTCTCGGAATAATTATCATATATTTTTTCGGACTTATCATGAGGTGGTTTACGCCCGGAGGATATGTAAGCTATAAGGAAGATTTTTGGGGATACATAAGATATATGCTGTTTCCGGCTGTAACCGTGGCAATACCCAAGGTTGCCATGACCGCAAAGTTTCTTCGCAATTCGATAATGACACAGCTTAAGTCCGATTATGTAAGAACGGCGTACAGCAAAGGTGCACGCAGATGGCGTGTGCTGTTTTCGCATGTGCTTAAGAATGCGATGATTCCGGTTGTGACATTTATTGGCGTTATTGCAGCGGAAATTGCAGCAGGAAGCATAGTGGTTGAGCAGGTGTTCGGACTTCCGGGAATCGGAAGACTTCTCGTATCGTCGATATCGACAAGAGATTATCCTGTTGTTCAGGCACTCATGCTTTATATTGTGTCGGCGGTTGTGATTGTATATTTTATTGTCGACATTCTCTACAGATATATTGATCCGAGAGTCGAAGAACAGTGAGGCGTATGAAGATTAAAAGAAAATCCCGTGTGGGAACACAGAAAAGAAGGAGCATATATCTTACGGCAGGTGTTGTGATTACTGCCGTTTTTGCCGTGCTTATGTTTATCGGATTTATACATACTCCGTATTCTCCGAATGCCATGAATGCGTCGGAGAAGTTTATGGCACCGTCCCCGAGCCATATAATGGGCACTGACAATTTCGGAAGAGATATTTTCAGCAGAGTGTTAAAAGGAATAAGCATGACAGGTCTGGTAGCTGTGTCAACGGTTGCCATAGGAGGAGGCATCGGTACCGTAATCGGTGCCGTTACGGGATACTATGGCGGAATTGTTGATGGGGTTATTATGAGAATCAATGACGCACTCAATGGATTTCCGAGCATACTGCTTGCACTTGTGATAGTAAGTATTGCGGGACCGGGAAAGTACAATGTAATCATGGCACTTGGTATTTTGTTTATCCCAAGCTTTGCACGTATTGTCAGGAGTGAGTACATAAGCCTTAAGGAACGTGACTTTGTGAAAAGTGCACGGCTTATGGGTGCCGGAAATCTGAGAATTATTTTCAGACATATTTTTCCCAATGTACTCCCGACATTGTTTGTCACAATCACCATAGGCTTTAACAATGCAGTTCTGGCAGAGGCGGGCTTAAGCTACCTTGGAATCGGAATACAGCCGCCCGATGCAAGCCTTGGAAGTATGTTGTCCGATGCACAGAGCTTTCTTTTTACGGCACCATGGTATGCAGTTATGCCCGGGATGACAATTGTGCTGTTTGTACTTGGATTTTCTCTTCTGGCTGAGGGAATCAGAGAGAAGATGTCGGACGAGGAGATATAATGGCAAAGGAGGGTGTACCATGCTCAGCATAGAGAAGCTTACGGTACGGTTTGCACAGAGATGTGTGCTTGAGAACGTCAGTATGTCCGTTGACCGAGGGGAAGTCCTCGGAATAGTCGGGGAATCGGGGTCTGGCAAGACTATGACGGCACTTTCGGTGATGGGACTTTTAAATCCGGCGGCAGAAATAGCCGGAGGAAGTATCAGACTTGATGGCAGAGAGCTTATAGGGCTTGATGAAAAGGCAATGTCACAGGTGAGAGGCGGAGAGATAGCGATGATTTTTCAGGAGCCCATGACAAGCCTCAATCCCACGATGAGAATAGGAAAACAGCTCGAAGAGGCAGTGATTCTTCATGAAAGCAGAGTGCCTCGTGTACAGCTTAAGGAACGTGTACTTGATGCACTCAGGGATGCAAAACTTGAACAGCCTGAGAACGTGTATGCAAGTTATCCTCATGAGCTTTCCGGCGGAATGCGCCAGAGGGTTATGATTGCGATGGGAACGATATGCAGGCCGGGTTATCTTCTGTGTGATGAACCTACGACGGCACTTGATGTGACGACACAGAAGGGAATAATCGAACTGATAGAGCGTATGCGTGAGGAACACAATATCGGCATCGTATTCATCACACATGATTTAAAACTGTTAAAAAATTTCGCAGACAGAGTTGTGGTAATGTGCAGAGGAAGAGTTGTTGAGCAGGGAACTGTCGAGGAAATCTTTGCTTCGCCTAAAGAGGAATACACAAGACAGCTTATAGCAGCGATACCTGACAGAAATGTCAGAAAAAGAGCAATAACGAGTTAAATGAGGAGCGCAATGGAACATATTCTTGAAGTGAGAAATCTTAATGTATATTACAAGAGTGCTTCAAAATCGATTTTTGGCAAGGCATCCAAAAAACAGGTGCTTTTTGATATCAATTTTGATGTGAATGAGGGCGAGATATTCGGAATAGTCGGAGAATCGGGCTGTGGCAAGTCAACCTTGTCCAAGGCGGTTCTCGGTATGAATACATTGTATGATGGAGAGATTATTCATCATTCCGTAAAGCCTCAGATGATTTTTCAGGATCCGTATTCGTCGCTCAATCCTGCGTGGACTGTCGGAAGAATACTCAGGGAGCCGCTTATCCTGTCCGGAGTGAAGGATAAGAATGAGCTTACAGGCAGGGTGAATGACATGTTGCTGCGTGTAGGACTTGATGAGACGTATGCACGCAGGCGTCCGTCACAGCTTAGCGGCGGTCAGAGACAGAGGATAAGTATCGCGGCTGCACTTATAGCCAGACCGCGTCTGATTATAGCTGATGAACCTTTGTCGGCACTTGACGTGACAATACAGGCTCAGATTATGAAGCTTCTGCTTGAACTTAAGAATGAGTTAGGTCTTACCTATATATTCATATCACATGATATTGACGTGGTGTACCAGATGTGCGACAGAATTATGGTTATGAAAGATGGACATGTGATAGAGAGCGGTGAGACGGAAGAACTTTTTTCTGACCCGAAGGAGGCTTATACAAGACAGCTCATAGAGGGATGAGACGGCTCAAAGCCTTATAAAATGTAGGAATTATATATAATTTAAAAAAAATTAAAAAAATTCCAAAAAAGTACTTGCATTTTCCAAAAACCTGATATATAATACATCATGTTGCAGCGCAAGAGCGCAGTACACATTGGGCTATAGCCAAATGGTAAGGCACTGGACTCTGACTCCAGCATTTCCAGGTTCGAGCCCTGGTAGCCCAGTTAAAGGCATCACGTCAGCGTGATGCCTTTATTGATATAACGGACCTCTGGTCTTTGTAACATTCTATGGAAACGTATCGAAGTGGCCATAACGAGCTTGACTCGAAATCAAGTTGTCGGGCAACCGGCACGCGGGTTCGAATCCCGCCGTTTCCGTTTGCGTCGAGCACATTATGGGAGACTGTAATGTGCTTTTTTTAACATTGAATGGTCAAGGAGGATTTATATGTACAGCTATAATGCGAGAATAAGATACTCTGAATGTTCAAGCGACAGGCAGCTTACGCTTCCGGCACTTATCAACCTTTTTCAGAATTGTTCTTCGTTTCATTCTGAGGATGCGGGAGTGGGCATAGACTATGTGGCGGAGCGCGATGCAGCATGGTTTCTTCTCAATTGGCAGATTGATATTGAAAGACTCCCGTCCTTCTGTGACCGGGTTAAGGTGTGTACGGTGCCTTATGAGTTTAAAGGCTTTTACGGCAGCCGTAATTTCTGGCTGGAGGATGAGAAGGGCAATATTATTATCAAGGCAGCTTCCTTGTGGTCGTACATGAATATCAAGACGCTGAGACCTATGAGACCGGACGACGGGCAGATAGAGCGTTATGGACTTGGTGAAAAGCTTGACATGGAATATCTTCCACGAAAAATATCACTTCCTGACGGTCTTGCAAAGAGAGAGCCGATAGAGGTAAGGGCGGATATGATTGACACTAACAAGCATGTAAATAACGGACAGTACATTAACATGGCGATGGCTTTGTTTGAACAGGATGAGCCTGAGATGGCAGCACATCCGGTGAAGCGTATGCTTGCCGAATATAAAAAGTCGGCTGTTATGGGGGACACATTTTGTCCGTACACGGGACGGCATGACGGCAGATACTATGTATGTCTCAAGGATGGAGACGATAATATTAATGCTATTGTTGTGTTTGAGCAGTGACAAAAGAATGGAGGATTATAATGATTAGAATCGGCGAGGTTCAGGATTTAAAGATAGTAAAAAAGACGGATTTTGGTGTATATCTCGGAAATGAAGAGGAGCGTGTGCTTCTTCCGAGAAAGCAGGTACCGGAGAATGCGTCGATAGGGGATACGGTGACTGTATTTATATACAGGGATTCCCAGGACAGACTGCTTGCAACAACCAATAAGCCGGCACTTGTTCTCGGCGAGGTGGCAAGACTCGAGGTCAAGGATACAGGCAAGATTGGAGCTTTTCTTGACTGGGGACTTGAAAAAGATCTTTTCCTTCCTTTTAAAGAACAGACGTACAGGGTTCACCCGGGCGATAACTGCCTTGTGGCATTGTATGTGGACAAGAGCAGCAGATTGTGTGCAACCATGAATGTATATAAGTATCTGGGAACGACAACTCAGTATAAGCGCGGAGATATGGTCAGCGGTACGGCATATCAGTACATTGAAAAATTCGGAATGTATGTTGCGGTTGATGATATGTATCAGGGACTTATACCTAAGAAGGAGTGCTACGGAGTGCTCAATGTGGGAGAGAAGCTTACCGGGCTTCGCGTCACCAACGTGACTGCGGACGGAAGGCTTGAGCTTGCGGTTCGTGAGGTCGGATATCTTCAGAGGGATGACGATGCCGCAAAGATCCTTGAGACGATAGAGGAATTCGACGGAGTTCTTCCTTTCAGTGACAAGGCATCGCCTGAGGTCATCAAAAGAGAGCTGGGAATGAGCAAGGCATCCTTTAAGAGAGCGGTAGGCAAGCTCTTGAAGGAGGGCAGGATTGAGCTTTCCGAGACGTCGATAAGACTTAAATAAGCAGAGTAAGGCATAAATAAGACAAGGCACCGAAAGATACCTGCGGTATTTTCGGTGCCTTGTCCGTTATGTGCGCCATTCCTTAAACTGTCACATCAAAGTTCGCGCCGAGATTAGGATTGACGGACATCTCCATCATTTTCTTCATTCCGTCGCCCATAGTCTCGATTGTATCGAGATTTTTTGCAAGAACCGCCATGCCGACCTGTGAGTTGACATCCGCAAGACTCATGCTTATTGAAAGTGCCGCTATATCCATAAAAACACCTCCCGCCATAGGAAAATATAGTATTACACTATCCGATTAATTTATATCATAACTAATAAAAATAAACAAGTCTTTGCACAAAAAAAGCATTATAAGACGTATTTTTTGTATAAAGTGCAATAAAAAAGCAGATAATAATATGTCTATATACAAAATCAACAAAATAGTGTGTTGATTTTCGGCTATTTGAGGTATGGCAATTGAACAAGCATTATTGTAGAATAGGGATAGTGAAAAACGGAAAAACTTTCAGGAGGTATTATAATGGCTAGTTTATCACTTAAAAACGTTTGTAAAGTATATCCAAACGGATTCGTTGCAGTTAAGGATTTCAACCTTGACATTGAAGATAAGGAATTCATCATTTTCGTAGGACCTTCAGGATGTGGTAAGTCCACAACACTTCGTATGATTGCAGGTCTTGAGGAGATCAGCTCAGGTGAGCTTTGGATCGGCGACAAGCTTGTTAACGATGTAGAGCCTAAGGACAGAGATATCGCGATGGTATTCCAGAACTATGCTCTCTATCCACATATGTCAGTTTATGACAACATGGCATTCGGTCTTAAGTTAAGAAAGGTTCCTAAGGCAGAAATCGATAAGGCTGTTCATGAGGCAGCTAAGATTCTTGATATTGAGCATCTCCTTGATCGTAAGCCTAAGGCTCTTTCAGGTGGTCAGAGACAGCGTGTTGCCATGGGTCGTGCTATTGTTCGTCAGCCTAAGGTATTCCTTATGGATGAGCCTCTCTCCAACCTTGATGCTAAGTTAAGAGTACAGATGAGAATTGAGATTTCTAAGTTACATCAGAGACTCCAGACAACAATCATCTACGTTACACATGACCAGACAGAGGCTATGACACTTGGTACAAGAATCGTAGTTCTTAAGGATGGTATTATTCAGCAGGTAGATACACCACAGAACCTTTATAATCTTCCACAGAACGTATTCGTAGCAGGCTTCATTGGTTCTCCACAGATGAACCTTATTGATGCTAAGCTTGTTAAGAACGGTGATGATATGGTTCTTATGTTCGGCAGCAACTCTGTTAAGTTACCTAAGTCAAAGGCTGAGAAGCTTGGTGCTTACGTTGACAAGACAGTTATTATGGGTATCCGTCCTGAGGATCTCAATGATACAGAGATGTTCATCGCATCTTCACCTGACAGCGTAATTGAGGCTGAGATTCGTGTATACGAGTTACTCGGTGCTGAAGTTTACCTTTACTTTGATATCGAGGATAAGAGCTGTACAGCAAGAGTTAACCCTCGTACAACAGCTCGTCCTGGTGACAAGATTAAGCTTGCCCTTGATATGTCTAAGCTTCACCTCTTCGATAAGGATACAGAGTTAGTAATTCCTTGCTAATCATCTGCTACATATCGACGGTTAAGCCGATGCATGTGAATTAAGTGTGAATAATTGAGGAAATGCACTTTATAAGGTGTATTTCCTCTTTTTTTTTTCACAAAGTTGTTTTATAATAGAAAGTGATGAATTATAACTATTTTTAAATATAGAAAGTAGAGGTTACTGTATGATTTCAAATCAGATTTTACAGAATACGATTGAGGGTCTGAAGTCAATAACCAGAATTGATTTGTGTATAATGGACACGGAGGGAAAGACTCTTGCGACTACATTCCCGGAATCGGACGGGTATGAGGAAGCGGTACTCAGCTTCGCGGGTTCACCGGCGGACAGTCAGGTTATACAGGGATACCAGTTCTTTAAGGTTTTTGATGACAAGCAGTTGGAATATGTACTTCTTGCCAAGGGCGGGAGTGATGATGTGTACATGATTGGCAAGATTGCCACGTTTCAGATTCAGAATCTTCTTGTTGCGTACAAGGAGAGATTTGACAAGGATAACTTTATCAAGAACCTTCTGCTTGATAATCTTCTGCTTGTGGACATATATAACAGGGCGAAGAAGCTTCACATTGACACAGATGTGAGAAGGCTTGTTTTTATTGTTGAGACAAAGCATGAGAAGGACAATAATGCCTTAGAGACCTTGAGGACTCTTTTTGCATCCAAGGCGAAGGATTTTATAACCGCTGTGGATGAGAAGAATATTATTATAGTGAAAGAATTGAAGCCTAATGAGGGCTATGATGAGATGAATCAGGTTGCTTTGACTGTGCTTGACACACTCAACTCTGAGGCCATGAGTAAGGTACATATTGCTTATGGAACCATTGTGAATGAGATTAAGGAAGTGTCACGTTCTTACAAGGAAGCTAAGATGGCTCTTGATATCGGCAAGATATTCTATGGCGACAGAAATGTTGTATCATATTCTAAGCTGGGTATCGGACGACTGATTTATCAGCTCTCAATGTCGCATTGTAAGATGTTTATCAAGGAGATTTTTGACGGACAGAATCCGGATGATTTCGATGAGGAGACTCTGACTACCATTAATAAGTTCTTTGAGAACAGTCTGAATGTATCCGAGACATCAAGGCAGCTGTTTATTCACCGTAATACTCTCGTATATCGTCTCGATAAGATTCAGAAGAACACGGGGCTTGATTTGAGGGTGTTTGACGACGCAATTACATTTAAGATTGCTCTCATGGTTCGCGACTATATGAAATATATGGAATCGCTTGATTATTGATTGCATGTCAATGTATAATGGTAATATCAAGGTCGCTGGTTGTAGACCAATTATTGGAAATACCGGTATTATCAGGAAAACATCATAAGAACTCAGGGGAGGCATAAGAGACATGCTTATATTGGAAAATGTATGCAAGACATACTCAACCGGCTTCCCGGCGCTTAATAACATCAGCCTTCGCGTTGAGAAGGGTGAATTTGTATTTATTGTCGGGCAGAGCGGTGCAGGAAAATCTACACTTATTAAGCTGCTGCTTAAGGAGTTAGAACCGACATCAGGACATATATTTATTAATGGCAAGAATCTTGGAAGAGCCAAGAGAAGAGAACTGCCGATGATAAGAAGAGATATGGGAGTTGTATTTCAGGACTTCAGACTCTTAGAGGACAGAAACATATATGACAATATAGCTTTTGCACAGAAGGTTGTGGAGGCTCCGAACAGGAGAATACGTTCGGAGGTGCTCTCCATGCTGTCGATGGTAGGATTGCTTGAAAAGTATAAGAATTATCCGTCACAGCTTTCAGGAGGAGAGCAGCAGAGAGCGGCAATCGCAAGAGCACTTATAAATAAGCCGGAGATTCTTCTGGCGGATGAGCCTACAGGAAATCTTGACAATGCGAATTCATGGGAGATAATGAAGCTCCTTGATGAGGCTAATCAGCGTGGAACCACGGTTGTTGTGGTGACGCATAATATGGATCTGGTTCAGGCTATGAAGAAGAGAGTAATCACTATCGATCATGGCGAGATTGTCGCGGATGAGAAATGGGGGGATTACGGCTATGAAGATTAGTTCACTTGGATATTGCATTAAGCAGGGCTTTAAGAATATATACAGGAACAGACTTTTCTCACTGGCCTCCGTTGCAACCATGGCGGCTTGTATTTTTTTGTTTGGAATATTTTTCTGTGTGGCAAAAAATGTGTCATATATGGTGACAGAGGTTGAAAAGAATACCTGCCTTACGGTATTTTTTGACGTGGGAACATCGGATGCGAGAATCGAATCAATTGGAAAGACCATACAGCAGATGGAGAATGTGACGCTTATAGAATACACATCTCCTGAGGAGGCATGGGAAAAATATAAGGTCAAGTATTTCGGAGACAGAATGGATTTGGCGGATGGCTTTGAGGAGGACAATCCGCTTGCAAATTCGGCATCATATACGGTATACCTCGACAGCGCGGATGCACTTGCCACGGTTGCGGCGAGCGTTGAGAATATAGACGGAGTGCGTTCCGTAAAGCGTTCAGAGATTACAGCCAATTCACTTACCGATGTCAGTGGGCTTGTCAGCATGATTTCGCTCACAATGATAGTTGTATTGTTCCTTGTAGCACTTTTCCTTATAGGAAATACGGTATCCGTAGGTATCGCGGTGCGCAAGGAGGAGATTGCGATTATGAAGCTTATCGGGGCAAAGAACGGCTTCGTGAGGGCACCGTTTATTGTGGAGGGTATTGTCATCGGCTTTGTCGGTGCAATGCTTCCGATGATTGTGATATATTATCTGTATGAAAATGTTGTACATTATATTATCAACAGATTTACGTTTTTATCAAATATACTTGCGTTTCTTCCGGTCAGGAATGTGTTCGCTACGCTGGTGCCCGTTGCGGCGATTCTCGGTATAGGCATAGGCTTTCTCGGAAGTTATACGACGCTTCGTAAGCATCTTAAGGTATGATGGGGATGAGTGATTGCGGGAGGAATGAACTTGAAGAGTAAGATTTTAAAAAGGGTTTTGTTTGCGGCGGTACTGCTTATACTGCTTCCTATGAAGCCGGACGAATTTCAGGCGATTACAGAGGATGATGTTAAGAGGGCAGAGAGAGAGCTGCAGGCTGCGCAGGAGCAGGAGCAGGCTCTCGAGAACCAGCTCAATGAACTGAATAATAATATTTCCGATACCAAGACATATATTACGCAGGTTGACGGATGGATATCGGATGTGACCTTGCAGATTTACAATCTCAATCAGGACATAAATGCAAAGCAGGCTGAGATAGACGCAAAGCAGGGGGAGATTGACCTTACGCTGGCGGCGATTGAAGCCGTGAATGCCAATATAACGCAGACTAAAGTTGACCTCGCGGATGCACAGCAGACGGAAGCAGACCAGTATGCTTCGATGAAGCTGAGAATACAGTATATGTACGAGAATGGTGATGAGAGCTTTCTCGATATTCTTTTTTCGTCGGACAGCATGGTTGATTTCCTTAATAACGCCGAGTACATATCTGAGATTTCTCAGTATGACAGGCAGAAGTTAATTGAGTATGGCGAGACAAAGCAGCGTGTAAATGAACTTCTGGCTGACTTGGAGACACAGAACATTGAACTTACTGCACAGGATGAGCTATATGAATCACAGCTTACCGAGCTTCAGGCACAGAAGGCGGTGCTTGATGCCAACAAGGAGGCACAGGAGGTGCTTCAGGCTACATACAGCGAGCTGTATGACTCAAAGAACAGGGAATTAAGTAACCTTGAGTCCGAGCAGAGCAACACCGAGGAGCTCAGGCGGCTTGCCGAGCAGGAGGTCGAGGATCAGAAGAAGCTCGTTGAGGATGCGAGAGCACAGTATGCTGCCTGGCTTGCCGAACAGGCAAGACTCAACCAGGATGCCGACGCGGCTGTAGCTGCCAAGCTTGCCGAGATTAATGTTACAGGTTTTACATGGCCTGCTCCGGGATATAATAGAATTACATCACAGTTCGGAATGCGTATGCACCCGATTCTCGGATATGAGAAGCTGCATGACGGAACGGATATTTCAGGAGCCGGAATCAACGGAACACCTATTGTTGCAGCTTACGGCGGAACTGTAATTCTTGCTCAGAGCTATTGGGGCTACGGAAACTGTGTAAAGATAGATCATGGCGGCGGTGTTGTCACATTGTATGCTCATGCTTCAGCGATTTTGGTATCAGTGGGACAGCAGGTCAATGCGGGAGATACGATAGCTCTTGTGGGTAGTACGGGAAATTCAACGGGGCCACATCTTCATTTTTCACTTATTATTAAAGGTGAATTTGTAAATCCGCTTGATTATGTGACGGTTCCGCGTTACTAAATGGCATGGCAGGTTATATGCCGGTGCCGGAAATGAGGATAATATATGGATAATAAGAAAGAGAATGTTTCACATACCGAAAAAAAGAAAAATAACGGTTTTTTTAAGGGAATGGCTGTCGGAATGTTATCGGCTGTGCTGTTAATGGCTGTGCTTGCGGGCTGCAGCGGAATATCTTCGCTCATCGGACCGGGTTCTGACTATAAGAATCAGGTTAAGGAAAGCTCTGCCGAAGCAAGTGAGACGGCGGAAAATAAGAGCAGTAAAAGCAGTACAGGTGAGACAACAAAGGCAGTTTATGGCAAATATAAGCCTGTAAGCCCTCAGCTCACGGATGAAGTTATTGAAAAGATTGACACGCTTATGCAGCTGGTTGACTACTATTATCTGTATGACTATGACGAGGATGAGATGATAGATGCAATTTACAAGGCTGTCATGGAGTCACTCGGCGATCCGTATTCCCTGTATTATACTGAGGATGAATATAATTCATTTTTGGAGAGCTCATCAGGCTCATATTGCGGTATTGGTGTTGTGGTTCAGCAGAATGTTCAGACAGGAATTGTGACGGCGGTCAGACCGTATGAGAATTGTCCGGGTTATGAGGCAGGCATCAGACCGGGAGACTTAATAATTGCCGTAAATGGTACAGAGATAACGGGAATGGATTTGAATGCTGCGGTTGCACTTATCCGAGGTGAGGAAGGAACGACTGTGACAATCACTCTTCAGCGTGATGAGGAAGTGTTCGACGTAGAAGTTACGAGACGTCAGATTGACGTTGAAACTGTTACTTACAGAATGCTTGAGGACAATATAGGATATATTCAGGTTGATGAGTTTGACGAAGTTACGGCAAAGCAGTTCTCGGCGGCACTCGATGCACTTACGGCACAGGGAATGGAAGCATTGATTGTGGATATCAGAAACAATCCGGGCGGACTTCTCAATGTGGTTGTTGATATGCTTGATGAGATACTTCCGGAGGGTATTATCGTTTCGGTGAAGGATAAGAACGGAGTTGCGCAGGAGTACAAATCTGATGCCGAAACGATACTTAATGTCCCTATGGCTGTACTTATCAATGGCAACAGTGCAAGTGCATCCGAGATTTTTGCGGGAGCTGTTCAGGATTATGGTGTAGGAACGCTTGTCGGCACAACCACATTCGGAAAGGGAATTGTTCAGACAATATTCTCACTCAATGACGGAACAGGTCTGAAGCTGACGATTGAAGATTATTATCTGCCAAGCGGAAAGAGCATCCATCAGGTTGGTGTCTCTCCGGATGTTGAGATTGACCTTCCGGATGAACTCAAGGTCTATGTGACTATTCCTGAGGATCAGGACACTCAGCTTCAGAAGGCGATTGAAATATTGAAGGAACAGAAGTAGGTAATATAAGTTTGAAAATAAAATTTTCAAACTACTTATTGGTGGCAGTACTGCAAGCAATGCTTGCAGTATGCAGGGGTATATAAATGATAGAAATACGAAAAACAGGCCGGGAGGATTTTGACCGGGTATATGAGATAATGGAAAAAAGTTTTCCTGATGATGAGTATAGAGGGTACGAGGAACAGAGAGAGTTGTTTTCACGCCCTGAGTACAGCGTCTATGTCGTTGACGGACAGACGGACGCTGAAAGTCTGAAGGCTTTCAGTGCAGTGTGGGAGTTCGATGATTTTATGTACATTGAACATCTGGCAGTCAATCCCGACAGCAGGAACGGAGGCGTCGGAGCGTCAGTCCTTAAAGCTTTGCAGGAAATGTACGACAAGCCGATATGTCTTGAGGTGGAGCTTCCCGAGAATGAGCTTGCGCGCAGACGGATAGGCTTCTATTCACGAAATGGCTTTAAACTCAACAATTATCCGTATATTCAGCCACCGATGTCTGCAGGAAAGAATCCTGTACCGCTTCTCATTATGACAACCGGAGGAGTGCTTGCGGAGAGCGAATTTATCAATATAAGAGATATTTTGTATAAGAACGTATATAAGTGTGTTGTTTGATAAATTGCGGGTATTAAAAAAGGAACCTTGAGGTTATGACAGAGCATAACTTCAAGGTTCTTGTTTTAAAAAAAATAAACTTTGTCTGTACAATTTAAAATAATGTGGTATACTATCAATATTAGAACATGTGTTTGATTTGAGAGATTGGAGAATTTGTATGGATAGTTTCAAGCTTCATTCCGAATATCAGCCGACGGGAGATCAGCCTCATGCGATAGAGGAGCTTGTGAAGGGCTTTAAGGAGGGCAATCAGTTCGAGACGCTTCTTGGTGTAACCGGTTCGGGTAAGACATTTACGATGGCGAATGTTATCGCTGCACTTAATAAGCCCACACTTATAATTTCACATAACAAGACTCTTGCGGGACAGCTTTACGGAGAGATGAAGGAATTCTTTCCGGAGAATGCAGTGGAGTATTTTGTTTCATACTATGATTATTATCAGCCGGAAGCCTATGTGCCTTCGACAGATACTTATATAGAGAAGGATTCTGCAATTAATGATGAGATAGATAAGCTCAGGCATTCGGCGACGGCGGCACTTTCGGAGCGCAAGGATGTTATTATCGTGGCGAGCGTTTCGTGTATATACGGACTCGGAAGTCCGGTCGACTATGAGAATATGGTTGTGTCCTTGAGACCGGGGATGGAGAAGGACAGGGATGAGATAATACACAAGCTCGTAGACAATCAGTACACGAGAAATGATATGGATTTTAAGAGAGGCTCATTCAGGGTTCGAGGGGATGTTCTTGAGGTTTTTCCGGCAGCGTCTACCGACAGGGCTGTCAGAATCGAATTCTTTGGAGATGAGATAGACAGACTGACTGAGATTGATGTACTTACGGGTGAGAAGAAGGCGGAGCTGTCACATATTGCAATTTTCCCGGCATCGCACTATGTCGTTCCGAGAGAGAAGATGATAGAGGCGGCTGCCAA
>FR895447.1:60325-70769 GCA_000435595.1 Firmicutes bacterium CAG:882
AAGATGATAGAGGCGGCTGCCAATATCCGACAGGAGATGGAGGAGAGAGTAGCCTATTTTAAGAGCGAGGACAAGCTTCTGGAAGCTCAGAGAATTAAGGAGAGAACAAGCTTTGATGTTGAGATGATGCTTGAGACGGGCTTTTGTTCGGGTATCGAGAACTATTCAAGACATCTTGCGGGACTTGCACCGGGTACACCGCCATACACGCTGCTTGACTATTTTCCGGATGATTTCCTTATCATAGTGGATGAGTCACATATAACAATACCACAGATAAGAGGAATGTATGCGGGTGACAGGTCGCGTAAGACAACGCTTGTGAACTACGGGTTCCGTCTGCCGTCCGCTTTGGACAACAGACCGCTCAACTTTGAGGAGTTCGAGGGAAAGATTGACCGGATGCTCTTCGTGTCGGCTACGCCGAACGAATACGAGGCGGAGCATGAGCTGTTGAGAACAGAGCAGATTATAAGACCTACAGGTCTGCTTGACCCGGAGATTACGGTTAAGCCTGTCGAGGGTCAGATTGATGACCTGATAGGTGAGGTCAACAAGGAGACAGCCAAGCATAACAAGGTGCTTATAACCACACTTACTAAGAGAATGGCAGAGGATCTGACCAACTATATGAAGGAAGCCGGGATAAGAGTCAGATATCTTCATTCCGATATTGATACTCTTGAGAGAGCGGAGATAATAAGAGACATGCGTCTTGACGTGTTTGATGTTCTTGTCGGAATCAACCTCTTAAGAGAGGGACTTGATATTCCTGAGATTACGCTGGTTGCAATTCTTGATGCCGACAAGGAGGGCTTCCTGCGCTCCGAGACATCACTTATCCAGACAATCGGACGAGCTGCACGTAATGCAGACGGACGTGTCATAATGTATGCGGACGTTATGACAGATTCCATGCGCCGGGCCATCGATGAGACGGAGAGACGTAGGGAGATTCAGAAAAAATATAATGAGGAGCACGGCATAACGCCGACAACCATCAAGAAGGCGGTTCGTGACCTCATAGCTATATCGAAAGCTGCAACGGAGTCCAAGGCTGACATGGAGAAGGATATGGAGTCCATGAGCCGTAAGGAGCTTGAGAAGCTGTTGAAGGAGCTCAATAAGCGTATGCACAAGGCGGCAGCAGAGCTTGACTTCGAGCAGGCGGCAGAGCTTCGAGACAGGATTATTGAGATTAAGAAGAATATGTTGGAGGACTGAGATGGCACTGTATTCAAGGAATTATATAAAAATAAGAGGAGCCCGCGAGCATAACCTCAAGGGCATTGATGTTGATATACCACGCGATTCCTTCACTGTGCTCACGGGGGTGAGCGGTTCTGGTAAGTCATCGCTCGCGTTTGACACGATATACGCGGAGGGGCAGAGAAGATACATGGAGTCGCTTTCATCATACGCGAGACAGTTCTTAGGCCAGATGGAGAAGCCGGATGTTGACAGCATCGAGGGACTCTCGCCCGCAATATCCATAGACCAGAAGTCGACGAACCGCAATCCGCGTTCGACGGTTGGAACCGTGACGGAGATATATGATTATATGCGACTTCTCTATGCGAGAGTCGGTATCGTGCACTGTCCTAAGTGTGGCAGGGAGATTAAGAAGCAGTCGGTTGACCAGATTGTAGACCAGATTATGGGACTTCCCGAGAGAACGAAGTTTCAGGTGCTTGCGCCTGTTGTGAGAGGACGCAAGGGTGAGCACGTCAAGGTTCTTGAGAGCGCCAAGAAGAGTGGCTATGTCCGCGTGAGAGTTGACGGAATTATATACGAGCTTACCGAGGACATCAAGCTTGAAAAGAATAAAAAACACAATATAGAGATAGTTGTCGACAGACTTTCGGTCAAGGAGGGAATGGAGAAGAGGCTCACGGAATCCGTTGAGACTGCGCTTGCACTCGCCGACGGTCTTGCGATGATTGATGTCATTGACGGTGAGACACTCAATTTCAGCCAGAGCTTTGCGTGTCCTGACTGCGGCATAAGCGTTGAGGAGGTTGAGCCGAGAAGCTTCTCGTTCAACAATCCGTTCGGTGCATGCCCTGAGTGCTTCGGACTCGGCTACAAGATGGAGTTCGATATAGATCTCATTATTCCCGACAAGAGGTTGAGCATCGACGAGGGTGCCATTGCGGCACTCGGATGGCAGTCGGCTACCGACGAGGGAAGCTTCACAAGGGCTATCCTGAAGGCACTTGCCGAGGAGTATAAGTTCAGCCTGAGCACGCCGTTCAAGGAGTATCCTGCAGGGATTAAGGATATTCTGGTTAACGGAACGGGCGGTCATACCGTCAAGGTTCATTACCGCGGACAGCGCGGTGTCGGAGTGTACGACATTGCTTTTGAGGGACTTATCCGCAATATGCAGAAGCGCTACAGAGAGACGGCTTCCGACAGCATGAAGCAGGAGTACGAGACATTCATGAAGATTACACCATGTGAGGTCTGCAAGGGACAGCGTCTCAAGGCTACATCACTTGCCGTAACCGTCGGTGGAATCAATATATATCAGATGACTGATATGTCCATTGTCAAGCTCAAGGCTTTTCTCGATGAGCTCACGCTCTCGCCTATGCAGCAGACAATCGGAGAGCAGATTCTAAAGGAGATTAAGGCGAGGATAGGTTTCCTTATAAATGTAGGACTTGAATACCTGACACTTTCAAGAGCCACGGGAACTCTTTCGGGTGGTGAGGCGCAGAGAATAAGACTTGCCACACAGATTGGTTCGGGACTTGTCGGTGTTGCATACATTCTTGATGAGCCGAGTATCGGACTTCATCAGAGGGACAACGACAAGCTGTTGTCGGCACTCATGAAGCTTAGGGATTTGGGAAACACACTTATTGTGGTTGAGCATGATGAGGACACAATGCGTGCAGCGGACTATATTGTGGATATTGGTCCGGCGGCAGGCGAGCACGGAGGCGAGGTTATCGCCACCGGAACTGCCGAGGAGATAATGAAGAATGAGAATTCAATAACCGGAGCTTATTTAAGCGGCAGACGCAGGATACTTGTGCCTGAGGAACGCCGCAAGCCTACAGGCTATCTCACAATTAAGGGTGCGAGACAGAACAACCTCAAAAACATAGATGTGGACATACCTCTTGGCATATTCACCTGTGTTACAGGTGTGAGCGGTTCAGGTAAGAGCAGTCTTGTCAACGAGATTCTTTACAAGAGACTCGCAAGAGACCTTAACAGAGCGAGAACCATACCGGGTGAGCATGATGACATTATAGGAATCGATAAGCTCGATAAGGTTATTGCCATTGATCAGTCGCCAATAGGAAGAACTCCGCGTTCCAATCCTGCAACCTACACAGGCGCATTTGATTTAATCAGAGATTTGTTCGCATCGACATCCGATGCAAAGGCAAGAGGCTACTCCAAGGGAAGATTCAGCTTCAATGTAAAGGGTGGACGTTGTGAGGCTTGCGGAGGAGACGGAATAATCAAGATAGAGATGCATTTTCTGCCGGATGTATATGTTCCGTGTGAGGTTTGTGGTGGAAAGCGCTACAACAGAGAGACGCTTGAGGTCAAGTACAAGGGAAAGAGTATTTACGATGTGCTCAATATGACGGTTGAGGAGGCGGTGAAATTTTTTGAGAATGTTCCTTCAATCAGAAGAAAGATAGAGACCATGAATGAAGTTGGTCTTTCCTACATCAGATTAGGACAGCCATCAACCGAGCTTTCGGGTGGAGAGGCGCAGCGAATTAAGCTTGCAACTGAGCTTAGCAGACGTGGAACGGGAAAGACAATATATATTCTTGATGAGCCTACAACCGGACTTCACTTTGCGGATGTCCATAAGCTTGTCGACATTCTCAGGAGACTTTCGGATAGCGGCAATACCGTTGTGGTAATCGAGCACAACCTCGATGTGATAAAGACTGCCGATTATATAATTGACATCGGACCTGAGGGCGGTGAAGGCGGAGGAACCGTGATTGCTAAGGGAACACCTGAGGAGGTTGCGAAGAATAAGAAGTCTTATACGGGGCAGTTCGTGAAGAAATATTTAAAGTAAGATATAAATAATAATAATAGCTTTGAGTGCATAATGATGTGTTATATTTATGTGCATCAGCTCCATTGTACGAAGCAAGATGGTCTATGAACTCTGGGGCTGGTAATTTATCCGTTCGCCAACGCTGCCGGACGCACATCCGTGTGCTTCGGCAGCTAAAACGACATCCATGTCGTTTTTGGCTATGATACGAGAGAGTCCAAGACCATCTAAGCTTCTCCAAAAGTCGCGCTGCTCATAAATATAAACTCATTATGCACGCGAAGGTTATGCGAATATAAAAATAAAATATTTCAACGCGAGTGACAACCGGAAGGAGAAGTAAAAAAATTATTTCCCCCACAGAACAGGCAAAAGAGAAGGATATAATCCTCTCTGCGATTTAACGGACATATATGTCAGTCCGTGTAAGCAGTGAGGATTATATCCTTCTTTTGCCGTCTGTGTGAAATAAAGTTTATAAATAAACAATGATTAATGATGGATAATCTTAGTCCAGTATCTCCCCATCCGTTGAAATCGTATACACCTGCCAAGGTATGAATTTTCCGCTTGCTTTTAATGCGTTCTTGGCGGCATTCTCAATACCTCCGCAGCAAGGAACCTCCATACGAACGATGGTTACGCTCTTGATATTGTTGTTGGCTATTATCTGTGTGAGCTTTTCTGTATAATCAACATCATCCAGCTTAGGACATCCGATGACTGTGATGTGATTTTTGATAAAGCGCTTATGAAAATTACCGTAAGCGTATGCGGAGCAGTCGGCAGCTATCAGGAGATTTGCATTGTCAAAGTATGGGGCACATACAGGGACAAGCTTAATCTGCACAGGCCACTGGGAAAGCATGCTTGTGTTATGTGACGAACTGTCCTGAGTGGAAGGTTCGGAGAAGCAATCGGAGTCTGTGTTTAATGAGTTGTGAGATATAACTTTTGCACGCGAACCCGGGCAACCGTGAAAAACGGGAGCATCAGCCGGATGACAGTCGGAAGCATTGCCGGCCGGCTTAGAATTTTTAGCTGCCTTTGAGGCGAGAACAGCCGCCTCATCATAAGCAGGAGCCTCACGCTGCTCAAAGTGTATGGCGTTGACAGGACATGCAGGGAGACAGTCGCCAAGACCGTCGCAATAATGTTCACGCATAAGTTTTGCTTTTCCATCTATAATATCAATAGCACCCTCGTGGCAGGCTGTAGCGCACAGGCCACAGCCGGTGCACTTTTCTTCGTCAATTTTAATAATCTGTCTTATCATAATTTTCTCCTTATACTTATATTGTTGATTTTATATGAGCAATCAGCTTACATCAGCAAGCGGCAAAATTTACTTTTGACACTTACACCATAATATAATAAAATAAAATATATAAATCGGTTGTAATTACAACCGAAGAAAGATTTTAACGCAGAATAAGCAATCCCCGCATCAAGTGTGTAGAGCACTAAGCGGGGGTAAGGGGGATGCTTATGTCAGTGGGAGTTGAAAGCTCCCACTGACAAGTTCGCAAAGCGACTGCGTTCATGAGCAAGTAGCGAAAGCGGATTGCGAATGTCCGCTTTACTAACAATTTGTGTCGCCGTATAATGGCTGAATGGAGATTATATGCGAAAATATGGAGGAGTTATTAATCGACTTCCGTTGTTTGCAGAATTGTCAGAAGCAGAGATAGAGAAACTGCTCAACAGATGCAAGGCGTATGTGAGAAATGTACATCAGGGTGATGGCGTTGTGCGGGTTGGCAGTAAGGTTGCGGGAATAGGTGTACTGCTTTCCGGCAGTGCAAGAGTAGTAAAGGATGACTTTTGGGGAAATTCTACCATGCTTGCACATCTTGAACGCGGAGATATTTTTGGTGAGGCGTTTGCGTGTTCCGGATGTCCGGCAACAGTGGATGTGTATGCGGAGACTGATTCGGAGATATTGTGGCTTCCTTATAAGGAACTTGTGGAGGCTGATGCCGGAGGAACCATTAACAGAAAGCTGGTATATATGTTTGCGAGGAAGAATGTATTTCTCACAGACAGAATTGAACATCTTTCACAGAGAACACTCAAGGAGAAAATACTTTCATATCTTAAGGAACAGGCTATGGAGGCCGGGAGCAGCAGCTTCACAATAAGGTTTGACAGAGCAGGAATGGCTGATTATCTTGCGGCAGACAGGAGTGCACTCTCTGCAATGCTGGGCAAGCTTAAAAAAGAGGGAATAATTGATTTTCATAAGAACAGCTTTACGCTGCTTAAGGCTGAGCAGGATGATTAGAGCAGAAGCGGTAAACAGTTGAGAAAAGGATGGAGCAGCAGGCCGCTAAGCATAAAAGCAAAATGCAGCTCGGAAAAGAGGATGTAGATGAGAATAGGATTTGACTGTGCCAAGCTGGTGAAGGGCACGAGCAAAAGTATAGGAATATATAATATAACGAAGTCGGTTGTTGTAAGACTTGCCGGACAGCTTCCCGGAGAGCATCAGCTTGTGGTAATAGGAAATGATAGCAACCGGGAAGATTTTGCGGTGGATGGGGTTGAGTTCCATTCGGTTGACCTGAATATTGAGAGTACAAAGGCACTTCTTTTATGGGAGACGGTAAAGGTTAACTCATATATTAAGAAATTAAAGCTTGATGAGATAGTGTTTCCGAGGGGATTTACATCACTGTTCTGTCCGGTAAAGGATGTGATTATTATACATGACCTGATACCTTTTTATTATGATAAGCATTTTCCGGGAGTGCTTAACCGCATACAGAATGCGTATGTCATGATGCGCTTGAAAAGTTCAATAAAGACGGCGGATAAGATTATAACAATATCAGAGTATTCTAAGAATGATATATTGAAGATAGTGCCTGAGGCGGAGAAGAAGGTGAGCGTTATACTTCACGGGTATGAGCCGCACAATGGCGGGCTTGAGGAGATTAAGAACGTTCCGTATAAGTATTTTTATGGAATAACTTCCAAGCTTCCCCACAAAAATGCCGTGGGGCTTATAAAGGCATATATGTTGTACCATGAAATGACGGATGAACCCTATGACCTTGTTATTGCAGGACTCCCGGAGCTTTCAGTGGTTGAGGACAAGCTTGGAGAGCCGATACCTGAGACAATAAAAAAGCATATACATTGTAATAAATTCATGGATGATAAAAAGTTCTATTCGCTGTTTGCCCATGCCAAAGGTTTTGTGTTTTTATCACTTATAGAAGGCTTCGGGCTTCCGCCGCTGGAGGCGATGGAGCTTGGCGTACCCGTGGTGTGTTCCAACGCGGCTTCGCTTCCGGAGGTTGTGAAAGATGCCGGGCTGCTGGTTAATCCTGAGGATGCACGGGAGGCGGCTGAGGCTATGAAACACATAACGGAGAATCCTGAGCTTGCACGGGAATTAATCAGAAAAGGATACGATAATCTCAAGAATTTTAATTGGGAGGAACGTGTGGAGAGATATATTGAGGTTTTGACATCAAAGTAAAATAATGCTATTTTACGAGGAGGTGTGGCATATGATGACAGGTAATATAATGGATTATCTTGAATGGTATGGAGACTTTGATTTTTCCGTACTCCCGTTTAACGAAGTTGACAATCTTATACTTGCAGAGTTGAGCTATGCAGGTCTGGACAGAATCGTTCCGGAGCCACAGCTTGGAAGAAAGATAACCGGAGTTCCGGTAAAAGAGGCGGCGCAGCGTCTTATGGCAAGCGGAAGAGTGGAAAAAAGCTGTAAGCTTGAACAGAATGCAGGGGTTATTTTGTATCAGATGGCAAAGGGGAAAAGATTTTCAGACGCAGTTCTGGGAGCCTATGTCGATAAGCATGATTTTGAAAATCAGGAGCAGTTTTCGGCACTTCATGTATATCTGCCTGATGATACAATCTTTGTATCATATTCGGGAACGGATGATACTATACTTGGCTGGAAAGAGGATCTGAACATGGCATACCAGATGCCGGTGCCGTCGCAGAAGGAAGCGGTTGAGTATCTTGAGAAGTCTGTTCCGCATGATGGAAGAAAAATTCGGATAGGCGGGCATTCTAAAGGAGGTAATCTTGCAATATATGCGTCGGTGATGTGCTATGACAGACTCAAACGAAGAATTATTGAGATATATAATAATGACGGTCCGGGGTTTCTTGAGCCGATGCTTGAGAAGGAGTCGTATATTGAGATAAAAGACAGAATCAGAACCATCGTACCTGAGACATCAATCGTCGGTATGCTCTTAGAACATGGAGACAGCTACGAGGTTGTAAAGAGCGTCAGCAAGGGTATAATGCAGCATGACGGACTGAGCTGGCAGGTGTATAAGAATGGCTTTGTAAAGCTTGATGAGCGTTCGAAAGAGAGTCTGGTTATCGACAGCACATTGAGAACATGGATTATGGGACTTAATGATGAGGAGAGAATTGCGTTTGTCGATGCAATATATGATATGCTGACAAAGGCGGGGATAAGATATTTGTCGGACCTTGAACAATATAAGCCGGCGATGCTTAACAATATGGCAAAGGAAATGTTCTCCATGGAGCCGGATAAAGCAAAGATGATGAGAAGGATTACCGGAGCACTTGTAAGTGAGTATGGACGCAGCATTGTGAAGAATATACGAGGTGATAAGCATGAAAAAGATAACGGTGTATGAGAATGAAGTGACAAAAGAACTTGGTGATTTGTTCGGTATATTTTTTGAGGATATTAACCATGCGGCAGACGGAGGACTCTATGCGGAGATGGTTCAGAACCGCTCCTTTGAGTTTGACCCGATTGACAATAAGTCATATAACAGCTTCACGGCATGGGAAAAATCGGATGGAATCGGATGGAGGGTATGTACCGATGAACCGCTGAATGAAGAGAATACACATTACCTCGATATCAAAGGTAACGCAGGTGAATATATAAGAAATCTTGGCTTTAACACAGGAATATGTGTGAATACGGGAGAAATTTATGATTTTTCCGTATATGCTGCCATCATGGATGAATGTACTGATATGACACTTAAAATATCGGTTAAAGATGATGACGGCACTATATTCGCTGAGAGCGAAGTTGTTGTGGATTCACATGACTGGAAGCAGTATAGGGCGGATATCAGAGCGACAGGGGACACGACGCAGGGCAGACTGTATGTAGCGCTTGAAGCTGACGGTGAAGTTAAACTTGACATGGTTTCGTTGTTTCCGAGAAATACATTTAAGAATAGGAACAATGGTCTCAGAAGAGATATTGCGGAGGCACTTGCAGCAATGAAACCGCGCTTTATGAGATTTCCGGGAGGCTGTCTTACTCATGACGGAAGCCTTGACGATCATGCACGCAATTCAATGTACAGGTGGAAGAGAACCATAGGAGACGTTGAGAAACGTCCTTCATGGAGAAATAACTGGGGATATAATCAGACACTCGGACTCGGATATTACGAATATTTCTGTTTTTGTGAAGACATAGGAGCTAAGCCGCTTCCGGTGCTTCCGGGAGGTTTTAATCCGCATAAAGGGGAGGGTGTACCGATTGACGAGCTGGGCGCATGGGTAGATGATGCACTGGATTTGATTGAATTTGCCAATGGAGACAGTAAGACTAAGTGGGGAGCCGTAAGGGCAGGGCTTGGGCATGAAAAACCCTTCGGACTTGAGTATATCGGAATAGGGAACGAGGAGATAGGTGCGGGTTTTTTCGAACGTTATCCGTATTTTCATAAGGCAATTCGTGCAAAATATCCTGATATAAAGATAATCAATACGGCGGGACCGTTTGCAGTCGGAGAGGGCTATGATGACGGCTGGAGAAGTGCAAGAGAGTATGGCTCTGATTTTATAGATGAACATTACTACAGCTCGCCTGAGTGGTTTATGGCAAATATGCACCACTATGACGACTATGATGCGGACGGAACAAAGGTATTTCTTGGTGAGTATGCATCATGGGGAAATACATATTATAATGCTCTTGTAGAGGCAGCGTATATGACACATCTGGAGAAAGCACCTGTTGTCGGACTTGCCTGCTATGCACCGATGCTTGCCAATGTGGATTACATTAATTGGAAGCCGGATATGCTCATGTTCGACAATCGCAGGCTCATTAAGACTGCAAATTATCATGTACAGAAGCTTTTTATGGAAAATCAGGGCGACCACGAACTTAAAACCAGGCTTGAAGGACTTGACGGTGTAATCTGTCTTAGCGATGAAAAAAACATTGCAGGAGAGATTACACTTATCGGAAATGATATTCAGGGTGAGGTGTGGGACGTGAAAATCACTGACTATGATAAAGGAAAAACACGGGAATGTGAGCGGTTTGGCATTACAACGTCAAATGAGCGTCACATTATCGCCAACGCATGCAGTTCTCATTACAGCCTTGAATTTAAGTTCAGA
>FR895447.1:70802-91216 GCA_000435595.1 Firmicutes bacterium CAG:882
GATCTCAGGGAAGAAAGGGCTTCAAGCTTCTTTTTGGCGAGCGTGATGAGAAGAATTTCATCATGTGGGAGTTCGGAGGCTGGGATAACTGGGACTGCAATATTTCAAGCTTCAAGAATGGAAGAGCATCAACAATATCACATAGGATATTTCATGTTGCGGATGAGGAATATCTGCTAAAGCTTGAAATAGATGGAAGAAGAATCTTAACCTATGTGAATGGTGAACTGCGCAATGACACTGTGGACAGACTTCCCGAGCTTGAGGAATTGTATGCTGCAGCATCAAAGGATGGTTGCGGAAGAACCATTGTAAAGCTGGTAAATCTTACAGGCGATGAGAAGAATACGGTTGTTGATATAGAAGGAGGCAAAAAAAGCTCGGTGACAATCCACAGTTTTTCTGACTGTGCGTTTTCGGCTGAGAATACCTTTGAGCAGCCTGATATGATAAAACCTGCCGTGAAAAAGGATAAAGTTGTGAAAAATGAGTACTTATATAATGTGAAGCCACATTCGGTGAACGTGCTTATTTTTGAGTAAAATGACATTATAAATCGGGGAACTACAGATGGATATTATGGTTATTGCCAAGTGCATGGTTAAGCTGTTTATTGTGCTTGTGCTGGGATTTGGCTTATACAAAGCAGACATTATAGATGCTGCGACAAGTAAGAAGCTGTCGTCTCTGATTGTCAAGGTGACGGCACCGTTGTGGATTATTTCGACGGCACTCAGTGCGTCGACGGAGAACAGGCTTGGAGTGCTGGTTTTATTTGGAGCAGGAATACTTATGTATATCGGTTTCATTCTTTTTGCCAGGCTTGTGACATGGGTTTTGAGGATAAATCCAAAGGACAGACCTTTATATGAATGCATGATGGTGTTTTCCAACAATTCTTTCATGGGATTTCCTGTACTGCAGTCAGTGATTGGTGATTCAGCGGTATTTTATTCATCCATGCTGCATTTTTCGTTTAACATTTTTATATACACATATGCGGTGTATTGCTTTGAAAAAGCAGCACATACGGATGACGGCGGAACTGACAGAAAAGCGCATAAAGGAAAGAAACAGAAGGCAGCAGAACTTGCGAAGGCACTTGTGACGCCGGGTTTCATTCTGATACTTCTAGCTCTCATAATTTTTGTAACCGGAATAAGGGACGAAGGAATAATATATGAGAGCTGCTATATGATTGGAAATGTTACATCGGTGCTGTCAATGCTGGTGCTTGGATCAACCTTTGCACAGTACCCTGTAAAAGAATCGTTGAGTAATGTAAGAAGCTACGGCTTTGCTGTCATAAGACTTCTTGTAATTCCGGTGGCGACACTTTTGGTGTGCAGACTTTTACATGTGAATGATTTTTATACTTCAATCGCCACGATAACCAATGGAATGCCGGTGGCTTCGATGGTTGTCATGATGGCAAATGAGCACAACGCCGACACGAAGATTGTGACAAGGAACATCGTTGTGACAACGGCACTTTCACTTATCACAATTCCCGTTGTGGTTGCGCTTCTTCAGGTATTTTAAAGGTTTTAAATATATCCCCCGTCGAGCACGATAATCTGCCCCGTGAGATAACTGCTTCCCTCGCTGAGTGAGAGGGCAAGAGCTGCTGCCTCATCGGGACTGCCCATCCTGCCGGCGGGGATTTCTTCTATTATATTCTGTATTTCTTCGTCCGTGAAACAGCTGTTCATCTCTGTGTCCATGACACCGCAGGCAATTGCGTTGACATTTATTCCGGAAGGTGCAAGCTCCTTGGCGAGAGCCTTTGTGAATGCGTTTATGCCACCCTTTGTCGCTGAGTAAGCGACCTCACAGGAGGCACCGGCCACGCCCCACACGGAGCTTATGTTGATTATGGAGCCGTGACCGGCTCTTAGCATATAAGGGATTGCCAGCTTGCAGCAGGAAAACACAGATGTCAGATTAATGCTTATGATATTGTTCCATTCATCTATGCTCATATCCTGTAAAAGACCGATGTGCGATATACCGGCATTGTTTATAAGTACATCTATGCTGCCGAAGCGTGAGACGGCATCGTCAAAAAGCTTAACAACATCCTCATGCCTGCCTGCATCAGCGACAACGGCGAGACATTCGGCACCAAGCTCGTTTATTTCCCGTGCTGTATTCTGCAGTGTGTCGATGTGCCTCGAACAAATAACTATATTGTAGTTATGCTTGGCATATAACAGTGCCATCGATCGGCCTATGCCCCTTGATGCGCCGGTGATAAGAACGGTTTTCTTCATACAATAAACCTCGTTTCTTTTTTTACATGGTTTTCTTTATTGTAAGGAAAAATATAAGAAATTACAATCAAAACATGGCAATTAATGTTTATATGGATAAATAACACGTTATTTGATAAAATAAAAGATATATTATAATTCGGAGGTATAAAAGATGTACGATTTAATTATAATAGGAGCAGGTCCGGCAGGGTTGTCGGCAGCGGTTTATGCGGCAAGAGCTGAACTTGATTTTATTGTTATAGAGGGAAGTATGATGCAGGGAGGACAGGTTCTTACAACCTATGATGTGGATAACTATCTCGGACTTCCGGGAATCGGTGGATTTGATATGGGAATGAAGTTTGCCGAGCATGCTAAGAAGCTTGGAGTAACCTTTGTGACGGAGAACGTGATATCAATGGAGATACAGAGAAATGTTAAAAGCGTGAAGACGGATAAGAATACCTATGAGACTAAGACGATTATCATTGCAACAGGTGCCGTTCATAAGAAGGCAGGCATACCGGGAGAGGCAGAGTTCACGGGAAAAGGCGTGTCTTACTGTGCAACCTGTGACGGAGCCTTCTTCAAAAATAAGGTTACGGCTGTTGTGGGCGGAGGGGATGTTGCGGTAGAGGATGCACTTTATCTTTCAAGAATGTGCGGCAAAGTATATCTTATACATAGAAGGGATGAATTCCGCGCGGCAAAGAGCCTTGTAAAAAAAGCAAGGGAGACGGATAATATTGAGTTCGTTTTGGACAGTGTTGTTGAGAAAATTGATGGGGAGAACAAGGTAAGAAGCATTAATATAAGAAGCAAAAAGGGTGCCACGATTAAAACGCTTGAGGTTGACGGCGTGTTTTTTGCCGTCGGGATGCAGCCGGTGACTGCATTTGTGGACAAGAACATAGAAATGAATGAAGCAGGATATATAATTGCAGGTGAGGATTGTGCAACAAACATACCGGGAGTGTACGCAGCCGGAGATATCAGAACCAAACAGCTTCGACAAATTATAACGGCGGCAGCGGACGGTGCCAATGCTGTTACATCGGTGGAAAAATATATTGGGTAGCTTTTTTGGTACTGATTAACATAAGATACTTAAAAACCATGTATAAATCATGATTCATTTTGTGCATGATGCACAAAATGAATGTAAGAGATATGAAAGAGCAAAAATGGTTATCCACAAAAAAATGAGTTGTCCACGAAGTTATCCACATTAGACATTGCCCGTTTTATGGCATTTGTGACTTATACACCAAGTTATCCACATTATCCACATTGAATTGTGTGGTGGATAAACACAATTTCATACATGATAACACGAAAAAATGTTTTGTGAAGTTCTAATAAATTGCATTTTACGACAAAAAATTACAGTGAAATCCCTTGACAAAAGAATAATTAATGTTTAGTAATACTTTATATATAATTTATAGAATAATGCATATTTCTCTTGATAATTTACAGATATATGATATAATATTTACATATTAAATAGTAAATATTCTCACAATTAAGAAGTTGGTACGTTAATTACCGAGTGGGATATAGTTACTGTCTGATAGATTAAAGGGCAAAGGAGTTGGTAGTATGCGTTTTATAATTACCGGTAGAAATCTTGAGGTTACAGAGGGGTTAAGAAGTGCTGTTGAGGGCAAGCTTGGAAAGCTTGAGAAGTATTTTGATAAGGATGTTGATATTAACGTAACGCTTAGTGTTGAGAAGGACAGACAGAAGATTGAGGTTACAATTCCTGTTAAGGGAAGCATTATACGTTCAGAGCAGACAAGCTCAGATATGTACGTTTCCATTGATCTTGTAGAAGAGGTTATTGAGCGTCAGCTTAAGAAGTATAAGAACAAGATTATACAGTCTAAGCAGGCATCGGCTTCAGTATTTACACAGGATTATTTGGACAACGATTATGAAGAGGAACCGGAAGTTAAGATTGTGCGTTCTAAGAGATTCGGAATCAAGCCTATGGATCCTGAAGAAGCATGCGTACAGATGGAACTTCTCGGACACAACTTCTATGTATTCTCTAACGCCGAGACAGGTGAGGTTAATGTAGTGTATAAGAGAAAGGGTAATACTTACGGACTTATTGAGCCGGAGCTTGATTGATACATAAGAAGCTTGAAATGATATGAATATTTACAGCCTTCCGGGTGTGAACCGGGAGGCTGTTTTTTGTCTGACTGTTATTCTTTGCCAAAAGCAGACGAAAACTTCCTTTACAAACACCATGAAAAGGTGTTAGAATACTGATAATTGGGACATTTTTATATTTTAGGAGATTATATCAATGGGAATTATTCAGAAGTTATTTGGAACACATAGTGAGCATGAACTTAAGAGAATTTATCCGATCGTGGATAAGATTGAAGCCCTACGTCCGACAATGCAGGCATTAAGCGATGAAGAACTCAGAGCTAAGACGGATGAGTACAAGAAGAGACTCGCAGATGGCGAGACGCTTGACCACCTTCTTCCTGAAGCTTTTGCCACGGTAAGAGAGGCTGCCAAGCGTTCAATAGGAATGGAGCATTACAGAGTTCAGCTTATCGGTGGTATCATTCTTCATCAGGGACGTATAGCCGAGATGAAAACAGGTGAAGGTAAGACACTTGTATCCACGCTTCCGGCATATCTCAATGCACTTGAGGGTAAGGGTGTACACATAATCACAGTCAATGATTACCTTGCCGCTCGTGATGCTGAGTGGATGGGACAGGTACATCGCTTTCTTGGACTTTCAGTGGGAGTGGTACTTAACAGCATGAAGCCTGAGGAGAGAAGAGCAGCTTATGCATGTGACATAACTTATGTTACCAACAACGAACTCGGATTCGATTATCTGAGAGATAACATGGCGGTATATAAGGAGAATCTTGTTTTAAGAGACTTAAGATATGCGATTATTGATGAGGTCGATTCGGTACTTATTGATGAGGCAAGAACACCTCTTATTATTTCAGGTCAGGGAAATTCATCGACCAAGCTGTATGAGGTGTGTGATATTCTTGCAACACAGCTTGAAAAAGGTACAAGCAATAACGATGAAGTTTCAAAGATGGACATTCTCATGGGCGCAGGCTTTGAGGAGACCGGTGATTTCGTGGTAAGCGAGAAGGATAAGACGGTTAACCTTACGGAACAGGGAACAAGGAAGGTTGAGCAGTTCTTCCATCTTGACAATTTGGCTGATCCGGCGAACCTTGAGATTCAGCACAATGTTATTCTCGCGCTCCGGGCACATTATCTTATGTTCCGTGATAAGGATTATGTTGTTAAGGATAATGAGGTACTTATTGTAGATGAGTTTACGGGACGTATCATGCCGGGCAGACGTTTTTCTGACGGGCTTCATCAGGCGATTGAGGCAAAGGAGCACGTTAAGGTGAGACGTGAGAGCAGAACTCTTGCGACAATCACATTCCAGAATTTCTTCAACAAGTTTGAGAAGAAGTCAGGTATGACAGGTACTGCCCTTACTGAGGAGAAGGAGTTCCGCGAAATCTACGGAATGGATGTTATAGAGATTCCTACCAACAGACCGGTTGCGAGAATTGACTATGACGATGTTATTTATAAGACAAGAAAAGAGAAGCTTCATGCGGTTGTGGAGGATGTGGTTGCCGCTCATGAGAAGGGACAGCCTGTGCTTGTAGGTACAATCACCATCGAACAGTCGGAGGAAGTGAGCAATCTTCTCAAGAAGAGAGGAATTAAGCATAATGTCCTCAATGCCAAGTTCCACGAGATGGAGGCTGAGATAGTTGCGCAGGCAGGTCAGCACGGTGCTGTTACAATCGCAACCAACATGGCGGGACGTGGTACGGATATCAAGCTTGATGAAGCGGCAAGAGAGGCAGGCGGACTTAAGATTATCGGTACTGAGCGTCATGAGTCAAGACGTATTGACAATCAGCTTAGAGGACGTTCGGGACGACAGGGAGATCCGGGAGAATCACGTTTCTATATTTCGCTAGAGGATGATCTCATGCGTCTGTTTGCATCCGACAAGCTTATGGCTATGTTTAATGCACTTAAGATACCTGAGAATGAGAGACTTGAACATGGCATGCTTTCAAAAGCTATAGAGGGAGCGCAGAAGAAGGTTGAGACAAATAACTTCGGTATTCGTAAGAATCTTCTTGATTACGACCAGGTAATGAACGAGCAGAGAGAGACAATCTATGCGGAGCGTCGTAAAGTGCTTGACGGACAGAACTTAAGAGACGACATAATCAAGATGATGAAGGATAAGATTGAGGGCTATATTGATTATTCAATTAATGCGGATGCAGACCCTTCAGAGTGGAAATATGCTGAACTCAATGAGAATCTCATAAGACTTGTTCCGATTGAGCCTGTTACACTTGAGGACGGTTATCGCAATAAGAAGGAGCTTATTCAGGGTGTTGAGGAGCGTGCCGTTAAGTTCTATGCGGAGAAGGAAGCTGAATTCCCGGCACCTGAGCATATTCGTGAGATAGAGAGAGTATGTCTTCTCCGTGCAATAGATACCAATTGGATGAACCATATCGATGATATGGATCTTTTAAGACAGGGAATAGGACTTAATGCGTATGGTCAGAAGGATCCGCTCGTAGAGTACAAGATGCAGGGCTATGACATGTTTGATAACATGATATCAAGAGTTCAGGAGGATACCGTAAGACTTGTAACTCATGTTAAGGTTGAGCAGAAGGCCGAGAAGCGGGAGCAGGTTGCAAAGGTCACCGGAACGAACAGGGATGACAGTGCCGTAAAGGCACCTGTTAAGAGGGATGCCAGAAAGATTCAGAGAAATGATCCTTGTCCATGTGGTTCAGGACTTAAGTATAAAAACTGTTGTGGAAAGAATCTGTAACTGTACTACACTAAAACTTTAAAATTTTAATTGCAAAAATTAATCTTTTATGTATAATGAATAATAATAAATTTAAGGTGGTGAGATTAGTGGTCGAACTCGATCAGTTTAAGTTCCGCTTAGGCGGATATGAACAGCCATTAACCGAATTGAGGGATTCACTTTGACTTAGCTGCTAAGTCAAAGAGAATTGAGGAGATTGAGCGTCATATGGAGGAACCGGATTTCTGGGATAACCCTGAAAAATCCAACGGCTATATGAAGGAGCTTAAGGGCCTTAAGGCTGATATAGAAGATTTTAAGAAGCTTGAGAAGGACAAGGCGGACGCCGAGGAGTTCATTGAGATGGCTTACGAGGAGAATGATGAGAGCCTTATTCCTGAGATTGGGCAGCTTGTCGATAATTTCGAGAAGCTGTTTGAGAAGCTTCAACTGGAGACGCTGCTTTCGGGAGAGTATGACAAGTGCAATGCCATTCTCACTCTTCATGCCGGAGCAGGCGGTACGGAATCATGCGATTGGGCGTCAATGCTTTTGAGAATGTACACAAGATGGGCAAATTCAAAGGGATTTACCGTTGAGACACTTGACATGCTTGAGGGTGATGAGGCAGGAGTTAAGTCGGTTACAATACAGGTTAACGGACTAAATGCATACGGATATCTTAAATCAGAGCACGGTGTTCACAGACTGGTGCGTATATCACCGTTCAATGCAGCGGGAAAGAGACAGACTTCGTTCGTGTCATGCGATGTAATGCCGGATATAGAGGAAGATTTGGATGTGGATATCAACGAGGATGATCTTCGTATTGATACCTACCGTTCAAGCGGAGCGGGAGGTCAGCATATCAACAAGACTTCTTCCGCGATACGAATTACGCATATACCGACAGGAACGGTAGTACAATGTCAGAATGAACGCTCGCAGCATCAGAATAAGGATAAGGCAATGCAGATGCTCAAGGCGAAGCTCTTCCTACTTAAGCAGGCAGAGAACGCTGCAAAGACAGCCGACATCCGTGGTGAGGTCATGGAGAATGGATGGGGGAGTCAGATACGAAGCTATGTATTGCAGCCTTATACAATGGTTAAGGATAACAGAACCGGTGAGGAATCTGGCAATGCGGCGGCAGTGCTTGACGGAGATTTGGACCGCTTTATGGGAGCATACCTTAAGTGGCTGAGTCTTGGCAGGAAAAATACACAGGAATAGAGGAGGATGACCATGGCAGAAACTTTAAAACCAATTGTTTTCAGAATCGGTAATGAGTTGTACGGAATTGACATAAGTTATGTCAATGCGATAGAGAAGGATCAGGATATTGTCAGAGTTCCCAATGCTTCAAGCAGTATTAAGGGAATTATCAACTTGAGAGGAGATATTATTCCTGTTTACAGTCTCAGAGATAAGTTCAAGCTTCCTCAGTCACCTAATCCGACTAAGCTCATTATTACCAATCTTCCTGACATGAAGCTTGCCGTTGAGGTGGACGAGGTTGTTGAGATTGACGACCTGCAGGAGGATGAGCTAAGAGACTTCCCGAGTATAGCAGCTAACCGTGATACGGCATATTTTGTCAAGGTTGCCAATACTAAGGGCAGACTTATACTCATCATAGATATTCATAATTTACTTACCGCAAGTGAGACGGAAGACGCAAAGCAGCTGATGGAGGAAAAGTAGAATGGTAAATGTAGCAGTTCTTGGTTATGGCACCGTGGGTTCAGGAGTTGTCGAGGTACTTGGCAGAAATGCAAAGGTACTTGAAAAAAATGCGGGAGAAGAGATTAATCTTAAGTATGTTCTTGATTTAAAAGAATTTCCGGGTACTCCGATTGAGAAAAAAGTAGTGCATGATTTTAACATTATTCTCAATGACGATGAAGTATCTGTGATTGTTGAGGTGATGGGAGGAGTAAATCCTGCT
The DNA here is from genome assembly GCA_000435595.1 of Firmicutes bacterium CAG:882. GTDB lineage: Bacteria > Bacillota > Clostridia > Lachnospirales > Lachnospiraceae > CAG-882. The sequence continues at coordinate 79,876 of FR895447.1, forward strand.
TACTCATTTGTGAAATCGGCTCTTTTAAAAGGCAAGAGCGTATGTACTTCCAATAAAGAACTTGTGGCAAAACATGGTGCGGAACTGCTTGGAATAGCTGCACAGAAGAATGTTAATTTCTTTTTTGAAGCAAGTGTTGCGGGAGGAATTCCTATTATAAGACCTCTTGAACAGTGTATCACAGCCGATGAGATCCTTGAAGTTTCGGGTATTTTAAACGGCACAACCAACTTTATGCTCACAAAGATGGAAAAAGAAGGAGCATCATACGATGGTGTTCTTAAGGAAGCACAGAAGCTTGGATATGCAGAGAGAAATCCTGAGGCTGATGTTGAGGGATTTGATGCAGGACGTAAGATTGCTATTTTAAGTTCTATCGTCTGCAGAAAGCAGGTCGATTTCGAGAATGTTTACACTGAAGGAATTACAGGTGTAACGGCAGAGGATTTTGCTTATGCGGCGAAGCTTGGCGTTACAATAAAGCTGGTTGCAAAAAGCTGCGTTACAGCCGATGGTATGTATGTTATGGTTACGCCTAGAATGCTTCGTTACGGTAAGCCGCTTGCATCGGTACACGATGTGGTAAATGCGGTCTGCGTAAAGGGCAACATGCTCGGAGACGTAATGTTTTATGGAGCAGGAGCAGGCAAGCTGCCTACGGCAAGTGCGGTTGTGTCTGATATTGTTGATGCAGTGCGCCATGCAGGTGAATATACTGATAATGGATGGTCACAGGAGAAGCAGGAGTTAATCTCCATAGATGAGGTTGAGAACTGTTTCTATGTGCGAATGGAAGGAAAGGCTTCCGAGAAGGAAGAGGAGCTTAAGAAGCTTTTCGGCGGAGTTACACTGTGTGAGAATGTGATTGACGGGGAATTCGCATTCGTGACAGGCTCTGTGAAGGAGGCTGAATTTGCCAAGGCAATATGCAGTCTTAAGGGAGTTAAGAACAGAATCAGAATAGAATTATAAAGAGAAACTTAGGCTACATGGAGGAAATGAAAATGTTAAAGGTTGTTAAGTTTGGTGGAAGCTCACTTGCAAGTGCAGAACAGTTTAAGAAGGTTGCAGATATTATCCATGCGGATGAATCGAGAAGATATGTTGTACCGTCAGCTCCGGGCAAGCGTTTTAAGGAGGACACCAAGGTTACTGATATGCTCTATGACTGCTACGGCGTAGCATCAAAGGGATATGATTTTGCTGATTTGTTTGCTGATATCAAGGCAAGATATCAGGAGATAATAGATGAACTTGGACTTGATTTGTCGCTTGAGAAGGAGTTTGCCAATATCGAAGCAGCATTCAGAGCGAGGGCAGGACGCGATTATGCGGCATCAAGAGGAGAGTATCTTAACGGTATTATTCTTGCCAACTATCTCGGATACGAGTTCGTTGACGCTGAAGAGGTAATTTTCTTTGATACCAACGGCAACCTTGATTCAAAAAAGACCAATCAGGTTCTCTCGGAAAGACTTTTGACTGTTGACAGAGCGGTTGTTCCGGGATTTTACGGAATACGTCCTAACGATACAATCAAGACATTTTCACGCGGAGGTTCGGATATAACCGGTTCTATCGTAGCGAGAGCCGTAAAGGCTGATTTATATGAGAACTGGACTGATGTATCGGGTTTTCTTGTAGCTGACCCGAGAATTATTGACAATCCTAAGCCGATTGTAACAATTACATACAAGGAGCTCAGAGAGCTTTCGTACATGGGTGCAACCGTGCTGCATGATGAATCAATTTTCCCTGTCCGCAAGGAGGGAATACCGATTAACATCCGTAACACGAACAAACCTGAAGATCCGGGTACAATGATTGTTGAGAGTACATCACGTAAGCCTGAGTACGTTATCACCGGTATTGCAGGAAAGAAAGGCTTTACCGTAGTGAGCATTGAGAAGGATATGATGAATTCCGAGATAGGATTCGGCCGTAAGGTGCTTGAAGTATTTGAGAAGCAGGGGCTCTCATTTGAGCATACACCGTCGGGAATTGACACAATGTCCATAGTTATACATCAGGATGAGTTCGTTGAGAAGGAACAGGAGGTTCTTGCGGGACTTCACAGAAATGTACACCCGGATGCTATTGAGATAGAGTCGGGTCTTGCACTCATCGCCGTTGTAGGACGTGGAATGAAGTCCAGCCATGGTACCGCCGGCAAGCTTTTTACTGCACTTGCTGATGCGAATGTGAATGTCAAGATGATTGATCAGGGTTCGTCTGAGCTTAATATTATCGTAGGAGTAAAAGAAGAGGATTTCGAGAGAGCATTTAAGGCAATCTACAAGGCTTTCTACGAGGCATAATATTAATGAACATAATAGAGCCGATATAATACGGAATGGCATACTGCCCTTACACAGTCTGAGAGGATATGTGCGAGGGCGGTTTTTATGTAATAGGAAACTTCGTTCCTATTACATAAAAACGCTCCGTCGGGATGCGCACTGCGGCGTACAATGCAGATGTCGCAAGCGGCCGCCGCAGGCGCAAGAATGTGCCAAGGCACATTCTTTGTTCTGTAATAGGGGATTTTTGAGAGCTGTTCTGTAATAGGAAACATCGTCCTTATTGAAAAGTAGACATCCGAACAAAAATGAATTATAATTATTGGTATGGATTTGAACGCAGAATAAGCAAAGCGACTGCGTTCATGAGCAAGTAGCGAAAGCGGATTGCGAATGTCCGCTTTACTAGAATGTATACGGAAGGAAATTGAAAATGGACATTATTAAGGCGATAGCCTCAGAGCTTAATGTGAGAAACGGACAGGTTGAAGCTGCCGTAAAGCTTATTGATGAGGGATGTACAATACCATTCATATCGAGATACAGAAAGGAAGCTACAGGAGCACTCAATGATGAACAGCTCCGTAACCTTGATGAAAGACTTAAATATCTGAGAAATCTTGAAGATAAGAAAGCGCAGGTTCTTGCAAGCATTGAGGAGCAGGGGATGCTTACCGATGAATTGAAGAGCCAGATTGAGAAAGCGGAGACGATGGTTGCCGTTGAGGATTTATACCGCCCTTACAGACCGAAGAGAAGGACAAGAGCCACAATAGCGAAGGAGAAGGGCTTAGAGCCCCTTGCCAACATAGTTCTGCTTCAGATGACAAAGGAACCGCTGCTTAAGACGGCACAGGAGTATGTGTCTGATGAGAAGGAAGTTAGGAGTGCTGAGGATGCGCTTGCCGGAGCGATGGACATTATTGCGGAGTCTGTCTCGGATAACGCTGCTTACAGAACAAAAATAAGAGAGCTTACATTCAAGGAGGGTATTCTCCGGTCAACGGCAAAGGATGCTGAAACTAGGAGTGTGTATGAGATGTACTATGATTTCAGCGAACCTGTGGCAAAGATGGCAGGCCACAGAGTGTTAGCCGTTAACAGAGGTGAGAATGAGAAGCTTCTCACTGTAAAAATTGAGGCACCTGAGGATAAGATATTAAGCTATCTTGAAAGGCAGATTATCACAAGAGACAATGAATACACAGCATCGGTGCTTAAGGATGCCGTAAAGGACAGCTATGAGAGACTTATAGCTCCATCGATAGAGAGGGAGATCAGAAACGGGCTTACAGAGACGGCGGAAGACGGAGCAATCAAGGTGTTTGGAAAGAACTTAGAACAGCTCCTTTTGCAGCCGCCTGTAACGGGACATGTTGTGTTGGGCTGGGATCCGGCGTTCAGAACAGGATGCAAGCTTGCGGTTGTCGATGCGACGGGTAAAGTACTTGATACAACCGTAATATATCCTACTGCACCACAGAACAAGGTGACAGAAGCTAAGGCTGTGCTCAAAAAGCTTATAAAAAAATATAATGTGACACTTCTTTCAGTAGGTAACGGTACCGCATCAAGAGAATCGGAGCAGGTTATTGTCGAGCTTTTAAAGGAGCTTGATACACCTGTGCAGTATATAATCGTGAATGAGGCCGGGGCATCGGTATACTCTGCAAGCAAGCTCGCAACGGAGGAATTTCCAAATTTTGATGTAGGACAGAGAAGTGCGGCATCCATAGCGAGACGACTTCAGGATCCTCTTGCTGAGCTTGTGAAGATTGATCCAAAATCAATCGGTGTAGGTCAGTACCAGCACGATATGAACCAGAAGAAGCTGGGGGAAGCACTCGAAGGAGTTGTTGAGGACAGCGTAAATAAGGTCGGAGTAGATCTTAATACCGCGTCTGCATCACTTTTAGAGTATATATCGGGAATCTCAAAGGTTATAGCTAAAAATATTGTTGCGTACAGGGAAGAGAATGGAAGATTTACAGACAGAAAGCAGCTTCTTAAGGTTGCCAAGCTCGGACCTAAAGCCTATGAGCAATGTGCCGGATTTATGAGAATTACAGGTGGAAGCAATCCGCTTGATGCGACAAGCGTACACCCTGAAAGCTATGCAGCGGCAGACGAACTCTTAAAAAAGCTCGGATATGATGCAGACTCAATTACGACAGGAGGGCTTAAGGGGCTTTCGGGTAAAATTAAGAATATTGATGAGATGGCAGCAGAGCTGGGAATAGGTAAGCTCACCCTTGCTGACATAATAAAGGAGCTTGAGAAGCCGGGACGTGATCCGAGAGATGAGATGCCGAAGCCTATTCTCAGAACAGATGTCATGGAGATGAAGGATTTGACACCGGGTATGGTTCTCAAGGGAACTGTAAGAAATGTAATCGATTTCGGCGTATTTGTCGACATAGGAGTTCATCAGGACGGTCTTGTGCACATATCACAGATTACCAATAAGAAATTCATTAAACACCCGTTAGAGGCAGTGAGTGTCGGAGATATCGTGGAAGTTAAGGTGATGAGCGTCGATGAAGCGAAGAAGAGAATACAGCTCACAATGATATTGTAAAATATGAGAGGTAGCACGCATGAAAGTTGAATTTAATGTCAGGATAACAAGAAAAGAAATGTATTTGTTTCTTCTCAACAACACATATCGTAAGCCTATGGGAATTATTATGTTTATCTTCGGAATCGGCTGCTTTGTGGTGGCAGGACTTACCTGCAGGCAGATGGGGCTTCAGAGTACACTGCTTCTTATACTTTTAGGCTCAATATATACAATTATCCAGCCGATTATGCTCTGGAAAAATGCAGGACGCCAGGTAAAGAAGAACCCTGTATATCAAAACGAATTGAGATACGAATTCGATGATACCGGTATAACGGTAAGTCAGGGAGAAAACGTGACATCAAAGAAGTGGGAAGAATGTTACAAGGCTGTGGACTATGGAAAGATAGTTGTCATATATATTGTGGTTAACAATGGCATTATTCTGCCGAAAACAGCCATTGGTGAACAGTATGATGATTTTAAACAGCTTGTAAAAGCGCATCTTCCGGGAAGACTCAGATAGCGAGGGACGACAGTGGACGATAGAATAATTGAGACATTTTCATACGAGGACACATACAGGCTTGGACAGCAGATGGCCCAGGAAGCTGTTCCGGGACAGGTTATATGCCTGACAGGTGATTTGGGAACGGGAAAGACTGTATTTACACAGGGATTTGCCAATGGGCTTGGCGTTCGTGATTATGTGGACAGCCCTACTTTTACCATTGTGAAGGAATATCATGACGGAAGAATGCCGTTTTACCACTTCGATGTGTATCGTATAGGCGATGTGAACGAGATGGATGAGATAGGCTATGAAGAATATTTCTATGGCGATGGTGTGTGCATTGTGGAATGGGGGCTTATGATTGAGGAGCTTCTGCCGCAGAACTGTATTTTTATTGAGATAAAAAAAGACACGGCAAAAGGTTTTGATTATCGTGTTGTAAGCATTAAGGAGGGAAGAAAATGAAAATTCTTGCTATTGAAAGCTCATCACTTGTGGCATCTGCAGCGATAGTTGAGGATGACATTCTTGTGGCTGAGTATACGGTCGATTATAAAGTGACACATTCCCAGACGCTGCTTCCGATGATAGATGAGATACTGAGGATGACTCAGACCGACAAAAAGACGATAGATGCAATAGCTGTTTCGGGAGGTCCGGGTTCGTACACGGGACTCAGAATAGGCTCTGCAACCGCAAAAGGACTTGGGATGGCACTTGATATTCCGCTTATCCATGTGCCCACACTTGATGCGATGGCATACAATGCTTACGGATATTCGGGATTATTGTGTCCTATAATGGATGCGAGACGTTCGCAGGTATATACAGGTGTATATGAATTTACGGATGGAAGATTTAACACACTTATTGAAAACAGTGCGATTACATTTGATGAGCTCATGCAAAAATTAGATGAGCTTAATAAGTGCGGAAAGAAAGTCATGTTTATCGGAGACGGAATACCTGTGTTCAAAGAGCGCATAGATGAGCATTTCGCCGGAAAAGGATATGAACTTGCTCCGGCATCAATGAACAGGCAGAGGGCGGCATCGGTGGCGGTTCTCGGTCAGTTGTACTACAATGAAGGCAGAACGGAAGCTGCTTTTGAACATTTACCGGACTATCTGAGACTGTCACAGGCTGAGAGAGAGCTGAATGAAAAGAGGCAGTCAAATGGCTGATATTATTATAGTGCCGATGGAACAGTGTCATGTGACGCAGGTTGCCGGACTTGAGGCACAATGTTTTTCCATGCCGTGGAGTGAAAAAGCATTTGCGGATGCCGTGGAATCTCCGAACTATGAGTATATTGCCGCACTTGACGGGGCGGACGACAGTGTCATCGGGTATGCGGGAATGCAGGTCGTGCCTGATGAAGCTGAGATTACCAATATAGCCGTGAACCCACTGTACCGACACAGAGGAACAGCATATAAGCTTTTGGAAAGTCTTGAGCTTCTATGCAGAAGAAAAGACGTCAAATATCTGCATCTTGAGGTCAGAGAGAGCAATGTGGCGGCAAGAAAACTCTATGAAAAATTCGGATTTGAAATTGATGGAATTAGAAAGAATTTTTACAAAAAACCGGATGAAAATGCTGTTTTAATGACAAAGTTTTTATAAAAAATGCCAGAATTACAACTGATTTCCACTGGAAAAATGAATAATAAATTATTTATAATAATGGTATCGTGTTGGAGAGCAGCACGGCATATTATAATAAATGTGCATCCGGGTGATGCGGGAAGGATGATGAGGTTATTCATGAGAAAGTACAAGGGAAATTGCCTTACGGCGGTTGTGTGCAACGGCTGTGGGAAAAAGCTTGTTGTCAATAATGGAATTGTAAGAGAAGGTGTTACGCATATAACCGTTGAATGGGATTATTTTTCGGAAAAAGATGGAGAAGTGCATGGGTTTGACCTGTGTGAATCGTGTTATGATGCTATGACATCACATTTTGTCCATCCCGTGAATATTGCAAAAAAAACGGAACTTATATGACATCTTACAGAGATTAGGAGGATGTTGATGCTTGATATATGTCTACTGGGAACAGGAGGGATGATGCCGCTTCCTGGCAGGTGGCTTACTTCACTTGCCTTAAGGTTTAACGGAAGCTGTATGCTTATAGACTGCGGTGAAGGAACTCAGATTGCGATGAAAAGAGCGGGAATCAGTTCTAAACCGTTTGATGTTATATGTTTTACGCATTTCCATGCCGACCACATAAGTGGTCTGCCGGGACTGCTTTTGAGTATGGGAAATGCGGAGCGCACCGAGCCTTTAACCATAATAGGACCAAAAGGCGTGGAGCGGGTTGTGAATTCTCTCAGGGTGATTGCACCTGAACTGCCGTTTGATATAAAATTTATTGAACTTACCCAGGCTGAGGAAGAGATCAGGATTAACGGCTATGTCATCAATGCATATAAAGTCAATCACGGAATACTCTGCTATGGTTATACGATAAGTATAGAGCGCGCAGGTAAATTTGACGCTGCAAGGGCAAAAGAACTCAATATTCCAATCAATATGTGGAATTTATTGCAGAAAGGTAATATAATAGATGTGGGAGGAGTTAAATACAGTCCCGATATGGTTATGGGAGCACCGAGAAAGGGCATAAAGGTGACGTACTGCACGGACAGCAGACCGACGGATACCATCACGGCATATGCAAAGGATTCGGATTTGTTTATATGTGAGGGCATGTATGGGGAACCCGACAAGCTTGCAAAGGCAAAAGAGTATAAACATATGACGATGTATGAGGCGGCATCTGTTGCGGCAGCAGCGAAGGTGAAGGAAATGTGGCTTACACATTACAGCCCTTCAATGGCGCATCCCGAAGAATTTATGGATAAGGTACAGGAGATTTTTCCGGCGGCGGTTGCCGCGCGTGACGGAAAACATGTAACGCTTAATTTTGAAGAGGGATAAACTATGAAGGATAAGACAAAGATTCTAAAACCGATTCTTGTGGTGACGCTCTTTGCGAGTGTTATTTTGGCGTGCTATATTCGTCTGACGGCAAAAACATCGACAAGCGAGGATGCGACGGTTGATAATTCTGAGGTAGGACAGATACTCGCAAAGGATATGGATTTGAATTATCCGTCCAACCCGCATGATGTTGTGACTTATTACAGCAGAATTATCAAGGCGTTTTACGACGGAAAGTATACGGATGACCAGCTTAACGGCCTGGCACAGCATGCGAGGGCAATGTTTGATGGCGAGCTTCTTTCATATAATGATTATGATGAATATATGGAACGTCTGAAGGAAGAGATTGAAGCATACAGAATCAACAAGAAAACAATAGTTGAATATACGGTGCAGCGTGCGTCGGATATCGATTTCATTACCGATAACGGAATACAGTATGCGAGAGTAAAGGTAATATACTATACCGCTGAGGAAAGCGGCAGCAGAAATAAGGTATACGAACAGTATACACTGAGGCAGGATGATGAGAGCAGGTGGAAAATCCTGTACTGGGATGTTATACAGGAGACGAATGTGAATGGAGATTAGTATGGCGGATACAGAAAAGAAAGATGTTTTGATACTTGCGTTGGAGAGCTCGTGCGATGAGACGGCTGCGGCAGTTGTGAAGAACGGACGCACCGTGTTATCTAATATTATATCTTCACAGATTGATTTACATACATTATATGGAGGAGTAGTCCCTGAAATTGCCTCCAGAAAGCATATGGAGCAGATTAATCAGGTTACTGAGCAGGCATTAAAGGAGGCGGGGGTAACGCTTGATGACATAACGGCTGTTGCGGTTACATACGGACCGGGGCTTGTGGGAGCACTGCTTGTTGGTGTTGCGTTTGCAAAATCGCTTGCATTTGCAACGGATAAGCCGCTTGTCGGAGTACATCATATTGAGGGGCATATCAGCGCCAATTATATTGAAAATCCTGATTTGGAACCACCTTTTACCTGCCTGGTGGTATCGGGAGGACACACTAATCTTGTACTGGTTGAGGACTACGGAGTATATAAAATTATCGGGAGAACGAGGGATGATGCAGCCGGAGAGGCATTTGACAAAGTGGCTCGTGCGGTGGGACTTGGCTATCCCGGAGGTCCGAAGGTGGATAAGCTGGCAAAAGAAGGAAATAAGGATGCAATAGTATTCCCAAGAGCAAAGGTAGACGGTTCACCGTATGATTTCAGCTTCAGCGGGATTAAGTCTGCAGTCCTTAACTATATTAACCACTGTGAAATGAAGAATGAAGAAATTAACCGCGCTGACCTTGTGGCATCCTTCCAGAATGCGGTTGTCGACGCACTGGTTTCGCGTGCGGTTATGGCAGCTAAAGAAAATGGATATAAGAAGCTTGCAGTGGCAGGAGGCGTTGCATCAAACAGCGCATTAAGAGCAGCTCTGGAGGAGGAGTGCAGGAAGAATAATATCAGGTTTTACCATCCGTCACCTATTTTCTGCACGGATAATGCTGCTATGATTGGTGCAGCCGGATATTATGAATATATGGCGGGTTCGCGCGCCGGCTGGGACTTGAACGCGGTTCCTAATCTTAAATTGGGTGAAAAAAGTCTGAGAGGCAGGATTGTCTAATGAAAAAAAGCAGACATATAGCTATAGTTCTTGCAGGAGGCAGGGGAAGCAGAATGAACAGTGCTGTTCCTAAGCAGTATATTATGCTTATGGACAGACCTGTTCTTTCGTATTCTCTTGAATGCATGCAGAACAGCAGCTTCATAGATGACATAATTCTTGTGTGTGGCAGGGATGATGAAGAATTTTGCAGACATGATATAGTCAACAGATATAATTTTACCAAAGTGTGTTCGGTGATACCGGGAGGGGAGGAACGCTACGATTCGGTGTATAACGGGCTTGCTGAGATTGAAAGACTCGCTATAGCTGATGAATACAGCTATGTGTATATACATGACGGAGCACGTCCGTGTATTGACGAGATGCTCCTTGCGGAATGCCGTGATAATGTTCAAAAGTACGGAGCATGTGTTCCTGCTGTTCCGGTGAAGGATACAATAAAGATAGTGGATAATGACGGTTTTTGCGTAGACACACCTCCACGTTCAAGCCTTATGGCGGTGCAGACACCGCAATGCTTTAGATATAAGCTTGCATTGGAAGCATACAAGAGCATGAATGATGCAAGAAAGAATGGGATGGATATAAGAACGATAACGGATGATGCCATGGTTGCCGAACGCTTTACGGGGGCAAGAGTAAAGCTGTGCAGAGGTTCGTACACTAATATAAAAATAACAACACCTGAAGATATGGACGCTGCAGAACGCATAATTTGCAGTAATTTGCAGAAAATTGAAAAAATTTAAAAAAAGGTGTTGACATTAAACAGGAATGATGATAATATAAATCTCGCGCTGAACAAAGCGAATAACTGGAGAGGTACCGAAGCGGTCATAACGGGGCGGTCTTGAAAACCGTTTGTCTTCACGGGCGCATGGGTTCGAATCCCATCCTCTCCGCTCTGAATCCGGGAATCTGGATTATAACAGAATATTGACTTTACAGTCAGGCTGTTTGGAGAAGTACCCAAGAGGCTGAAGGGACACCCCTGGAAAGGGTGCAGGTCGTTAATAGCGGCGCGAGGGTTCAAATCCCTCCTTCTCCGTTAGATTCCGCCAAGGAATCAGTAAGTCAGGAAAATGAAAAAAGTTCTTGACAGACCACACAATATGTGGTAACATGATTTTCGCTGCGATGGAACGATAACTTACATAGAATACCGAGAATTGAAACTTGAATGTTTTCAAAGAGGTTTTGAAAAAAAGTTTTAAAAAGTTCTTGACAAAGCAAAATGAATGTGATAATATAAACAAGCTGTCGCTGATGCGGACAACAAGTCCACAAAGGCACAGAGTTCTTTGATAACTGAACAGTAAAACAACCCTGAAAATTCTAACGGGTTTCAAAGTGGTTTCTGCTTT
>FR895448.1 GCA_000435595.1 Firmicutes bacterium CAG:882
TTCAACATTGATATCCGGAAGCTGTTCCTGGATGTATGGTGCATATTTTTCATACAGGCTTGTGCTCCATAAATACACCGTAATCGTTTCTGCATCTTCTTTTTCCTCACTTTTGCCGCTGCAACCTGACAAAAGTGATATAGCTGTCAACATTATCAGAAGCACCGGCAAAACTCTGTTCCATTTTTTCTTCATTACGAATCCTCTCCTCTTCATTATAGCATTGATAGGCGTTTGCGAAACGCAATTTTGACAATATACAGTTGTGCAAATTTAACAAATTCGCAAGCAGGTACTATGAACGCAGAATAAGCAATCCCCCGCTTCAAGTGTGTAGAGCACTAAGCGATGGGTAAGGGTGTTGCTCATTGCCCGGAGTAAAAATCATGTCATCCTCTTCTACTGCCTGAATGATTTACGTTTTCCATCCACTTCTCAATATAGAAGCTGCCATGTTTATTTGCTACAATTGTTGTTCTCCTCTTTCTCAAAACTCATAATATCGCCAATATTGCAATCTAAATATGTACAGATGCGTTCTAATACATCCATCGAAACCTGTTCTCCCTTTCCCATCTTTGCAATGGTAGCAGAACTAATATTCAATTCTTCTGTCAAATCTTTCTTTTGGAGATTCTTATCAATCAAAATTTTCCATAATCCATTATACGAAACAGCCATATTACACACACCTTTCCACATCTACCGCATATTAATAATATCTGTACCGTATTATATCATATTCACTATTGTTTTTCCACCAGAATCTTTAACATGCTAAAGTTTCTCTTCACGTCATTAAAGTCGCTGTTCAGAGGCGATGTTGAACAGCGATTTATCAACCATAATGTGAAATCGCTGTTTATTTTATCAAAATATCATTCCGCTTCTACTTAACATCTCCTTCTTACATAAAAAAACAAGAATAAGGTTAGTTCGTTCCTTATCCTGGTTAGGTAATTGCGAAACTATATAATTGAAAGCGGACGTTGTACAAATTTAATACATGCCGAAAGTCGCTTTGGAATACTCTGCCATGTCATAGTTTTTGAAGATTTCCTTCCATAGCATTTTTTTGCAGAAACAATTCTGTCCAATACCTTCCACATCTCCTGTTGCCGGACTAAAAAATGTATGATATAATTTTTTTAGTTTTGATAAACCTTAGTTTTAAAAAGGAGACAATATGAAAACAGAATTACTGACCATACTACATCACAATCGAGAACTGGTAGGGGATTTCTATTTTCCGGACAATGACACTCCAAGTCCGCTGGTTATTTTCAGTCATGGATATAATGGCTCTGGAAAAGATTTCATTCTTAATGCCCATCTTTTGTCAAAACACAACATTGCCGCATTCTGTTACGATTTTTGTGGTGGTTCAGTAAATGCCAGAAGCTCTATGGAGACTAGTAATATGACTATTTTTACTGAGATGGAAGACTTATGTGCCGTTTTGGATTTTTTGAAAAAAGACCCCAGGATTGACGAAAATAACATTTTTCTTTTTGGAGCCAGCCAAGGCGGTTTTATCAGCGCCTTAGTTGCAGAACAACGAACGGAAGACATTCAGGGATTATTGCTTCTCTATCCTGCTCTCTGTATTCCCGATGACTGGAATAACCGTTTCCCAGACATCTCGGACATTCCTGATTCTTTGGAATTATGGGGGATGAAGCTGGGACATGACTTTTTTGTAGCCCTTCACGGTTTCAAAACCTCTGACCACATTGGAAACTATCCACGGGAAGTTCTGGTTATGCATGGCAGCGAAGACAAAGTAGTAGCAAAAGCCTATGTCGATAAACTTCCTTCCATATATCCTCACGCAGTATTAGAACTGTTCCCAGGAGAGGGACATGGATTCACCAAAGCAGGAAATCAGCGTGTTGCACAGATGACATTGGATTTTATTGAAAAATATAAAAAATAAGTTTGAGACGAGGGTGCGGACAAAAAGCTGGACTATCATAGGGCTCTGAAAGGAGCCTTTTATGTATTCACAAGAGCAAAAAGAGAAAGCTATACA
>FR895449.1:0-7765 GCA_000435595.1 Firmicutes bacterium CAG:882
TAGTGAAGAAGAAAAGAATAAGAGATTTAGCCGCGGGGACGGCAGAAAGAGGCAGAAAAATGAGAAAGAATTTATTTAAGAAGTTGGTTGCGATGGCAGCTTGTGCCGCAATGTCAGTCGTTATGATGACAGGCTGTAACAGCAGCTCAGAAAGCGACAGCACAACAGCAGGTTCATCAACAGGTTCGACGACAACAGCAGCACAGACAACCACAGAGGCAGCAAGTAAGACTGATTCCAATAAGAAACTTTCAGGAACGATTTCACTTGCAGGTTCAACATCAATGCAGAAGCTCGCAGATGCACTTGCAGAGACCTTCATGGAGGCTAACAGCGGTGTAACCGTGACGGTTGAGTATTCAGGTTCATCGGCAGGTATCGAGTCACTTCTCGGCGGAAGCTGTGACATCGGCAATGCTTCAAGAAACTTGAAGGACAGCGAGAAGGAAGGCGGAGCTGTTGAGAACATCGTGGCAATCGACGGAATCGCAGTAATCGTTGACAAGAGCAACAGTGTAGCAGGTCTTACAAAGCAGCAGCTCTCAGACATCTACACGGGTGTGATCACCAACTGGAGCGAGGTTGGCGGAAGCGATACACCGATTGTTGTAGTAGGACGTGAGGCAGGTTCAGGTACAAGAGGAGCATTCGAGGAGATTTTAAAGGTTGAGGATGCCTGCAAGTATGCAGTTGAGTGCGATTCAACAGGTGCGGCAATGGCAAAGGTTGCTTCTACAGAGGGCGCTATCGGTTATGTTTCACTCGATGTACTTGACGATTACGTAAACGCACTAAAGCTCGATGAGGTTGAACCTACATCGGATAACATCGTTGCAGGTACATACTTTCTTTGCAGACCGTTCGTAATGGCTACCAAGGGCGAGATTAGTGAGCAGAGCGAGCTCGTTCAGGCATTCTTCGACTTCGTTAAGTCTGATGAAGGCAAGGCTGTTATCAAGGCAGTAGGTCTTATAACGGCAGAGTAATAGGATTTCCTTAAATAAAGATAAATGATGATAGATTGATTTAAGCGGCATGGGGTAAAGTGCCTTGTGACACAGCCCTCTGCCGCTTAGCGTCTATAGCTTTGAGGCATCCGCGGCGATATGGCGGAGAAATGAGGTAAATGTGAAAGCAGAAACGGAAAAAAAGACGGAGATAGATATTTTCAGGGGTAAAATTACAAAAAATGTAATAGAGGTAACCGCAAAGGTGATTTTTACGGTGTTCGCATTCGTCGCCGTGGCTGCGGTAATTTCACTCACCGTGTATATGTTTATCAAGGGACTTCCGGCACTCGGAGAGGTCGGAATTGCCGGGATTTTGTTCGGTACGGTATGGGAGCCTACAGCGGCGACACCGCATTACGGAATATTCTATGTCATTCTGACATCAATTGCAGGCACGGCGATGGCGATAATAATCGGTGTTCCGATAGGACTTCTCACAGCTGTATTTTTGGCGGAGGTTGCACCTGCGAAGTTATCCAAGGTGGTTAAGCCTGCTGTTGAGCTTTTGGCAGGTATTCCTTCCATTGTATATGGACTTATCGGAATCATGGTGCTCAATCCGCTCATGTATAAACTTGAGAAAATAATTTTTGCCGGAAGTAAGACACATCAGTTCACGGGTGGTTCTAATCTGATTTCAGCCGTGCTTGTGTTGGCAATAATGATACTTCCGACTGTTATAAATATAAGTGAATCGTCGATAAGGGCGGTTCCGAGGCACTACAAGGCGGCATCGCTCGCGATGGGCGCGACACATATTCAGACCATCTTCAAGGTCATCCTTCCGGCAGCCAAGTCGGGAATAATGACGGCGGTTGTGCTCGGAATAGGGCGTGCGATAGGTGAGGCGATGGCGATAACGCTCGTCGCCGGAAGTGCGGTCAACTTCCCGCTTCCTTTCAACTCAGTGCGTTTCCTCACAACGGCGATTGTGAGTGAGATGGCGTACTCGACGGACACACACAGAAGAGTGCTTTTCACAATCGGACTTGTGCTCTTTGTTTTTATCATGATTATCAATTTTGTGCTCAACAGGCTGTTAAAGAAGGGGGAGAAGGAGAATGGATGATTCAATTCTTGTAAAAAGAAAAAGACCCTTAGACAACATCGCGTATGTGCTCATATATTTCTCTGCGTTCATATCGGTTGCCATCTTAATCGGAATAATCGTGTATGTGACGGTAAAGGGCATAAGCAATGTCAACTGGACATTTTTGAGCACTGAGAGGAGTGCGTTAAAGGGAACAAACGGAATTGCGGGAAACATTTTAAACACGCTCTACATAGTTGTGGTCACGATTGTGATAGCGACACCGATAGGCGTGGGCTCGGCGATATACCTAAACGAGTACGCCAAGCCGGGAAAGCTTGTAAAGATTATTGAGTTTACAACCGAGACCTTGGCGGGAATACCTTCAATCATATTCGGTATGTTCGGACTTGTGCTTTTTAATCAGGCATTCCACCTTGGATACTCGCTTCTTACGGGTGCGCTCACACTCACACTCATGGTGCTTCCGCTTATAACGAGAAACACGCAGGAGGCGCTAAAGACAGTTCCTAAGAGCTACCGCGACGGTGCACTCGGAATGGGTGCGGGAAAGTGGCATATGATAAGGACGATAATTCTTCCGTCGGCGATGCCGGGAATCATCACGGGAATCATTCTCGCAATAGGAAGAATCGTCGGAGAGTCGGCGGCACTCTTGTTCACGGCGGGCTCGGGTTACAAGCTTCCTAAGACACTGCTTGCCTTTTTCATGAAAATCAGGGAGGCGGGAGGAACTCTGACAATCGAGATGTATTTTAGAATGTCTGACGGAAAGTACGGTCAAGCGTTCGGAATCGGTCTGGTGCTTCTTGTTATAGTACTTGCAATCAACTTTATCACAAAATGGCTTGCGGCTCGCTTTGACGTGAACAGGAAAGGATAGGGACATATTATGGAAGAAAAAAAGAATTTATCGGAGAACATTCTTGATATAAAGAAGCTTAATCTGTGGTACGGTGAGAACCACGCCCTGAAGGATGTCGACATGGAGATTAAGCGCAATGCAATTACGGCGTTTATCGGACCGTCAGGCTGCGGAAAATCGACATTTTTAAAGACACTCAACAGAATGAACGACCTCGTGCCGGGCGTGCGCATCGAGGGACAGGTGCTTCTTGACGGCATCGATATATATGGTCCAAAGGTTGACACATCGATGCTCAGAAAGAAAATCGGCATGGTTTTCCAGCAGCCGAATCCGTTCCCGATGAGCATATATGATAATGTGGCTTACGGTCCGAGAATACACGGAATCAAGAACAAGGCAAAGCTTGACCGGATTGTTGAGGAGAGCCTTAGGGGTGCGGCAATTTTTGACGAGGTGAAGGACAGACTTAAAAAATCCGCGCTCGGTCTTTCCGGAGGTCAGCAGCAGCGTCTGTGCATCGCGAGAGCACTTGCAGTGTCTCCTGAGGTTCTTCTCATGGATGAGCCTACAAGCGCACTCGACCCTATATCCACGTTAAAGGTAGAGGAGCTTATGGAAGATCTCAAGAAAAAATATACAGTTGTTGTGGTTACACATAACATGCAGCAGGCGGCGAGAGTGTCGGACGACACGGCGTTCTTCCTTGTCGGCGAGGTGATTGAGAAGGACAGCACGGACAATATCTTCTCACAGCCGAAAGATAAGAGGACGGAGGACTATATTACCGGAAGATTCGGGTGATATCAATTATTATATGAACATTTGACGTTGCACAATTTTGATATATTACCGTCAGGCACGCTTTCGCTACGTTGTATCACGTAGCGGTGCATAAGTTGCTAAAGGACAGCAACTAAGCACCGACGGCTACAAAGTACCTGACTTGCAATATATTAAAATTGTGCAACTGTTCAATGATAATTTTACATACTGAAATACGTGATAATTTTAAAAAAGTAGGAGGATGGTAAGATGAGAAGCAGATTTGACAAGGAGCTTGCACAGCTTAACAGCGAGCTTATCAACATGGGTACTCTTATTGAGCAGGCTATTCAGAATGCGGTTGAGGCTCTTGTGAATCAGAATATAGAGCGGGCTCATAAGGCTGTTGAGTTCGATATTGATGTAGACCAGAAGGAGAAGGACATTGAGAATATATGCTACAAGCTTCTTCTTCACCAGCAGCCGGTTGCGGGGGACTTAAGGCTTATAACTGCGGCACTTAAGATGATAAGCGATATGGAGAGAATCGGAGATCAGGCGGCGGATATATCAGAGCTTACGATAGCAATGTCACAGAAGCCGTATATAAAGAATCTTGAGCACATCCGCTCTATGGCAAGGGAAACAATGATTATGGTCATCGACAGCCTTCAGGCATTTGTCGACAGGGATTTGGAGAAGGCGCATGCTGTAATTGACCATGACGATGTGGTTGATGACCTGTTCATGACGGTAAAAAATGAGATTATACAGATAATTCATAACAGACCTGACGATGGAGACCAGGCGACAGACCTTCTCATGGTTGCAAAGTATTTTGAGAGAATAGGAGACCATGCAACAAACATTGCCGAGTGGGTTATCTTCTCCATCACCGGTGAAAGACAGTAGTACCAAAATGTCCTGAAAATGTATGCCGGATGCGAAATGTAAAATCAATGTAAAATCACCGTAAACCGGCAGTAAATCTTTGAGCAAACTCCGATTATATGTAAATTTTATATAGACTAAGTGTAAAATAAAGTGCTATGCTGTATAAAGATAAGATTTAACATAATATTATTGTCGGAGGGAAATATGGACATATTCAATGTGCTGAACATGCTTGGAGGGCTTGCACTTTTTCTGTATGGAATGAATGCGATGGGTGACGGGCTCGCCAAGGTATCGGGTGGCAGGCTTGAGAGCGTGCTTGAGAAGCTCACCAAAAAAAGGATAATGGCTGTGCTCTTAGGTGCTGCGGTCACAGCGGTGATACAGTCATCATCCGCGACAACGGTTATGGTTGTCGGCTTCGTAAACTCAGGTATCATGAAACTCAATCAGGCAATCGGAATAATCATGGGTGCGAATATAGGAACGACAATTACCTCGTGGATACTTGCGCTCACGGGTATTCAGAGCGACAACATTTTCGTATCGCTCCTAAAACCCAGTTCATTCTCGCCTATACTTGCGGTTATAGGTGCGGCATTTATTCTTTTTTCCAAAAAGGATAGAAAAAAGGATATCGGTACGATAATGGTGGGCTTTGCAATTCTCATGTTCGGAATGGAAACCATGAGTGCGGCGGTTAAGCCTCTTGCCAATGTACCTCAGTTTACCAATATGTTTACAATGTTCACTAATCCGGTTCTCGGTATGATAGTCGGTGCGGTGCTCACGGCGGTAATTCAGAGCTCTTCGGCGTCGGTCGGAATACTTCAGGCGCTCTGTGCGACGGGCGGTGTCACTATGGCATCGGCAATTCCTATTATAATGGGACAGAACATCGGAACCTGTGTGACCTCGCTCATATCCGCGGCGGGTGCGAACAAGAATGCCAAGAGAGCAGCGCTTGTTCACTTTTATTTTAACCTCATAGGAACGATAATCTTCATGGTTGTGTTTTACACGCTGAATGCCTTTTTACATTTTGAAATACTTAATATGACAGCCAATGCATGGCTTATCGCACTTGTGCATTCATGCTTTAACATAGCGGCAACAATTCTTTTCATGCCGTTTGGAGATCTGCTGGCAAAGCTCGCATGTCTTACCATCAGGGATAAGAAAGAGACAAATGAAACAACGGCAGAGTCGGATTCACTTGAGAAGGATTTTCAGGTGCTTGACCCTCGTTTCCTTGAGTCGCCTGCATTTGCTGTACAGCAGTGTAAGAATGTTGCCGTAAAGATGGCGAATTCAGCAAGGGACGGTCTTTTCCTGTCGATGGAGCTGCTTGAAAGCTATGATGAGGAGAAAGCGGGGCTTGTGCTTCACTACGAGGACATAGTGGACAGATACGAGGATGAGTTAGGAACTTATCTTGTGAAGCTCAACGGAAAGAGCCTCACGAAGAAGGACAGTCAGATTGTGTCAATGCTTCTTCATGTAATCGGTGACTTTGAGAGAATTTCAGACCATGCCGTCAACATCAAGGAGGCGGCAGAGGAGATGAGAGATAAGAAGCTTAAGTTCTCCGATAAGGCGGCAGCAGAGCTCAAGGTATACACGACAGCGATTCACGAGATTGTGAATATGGCATTTGATGCCTTTACCACGGAGAATGTGGAAGCGGCGGGCAATGTCGAGCCTCTTGAGGAGGTAATGGACTATCTGAAGGCTGAGTTAAAGGACAGACATGTAAGGAGACTCAGAAAGGGCAAGTGTACAATCGAGCTTGGCTTCGTGCTCACAGACCTCATAACCAACTACGAGAGAGTTGCAGACCACTGCTCGAACATTGCGGTATGTCTCATACAGGTTGTCGGCAACGACGGCTTCGACACGCACGAATATCTTGACAATATAAAGAGCAAGGACAACGAAGAGTTCAAGATTAAGGTACATTGGTATAAGGAGAAGTATGAGCTGCCGTAGGATTGGGGGTTCATCAGTCTAAAAGTGACAAAAATTCCGAGAAGGGCAGAGAAAGTAAGGAAATTCTTGAAAGGCAAGGCTTTTTTTCAGTCTAAAAGTGACAAAAATTCCGGAATGGGCAGAGAAAGCGTGAGAATTCTTGAAAAACAGTGATTTTTCTCAGTCTAAAAGTGACAAAAATTCTGATAAGGGCAGAGAAAACATGAAAGAAGGTAAAGAGCATGGCATTGATATACGTCGTCGAGGATGATGACAATATAAGGGAGATTGAGAGCATTGCTCTTGGCAACAGCGGTCATATCGTGAAGGGCTTTGCGTGCGGCAAGGACTTTAAGCGGGAGGTTGCAAACCGCAAGCCGGATCTGATTCTGCTCGATATAATGCTTCCCGACGAGGATGGAATTGAGATATTAAAGAAGCTTCGTGCCTCGGGGGAGACTAAGAGAATACCTGTCATACTTGTGACTGCGAAGTCAACGGAGCTTGACAAGGTGAAGGGGCTTGACATAGGAGCTGACGATTACATAACGAAGCCATTCGGTGTTATGGAGCTGATTTCAAGGGTCAGGGCTCTTATAAGGCGAAGCATGGACGTGAGCGCACAAAAGAGCGTCCGTGTAGGAAATATCTTTCTCGACAGCGACAGGCATATCGTGTATGTCGATGACGAGCCGAAGGAACTCACATTTAAGGAGTATGAGCTGCTGCGCTGCCTTATGAGTAACAGCGGTGTAGCGATGCACCGTGACAGGATTATGGAACTGGTGTGGGGTGTGGATTTTGAGGGTGAATCGAGAACCCTCGATATGCATATCAAGACGCTTAGGCAGAAGCTTGGAAGTGCGGGCGCAATGATTAAGACAGTACGCAATGTGGGGTATGTGTTAGAGCCATGAAAAAGAAAATTCTCAGCCAGTTTTTGAAGGTGACACTGATTGCCATTGTCATTACTTTATTTATGTCGGTCATAGTTTTTTATGAGCTTTTCAAAAAACAGGTGTTTCATGACCTTAAGTCCGAGGCGGAATTTGCCAGATATACAATTGATGACCTTTCGGACGAAAAACAATTTGATGTACGTGTCACATGGATAGGAACCGACGGAAATGTGCTCTACGACAGCGAAACGGAGACTCTTGAGAATCACTCGGACAGACCGGAGTACATTGATGCGGTAAAGACCGGTGAGGG
>FR895449.1:7836-20616 GCA_000435595.1 Firmicutes bacterium CAG:882
TTTACTATGCCATGAGGCTTGAGGACGGCACCGTCATAAGAATAGCGAAGGAGGCAGAGAGCATCTGGACGATATTCATGTCGGCACTGCCGATTATCATAGGGCTTACGGTGTTGCTGTATGTGATGTGCTATTTCCTCTCAAAGCATCTGACGGCGAAGCTTGTAAAGCCTGTCGAGGAGCTTGTGAACAATGCAGCCAACCCTTCACTTGTGCCCGAGTACAAGGAGCTGGTTCCGTTCGTCGGGGCACTCAAAGAGCAGCGCGAGGATATACTAAGAAGTGCGACTATGCGTCAGGAGTTCACAGCTAATGTCTCACATGAGCTGAAGACGCCGCTCACAGCGATTTCGGGCTATGCGGAGCTCATTGAGAACGGCATGGTCTCAGGCGATGACAGTGTGCGCTTCGCCGGAGAGATACGAAAGAATTCTACAAGACTCCTCTCTCTCATTAACGATATCATCAACCTGTCCGAGCTCGACGACGGCGTGAAGTTAAATCTTGAGAGGATGGATTTATACGAGGCGGCGAAGAACTGCGTGAAGAACCTTGAAGTCGCCGCTGCGAAGAACAATGTTAAGCTGATGCTCCTTGGAACCTCTTCCTATATAAACGCCGACAAGGCGATGATGGATGAGGTGCTCTACAATCTGTGTGACAACGCCATCCGCTACAATAACAAGGATAAGGGCGGAAATGTGATTGTCGATGTCAGCAACACACTCGACGGCAAGGTTAAGCTCACTGTCAAGGATGACGGAATAGGCATCGGCAAGGAGCATCAGGAGCGCATATTCGAGCGCTTCTACCGCGTTGACAAGAGCCGTTCGCGCGAGAGCGGCGGAACCGGACTTGGACTTGCCATCGTAAAACACATCCTGACAAGCCACGGTGCAGAGCTTTCGCTTGCAAGCGAGCTTGGAAAGGGGACATGTATCACGGTCACGTTTGAGGGGGCGAAGTAGAGGAAGATTATGTAAAGTAGTGAAAGAAGTAAAAAGGAAAAGATTGATTAAAGATTTTCGGCACTAATAAGCCGATAAGATTATTATATAAACCAAGCGAGCCTGTACCATTCGTAAAGCATTAAAGGTGGTACAGGCTGTTTTGTATATATTCTAAATGTTTGTAAAAAATTTACATCAAAAGTGAAAAAAAATTACACATAATATTGACGAGGGTTTAATAAGTATTATAAAATAAGTAATAAGGAGGATTTGACTATGCTTACAAAAATGTATTTGACGAATTTTTTATCCTTTGTTGACAGAACAGAATTTGATTTTACCGCTTCAAAATATTCGATTCTTGAAGAGACTAATGTGTATGAAGGGATTTTAAAGGGTGCATTGTTTGCAGGGGCGAATGCTGCCGGAAAGTCCAATGCACTGAGAGGGATTTCTTTTCTCATTAATTTGATAAATGGCGAAGGTGCGAGATTTAATGATTACCGTTGCATCTTTACAAGTAATCCTATTGTGACTGTAGAGTACGAATTCAGATTTAATGTAAAAACTTTATTTTATAAAATTGAGTGTAATGTAAAAAACGGAAGCATCTCGGAGGAAGTATTGATTGACAGCATTTCGGTTCTTAAAAGAAACGGAAATGCTGGAGAGTTAAGAATTGGTGAAAGTATAACTATTGATGATAAGCTCGATGCGAACACTTTGTTTTTGCGGACAGCTTCGTTTAATACAGGAAGATTTCCGCAGGAGCCTACGCTCAGGGCACTGATGGAATATCTGCAAAATTCTTATGTCATTGACGGATACCATAAAGATGCTCTTTTTGGGGACACAATAAGTAAATATGCCGAGGAGAATGGTGTAGAAAACATAAACAAATATCTTGAAGATTTTCATTATGACTTTGTTGTTGAGTATGGCTCTGAGAGTGAAGGCGCAGGCGTTAAGGTATCGGTGGGGTCAGATAATAAGATGGTCTTTTTAAAACGAAAAAGCTTTCCTATACCGAATGCAATCGTCAGAGAGTCACAGGGAAATCAGGTGTTTGCCGATATGCTGCCCGACTTAATATGCGTTATTGAAAAGCCGGGAATGTTCGTGATTGATGAGTTCGGAAACAGCCTGCACAACAGACTGGCAGAGAGAATAATAAAGTTTTTCATGGAAAAGGCTTCAAATTCACAGATGTTTGTTACATCACATGACACCAATCTGTTTTCCAACTCCATTTTAAGACCGGATCAAATTAATCTTCTGACATTTATGGATGCCAAAGGAAGCTGCGTAAAAAGAATTTCGCAGTTTAAACCAAGAGAAGCACAGAATGTTGAGAAGATGTATTTAGGAGGAATGTTTGAGGGACTGCCATCGTATGAAGAAGTACAAGATAGATAGGTCAAAGAATATAGGAAATGTCATTTTTGTTGTTGAGGGAGGGCGTCCTGAGACAGGAGGCACGGAGCTCAGATTATTAAAGAAGATTTTCGCTGATATTTTAGGCTACGAAGTACAGGAATTGCGGCGCGGATGTGATGAATTTATTGGACATGGAGTGAATCCACAATATCGTGTGTTTGCTCTGAATCTTCCTAAAAATCAATTGACGCAGATGACTAATGACGCGCTTGACACGCTGTACGCCAGAATAAGTGGTGAATTTGGAATAAAGCCGGAGGATTGTCCGATTTTTTATTTGTATGATAGAGATTACCTTAGCTATAAGCCGAATGAGTTGAGGGGAAAGTATGTAAAAAGGTATACCGACCCATACAGCAATGAGAATGGAGATATCGGACAGTTGCTTTTAAGTTATCCGGCGATAGAAAGCTATTTGATGTCATGCCTTCAGGATGACACCTACAAACAGTTATTTTTTTAGGAAAAGAACTAAAGCCGGAGCTTGACAGAATTGTATTTCCGGATGGCAGTGCTGAAAATGTAGATTTACATCAAAAAATTGTAGACCGGGTGTTTACTGATGATATGTGCGAAGCTGAAAATCGTTTAATACATTCAGTAACTGAAATGGATAAGGGACTGCAGGCTGTTGGTCTAGGAGACTATGATTTGGACAATCTTGCTCCGACATTATTAAATATCTATGATAAGCAACAAGAAAAATATGCGTTGGATAAGGCTTTTTCACTTATTTCACTTGTTGCTATGGCATTTCTTGAATTGGGTGTAATTGTTGAATGTGATGAGGAATAAGTAATTAATAGGGGAGGTAATCATTATTTCTTCTTCCTATACTGATTCGGGCTGAACCCGGTAATCTCCTTGAACTGCCTGTTGAAATGCTCCACATTCTCATAGCCGCATACCTCGGCAATGTGTGCAACGGAGTCGGGAGTCACGGTGAGGAGGTAGCAGGCGCGCTCAATGCGGCTTCTTATTATGTCCTGAATCACGGAAACACCGAACAGTTCCTTGTAGATATGTTGAAAATATGATACACTAAGGGAGGCATCTTCAGCCAGCTCACTCACCGTTTTTTTGGGCGAGTGCTGGCTGTAGATGCCGTTTCTTATTTCATGGAAAAGCGGTCTGTGAACCTTCAGCTTGTCGGAGAGCTGTGTCTCAAGGTGGTAGGCGTCGCTATATTTGTACAGTATGGTTCTAAGCTTCGCGTCAAGAATCTCCTCATGGTGTGAGCCGGTCTGGTGGAACTCCTGCCTTAGGTCGCGGATGAGCTGGCTGAGCTCTGTGTGGTCGGATAAAAGTGTCAGGCGGTTAAACGGGACGTTGAGGCTTCGCATGAAATCACTTATTGAATTATCTATATAATTATCTGCATTGCCGTCGGTATCAGTATTATTGCTGCTTGGGTTATCCGTGTCGGCATTTGAACTATCATCGGAAATATCGTCAAAGTTTATCCAATCATTCACATATTCATTGTCATTGTAGTAATAAATAGGCGCATCCTTTGTGTATATTATAAAGGCGGGTGTGTTCACATACTGTCTTATCAGCCCAGGGTGTCTTGCGTTCCTGTCATACGGAAGATTGCCATTTAAAAGCTCGTCCGCTATTGTACCGGCTTCGTGACGGCAGCAGGAACAGCATATGGCATTCTCAGAAAATTCAAAGTAGGCTGCACTTTTTACGAGCAGCATCAGATAATGCCCCATTCCGTTCGGGCGTTCCATATTGATTCCGTGTGTATGCGTCGAGTTGTATCCCAGATTCTTAATCTTTAACATAGCGGTTCCTCCATTTGTGAAACTGACGTAGTAATAATGTTTACAGATGTGTATTGTGGGTATAAGTAATGCAAAATGGTTAAAAATACCCGAAAATAAAAGCAAAATGAGCATATTATGGGTATATGCAGGAAAAAATTCTCCAATATACCCACTCCCAAGACTTATCCGCGAAAAAGCTTTGCGAGCAATGAGCATAAATAACAATGTGCTCGAAAAAGCAGAAAACATCAATTTTTTAACAGTATACATCATTGTGATTTGTTTGAAAAGTCATTATATTAGGTTGTACCTAAAGAGAACATATGTTGCTATTGTGCGGTGTATATGGAATGTCCATATGAATATTTACATGAACCATATATGAGAACGACTGCAGTAGCAGCGAGGTTGGAGGACAAAAAGAAAATGACTGCTGCAAAATGGTTTTATTCTTACTTTAAAAAGTATCAGTGGAGAATGATTATCGGACTTGTTCTGGTCACGATTACATCGGTGCTTGCCATCGTGAACCCAAAGATAACGGGATTCATTGTGGATGACATCATTGGTGACGGAAGTAACATAAGAACGGACCTGCTTCCTAAGTTTCTGCTTATAATGATTGGAGCTACGCTTCTTAGGGCGGGGCTGAGATTCATATTTTTGTGGAACTTTGAGAACTGTTCGCAAAGTCTTTTGTACGACATGAGGGATGATGTGTACCGCAATCTGCTTGCGAAGGATTTTGCGTTCTATAACAGCCACAGAACGGGCGATTTGATGTCGAGGCAGACGGGTGATATGATGGCGATACGTCATTTCATGTCCTATGTGTGCTATTCAACCTATGAGTGCATACTGCTGTTTTCAATATCCCTTGTCATGATTTTTACGGTGGACTGGAAGATTGCGCTTGCGATGCTTGCCGTGCTTCCTTTTACGCTTATCAATACAATAATTCAGTCAAAAAATGTCAAGCCGAAGTTCGGAAAGGTGAGGGAGCGCTTTTCAAGCCTCAATGCCTTTGCACAGGAGAACATAAGCGGAAATCGTGTGGTCAAGGCGTTTGCCAAGGAGGACTATGAAATATCGAAGTTCGATACGGAGAACACGGAGTACAGGGACTCGGAGCTTGCAGCATCTAAGATATGGGTGCGCCATGTGCCGCTTTTTGAGCTTCTTGCCAACCTCCTCACGTTTGCGCTCATGCTTGTGGGCGGACTTATGGTCATCAACGGACAGATGACGCTCGGAAATATGGCGATGATTAACGGGTATCTGTGGATGCTTGATGCACCATTAAGGCAGGCAGGGTGGCTTGTCAACGACTGGCACCGCTTCACGACCTCGGTCGAGAAGATATATGCGACAATTGAGGTCGAGCCTGAGATTAAAAATCCGGTTGCGGGTCCGATTGATGAGAATACAAAAAAGCCGGAGGGCAGCGTTGAGTTCAGAAATGTCTCCTACAGCATAGATGGGGAGCAGATTCTTAAAAACATCAATTTCAAGGTAAAGCAGGGGCAGAAGGTCGGAATCATCGGTGCGACCGGAGCAGGAAAGACATCGCTCATCAACCTCATGTGCCGTTTCTACGATGTCGACAGCGGAGAGGTGTTAATCGGTGGCAGAAATGTCAGGGAGATGGATTTGAGAATACTCAGGGGAAGCATCGGAATGGCAATGCAGGACGTGTTCCTTTTCTCGGATACGATTGAGGGAAACATAGCCTACGCCAAGCCCGACTGTCCGTTTGAGAAGGTCGAGTGGGCGGCAAAGGTTGCCGATGCGCACGATTTCATCATGCAGATGCCTGACGGCTACGACACTATAGTAGGCGAGCGCGGAGTGGGACTTTCGGGAGGCCAGAAGCAGAGAATATCTCTTGCGAGAGCATTACTTAAAGAGCCTTCAATCCTTATTCTTGATGACACGACATCGGCGGTTGACATGGAGACTGAGTCGCAGATTCAGGACGCTCTTGCGAAGATAAAGAATGAGACAGTATTTATAATTGCACATCGTATTTCATCCATAAAGGATGCGGATGTGATTATAGTACTCTCCGACGGTGAGATTGCCGAGATGGGTAACCATGACGAGCTTATACAAAAGAAGGGCTACTACTACACGGTATTCATGCACCAGTACGGTGAGCACGAGGAGGCATAGGCGGACATGTGCAGTCTGCGGAATGGAGATAAATATGGCAAGAAATAAATACGATATAGACGAAACTCTGGAGAGTAAATTTGACATAAACCAGTTAAAAAGGCTTGGAAAATATGTCGGGAGCTATAAAAAGACCTTAATCACCGTAATTGTGCTTATGCTCATATCAAGTGCGCTCTCAATGCTTAATCCTCTGTTTTTGAAGGATGTAATGGACACCATTGAGCAGTGTGCGATTCATGGAACGATAAGCAGGGCGGCCGCGACGCAGAGAGTGATTGTCGCCAGTCTTTTGATGCTCTGCGTGACGATTGTGGTTGTGCTCATACTGAGATTTAAGATAAAAATGATGGCGGAGGTCGGACAGGGAATCATTCATGCGCTGCGCCGTGACCTGTTTATACATCTGCAGGAGCTTCCTTTTTCATATTATGACGATAAGCCTCACGGGAAGATTCAGGTGCGCGTTGTCAACTATGTGAACAATTTGAGTGACTTGCTCTCAAACGGTATCGTCAACACGATAACCGATATGTGCAGTCTTATTTTTATCATAATATTCATGCTCATGTTAAATGTGCAGTTCACGCTTGTGTGTCTGTGCGGTCTGCCGATCCTTGCAGCACTGGTGTGGATAATTAAGAAAAAGCAGAGAAGGGCATGGCAGATTCAGTCTAACAAGCAGTCGAACTTAAACGCCTACATAGCTGAGAGCATAAACGGAATCCGCGTCACACAGTCATTTGTGCGCGAGGATGTCAATACCGACATATTCAACAGGCTTAATATGGATTCCAAGAAAGCCTGGCTCAATGCGGTAAAATACAACTTTCTTTTAAATCCAGTAGTCCAGACGATAACGGTTGTCACGACGGCAATCATATATGTTCTCGGAGTTGCGTGGATTACCGACGGTTATACGGCACTCACGGTCGGAACACTCGTCGCATTTACGGGATATATATCAAGATTCTGGGCACCGATAACGACACTTGCGAATTTCTATAACAGCGTGCTCACGGCAATTTCATATTTGGAGAGAATTTTTGAGACGATAGACGAGCCGGTGAAGGTTACGGACGAGCCGGGAGCCGTTCCTATGCCTGAGATTAAGGGTGAGGTTGAGTTTCGGGATGTATGCTTTGCCTACGATGACGGTGTGCCAGTTCTCAAAAATGTGAGCTTTAAGGCGGGTGTCGGCGAGAGCTACGCCATTGTAGGTCCTACGGGAGCAGGAAAGACAACGATTGTCAACCTCATAAGCCGCTTTTATAACCTGACATCCGGGCAGGTGCTCATCGACGGCATCGACATAAGCAAAGTCACGATAAAGTCATTAAGAACGCAGATGGGAGTCATGATGCAGGACAGCTTCATATTTGCGGGGACAATCATGGACAATATCCGCTACGGCAACATGGATGCAAGCGATGAAGATGTCATGCGTGCGGCAAAAACGGTGTGCGCACATGATTTTATCATGGGACTTGAGAATGGCTACTACACAGAGGTGAATGAGCGCGGAAGCCGCCTCTCGGCGGGACAGAGACAGCTCATATCCTTCGCAAGGGCAGTGCTTGCCGACCCTAAGATACTGATACTTGATGAGGCAACGTCAAGCATTGACACTGAGACGGAGATACTTTTGCAGAAGGGGCTCAATGAGCTTCTCAAGGGCAGAACCTCGTTCATCATTGCACACCGCCTCTCAACAATCAAGAATTCGTCCTGTATCATGTACGTTGACCACGGTGAGATTGTCGAGATGGGAAGCCATGACGAGTTGATGAAGAATAAGAATGGATTGTACTATAAGCTGTATATGTCGCAGTATGATTTTTTGAATAAGAATTAATGAAAATAAAGATATTCGTGTAAAAAACAGTGAACTTCATTGAATTTTTACACGAATATTTTTTTGTTACATATTATAATTTTATAGAATGTAAAAAGGAGTCTTATATGGCTTATTATAATGGTAATTATCGCGCCGGTCAACGTCAGCCGATGATGACCTGTCCTAACCAGTCCCGCAACAGACAGGCAAACAACTGTGGCTGTTCACAGAATACAGTCACTCCGCAGCCGCGAAGCATACCTGCCGACGGTGTGGCACAATCCTGCGTAATGCCGTCGTCGTGCTGTCCCGTTGCCATGGCATATATTCCGTTTCAGGCATTTGAGGAGCCCTTTGAGGAGTCAAAGGCATTTATGGTCGGCACCGCGTTTCCTTCGCTCTTGAAACCGTTTTTGAGAGGAGGCAGATGCAGATGAACGAAGCTTGTATGGATAAGATGGCTCTCTTCCTCAAAATTCACGAGTGCGAATTTATGATGATTGACCTCGGCCTCTACCTCGACACTCACCCTGACTGCGTTCAGGCTCTCAACGCCTTTCACACGCATCAGGCTTCATACGAAAGGAATGCAGCTGAATACGAGCGCCTCTACGGACCGCTCACATTCTATCAGGTTAACTCGGACACAAGCTGGACTTGGCAGCAGCTTCCGTGGCCTTGGGAAATGGAGGCGTATAAATAATGTGGATTTATGAAAAAAAATTAGAGTATCCTGTACACATCAAGGAGACCAACCCGAAGCTTGCGCAGCTCATCATAAGCCAGTATGGCGGTCCGGACGGCGAAGCGGGAGCATCATTCAGATACCTCTCACAGCGCTACTCCATGAAGGACAGACGCGTGGCAGGTGTGCTTACTGATATAGGCACGGAGGAACTCGCCCATCTGGAAATTGTCGGTGCCATGGTTCACCAGCTCACGCGCGACCTCACACCTGAGGAGATAGAGAAATCGGGCTTTGCACCATACTACGTCGACCATACCCTCGGAGTGTGGCCGCAGGCGGCTGGCGGTATTCCTTTTAACGCCTGTGAATTTCAGGTAAAGGGAGATCCTATTACCGACCTCATGGAAGATTTGGCTGCAGAGCAGAAAGCAAGAACCGTATATGATAACCTCCTGAGGCTTATCAGCGAGCCTGATATTGTGGAGCCGCTCCGCTTCCTGCGTGCAAGGGAAATCGTGCACTTCCAGCGTTTCGGCGAGGCGCTCAACATCACGCGCGAAGGACTTGACGCGAAGAACTTCTACGCGTTCAATCCGTCGATAGATACCTGATATAAATTCAGCTTGTATAATATTCCGCTATATGTAGAATACGGCATATAGCGGAAATTTTTATTGTAAAATTTGAAAAATCTTTCCCATAAACTATTTGTATGTTATCATAAATATTAAACAAACGGTATCAGAAAAACAATAGTACAAAAATGAGGTATTCACATGAAATTAAAGAAAGATTCTGCACAGGAGAAGGTAAAAAGAGAAAAAAGCAGAAAAGAAGTTATCATCCTTGAGATGATAGGCATTTTGCTGCTGGTCCTTTCGCTTGCCTGCATCCTGATTCCTGTATTTCTAAGCAGAGGGGACGGGAATTTCAGGTACGGTCTGCCGTTTATCATCGCGTTCTTTGTGCTGTGTATAAGCAGTGTCGCTGTTCTGATATATGTTTTTCCCGATGCGGTGGTACACGATTTACATAAAAGCGTTGACAAATATAGCAATCAGAGTTTATCAGTTCTGTATCACGCTGAAAAGGAGCGGACGACAGAGCTTTTCAAAAAACACGGATTTAAAGAGGCGGGCGGTGGATTTTATCGAAAGAAGATGATTTCAATTTCAAAGGACAGCATTTGTTATTATGTGGCTTTTTCGGATGCCGACGATGTGGACAAGGCTGTCGATGCCGCGCTTAGTAAGCTTGAGAGAATGAAGGAAAAGACGAGATGCGTCTGTCTTATTTTGTTTATATATAAAAATAATCCCACGAAAAATGATAAGGAGCAGTTGAGGATGCGCTGTGCCTATATGCTGACCGACGAAACAGTGCTTCCTGACAGCGAGGGAGTAAATGCTGTTCCCGTGCTGGTTGATAGCGCGACGGGGGAGGGGACTTTTCTGTCAAAAATGCGTGGCATAAGCATCTATGCGCACGGGTGCAGGCTTCTTAAAAGATATATCCAATGATTTATAAATATAATGACTGCGTGGTCAGTGAAAGGAGACAACATGTTAAGACTGTTTAATACCCACGAGGTGAGAAAATCCACTGAGCTTGAGGGAATATGGGATTTTGAGATGGAGGGGAATGATAAAAAGTACCGCATGATGGTGCCCGGCTGTATCGAGCAGCATCCCGACTTTCTCGACAAGAGGGGAGCAGGCTGGTACACAAGAAAAATTAATATCTTTAACGATACCAATGTGAGGCTTGAATTTAAGGGAGTGAGCCATACCGCGGATGTGTATTTTGACGGTGAAAAGGTCGTACATCACTACAATGCGTTCACGCCGTTCTCGGTGGTGATAAGGGATGTGAAGGCCGGGGGGCATGAGCTCAAGGTGAGGGTTGATAACAGATTTACACCCGAGTCAGCGCTTCATGTGCCTAATGACTACTATACATACGGCGGAATAACAAGACCTGCGGCACTGGAAGAAATAGGGGACGTGTACATTAAGAATGTGCATTTTAAGTCGATTATGTCGGAAAACGGATGGAAAGCGGGAATAAAAATAACGCTTGCAAACATATCGGGCGGAGAACAGACGGTGAAGCTTTGCGGGGAGCTTGTGCCTGATATGATTTATGATAATGATGGGAACAGAATCGACGGAAAAAAGATGGCAATAGGTGAGCTTGAACGGAGCATCACGATAGCTGCGGGGGAAGAGTATGTTTTTGAGACGGAGGTTTCATTTGGGGACGTTCTGCCTTGGAGCAGTGACAGACCGAACCTGTATTTTTTAAAGCTTCTGCTCTCAAAGGACGGCGAGCCGACGGATGACCTCATAGACCGCGTCGGCTTCAGGGAGGTTAAGGTGTCGGGAAAGGACATTCTTGTGAACGGTGAGAAGCTTTACATGAAGGGCTTTAACAGACATGAGGACTATGCGACAGTGGGATGTGCTATTCCGCTTCAGCTTATGGTTCAGGATATGGATTTGATGCAGGAGATGAATGCGAACGCTGTCAGAACCTGCCATTATCCGAACGATGAGAGATTCCTTGACCTGTGCGACGAGAGAGGGATGTATGTGTGGGAGGAGAACCATGCGAGAGGCTTTGGCTTGGAACGCATGCAGAATCCGAATTTTGACGGTCAGTGCAGGGCTTGTATAGATGAGATGATTGAGAATCATTATAACCATCCTTCGATAGTGATATGGGGAATATTGAATGAATGTGCGAGTGAGACGAAGGAGGGCAGGGAGAAGTATGCGACTCAATATGCACAGATACGTGCACTTGATAAGTCAAGACCGACAACCTCGGCGACGTGCAGGCATCTCACCGATATATGCTTAGACCTTCCGGATGTGGTTTCCTTTAATATGTATTCAGGATGGTATAAGGATGTGCCGATTGACGAGACAAGCAATGCGGAGATAGAGTGGATAAGAAGGAGCGGCGGTGAGAACAAGCCGATTATCGTGAGTGAGTTCGGTGCGGCGGCTATATACGGCTATCGTGACAGAGCACACTGTAAATGGAGCGAGGAGCGTCAGGCTGACATCATAAGGGATAATCTTGAGGTTTACATGAACGATGATGACATCTGCGGAGTGTTCGTCTGGCAGTTTTCGGACTGCCGTGTAACTGAGGAGGAGTGGTTTGCGACAAGGGCGCGCTGCCACAACAACAAGGGAGTTGTGGACGAATACCGCAGACCGAAGCTCGCTTTCGACACGGTAAAGGAAATGTATGGGAAATATAGAAAATAATGTATAAAATACAGATAATAAGCTTGTCATAATGATACACTCGGTGGTAATATGTAACATATATAAAATACATCGGAAGAAGGATTGGATTGTTATGGGGAACAGTAATTATGAAGAGCTTAAGCTCTCGAACAGGACAAGCATGGTGGCATACAGCATAATGAACCTTATTCTGGTTGCGTGTTACCTGGTTGAGGTTATCAGGCAGAGCAGAACGGTGGGCTATTTTGTTGTGTTCTGTCTTTTTGCGCTTGTGCCTTATGTGTTATGTCTGGCACTCTATATGAAGAATAAGGGAACTTCTGTTCTTAAGTATGCAATTTCAGGTGGGTATGCGGTTTTTTATCTTTTCATTATATTTACAACCGTATCGCCTGTGGCTTATGTGTATGCATTCCTGATTGCCGTGGTTCTTGTGTCTTACAACGATATCAAGGTTTCGGCGGCATTTACGGGACTCGTATCACTCGGCAATATAATTCAGGTTGCATACAGTGGTTTGTCGGGACAGCTTGCAGCGGAGGATGCTGCCAATACAGAGATAAGGGTTGCATCTGTTCTTCTGTTCTCCGGATATCTTATGATGGCAACTTATGTATCAAAAAAAATAAATACGGGACGGCTTAAGCAGGTTGAGGAAGAGAAA
>FR895449.1:20735-45321 GCA_000435595.1 Firmicutes bacterium CAG:882
CACGTCTGAAAAAACCAAGGAATCCATGAAGGAGGTTGCGGCGGGAACTAATGAGACCGTGCAGTCAATTCAGGTCCAGATGGAAAAGACGGAGCAGATACAGTCCACTATCGATAACGTGGAGCATGCATCAGGCAGTATTGTTGACAATGTAAATGAGACTAAGGCGGAGCTAGACATATCCAAGAAGAATATGGATGAGCTCATGAAGTGTGTCCGGATATCCAATGAAGCTAATGCGAATGTGTCTAAGGAGCTTGCACAGCTTCGTGAGCATACGGGAAGAATGCAGTCAATCATCGAGCTTATCAACAACATCACCTCGCAGACGAGCCTGCTTGCGCTCAATGCGAGCATTGAGGCTGCCAGAGCAGGTGATGCAGGACGCGGTTTTGCGGTTGTTGCATCGGAGATATCCAATCTCGCAGACCAGACTCAGGGAGCTACTGAGGATATAACAGGTCTCATTGGGAATATTTCTTTACAGCTTTCTGATGTGGTCAAGGTTATAGAGGATATGATAAAAATATCCGAGAACCAGAACAAGGCGGTTGATGATACGGCTAAGAGCTTTGAGAAGATTGAGCAAAAGAACGACAGAGTGTATGATGAGGCAGGAAAGATGAACAGCCTTGTACATGAACTCAATGACGCAAATCAGGCTATTGTTGACGGAATTCAGACAATATCAGGTGTTACCGAGGAGGTTACGGCACATTCGACAGAGACACTCAAGGTCAGTGAGGATAACAGCATGATTACACAGGAGGTCGGACAGACTATAAGCGGTCTTAAGGAGCTTGCAGACAGACTTAAGCAGCTTAAAAAATAACTCTGGATTTTTGATTAATTATGTGTTATTATAATATAAGTTCTGCGGAAGCATGCTTTCGCAGTATGCAGGATTAGTACATCGGTAGTATATCAGCTTCCCAAGCTGAGGAGGCGGGTTCGATTCCCGTATCCTGCTTTGAATGAAGTCCCGCAGATGCCTATGTAACGGTATCTGCGGGATTGTTGTCTTTTTTTACGCTTTGTACTTATTCTGTTCACATTTGTATGGTAAATTATATTAGAAAAAGTTAAAAATAATGTAACTGTCGAACGAAAAAAGATGTGTACAGGAGATGGAGAGTGCTATGCAGAATATTTTATTTTTTCTCACACCGAAGTGTGATGTGGTGTATGTCTATGAAGATGCTAATATAAGACAGGTTTTAGAGAAGATTCGTTATCATAAATATACGGCGATGCCGATTATAAGCAGGGAAGGCAAGTATGTAGGAACCATCACGGAGGGTGATCTGCTCTGGAAGATGGCGGATGAGAATATCGCGACATTTGAGGAGGCGGAAGAGATTCCGATTTCTGATATCAGCAGACGTGTGAATAATCATCCGGTAAATGCAGAGGCTAAGATGGAGAATCTTATTGACCTTGCAATAAGACAGAATTTTGTTCCCGTGGTTGATGATGACAATGTTTTTATAGGAATTGTGACACGTAAGGATATTATTCAGTATCTCTACAAAAACTATAATCATGATGAAAAATAAATAATTTTATTTTTTTAAAAAACCTGCAACCTTTTATGAAATAAGCTGTGTATATGGGCAGGATGATATGACGGAGGAAAAGATGCAGGATAATGCTATCGTAAAGCTTTTCTTAGAGCGCGACGAGCATGCACTTAAGGAAGCTTCGGAAAAATATAATCATTATTGTATGCACATTTCAATGAACATACTTAATAATTGTGAGGATAGCGAGGAATGCGTAAATGATGCACTTCTTGGTGCGTGGAAGTCAATACCTCCGCATCATCCTGAGAACTTGGCGGCATTTCTTGGAAAGCTTACCAGAAATGCGGCAATTAACAAGTACAATGCAAGACATGCGGATAAGAGGGCGGCGGGTGAGTATGCTGTGTCCATTCATGAGCTTGACGAGTGTATACCGGACGTGAATGACGTTGAGAGTCATGTTGAGGCAGCAGAACTTGAGAGCGTGATTGATGAATTCTTAAGAGGTGAGAAAGAGGTCAGCAGAAATATTTTCCTGCTCAGATATTACTATAGCTGTTCTATTTCAGACATTTCAAGAAGAATGGGAATCAGTGAAGGCACTGTGAAATCAACGCTGTCGAGATTGAGAGTCCGCCTTAAGAGACATCTTAAGAAGGAGGGAGTATGGTGAGGAAAGGAGAGATACTTTCGCAGGCTGTGTCAGGAATCGGCGATGATCTCATAGAGGGAGCTAAGGAGCTTTTTGAAAAGAGCGAGTCGGAGATTACACAGACACAGAACGAATTTGCGAAAAAAAAGCGTGCGATGCGAAATAAGCTTATATATGCTTTTTCAGCGGCAGCGGCAGCAGCATGTATTTTTATTGTACTTGGTACAGGTCTGATACCTATAACCGGAACAGGCGGGATACCGAAGGTGTATTATGATGGTGTGAGGGTTGGAACCGAAGGAACGGTTGTGAGTGTCGGTGAACAGCAGGAACCGGATGTGGCGGTATATTCGCTTGAGCGGAGTATGGGTCAGAGCGGGATGGAATTCATGCTTGATATTAAGGTGAAGGGAAATTTCTCTATACAGGCATCAAGCGGTGAATTCTTACCTGATGGTGTCAGTACGATATCTGCAGGGGATGAGGCGGATATTGTGTGGAGCGTCGCATTGGATGAGGGAGCTTATTTTACGGTAGACTGCGGGGATGATACCATGAAGGTTGAACTTCATTTTGACGATGAGTCGGGACAGTGGATGTTAAGAACAAGGGAATGATTTTTAAATTATGGAGGAATTTATGAGAAGATTAGCTTTAATGACAATTATGACTGTATCCGTTGTTGCACTCAGTGCATGCGGAAAGAAGGATAACAACGAAACTACAACCGGACAGACAACAACACAGGTTGAAACAACGACACAGACAGAGACAACGACACAGGAGACTAAGACAGAGGAAGCTTCTAAGGACGAGGTTCAGAGCGATGCAGAGGGTGCTGTCAAGATACTTGATGATATCTGGGCACAGTATAGTGATGACGAGAAGTTTCCTGCTTCCGGCGGTGATTACAGTGAGGAAAATATGAGGGATGATGCAGCTGGAAAGTATGGTATTGAGGATACTGCATCACTTAACAACACATTCGGAATTGCGGAGGATGATGTGGCCTTGATTGATGATGCGGCATCACTCATGCACATGATGAACATGAACAGCTTTACGGCAGGTGCTTTCCATGTGGTTGACAAGAACAATGCCGCAGCTGTTGCAGAGCATATAAAGGACGGCATTCAGGCAAAGCAGTGGATGTGCGGTTTCCCTGATGAACTTGTTGTATATCAGGTTGACGATTACATTATCTCTGCTTATGGTCTCACGGACTTCATTGAGCCGTTTGTAGAGAAGCTTACGGCTGTATATCCTGATGCTGTGGAGTTATACAAGGAGAATATTGAGTAATTAATATATATTAGGGGGAAGCATGATATTTTCAAGTATACCGTTTTTGTATTACTTTCTGCCTGTGGTGCTGCTTATGTATTTTGTGGTGCCGCGAAAAGGAAAGAATGCGGTACTCTTGTTCGCAAGCCTTGTATTTTATGCGTGGGGAGAGTTAAGATATACTCTCCTCATGCTGCTTATGATTACGCAGGGCTATGTGTTCGGAAGGCTCATAGATTATAAGAGAAGATGGTCGAAGATATTTTTGGCAGCCTCTGTTGTAATAAGCCTTGGAGTGCTGGGATACTTTAAGTATGCGGAATTTTTCTTAAGCTCGTTCGGTAATGTGACGGGAATAGCGGTGCCCGTGCTCAAAGTTACGCTGCCGATAGGGATAAGCTTTTATACCTTCCAGGTAATAAGCTATGTAATCGACGTGTACAGGGGAACGGTCGCTGCACAGAAAAATTACGTGGATATGGCTATGTACATCTCAATGTTTCCGCAGCTTATTGCTGGACCGATTGTGAGATATTCGGATATCGAAGGACAGCTTAAGGAGAGGGAGCATAGTGCAGAAAAAATTGCACATGGAATCAGACGATTTGTTATAGGTCTTTCTAAGAAAGTGCTTATTGCAAATCAGCTCGGAGAGCTTATAGATGCCTATCAGTCTGCATCGGAACCGTCGGTGCTCTTTGTGTGGATGTACGCTGCGGCGTGCACACTCCAGCTCTACTTTGATTTCTCAGGCTACAGTGATATGGCGATAGGACTGGGAAAGATATTCGGGTTCGATTTTCCGGAAAATTTCAACTATCCATATATATCAAAGAGTATAACGGAGTTCTGGAGAAGATGGCACATGTCACTTGGAACGTGGTTCCGCGACTATGTGTATATTCCGCTTGGCGGCAACAGGGTTAAGAAATCGAGATGGTTTTTTAATATTGCTGTTGTGTGGGCACTGACGGGACTGTGGCATGGAGCAGCATGGAATTTTGTCGTGTGGGGACTGTACATGGCTGTATTTCTGATGCTTGAGAAGAATTTTCTGCTTCCGTTTCTTAAAAAGAGCAGAGCTGCCGGACACATATACACGATGCTTCTCGTCATAATAAGCTTCGTTATATTTAGTGCCTCTGATATGGCAGATGCAGGAAAAACAATAGCGGAAATGTTCGGAGGTATGGGGCTTCCGGCTGTGTCATCGGAGTCGGTATATTATCTTAAAAGCTATATGCTGACGTTTATTGCCGCAATAGCGGGTTCATTTCCGGTTGTGAAAAATATTTTTACAAAGCTTGAAAACAGAGTGAAGGATAACAGGGTGGCGGAAACGGTGCTTGCGGCAGCAGAGCCGGTTGTGCTGGCGGCACTTCTCATTCTCGTGACAGGCTATCTTGTGGATGGCTCGTTCAATCCGTTTTTGTATTTCAGATTCTAGGAGGGCAGCTTGAAAAGATATATTAATAAAAATACTGTGGTTATTGCGGTTATGGCAGTATGTCTGTACGGCTTGTCACTCTGGGGAATATTTAAGCCGGACGGAACGTATTCATACAGCGAAAGAAGAGGTCTTAAGAGTTTTCCGAAATTTTCTTTTCAGACTGTCTCGTCGGGAAGATTCATGGAAAATTTTGAGAAGTACACGCTGGACCAGTTTCCGATGAGGGACAGCTTCAGAAGCGTCAAGGCGGTTGGAAATTATTATCTGTTTGGAAGGAAGGACAATAACGGCTTATATCTTGCGGATGGCTTTCTCTCAAAGATAGAGTACCCTCTTAACGAGACTTCGCTTGAATATGCCGCACAATGCTTTGAGAACATCTATAATCTTTACCTGAAAGAAAAATCAGACTCCGTGTACGGCGTGATTGTTCCGGATAAGAATTATTTTCTGGCTGCACGAAACGGATATCCGACACTTGATTATGACAGGCTTTATGATATTCTTGAGAACAGAATGGAATTCATGAAGTTTATAGATATAAGAGGGCTGCTTGAGCTTGATGATTATTACAGGACGGATACCCACTGGAGACAGGAAAAGATAACGGATGTAGCGGCTCACATTGCAGCTGAGATGGGGGTCGACATTTCGGGTGGGTACGATGTGATGCGGCTTGATAAGCCCTTTGGCGGTGTGTATTACGGACAGGCGGCACTGCCGATTGGGAAGGAGACATTGTACTATCTTGAGAATGAGACGATAAAAAGTGCTGCGGTATATGACTACGAGTCAGGAAAGACGATAGGTGTATATGATATGGAAAAGGCTGACGGAGCAGACCCGTATGAGATATTTCTGTCAGGCTCTAAGTCGCTTCTTGAAATAAATAATCCCAAGGCTGATACTGACAGGGAGCTCATAATATTCAGGGATTCGTTCGGAAGCAGTATTGCACCGCTTTTTATTGAAGGCTACTCAAAGATAACGGTTGTCGATATAAGATATATTGCACCTGTATACCTTAAAAGATATATTGATTTTGAAGGTAAAGATATTTTATTTCTGTACAGCACGCTTGTGCTCAATAACAGTGATACGCTGGCAAAATGAAAAAAGGAGGCTGTATGAATTATGCTGTTCATACAGCCTTCTGATGTTATACAATTCCGTTTGCTTTACGATATTCTCTTGGTGATATTCCCTTCACCTTTTTAAAGCTGTCGCCGAAATAGTTGCTGTCGTCAAATCCGCATTTTTCGGCAATCTCGGTTATTGAGAGGTCAGTATTTAAAAGGAGCTTGCCGGCTTCAAGTATTCGGATGGTGATAAGGTATTCCTTGTAGCCGAACCCTGTACAGAGCTTAAATTTCCGTGAAAAATATGACGGACTCATGTTGTACTTGGCGGCGAGCTGTGTGAGCGAAAAATCATGGGTGAAATTGCTTGATATATATCGTGCCGCATCGGATATGATGTCATCGCCTATTTCTGCAACAGAGCATGGATGGTCGGAATTCTCGCGGCAGCGGAGCACGAACATGATAAGCTCATACACATACAGAGAAAGTATTATCGTCGAATATGTGTCGACACCGTTGTGCTCACGTAGGATTTTTCCGAACAATTCTTCCACGTATTCGCGTCGGTTGGGCGGTATGGAAAGCTGACGGTTATCGAAGCATTTGTTGAATGCATCGTAACCGATTTTCGATATAAGAGGTTCGAGAAAAGCATCATTAAAATCCATGACAATACGTTCATGAGTCTCTCCTCCGATATAGGTTGTGCGGTGAAGTTCTCCTTTTGGAATTATGATAAGGTCGCCTTTTTTTACTGAATATATGGTGTCGTTTATGAAGATTTTACGTGTTCCGGAAAGCAGATAATAGAATTCATAGTAGGGATGGTAATGTGCATCCTTCATCTCGGCGTAAGCCTTTCCTTTAACCTGAGTTATGTCAAAATTAATCTTTTTGTCGCTGCAAATCATTTCAATCCCCCATGGTTTTGTTCAATACAATTATAGTAAGATTAGTAAAAAAATTTGTCAATAAAAATGTAAAAAAAACTGTATTTTAATAGCTTTATATAAATAAAGAAGTAGATATTACATTTATAATATAGTATTATGAGGAGGTCAGGGGCAAAGCAGCTTTTGACTTCAACATCATGATATAACAGGTCAGGATAAACATAAGGAAGAAATAAAAATGGCAAAGAAATATAACAGAGAACTTATTTTGAATGGAAATATGCTGACTGCAATTCTGTCACTTGCAATTCCCGTCGTAATTAACAGCTTTTTACAGACAATGTACAATCTGACGGATACATACTGGCTTGGGCATATCGGGAAGGAAGAGCTTGCGGCAATCAATCTTGTAACGCCGGTACAGAACATTGTTATTAATTTCGGTACAGGTATAACGGTTGCGGGCTCCGTACTTGTGGCACAGTATATTGGAGCCAAGGAGGATAAAGAAGCAAGGAAAATGGCGAGCCAGATATATACATGTGCAATGATTTTTGCATTTGTGTGCGCGGCATTATGCTTCCTGCTTGCACCTGCAATTGTATCGTGGCTTGGTGCTGAGGGAGATATAAGCATATACAGCAGGCAGTATCTTCAGATAGTAATTCTTGATATGCCGTTTTTGTTTACAATAAATATGTTTACTGCGGTCAATCAGGCACAGGGGGACACCGTGAAACCTATGCTGCTTAATTTTGTCGGAATAATTCTGAACATGATTATGGACCCTTTGTTAATGGTTACGATGAAACTTGGAATATCAGGAGCAGCACTTGCAACCGTATTTGCTAAGCTTCCACCGGCTGTAATTGCACTGTGGTCGCTCTTAAGAAAAGAAAATATCATATACCTTGATTATGATAAATTCAGGTTTGAAACGGATAAGCTGAAGGATATATTAAAAATCGGACTTCCGACGGCTATAGGCGGAAGTACGATGCAGTTCGGTTTTCTGCTTATGAG
The DNA here is from genome assembly GCA_000435595.1 of Firmicutes bacterium CAG:882. Lineage (GTDB taxonomy): Bacteria > Bacillota > Clostridia > Lachnospirales > Lachnospiraceae > CAG-882. Next base: position 28,643 of record FR895449.1, read on the forward strand.
TAAAAACGTGTATAAATACGGTACGGAGGCAATGGCTGCTTACGGTATTGGAAATAAGGTAAACAGTCTCATAACTCTCCCGTCTAACGGAATAGGGTCGGCGACGGCAACTATTGTCGGGCAGAATATGGGAGCAGGACAGATTGACAGGGCGAAAAAAGGGTATATCATGTCAAGGAACATATGTGTTGTGTTTCTTTTTGTCGGAGGAATGATTTTATCAAGGGCACCTATATCGCGGGCAATAGTATGTATTTTCAACAATGATGCCGAGGTTGTTGCCATGGCATCGGATTTCCTGTCTATAATGGCATTCTGGTGCTGGACCAACGGAGTATATAATTCGACGTCCGGGCTTTTTCAGGGAACGGGGCATACGGAGGTCACTATGCTGGTTGATGCGTCGAGATTATGGGTATTCAGATTTTTGACACTATTTTTCTGTGAGAGTGTGCTTCATATGGGAGTCAGAAGTGTGTGGTATTCGGTTGTGGTAAGTAATGCGGTTTCATCATTGATTCTTTATATTGTATATAGAACCAATATATGGAAAAAAAGTAAAATTAAAGTAAAAGGAGAGCAGGCATGATTAATTTACATCTTGAAAAGCTGTACAGATATCCGAGAATAATGGAGCCAATGTGGATTGCGGTTCCCGTTAAGAAGGGACAGTTAAGCGGAGCGTCCGATGTTTCAGTATATGACGGAACGGAGAAGCTGCCTGTTCAGACCAAGGTCACGGCAAGGTATGATGACGGTTCGGTCAGATTCCTGTTCACAAGATTCATGGGGAATCTTCCGGGCAACAGCGCCAAGGATTTTTCACTCTATTTGGATGAGAAGGATAGGAGAGAATACGTTGAGGATTCAGCGGTACAGGAATGTGCTTCGGATGCGGGGCAGCTTGTGGTCACACAGAATGCGGACGGCTTCACTGTCGATACGGGCACATTATGCTTCAGAGTGAAGAATTTTTCAGAGAACTTATTTGATACATTAATGTGCGGCAGGCAGTTGTATGAGCGGGAGCAGTTCCTGGGACCTTACCTTTGTGATGGAATGGGAACTAAGTATAATGTCACGATTGACAGGTGGCGTGTCGTGGAAGAAGGTAATGTGTGCACGATTTTGGCTGCGACAGGCAGTAATGATACCGAGTTCGGAGGCTGTGAGGAGTCGAATCATTATAGATTTGAAATCAGAGTCACGGCGTATGCAGGCAAGCCTTGGCTGGAGATAAGCTACCGATTATTCAATACCTCCGAGTCACCGTTAAAAATAAAGTCACTTGTATTTTCCGTTATGAGCGGTAACGGCATGGAGCAGGATATAACGCTGGCAGACATGAATGATGCATCGTATATAGATTCTACCGGGTGCGGTGACATCAGTGAAGCAATCGAGAATGAGAATGCATTGGTGTACAGGACAAGAGGAACAAAGGAGCTTCTGCACATAGAGGAGCTTGCACCGGCGCAGGGAGTGAGAACCTGTGCGGGGGCATCTAATTATAAGACTGATTTCGTAATAGGCAGGGACGGCACGCAGGTTAATAAGGCTGCATATGACAAGGCACTCCTGATGGAGGGGAATGAGCATATGGCAGAGGTACTGTACGGAACCTTTTTTGCGGACAGAACGGATGCCGACGGAGGAGTATGTGCTACGATTTTTCAGGCTCAGCAGAATTATCCTAAGGCTGTAAAGGCTGATAAGGACGGAGTGTATGTCATGCTTGTCCCTGAGGGCTTTAATGATGTGGTGATGCAGTCAGGCATGGCAAGAGAACAGCGGTTCATGCTGCATTTTCATGAGGCGGACGAGCATATTGCGGAGCTTGACAACAGAAGCCTTATATATCAGATGCCGGACAGACCGATAATTGCCCCTTATGTGTATAAGAATTCAGGTGCCGTGCCGGATGTGTTCGCGGACAAAGTCAATGCAGATATTGACATGCTGCTCATAAGCAAGGCTGATGCGAGGGCGAGAAGCTTCGGAATGCTTAACTGGGGCGACACGATTGACTGGAATTACACCAAGCAGGGACGAGGCGGCGGAGCGGCAGTGTGGGTGAATAACGAGTATGATTTTCCGCATGCCTGTGCTCTTATGTACATGAGAATGGGGATAAGAAGATATCTTGACTTCTGTATGGTGCATGCAAGCCACTGGATGGATGTTGATGTATGCCATTACAGTGCTGACCCGTTAAAGATAGGCGGACTTACAGAGCATACCAAGGGGCATGTCATTAACGGAGTTATGGTTCCGAGCCATGAGTGGGTTGAGGGCTTTTTGGACTATTATCATCTGACGGGCGATGAGAGAGGGCTTGAGACAGCGATAGGCATAGGTGAAAATATAATGAAGCTGCTTGATACTCCCGCGTATGCAGTAGCAGGTGAGAGCAATGCCCGCGAGACAGGCTGGGCGCTTCGTGCTCTTACGGCGCTGTACATTGAGACAGGGGATGAAAAGTATAAGGCTAAGTGTGACAGGATAGTGGGCTATTTTGAAAAATGGTACGACGATTACGGCTGTTTTGCTGCACCGTACACGGATAACACACTTATTCATGTAGGATTTATGATTTCTGTTGCCGTCGGAAGCCTTATGAGGTACTATAGAATCAACAAGACGGATGAGCTTAAAGAGCTTATCATGCTTGCTGTGGATGATATACTTGACAACTGCATGCTTGACTGTGGTTTGTTCTATTATAAGGAACTGCCAAGTCTTGCAAGACTCGGCAACAATACACTGCTTCTTGAGGCGATGGCAGCAGGATATGAGCTTACGGGTGATAAAAGGTATCTTGAGGCGGGGCTTGCAACCATGAGAAGGGCACTTATGGAGCCTCACAAGTATGTCGGCGGTGATAAGCAGATAATCGGTGATGCGCTCGTGGTGGCGGGCGATTCGACGAAGAATTTTGCACAGAGCTTCTATCCTATTGCGTATTACTATAAGTGCCTTGTCGAGGCAGGAATGGAAGAGCATGTTCACATTTAAGGATGACGTATTAAAAATATCGGTCCGCAGTCTTGTGGAGTTTATCTGCCGTGAGGGGGATATTGACTCAAGACGCGGACGCGGCGGTGACAAGGCAGCGATGGATGCGGGAAGCCGTGCACATCGTCGTATACAAAAGCAGATGGGTTCACAGTATGAGGCGGAGGTTCCTATGAAGATGGAATTTCCGTCTCATAATTATACTATAGCGGTTGAGGGCAGAGCAGACGGAGTAATAACCGAAGCAGACGGAGTCACGATAGACGAGATAAAGGGAACATACAGAAACTTAAATAAGCTTGACGAGCCTGTCGGTGTACACAAGGCACAGGCGATGGTGTACGCATATATGAAATGTGTGTGCGATGGACTTGACCACATAAGCGTAATGATGACGTATGTAAATCTCGACAATGATGAGATAAAGTATTTTAAGGAGAGTTTTTCATTCGGACAGGTTGAAGAGTGGTTCATGGATGTGCTGGGCAGATTCAGAAAATGGGGCGATTTTCTCTATGACAGCAAAATCCGCCGTCAGGAATCAATTCACGAACTTGAATTTCCTTTTCCATATCGTGAAGGGCAGCGTGATATAGCAGTCAGCGTCTATAAGACGATCAGGATGAGCAAAAAGCTGTTCATTCAGGCACCTACGGGTGTCGGAAAGACCATGTCGACGGTGTTCCCGGCGGTTAAGGCTGTCGGTGAGAACTTAGGCGACAAGCTTTTTTATCTGACAGCCAAGACGATAACGAGAACCGTGGCGGAGGAAGCATTTGCCATTCTGCGCTCAAAGGGGGCGGTGTTCAGAACGGCGACGATTACGGCAAAGGAAAAAATCTGCATGTGCGGAAAGCCGGAGTGCAATCCGCTCGCCTGTCCGTATGCGAAGGGGCATTTTGATCGTGTAAACGACGCGGTCTACGACATGGTGACACATGAGGATGTCATAACGCGCGGCATTATAGAGGATTATGCGAACAGGTACACGGTATGTCCGTTTGAATTCTCCCTTGATGCGACCTATTGGGTTGATGGTGTTATATGTGATTACAATTATGTCTTTGATCCTGATGTGTACCTTAAAAGATATTTTTCCGAAGGCGCATCAGGAGATTATATTTTTCTGATAGATGAGGCACACAATCTTGTCGACAGAGCGAGGGAGATGTACAGTGCAAGCCTTTACAAGGAGAATTTTTTAAAGGTGAGGCGGCTTGTTGATAAGGTGGACAAGAGGCTCGCATCTGCTCTTGCAAAGTGCAATCAAAACTTTCTTGAGCTTAAAAAGATGTGTGACGACGTGATTGTTCTTGAGAGCATAGGCTCTGTCATGATATCGCTTGAGAGGCTGTTTGAGGAGTTTACGCGGTTCTTTGAGGATAAGCCTGAGTTTGAATACAGTGAGGAGGCATCGGAGCTCTTTTTTGAGGTCAGACATTTTATAAATATGTATGACCTTATACAGGATAACTATGTCATATACGGAGAGCAGACAGAAGAAGGCTTTATGCTTAAGCTGTTCTGTGTCAATCCGGCACCTTGTCTTGCAAAATGTCTTGACAAGGGAAGGTCTGCCGTATTTTTCTCAGCAACGCTGCTTCCTGTGATGTATTACAAGGAGCTTTTAAGCAGCAGGGATGATTATGCCATATATGTAAAGTCTCCGTTTGATGCGGCCAACAGGCTTCTTGCGGTGGGATATGACGTGACGAGCAGATACACAAGGAGAAACGAGAGTGAATTTCTAAAGATAAAGAGCTATATTGACAGTGTGACGGCACAAAAGAAAGGAAACTATATGGTATTCTTTCCGTCCTACGGATATATGGAGAGCGTGTATAAGCTGTATGGGGAGAAAGAGAAGGGGAATATTATTGTTCAGAACAGGGGAATGACGGAGCAGGAGAGGGAGCAGTTCCTTGAACAATTCGTTGCCGGAAATTCGTGCACGGGTTTTTGTGTCACCGGAGGTGTGTTCTCGGAGGGAATCGACCTGAAAAATGAGAGCCTTATCGGAGCGGTAATTGTAGGGACGGGAATACCGCAGATATGCACGGAGAGAAGGCTTTTGAAGGATTATTATGAAAAAAAGGACGGCAATGGTTATGACTATGCCTACACATATCCCGGAATGAACAAGGTTCTGCAGGCGGCGGGACGTGTAATCAGAACTATGGATGACAGAGGGATAATAATACTGCTTGACGACAGGTTCTCCAAAGAAGCTTATGTGCGTCTGTTTCCTGAGGAGTGGTCTGACTACAGGCTTGTCAGGCTCTCGGAGGCATCGGAGGTTGTGGCGGATTTCTGGGATGGGATTGATGCCGGACCGCAAAATTTGTAAAAGGGCTTTATCTTTTTAAAGGTTTGATTTATAATCGAAATGATAACGTAAATTTGGAGTTGAAAATAAAATTTTAAAACTACTTATTGCTTGCAGTATGCAGGGGGATAAATATGATACATGAAGTAGTAACCGTAGCAATGCCGGTCAGCGAAAAGATTGTGATACGAAAGAACAGAATACAGTCAGAGAAGCTTCCTGCTGACGCAAAGAGGCTGTCTGTTGTCACCGGAATACACGGGGACGAGCTTGACGGACAGTATATATGCTACGAGCTTAACAGAAGGATTAATGAACATATAGAACTTTTAGAGGGGATAGTGGATGTCTATCCGGCGGTCAACCCTCTGGGAATAGAGAGCTGCACAAGAGGAATGCCGATGTTTGACCTTGATATGAACAGGGTATTTCCGGGAACCGAGAACGGGGCAACGGCAGAGTATCTTGCGTCAAAAATTGTCAATGACATTATAGGGAGCGACATGTGCGTTGACCTGCATTCGTCTAATATTTTTATCAAGGAGACACCGCAGGTCAGGGTATTTGATCAGTTCAAGGACAAGCTTATGCCATATGCCGGTCTCATGAATGCGGATTTTATATGGGAGTACAAGATTAACACGGTTCTTGAAGCGACGCTTGCAAACAGTCTTAATCACCTTGGTGTGCCGACGCTTGTCATAGAGATGGGAGTCGGAAATAAAGTTGAAAAGAGCTATGGCGACCAGATAATAGAAGGGATTTTCAACCTCATGTGCGAGCTTGGCATGTGGAAGGGAAAAAAGACGCCTGTAAGGAAGCCTATGATTTCAACCGAGGGTGAGATAACGGTTATACATGCTGCCGTGACGGGACTTTTTATGGCGGCGGACGGCGGAATGCTGAAGGATGTAAGCTTTGGAGAGCATATAGGAGATATTGTTGAACCGCTCACGGGCAGACTCCTTCACAGGGTAGAAGCACCATGTGCCGGAAAAATATTCACGTTCAGAGAGTATCCTGTTGTGTATGAGGGTGCCATTTTGTGCAGAATTTTTACGGGAGGTGTACAGCATGGTTAAGAAAGTGCTATATACCCTTAAGGGATATCACAGAGAAGATTTTAACATAACGGGCTACAGCTTCGGAAGCGGCGATAAGGCAGCCTGCATTGTAGGAGCAATACGTGGAAATGAATATCAGCAGATGTACATCTGCTCACAGCTTATCAAGGTATTGGGCGAGCTTGAGGAGAGAGGGCAGATAACCTCCAACAATGAAATTCTCGTAGTGCCATGTCTTAATCCTTATTCCGTCAATGTTCAGAAGAGATTCTGGGCTATGGATAATTCCGATATTAACAGAAGATTTCCGGGAATTCATGGTGGTGATACAACACAGAACATTGCCGCGGATTTTTTTGACAAGGTTAAGGGCTACAGCTACGGGATACAGTTTACGAGCTTTTATATGCCGGGAGATTTCATACCGCATGTGCGAATGATGGAGACGGGGCATCAGAGTCCGAGCCTTGCCAACCTCTTCGGGCTTCCGTATGTGGTAATAAGAAAACCAAAGCCGCTTGACACGACGACGCTCAACTATAACTGGCAGATGAGCGGAACATGTGCATTTTCGATATACACCAACTGCAGCGACTACATAGATGACGCATCGGCGAGACAGGCGGTTGCAAGTGTACTTCGCTTCTTGACGAGAATGGGTATTATAAAGTATTATAACCATAGCGGATTTATTGCACATGTACTCGATGAGGATGAGCTCATGGCTGTAAAGACCAATACGGCAGGGCTTTATCGCAGACTTAAGGGTCCGAGTGATCCCGTATACAGAGGAGATATAATCGGAGAGGTTATAGACCCTTACGAGGGAGAGGTAATCAATCAGGTTATCTCACCTACGGAGGGAATCATATTCTTTGCACACACCGCACCGACGGTTATGGAGAACAATGTTGTCTACAGAATTATCCGCAGACTTCATGAGTAATAAATAACGCACAAAAATATGTCATAAGACATGAACATGGAGGAAAAAATGAGCAAGGTTAGACGAGTTTATTCTGAGAAGATGCCTGCATTCGCTGTCAAGGCAAAGGAGTTAAGTGACGAGATTTCAAATTATCTTAACATCAATACTGTTAAGAATGTACGAGTACTTATTCGTTACGATATTGAAAATATCTCCGATGACGTTTACAAGGATGCGTTGGTTACCGTATTTTCAGAACCGCCTGTAGATTATGTCTACGAGGAGGATTTCGAGAAGAAGGCAGGCGGGAAGGTTTTCGGTGTTGAGTACCTTCCGGGACAGTTCGATCAGAGAGCCGATTCTGCCGTACAGTGTGTAAAGCTTCTCAAGGAGGACGAGGAGCCTGTTATCAGAACTGCTACAGTCTATGTGATTGAAGGCGATGTTACCGAGGATGAACTTGCCCGTATTAAGAGCTTCTGCATCAACCCTGTTGATTCAAGAGAGGCTGATATGGCTAAGCCTGAGACTCTTGTCACCGTATTTGCCGAGCCGGCAGACGTAAAGATTTTTGACGGTTTTAAGGATATGGAGGACGACAAGCTCAAGGAACTCTATGATTCGCTTGGTCTTGCTATGACATTCAAGGATTTTAAACATATTCAGAATTACTACAGGAATGAGGAAAAGCGTGATCCTTCCATGACGGAAATCCGAGTTCTTGATACATACTGGTCAGACCACTGCCGCCACACAACATTCTCCACAGAGCTTAAGAATGTTACATTCGGCGACGGTGATTACAAGAAGCCTATTGTTGATACCTACAATCGTTACCTTGCCGACAGAGAGGTTATCTTCAAGGGCAGAGACGACAAGTTCGTATGTCTTATGGACATCGCACTTCTCGCAATGCGTAAGTTGAAGAAGGAAGGAAAGCTCGAGGACATGGAAGTGTCCGACGAGATTAATGCGTGCAGCATTGTTGTTCCTGTCACGATAGACGGGGTTACAGAGGAGTGGCTTGTCAACTTCAAGAATGAGACACATAACCATCCTACCGAGATTGAGCCTTTTGGTGGTGCTGCTACCTGTCTTGGCGGTGCAATCCGTGATCCGCTTTCGGGAAGAACCTATGTATATCAGGCTATGAGAGTTACCGGTGCCGGAGACCCTACCGTTCCTGTAAGTGAGACATTAAAGGGTAAGCTTCCACAGAAGAAGCTTGTCCGCGGCGCAGCCAACGGCTACAGCTCATACGGTAATCAGATAGGTCTTGCGACAGGCTATGTAAAGGAAATTTATCACCCTAACTATGTTGCAAAGAGAATGGAAATCGGTGCCGTTATGGGTGCGGCTCCAAGAAAAAATGTAATCCGTGAGACATCCGATCCGGGCGACATCATTATTCTTCTCGGCGGAAGAACAGGACGTGACGGCTGCGGCGGTGCTACAGGTTCATCTAAGGTTCACACGGAGGCATCCATAGAGACCTGCGGTGCTGAGGTTCAGAAGGGTAATGCTCCTACAGAGCGAAAGATACAGAGACTGTTCAGAAGAAGTGAAGTAAGTCTTCTTATAAAGAAGTGTAACGACTTCGGTGCTGGCGGTGTCTCTGTTGCAATCGGTGAGCTTGCGGACGGTCTTAACATCAACCTCGACAAGGTGCCGAAAAAGTATGCAGGTCTTGACGGAACCGAGATAGCAATTTCTGAGTCACAGGAGAGAATGGCAGTTGTTGTCGACAAGAAAGATGTCGATAAGATGCTCGCTTACGCCGCAGAGGAGAATCTTGAGGCTGTTCCTGTCGCTGAGGTTACACCTGAGAAGAGACTTGTCATGTACTGGAGAGGAAAGAAGATTGTTGATATCAGCAGAGCTTTTCTTGATACCAACGGTGCTCATCAGGAGACGGATGTTCAGGTAAATATTCCTTCCAAGGACGGAAGCTGCTTTAATGCTCCTGTAGTGAAGGATGTACGTGCAAAGTGGCTTGAGACACTTGCAGACCTCAATGTATGTTCACAGAAAGGTCTTGTCGAGATGTTCGACGGCTCAATCGGTGCAGGCTCGGTATTCATGCCTTACGGCGGTAAGTATCAGCTTACAGAGGTTCAGACAATGGTTGCCAAGCTTCCTGTTCGCAAGGGAAAGACAGACACTGTTACAATGATGAGCTATGGCTTTGACCCATACCTTTCATCATGGAGTGCATATCATGGTGCGGTTTACGCAGTGCTTGAGTCTGTTGCAAAGATTGTCTGTGCAGGCGGTGATTTCTCCAAGGTAAGATTTACCTTCCAGGAGTACTTCAGAAGAATGACAGAGGACGCATCACGCTGGGGCGAGCCGTTCAAGGCACTTCTCGGTGCTTACGATGCACAGCTTGGCTTCGGACTTCCTTCAATCGGAGGTAAGGACAGTATGTCAGGTACGTTCAACGACATGGACGTTCCTAACACACTTGTATCGTTTGCGGTTGACGTTGCCAAGTCACAGGATGTCATCACACCTGAGTTTAAGAAGGCAGGAAATAAGATAGTTCTCTACACAATCAAGAAGAATGAGTATGACCTTCCTGATTATGAGGCAGTTAAGAAGTTATATTCAGATATAAGCAAGGATATTGCAGACGGTGTTATCGTATCAGCCTACACACTTGATGCCAAGGGAATCGCAGCAGCAGTCAGCAAGATGGCATTCGGCAATAAGCTCGGTGTTAAGCTTGATGCATCGGCTGTGAGTGCGGATGAGCTTTTTGCTCCGATGTATGGCTGTATCGTGGCGGAAGTTGCAGCGGACAAGAACGGTGTCGCAGACGGCAGAGTAATCGGTGAGGTTACGGATGAGGCTGCATTTGAGTACGCAGACGTAAAGATTGATGTCGAGGAGGCTCTTGCTTCATGGAAGTCAACTCTTGAGAAGGTATTCCCTACAGTTGCGGTGAAGGGCGGCAAGCAGCTTGACACACCTGTATACAGCACAGATAAGGTGTATGTGTGCAGGAATAAGGTTGCCAAGCCTACAGTGTTCATCCCTGTATTCCCGGGAACCAACTGTGAGTATGACAGCACCAAGGCATTTGAGCGCGCAGGTGCTGACGTGGTAACTAAGGTATTCAAGAACCTTTCAGCCGAGGATATCCGTGATTCGGCACATGAGTTCGCTGATGAGATTAAGAAAGCACAGATTATCATGTTCCCTGGCGGATTCAGCGCAGGTGATGAGCCGGACGGTTCGGCTAAGTTCTTTGCGACAGCCTTCAGAAATGCGGCGATTACAGAGGAAATAAACAAGCTTATAAATGAGAGAGACGGTCTTGTACTCGGTATATGTAACGGTTTCCAGGCTCTCATAAAGCTCGGTCTTGTACCTTACGGTGAAATCAGAATGCAGACACCTGATTCACCTACACTTACCATGAACACAATCGGACGCCACGTATCTAAGATGGTTTACACCAAGGTTGTGACAAATAAGTCCCCATGGCTTGCAGGAGCACAGCTTGGCGGAGTATACTGTAACCCTGCTTCACATGGTGAGGGCCGTTTCGTAGCCAATGATGAGTGGCTTAAGAAGCTCTTTGAGAACGGACAGGTTGCAACACAGTATGTCGATGTGAACACAGGCATTCCGACAATGGATGAAGAGTGGAATCCTAATGGTTCATACATGGCAATCGAGGGTATCACAAGCCCTGACGGAAGAATCCTTGGTAAGATGGCTCACTCTGAGCGCCGCGGCGATTCGGTGGCTATCAATATCTACGGCGAGCAGGATATGAAGATATTCGAGTCCGGAGTGAAGTACTTCCTCTAAAAGTGGAGCAAAGCATGCTTTATGGTATTTGGAGCATAATTCATTATTTTTATCGATTATGCTCCGATGTTCAATGCTAAGATGTTCTAATAACTCCGAGATGATAATTATAAGCCACCGCCGGCGATGCAAAACATACATCCTTGTATGTATTGCATCTGAGCCGACATCCATGTCGGCTCCGGCTGGGACATGAGTGGAGTTATAAGAACATCTAGGCATTTGCCATAAGTCGTATAATCTGTAAAAATAATGGATTTTATGCGAAAGAAAATTTAAAGCATGCTTTGATATTTCATGTTTATATTGATTTAAAAGTTGATTTAAAAGTGTTTATGCGGTTAGTTTGAGGCTTGAAGCGGGAGTCGGAAGCCGGGTCAGGCTAAAAAGTGATGGTATTATTTTTTGTTGGAGAGACGTTTGAAGGGCGTTTTTCCTATATGTTGTTATATGGCAACATGGGAGATGGTTATGAAGAAGAGCGTTAAGAAGGAGATACTGGGGTATCTTAAGATAATTGCAGCAGGTGTTGTGATTGCAATTCTGCTCAACAGATTTGTCATTATAAATGCGGATATTACGTCGGAGTCTATGAGTACGACCTTCGAGAAGGGCGATAAGCTTATCGGACTCAGGCTTGCTTACCTGTTCTCTGAGCCAAAGCGCGGGGATATAATTATATTTAAATATCCCGACGACGGCGAGAAGCTTCTCATTAAGAGAGTTATCGGGCTTCCGGGGGACATGGTTATAATAGAGGATGGACTTGTGTACATCAACGGCAGTGAGGTACCGCTTGAGGAGCCTTACGCACACGGAAACAATAAGCAGAGCTTCGGTCCGTACATGGTTCCTGCAGACTGCTATTTTGTGCTCGGGGACAACAGGGACAACTCGAAGGATTCGAGATACTGGACAAATACATTTGTCACGAAGAAGCAGATTGTTGCCAAGGCACTGTTCAGATACAATAATGGATTTAAAGTTATAGAATAGCATATACTTTATGTTTTGGACCTGACACGTTTTACGTTACAGGTCTTTTGCTTTTTTAAGTTCCTTTCAGGAGAATATATCATGCAAAATCAGCTTTCGTGTCAAAAGTATCCCATTCATGACGGGAGCATTGTTTTTTGCCGCTCATCGGATATAATTTTATTGACGAATAGATATGGTTCGGGTGTCAAAACATGCTTTCACAACTTCAATGTGTATATCCTGTTATAATTATGCATATCACAACTTTTGGAAGAAACTTAGTTGTTCTTAGGACTCTGTTCATCGTACAGCCACAGCCGGCATGGATGCCTAAGAAAATATTTCTGCTTCTGCCACCGTTGCAAAATCAGCATCCATGGCTGTTTGCAACTCAGCCGGCATCCATGCCGTCTGTGGCTGTACGATAAACAGAGCCCTAAGAACAACTAAGTTTCTTCCAAAAGTTGTGATATGCATAATTATAACAGGATATACACAATAAAAAACAGATCCGCATGTTTTGATACCCGAACCATAGATATGTATATAACAAGAAAGGAACTGCTCGAAATGAAAATAAATAATCAAAACAAGAAGATGTATATGCTCCTCATTTTTGCGATGATAGTCATGTTGTTCGTATTTAAGATAATATATATCAGGCGTGAATATATTTATTTGAGTACGGATTATAGTGTTTACGTTGTTATGTTTATGCCTTTTGCAATTTTTTATGCACTAAAATATGTGGACAATATAACAAGTGCGACCGCATTGAATTGGCTCTGTACAGTTCCTATGAGTATGTATCTTTATCAGAGCATGTATCTTCGTTTCAAACAATTTGATATGTTGATTGTATATTCTTTAATGGGAATTTTTATAAATTTAATTGTTTTTAAAAAGGCTGAAATGAAAAAATTTATATTGGCAGTATCAGGATATATAATGTTGAGTATATTGACGCTTGTCGGAGCAGTAAAAGAATTGGTTAATGCTGTTAACGGAAGAAATTATGAGCAGTGTCTGGTTATAAATATTATAAAGAATGCAAAATGTTTTAAGGCCTCGGCTGACTCGCAACAATACCTTGATGCTCTGCTTTATTTACCCAGCAAAAATTTGCGGCAGTATTTTATTGCAGAAAAGATAACACAATATGGGCTTTTGAATGTACTCTTTGTTTTTATTTTGATTGTAGGTGTATTGGCACTTTTGTTATATAAAAATTTTAAAAGAAATAACGAGGTATCTCTGATAGCCACGGCAATAATGATTATACAAAGCGTATGTTTTTTATTGGTTAACTTGGGCATTTTAAGAGGCTCTGTTTATGAGATTCCGTTTTTCAAAGAAAATACAGTCTATTCTGTCTGTCAGTTATTACTGTTGGGAGCTGCACTGCATATTAAAGGAAGTGTTTTGAACGCAGTCGCTTTGCGAAGAAAAAGAATATGACTGTATGGTGTAAAAGGGATGTATACCGGAATGAAAAATGACATGATGTTAAGTATTTTGGTTTGTGACGATGACAAATATTTTTTTGAAATATTAAGAGACTACTTATGTGAAAATATGAATTTTAATAACTCCAATTTTCTGTATTCCGGCAATAAAGAAGATATGCTTAAAACGTATAGGGATGTAAGACCGGATCTTGTATTTATGGATATTGAAGTTGGCGAAGATATTGGATTTGATATAATAAGGGAACTGCTTAAAGAAGGGTATTCACTACAGGTCGTTTATATAACCAACTATGATCATTATGTTTTTGATGCTTTTGTTGGCCAGCCGTTAGGCTTTGTAAGAAAACAGAGTTTAGAAACCGACTTGGAAACTGTTTTACGGGAAGTTAACAGGGTGCTGGAGAAAAAGGTAAAAGTAATTGAAATTACAAGCGGAACAACTAAGTACACTTTAAAATTAAGTGAAATAATTGCCTTTGAAATATTTGTTCATGATATGACAGTGTATTATTATGACGATACGGAACTTACAGTGAGGTATACGCTGAAAAAAATAGAAAATGAATTGAATAAGTATGATTTTATAAAGATAAGCAGAAATACGTTAATAAATCTTAATTATATAAAGGATATGTCAAAAGATATGATTGTCATGAAGAATGGCAGAAAGTTTTATATATCATCGAGAAATGTGACAGAGGTAAAAAACAGATTTAAGAAATTTAATGAGGAAAGACATGATTAAGAAATACTTAAATATATTATTTTATATGTTTTCATTTATATTTATATACTATCTGCTTGTTTCCGGTACAAATTATGAGATTTTACCAAGCTTATTGATTATGGTAATCATCTTTATAGATATTGCAATGTATATTGCTGATGAATATGAAAGCAGTATTATAACAGAAAAACAAAAAGCAGCAGTGTATTTAAAAGATTTGGAAAATCAAAAGGAGAATGTTGAAGCAATAGAACAAAGAAACTTAGAAACGGAAAGACGAAATCATGATTTAAAAAAGAATATAAGACTAATCAAGGACTTAATGGAAAAAAATCAGTACGGTGAAGCCAGGGAATATATATGTAAACTGGAAGAAAAATGCAGCACATATTTTTCGTATCGGTTATATTCTAAGCATTCCGTGATAAACTCCCTTTTGAATTCCAAGATTGAGTTCTGTCAATCAAATGGTGTTGATGTAAAATGTTTTGTCTGTGGAAAAATAGATGGTGTTGATGACGTTGAATTATATTGTCTGTTGGTAAATTTATTGGATAATGCGATTGCGGCGGCAATGTTGAGTGAAAAGCCTTATATAAGTATATTTCTTAACTGTTCCGATACTGAGATTTACGGAGAGTTTATTAATACCATAAAAACGACAGAATGTTCCGGATTTGAAGATTTGATACCTGAAAATAATAAAGACGGACATGGATATGGTTTGCTGAATATATGTGAGATAGTCAAAAATAATAATGGGGAGATCGATTTCTTACTACTTGATTCGGATAAGGTAAAAGTTACTTTCAAAATAAAGAAAAAAGTGTTGACAACGGAAAAAAATAGTGGTACTATACAGAAGTTGTGAAAATAAAGAAGAGTGTCCGCTCTCACCTCAGCACATATATGTGACTCGGGTTAATATTTAAGCTTTGACGGGCTGCTAAGTGGCGCCCTTAAGCGTTGAGTATGCGGATGGTTTTCTATCTGCATTTTTTTTGCGAAAATATGATGGAGGTGCACTACAATTAGCGACTTAATGATTAACGAACAGATCAGAGACAGGGAAGTCCGTCTGATTGGTGAGAATGGCGAACTTATTGGCATCATGTCTGCCAAGGAGGCATATAAGCTTGCACAGGAGGCAGAACTTGATCTTGTAAAGATTGCTCCTACAGCTAAGCCACCGGTATGCAAGATTATCGATTACGGCAAGTACAAGTATGAGATTGCAAGAAAAGAGAAAGAAGCCAAGAAGAAGCAGAAGGTTATCGAGATTAAGGAGGTTCGTTTATCTCCGAATATTGAAGACAATGACCTTAACACCAAAGTTAGTGCAGCCAGAAAGTTCTTAGAGAAGGGCAATAAGGTTAAGGTAACTTTAAGGTTCAGAGGTCGTGAGATGGCGCATATGGCAAGCAGCAAGCACATCCTTGATGACTTCGCTAAGATGCTTGAGGAAGTAGCAGTTGTTGAGAAACCCGCCAAGGTAGAAGGCAGAAGCATGACACTGGTTTTAGCACAGAAGCGCTAAAATACTATATTTAAGGAGGATTTAATCATGCCAAAAATAAAGACAAGCAGGGCAGCAGCAAAGCGTTTTAAGAAGACAGGTACAGGTCAGTTAAAGAGAATGAAGGCTTACAAGAGCCATATCCTTACTAAGAAGAGCACAAAGAGAAAGAGAAATCTCAGAAAGGCTACTTTAGTTGACAAGACAAACCTTAAGGCAATGAAGAAGATTTTACCATATCTCTAAGATGAAGTCGGTTAAGACAGAGTTTTGTATGGTATGACAGTGCATTTGCCACGGTTGTCGGCATGTGCTTTAGAATAGAAATTTAGGAGGAATTAGACAAAATGGCAAGAATTAAAGGCGGTTTAAACGCAAAGAAGAAGCACAATAGAGTATTAAAGTTAGCTAAGGGTTACAGAGGAGCCAGATCTAAGCAGTACAGAGTTGCTAAGCAGTCTGTTATGAGAGCTCTTACAACAGCTTATGCCGGAAGAAAGCAGAAGAAGAGACAGTTCAGACAGTTATGGATTGCAAGAATCAATGCTGCAGCAAGAATGAACGGTCTTTCATACAGCAAGTTCATGTTCGGTCTCAAGAACGCAGGCGTTACAATGAACAGAAAGATGTTAGCTGAGTTAGCTGTTAACGATGCAGCAGCATTTACACAGTTAGCTGAGGTTGCTAAGGCTAACCTTAAGTAATTTTTGTAATTATTTAAAATAAATATGCATTTCTTCAAATTTGCTATTGCAAATTTGAAACGGGAGATGTATAATATTATTCGGTTCCGGAGATAACGGAACCGGTATTCCTCGATAGCTCAATGGTAGAGCA
>FR895449.1:45350-53509 GCA_000435595.1 Firmicutes bacterium CAG:882
AGCACACGGCTGTTAACCGTGGGGTTGTAGGTTCGAGCCCTACTCGGGGAGCTCGATAAGGAACGCGGATGTGTTCCTTTTTTTCGTTTTACATGAAATAAAAAGCATGTGTACTGAATATCAGCACACATGCTTTTGTTGTTTTTATGTTACATTTGAAGAAAATTTCTGTAGTCCTCCAGTTCCTTCGGGACCTCGTAGCCCTTTCGCTGAAGCGATGTTAGGACGATATCGAGATGCTTTGCCTTGGCTGAAAATACCTTGCTGTCATTGGAGAAGAGGTCTTTAACCATAGGATTGTCCTTTAATCTGTCACGGAATTCCTTCGCGAATGGGCAGTATGTTGCAAGGATACGTCTTACAACCTTGTTGAGACGGAAAGAGCCGAGTGCTTCGTAAATCATCCATACCTCATAGTCACGGACAAACACCTCGCGGTAGTTGTTACGGCAGGAGGTGAGGTTAGACTTAATCTTAGCCTTGACCGCCTCGGAGAGCTCACGGTTCTTCTTGTAGAACTGAATGTAATCGCAGTATTCTGCGGTGAGTGAAGGGTCTGACATATTGTTCCAGTATACACCTTGAGAGCGCTTGCACATCTCCCAGCGGAATTTTCCGGTTACGCTTATAAGTATATTGGCGACATTGATTGTCGGGAATATAGGTATTATGAAGCGTGCAGGGGTGTCCTTCCTGCGGCCTTCAATCTCCTGCCACATAAGACCTTCGTTTCCGGCGACAGGCATGAGAATTATATCCGGGAGAACCTCTGACATGATGAATTCACGGTCAATTTCCACATCCTTGTTCTGGTATATTATCTCGCGGTAGAATGCTGAGTAGTCCTTGCGGCGGATGCCGTTAAGGGCAGCAATAACTTTTTCTGTTGTTGCGAGAAGTGAGCCGAAGTTCCTTGTGATGCCGTTGTCCGTTAGGACAGGGCAAAAATTGCTGCTTCTTCCGTGAACGACACGGTTGGCTGAGGTAAACATATTGTCAATTTCGAACTGAACCTTTGCCTCAGTGTCTTTGAGTGCCGCCTCGGCAGCAGTTGTGGAGAGCTTTCCCAGCTTCTTTGCAGAGTTGATGGTTTCTGCATAATCCATATCCATCATGTTCTTGGATGGCTCCTTGTCGCCCCATAATATCTGCCTGAGCCAGGAATACAGAGTGTGGACTCCGCTGCCGTTACATTCATTCTCCACGATGAGCGACAGCTTGTAAAGCTCCAATGCATTCTCTCTGGATAAAAGGTTTTCATCCATATATCCGAAGTTGAGGAACATCGATACAATCGGAGGTGTGGTGAGGCTGTTGACTGCCTTGTTGAAGACAAGATAGTATATTTTGTAATACAGCTTGGAAATTTCACGTCTAAGCTGTCTGGCCTCGTCGGAAGGAGAGACCTGCTGCTTAGGGTCGCGGTACGTTTCAATAAGCTGCATGAAACGTGACGCACTGTCACTGTCTAACTCAGCATAAGTTAACAGTCTCGGAAGTGACTTCTCAAGCTGTGACCATGCATAGTCCTCATCAAAATCGTCATCGGTTGTTATAAAGGCGGCAGGTGTGTCCTCGAGTGCCATGATAAAGTCGTCCTCAGGAACCTCCTCCTCAACATAGTCTAAGTTGATTTCAAGCTTGTCCGCCATCTGTGTACATGCATCGTTGGCATTGGAGAGAAACCTTGCACCATCGTATATTGCTCCTATTGCGGCTGTAAGGCTGGACTTATAGAAGTCAACCGTAACCTTGCTTGGAATGGTTGAAAGTGCATTGAATTTATCAAGTTCCCAACGGGCAATGCGCGAGTCGGGGCGATATTCGGTGTCAAGTTCACGACATCTGCGCGTCAGTTCAAGATATGTCTTGATTATATCTGCAATGTGGCGTGACTGCATAATAACAAAAATACCGATATTGTCTGCCTGGTCACTCAGTACACGGCTGATATCCGAAGAAGAAGAGACCTTGTACCTCTTAACCATGGTCTCTTCCTCTGCAAAATAATTGTATATGTACATTCCGTAAAAGCAGTCCGTCAGACCTGCCGCGGAGCCGGGACCAAGATAATATGTACCATAAGTTGTCATGCATTTTATTTTACCCTTGAGGATGATGTATATCTCATCGACATCATCTCCGCGGGTGGTGAGGCGCTCGCCTGCTGCATAGGTAACTACGATTCCTGAAATGCCATTATCCATATTAATCCCCATTCTTGAGCAGATTAGGCTCTGCTTCCTATCTTAGAAAGTGTCTTGTGAACTTCAGCCTTGAGCTTCTCGTTCTTTGTTGTGTTGTAGAGTATCTGAAGTCTTGCCTTGATGTGATCGGTACCGATCTCACCTAATGTGTCGACTGCGGCGAATACAACTTCCTCGTCAAGTGACTCTAAGAGCATGATGACAAGGTTTCTTGAGTCATCATTGGCGTACTGCTTACATGCTTCACATATTGCAAGCTGGTCCTCTATTGTTGACCAAAGATACTGCTTACGAATCTTCTCGGTCTTTTTTTTCTTGAGTAATGATAAATACTTCTTAGTTAATGCTTGATCTGCCATAGTGTAATACCTTCTTTCTGTTTATGTCAGCTGTCAGAAAAGTAGCTGATTTATACTAAATAGTCTAGTCTATTTCGAGGGTAATGTCAATAAAATTTAGGTTGTTATGGAGCGGGAATTGTGTATAATAAAATTAGAAAACAGGTCATCGCAAGAGAAAGGAATCCGCTATGATAATAAATGATAAAAATAACTATGTTGATATGATGGCAAAATTTGTTGAGGCACTCGGATATACGGATGTCAAGCAGTCCGGTGATGAAAATATTGTGAATATTATGGCAAAAAAAGATGGCAGAGTCTATGCTTTTGCATGCCGTTATGATATAGATGCAATAAGCGGTAAAGCTATGGAGGAATTTATCGCGGCGGCTAAAAAACCGGGCGTGGATGTGCTGGTGTTTATGACCAACAGCTCATTTTCATCATCAGCTAAGAAGACGGGAGATGCTGCGGGCGTTGAATTGTGGGACAGAAATTATATAGACAGAATTTCAATAGGCGTGGATGTGCAGTATGAGAAGCCAGCAGTTAAAGAAAAGAGCAACACGAAGCTGTATATTGCGATAGCTGCTGTTGTGGCTGCCGTTTTGATAGCCGCACTGGTATTGTACTTTTTTAAGTAAGCTTATTTGTCAAGACGCATATCGGACTGGATTCGGTTTTTATATATTTCCGGGTCTTTTGCCATTTCAGCCATGGCCTCAAATGCAAACAGCACCATTGCTTCCTTGCAGCAGGAGGCATCATTTTTGCCTGTATCGTGCAAAAGGTCATAATTTGACATCTGCCATACGAACAGGTCGGCGATGGAGTAGCCGTCAATAGTGTAACGGCATAGGAGGTCATGGTGGTCTATATAGTACAGAAGCTCTTCATATATACCGGTATTTTCCATAACCGATGACCGGAATGAATTGAACCAATCGTCATTGTTTCCAACCAGATCGGACAGTTCCTTAACTGCTTCCATAAGCTTGATTTTTCTTGCGTCATAGATGATATTTGCCATAGTAAGCCTCGATTCTGTTCAAACAGTGTAATGCAAAACAGCCCCAAATGCCTGATTCACAAGCATCTGAAGCTGTATAATGCAAATGCAGTCGAAGGGAGTTGAACCCTCATGGACGTAAGTCCACATGAACCTGAATCATGCGCGTGTGCCAATTTCGCCACGACTGCATATAGTGTCAGGTGATTAACCTTACTGACGCTTATATATAATATCATTCATGACGAGAATTTGTCAAGGGCAATGTGAAAAATGTCAGAGATATTGTACGATTTGTAGAAAAAGAATATTTATTAAAAAAAATTTAAAAAATTTCAAAAAAGTACTTGCATTATCAAAAAGGGTATGGTATTATACATCATGTCGCTGGTGAACAACAGCGAAGCACATAATAAGCAGTCGTGGCGGAATTGGCATACGCGCTAGACTAAGGATCTAGTCCATATTGCTTGGGTGCGGGTTCAAGTCCCGCCGACTGCACTTATTTAGACCTTGAGAGTTTTCTCAAGGTCTTTTGCTGTTCTCAAAGATTTTCTTAATAGAATTATAATTTTTGGAATCCTTGAATTTTCCCCATGTCTGTTGTATAATCAATTCATTAATGCTGCGCAAAATGCGCGAATTCAGGAGGTTGTGATGGGCGAAATTTTTTCAGAGTGGATTGTTAAGAGAAAGACACCGCAGAAAGTCAGGATGATAGAGGTCTTGCTTGTCATCGTATGCGTGCTGTCATGTGCACTTATCAGCATTCCGTATGTCGGAGTGCTTGTGGTTGCACTTATAATTTTTCTTACTTATATTTACTTTAAGAACAACGATGTCGAGTGGGAGTACGCACTTGTCGAGAAGAATATGTATATTGATAAGATTATGAAGAAGTCCAAGAGAAAGAGAATGGGCGAGTATGACCTTACCAAGACTGAGGTTATGGCACCGGCGGATTCCTCATATATCAAGGAATATGACAACAAAAATCTTAAGGTATGTGATTATTCATCACTTATTCCCGAGAACGAGAATAAGAAGTATGTGATGGTAATTCTGAATAATAATGAACTTGTCAAGCTTATTTTAGAGCCTGATGAGAGAATGCTTAAAGAACTCAGGGATATAATTCCGAGACAGCTCCATATCGATTAGCGGTATGTCAGCTTTTCAAAATGAATGGTTGACATTTGCAGGAGTATTTGCTACTATTGATAAAATTATACAAAATTAAGAAAGCGAGGATATTTAAGATGGGTAAGATTATTGGCGATGGCATTACTTTTGATGATGTGCTGCTGGTACCACAGTATTCGGAAGTTACACCGAATATGGTAGATTTATCAACAAATCTTACAAAAAAGATTAGACTGAATGTTCCTATTATGAGTGCCGGTATGGATACAGTTACCGAACACAGAATGGCAATTGCAATGGCAAGACAGGGTGGAATCGGTATCATTCACAAGAATATGTCCATAGAGGCTCAGGCTGAGGAAGTTGATAAGGTTAAGCGTTCCGAACATGGAGTAATCACGGACCCATTTTATTTATCACCTGAACATACACTCCGCGATGCGGACGAGCTTATGGCTAAGTTCCGTATTTCCGGTGTTCCTATCACAGAGGGAAGAAAGCTGGTTGGAATTATCACTAACCGTGACCTTAAGTTCGAGCAGGATTTTGATAAGAAGATTCGTGAGTGCATGACAAGCGAGGGTCTTGTTACTGCTAAGGAAGGAACTACCCTTGAGGAGGCTAAGAAGATTCTTGCCAAGGCTCGTAAAGAGAAGCTTCCTATTGTAGATGATGATTTTAATCTTAAGGGTCTTATCACAATCAAGGATATCGAGAAGCAGATTAAGTATCCTTTATCTGCCAAGGACGAGCAGGGCAGACTTCTCTGCGGAGCCGCAGTAGGTATTACCAAGAATATCATGGATAGAGTTGACGCACTGGTTGAGGCTAAGGTTGACTGCATAGTAATTGATTCTGCACATGGTCACTCCAAGAATATTATAGATACACTTAAGATGGTTAAGGCAAAGTATCCTGACCTTCAGGTTATTGCCGGTAATATAGCAACGGGCGCAGCGGCTAAGGCTCTTATTGAGGCAGGTGTTGATGCGGTCAAGGTTGGTATCGGACCGGGCTCCATCTGTACCACAAGAGTTGTTGCAGGTATCGGTGTCCCTCAGATTTCGGCAGTTATGGATGTATATGAGGTTGCCAAGCAGTATGGCATTCCCGTTATTGCTGACGGCGGTATCAAGTTCTCAGGCGACATCACTAAGGCTATTGCGGCAGGAGCTGATGTATGTATGATGGGAAGCATGTTCGCCGGCTGTGATGAGGCTCCGGGAGATTTCGAGTTGTTCCAGGGTCGTAAGTACAAGGTATATCGTGGAATGGGTTCCATCGCCGCTATGGAGAACGGAAGTAAGGATCGTTATTTCCAGACGGATGCCAAGAAGCTTGTTCCGGAGGGCGTTGAAGGACGAGTTGCATACAAGGGACTTCTTGAAGACACGGTATTCCAGCTTATGGGCGGTCTTCGTTCGGGAATGGGTTACTGTGGAGCACCGACAATTCCATATCTCAAGGAGAATGGACAGTTTGTCAAGATTTCCGCTGCATCACTTAAGGAGAGCCATCCTCATGATATTCATATCACCAAGGAAGCTCCTAACTACAGCGTAGACCAGTAGGAGATATACTGGTATTTACGGTATGAACGAACTTTAAGGAGTACCTGAATGAAAAAAGGTATGTTAATTTTATCAGGAGTATTTGGGCTGTCAATGATAGCCCTGATACTCCTGATTATGGTATATATAGGAAAAAACAGTATAAGCGGCAGCAATGGAAGTAGGGAGACGGTGTCGGATACCGTGCAGGAGACGACAACGGTTCAGTCGGTATATTTAGTGACGATACCTAAGGAGATACAGCTTCCCGGGTGGGCAGAAGAGTTTAAAGGTACGATTGAGGAGAATCTGCTACCGGTTAACCCATATTCCAGACCGGGAACCAAGCTTGAAGAGGTCAATGCCATTGTTATACACTACGTCGGGAATCCCGGAACGACAGCGGCACAGAACAGAAGCTATTTTGAGAATATTATTGAGACAGGAGAAGCCTCGGTGAGCAGCCATTTTATAGTGGGACTTGACGGTGAGATTATTCAGTGTGTTCCGCTTGACGAGATTTCCTATGCTTCCAACACG
Organism: Firmicutes bacterium CAG:882; assembly: GCA_000435595.1. Classification (GTDB taxonomy): domain Bacteria; phylum Bacillota; class Clostridia; order Lachnospirales; family Lachnospiraceae; genus CAG-882. The sequence goes on from FR895449.1 coordinate 52,141, forward strand.
CGCAATGAGGATACGATTGCTGTTGAGACATGTCACCCTGATGAGACAGGCAAGTATAATCAGACGACTTATGATTCGATGGTTAAGCTTACGGCTTATCTTTGCATTCTCTATAATCTGAATCCTGACAAGGATGTTATAAGGCATTATGATGTGACGGGCAAGGAATGCCCTAAGTATTTTGTGGATTATGAGAATGAGTGGAGCTTATTTAAAGCTCAGGTGAAGCGTCAGATGAGTGAAAAATAATTTGTTCAAGAAAAAACAATGCAGGTCAATACCTTAAGGTTAAGATATTGACCTGCATTGTTTTTTCTTGAATAGGATTTAGGTGTCAAAACATGCGTTCACAGCTTTAATATGTATATCCTGTTATATTTATGCATATCACGACTTTTGGAAGGAGCTTAGTTGTTCTTAAGACTCTGTTTATCGTACAGCCACAGACGGCATGGATGCCGGCTGAGTTGCAAACAGCCATGGATGGCTGATTTTGCAACGGTGGCGGAAGTAGAAATATTTTTTTCAGAGTCGTTAGAACAACTTGCTTCGTACAACGGAGCTGATATGCATAAATATAACATGATATACACATAAAAATCAGATTCGCATGTTTTGACACCTGAATCGTAATAGGAAACTTCGTTCCTATTACATAAAAATGCTCCGCGTGGATGCATATTCTTTTAAATCACGAATTATAAGAAGCTGCTTACTTTGCAGTTATTGTTGAGACCTGCGACCATCATGTCCTCAAATGCGTCTTTTTGACCGGCAGGAATATCGCTGTGCCTTATCATGACGAGAACCTTGTTTTTTTGAAACATCATGTAGAATCCGAATACATTCGTGTACACATGTGTGAATTCGTCATAGCGGATGAGATTATGGACATCGTACTCGGGTACATCTATGAGTATTCCGTTCTGCATGAGGCAGAATTCACAAGGCGCTGTCTCGGAAGGATCTCTGTGCCTTAAGTGGTAGCGTATGCTTGAGTTAAACTGGGTTATTATAAGAACCGGGTAGAACAAAAATACTATGCAGAGTATCGCCCAGAAGGTATCCATGGTACCGCTGGCAAGTCTGTATATACCGCAGCCTATACTGAGCACAATGAGTGCAAGCATTATTACCGTCTCAATTTTTGTTCTTATGAATCTGTTCCAGTAGGTTATCTTTTTGTATTCATCGCCGTCAGGCTTCTGAGTTGAAGTGAATCGTATAACTGTATTCATGTAATGCCTTTCTTCATGGTATTTTCTATATATAATTTGCAACATTTACAAAACAGTATAATACATGACAATAGTTACGTCAAATACTTCTTGTATAATGGGATTCAGGTGTCAAAACATGCTGATTTATT
>FR895450.1:0-6513 GCA_000435595.1 Firmicutes bacterium CAG:882
GCCGGGTAATTATGATCTGGTGCTGATGGATGTGCAGATGCCGGTAATGAATGGGTATGAGGCTACCAGACAGATCCGCGCACTGAATGATCCGGCACTGGCGGGAATCACCATCATTGCCATGACTGCAAATGCATTTGATGAGGACAAAAAGAAAGCACTAGAATGCGGTATGGACGGATTCTTAACCAAACCCATAGTTATTGAGGAATTGATTGGTACAATACAGAAAAATCTGGAACAGGTGTCAGGGGTATCGGAAAAGCCACACAAATAAAGGAGCAACAAGAAAATCTGTTTTTTTCAAAAAAGCGTTTTGTTTGTCGCACTTGATTATTGGATGGTTCTATGCTATGCTTATTACAATTTTTTAAATGAAAACAAGCATGTCAGACTATATAGGACGGCATGCTTTTGTACAAAATATATAATACAGGAGAATAATTCATGGGTGAGATTGTTGAACCAAGGACCCTGTCCGGTTTTATGGAGCTTCTTCCTAAGGATCAGGTTATTTTTGAAAAGATTAAGTCGGAGATGGAGAAGGTATATCAGAAGTATGGCTTTTTCCCGCTTGATACACCGGTGTTGGAGGACAGCAGGATTCTTCTTGCAAAGGCAGGCGGAGAGACCGAGAAGCAGATTTACAGATTTAACAAGGGTGACACAGACCTCACAATGCGTTTTGACCTTACCGTTCCTTTGGCAAAGTATGTTGCAAAGAATTATTCCGAGCTGACTTTTCCATTCAGGAGATACCAGATTGGCAAGGTGTACCGCGGAGAGAGAGCACAGAAGGGAAGATTCAGAGAGTTCTACCAGGCGGATATTGATATTGTGGGAGACGGAAGCCTGAGTATTGTCAATGACGCTGAGATTCCAAGTATTATTTATAATCTTTTTAAGAATTTAGGCATTGAGGACTTTGTTATACGAATCAACAACAGAAAGGTTCTCAACGGACTGTTCGATAATTTCGGAGTTAAAGAGTCGGCAGTGGATATTTTAAGAATTATAGATAAGATAGACAAGATTGGCAGAGACAATGTTGCCAAGGAGCTTGTTGAGCTTAATGTACCTGAGACTACTGTCAATGAGATGCTTGATATACTCACGTTCGACGGAAGCAACGAGGAGAAGGTTGCCAGACTCAAGAGCTTTGCAGGCTGTAATGAGGTGTTTGATGCCGGTCTTGAGGAGCTTACCACTGTTATAGGCTATATTGCAGGTTTTGGCGTTCCGTCGGATTATTATAAGATTGACTTATCCATTGCGAGAGGGCTTGATTACTATACGGGAACCGTATATGAGACATTTATTAAGAATCATCCTGAGTATGGCAGTGTGTGCAGCGGCGGCCGTTATGATAATCTTGCCGGGTATTATACGAAGAAATCACTTCCGGGTGTAGGTATTTCAATAGGTCTTACGAGATTGTTCTATGTTCTGTGTGAGAATGATTTTCTCAACAGGGCACATGAGAGCCAGCTTGAGGCACTTGTCATTCCTATGACAGAGGATATGAACTATGCGGTTAAGACTGCTACAGAGCTTAGAAGAGCAGGCATCAATACTCAGATTTACCTTGAGGAAGGCAAGTTTAAGAAGAAGCTGACTTACGGAAGCAGGCTCACAATTCCGTTCTGTGTGATATTAGGTTCGGATGAGATTGAGGCAGGCCATGTTACGATAAAGAATATGAGTACAGGTGACCAGAAGACTACGGATTTGCAGGAGGCAGTTGCAATTATTAACAGTTATAAGGATATGCAGAAAAAGATTCAGTATGTAAATATGCACTGATCGACAAAATAAAAGAGATGCGAAAAATCAATTTTATATGAGCAGGCAGCGAAGCTGATTGCGGATATCATTGATATTAGATTCAAATTAGACAGACCTGTCAACAGGCTGATTCATGCATGAATTGGGCTGCTGATAGGTCTTTACATATTGAGGCGGAAGAAGGAGGGAAGGATGAAGAAGGCACATTTTAAAAAATATATATTTTTTTCGATGTTATTTTATGCCGTTATGTGTATCTCGGGCTGCATGAAAGTCAGGGATAACACGGATATTGAAGAAACTGCTCCCAAAATTGTGATAGGCAGTGATATATATGAGCCATATCTGTACAGGGATGAATATGGTGAGTTTGAGGGTATAGATGTTGAGATTGCTACAGAAGCTCTTAAGAGGATGGGGTATGCGCCGGAGTTTAAAGTGATTGTATGGGAGAATAAGAAGGATTACCTGGCTGATGGAGAGATAGACTGCCTTTGGGGGTGCTTCAGTATGAATGGAAGAGAGGAAGAGTATCAGTGGGCAGGACCATATCTATACAGCAGACAGATGGCTGTAGTCCGGCAGGACAGCGTTATAACAGAATTAAATGACCTTGTTGGGAAGATGGTTGCGGTTCAGGAGACATCAAAGGCTGAGGAGTATTTTCTGCATTCGACAGACAGTAACGTGCCTGAGGTTAAGTTGGTGTACTGTTTTTCAAGCATGGACGAAGTGTTCGCAGCACTTAGAAAAAATTATGTGGACGCAATCTGCGGGCATGAGAATGCGCTTAGGGCATTTATCGGGACGGCACCGGATGAGTACAGATTGTTGGATGGAAGCCTTCTGGTTTCAGGTCTTGGAGCAGCGTTTGACAATGGATATGATTCTGAGTTCGTGTCGGAGCTTGGAAAAGTTCTTAATGATATGATGACCGACGGGACAACGGCACGAATTGTTGAGAAATACGGATTGGATGTGGACAAAGCTCTTGGGAGGGAGGAGAACTAGTGGATAATAAGGGGGAAAAATCCGGGACACGGAGAGTTGTAAGGCTGGCAGCGATAATTTTAATTCTGTGTATGGTGGCAATACAGCTGTTGTCAGTGCATTATGGGCTCGCGGCAACGGCTGAGCTGAAAGAGCAGACTGTTGAATATGCGAAGGAAAAGCTTGAGACTTATGACAATTACCGTGCAAATGACATGACTAAGAGCCTTGTGCGTCTGCTTGATAAGACATTGGCGGCAATACATAATTTGGAATATGAGAAAGATTTTTATGCTCAGAGTATCGGTGCGTATGCATATGAACAGCATTTGGCAGGAATTATAGTTCTTGATGAACACATGGATACGGTTATGCAGACAGTAGTGCGTAATGAACCGGATATTGAGTGGGACAGCCTGATACAGAGAGAAAGTGTTGCGGAGGTAATTGAATGTAATAAGAAGGTATATATGACGAGGGCATCTGCCGGTGACGAACAATATGATATAGCTGTTGCCGCGCGCAAGGATGCACCGGGTGCCGTGATAGCTTATACCTTGCAGGATACTGTAATGGATGGAGTTAATGATATCACGATTGACAGTATATTTGAGAATACGCAGATTGCAAGCGGAGGGCTTATTGTAATATCAGAGGGTGACAATGTGGTTGCAGCCAACAGTTCGGATGCCTGCAGGCTTGATGCAAAACAATGGAAGAAGCTTTGCTCTGACGGAAAAAGTATAACTGACAGTCTGAGCAGAGTGAGATATGATGGGAGAAGCTGGTACATAAGCGAGGCAAGATATAAGAGCTATACGATACATACATTGTTCCCTGTATTTCAGGTATACAAGCTGTATATAGTCATAGAAGCGGCAGTTGTGCTTGTTTACATTATTATATGCGTGCTTATGTGGGGAGTTAACAGCAATGTGGCGCGGAAGAATTATTATATGGAAAAACAACGTCAGACAGAATTGCAGAATGCTCTTGAGCAGGCGGAACGTGCGACAGCGGCAAAGAGTACTTTTTTATCAAATATGAGTCATGATATCAGGACTCCCATGAATGCCATAATCGGATTTACGAAGCTTCTTCGTGAACAGCTTGGAAACAGGGAAAAGGCACTTGACTATCTTGACAAGATAGATGATTCGAGCCGGTATCTGCTTGAGATACTCAACAATGTGCTTGATATTGCTAAAATCGAGAGCGGCAAGGTGAAGCTTGAGGAGTCTGTTATATGCATAGATGACCAATGCAGAGAGATATATAACGTCTTTGAAAATCAGATGATTAACAAGGAACTTAAGTTTTCGCTGGATGTCAGGATTGAACATCATTATGTGAGCTGTGATATATTGAAAGTAAAGCAGATAATATTCAATCTTTTAAGCAATGCTTACAAATACACAACCTCAGGTGGAAGCGTAGCCTTCAGCGTTGAAGAACATCCCTGTGAGAGAGAAGGCTATGGGCAGTATGTGACGCAGGTTGAGGACACGGGAATCGGAATGTCGGAAGAGTTCATGTCGCACATATTTGAGGAGTTTGAGAGGGAGAGAACGTCAACGGAGAGCAGGCAGCCCGGAACGGGGCTTGGTATGGCAATAGCAGAGCAGCTTGCTGAGCTTATGGATGGAAGAATAGAGGTTGAGAGTGCGCTCGGACAAGGCAGTAAGTTCACTCTGTACCTTGAGCATAAGCTTGCAGATGCGGCACCGATGGTTGAACAGACGGACAACCTGAATATCGAGAGCAGTGTAACTGCAGGCAGGAGAATTCTGCTGGCAGAAGACAATGATATGAATGCACAGATAACCGTAGAGATTCTTAAATTTTACGGTTTTGATGTCGACAGGGCAAAGGACGGCGTAGAATGTGTGTCGATGCTTGACAGAGCGGAGCCTCAATATTACAGCCTGGTGCTTATGGATATACAGATGCCTAATATGAATGGGTATGAGGTTGCCAAGCGTATAAGGGCGATGGCTGATTCAGCAAAGGCAGACATTCCTATAATAGCCATGACGGCGAATGCTTTTGAGGAAGATAAAAAAACGGCATTTCAGGCAGGAATGAACGGGCATGTCACGAAGCCGATAGAGATTGACAAGATGATGCAGACGATTAAAAAGATTATGATACAGAGAGGAAAACATATAGAAGATGAAGAACAATAATGATATTTTACAAAAAACATGGGTGGTGTGTGTGCTTGCACTTGTATGTACATTCCTGTGGGGAAGTGCATCACCGTGTATTAAGCTTGGATATGCACTTTTTGAGATACCGTCGGGTGAGACGTGGACACAGGTATTGTTTGCAGGTATGAGATTTGTACTGGCAGGGATATTAACCATACTTATTGGAAGTGTGATTAACCGAAAGCCGCTGCTTCCGTCTAAATCTTCGGCATTCAATATAGTAAAGCTTGCGCTGTTCCAGACAATACTTCAGTACATATTCTTCTACATGGGGCTTGCACATAACAGCGGTGTCAAGGCGTCGATAATTAACGGCTCCAATACATTTCTTGTGATACTGGTTGCCGGTCTGGTATTCAGGCAGGAAAAGCTTGATTTTAGGAAGCTTGCAGGATGTATTATCGGATTTGCGGGTGTTATCGTAGTTACGATGAATGGACAGAAAATTGATATGAATTTAAGTCTTATGGGGGAGGGAAGCCTGTTTTTGGCAGCTCTCTCGTATGCATTCTCATCGTGCCTGATTAAGATATATTCTAAGAAGGATAATCCGGTTATGTTAAGCGGATATCAGTTTATTTTCGGTGGAATTGTCATGGTAATACTGGGGTATGCAATGGGAGGAAAAATAAATCACGTTTCGATGAGCGCGGTTCTCATGCTGCTTTATCTGGCATGTATTTCTGCTGTTGCGTACTCATTATGGGGAATTCTTTTAAAGCATAACCCTGTGTCTAAGGTGGCAATATTCGGTTTTACCAATCCGGTGTTTGGTGTGCTGTTATCGGCATGGTGGCTCGGCGAGGGAGGAAAGGAGCTGGGACTTAAAGCAGTTGTGGCATTAGTGCTTGTGTGCGTGGGAATATGCATAGTCAATGTAAAACCGCACTCCGGGGAGGTAAAAGCGTGATAGACATATTTGTCATGCTGCCTTGACAAACACACTTTAACGTGTTATTGTGTTAAAAAGCTTTGGAAAGGTACAGGTGTGTAGTATGGGTGAAGAAAAGAATATTCCTTATAAGATTTATTTAGAAGAGAGCGAGATGCCTAAGCAGTGGTATAATGTTCGTGCGGATATGAAGATTAAGCCGGCACCGCTTCTCAATCCGGCGACATTAGAGCCGATGGGTTACGAAGATTTAAGACCTGTTTTTTGTGATGAGCTCATTAAGCAGGAGCTTGATAATGATGACGCGTATATTGATATACCGCAGGAGATTCTGGACTTCTATAAGATGTACAGACCTGCACCTCTTGTGAGAGCGTATTGTCTTGAAAAGGCTCTCGGCACTCCGGCTAAGATATATTACAAGTTCGAGGGAAATAACACGAGCGGAAGCCATAAGCTTAATTCGGCGATTGCACAGGCATATTATGCCAAGAAGCAGGGACTTAAGGGAGTCACGACGGAGACGGGAGCAGGACAGTGGGGAACTGCACTCTCGATGGCATGTGCTTATCTCGGACTTGACTGTAAGGTGTACATGGTTAAGGTTTCCTATGAGCAGAAGCCGTTCAGACGTGA
>FR895450.1:6544-22069 GCA_000435595.1 Firmicutes bacterium CAG:882
GAGAACCTATGGTGCGAGTGTGACACCGTCACCTTCGGAAACCACTGAGGTCGGACGTAAGATTCTTGCCGCACACCCGGGAACAACGGGAAGTCTCGGATGCGCAATATCTGAGGCTGTTGAGACTGCAACTCACACTGAGGGTTACAGATATGTTCTCGGAAGTGTACTTAATCAGGTTCTTCTCCACCAGTCAGTGATAGGTCTTGAGGCGAAGGCTGCACTTGATAAGTACAATGTGACTCCGGATATTATTATCGGCTGTGCCGGAGGAGGCTCAAATCTCGGAGGGCTTATTTCGCCGTTCATGGGAGAGAAGCTTCGTGGAGAGAAGGATTATCGTTTTATAGCGGTTGAGCCTGCAAGCTGTCCGAGCCTTACGCGAGGTAAGTTCGCTTATGATTTCTGTGACACGGGAATGGTATGCCCGCTTGCTAAGATGTATACTCTCGGAAGCAATTTTATTCCATCGGCTAATCATGCAGGAGGACTTCGTTATCATGGAATGAGTCCTGTCGTGTCTGAGCTGTATCATCAGGGACTTATGGAAGCTGTGGCAGTTGAGCAGACAAGTGTGTTTGAGGCGGCAACACAGTTTGCAAGGACGGAGGGAATTCTTCCGGCTCCTGAGAGCAGTCATGCAATTAAGGTTGCAATGGATGAGGCGTTAAAGTGTAAAGAGACAGGGGAGGAGAAGACAATTCTCTTTGGTCTTACGGGAACAGGATACTTTGATATGGTAGCTTATCAGAAGTTCAATGATGGTGTGATGACGGATTACATACCTACGGAAGAGGAGCTTCAGAGAGGATTTGATGGTCTTCCCGATGTTGATAAGTAATACATGTTACATAGACGAATTTCGGAGTTATCTCCGGAATTCGTTTTTTTTTTCATTACATGATTAGGATGTCAAAGCATGCTGTCCTGATTCTTATGCGTATAGTATATTATGCCACACGGATTTTTATGAAAAATTACATTTTTATATGGAAATAGAATGTAAAATGATTATAATATATATTGATATGGTTATATTGTTCAATAGGTAATTGCGAAAATCATATTTATCAAAGAACAGTTGTGCAATTTTACTATATTGCAAGCTGGGTACTTTGCAGCCGTCGGTACTTAAGCAACGTGTTTTGTTGCATTATGTACCGTTACGTGAGGCAATGTAGCGGAAGCGTGCCCAGCGGTAATATAGCAAAATTGTACAACGTCAAGTGGATACACACAGAGTTTCGCAATTACCTGATATTGTTCAAATGAAGAAGGAGAAGCCCGGACATTATGCAAGCGGATGTAGTAAAGAGAAGAGAAAAGATAGAAAGCTATAAGAAAATCGTATTGGAAAACAGAAGAAATGACAATGACAGGGTGCTGGAGTATTGCCATAAAATAATTGAACTTGCAGATGAAACCGGTGATGAGGATGCACTTGGATTTGCATATTTTTATATAGGCGAGGTAGAATATCTTACAAATTCAATTGATGAAATGTTTGACAGCATGTTGAACGCATTAAGATATCTTGGCAATTCAGGTCAGTGGTATCTCGCTGCCAGAGTATACAATGTTATGGGAATAACTTCGGTCAGCCGTGGGAACACGGTTGCTGCCATGGAATATTATATGTCCGGGCTTTATATCTGTGAGGAGCATGATGTCAAGTCTGTGCAGAGCAGCATAGAGTTGAATCTCGGGTACTTGCATTTAGATGCGGGAGTTTATAAGGAAGCGGAAGAATACTTCTTAAAGGCATATAATGAATATGTAAGGACTCCTGCGGAAAAGCGCAGAAATGAGACGTTGACAATGATATACACCAATCTTGCGACATGCAATCTCCTTGCTGACGAACTTGATAAGGCAAAGGAATATATAGGTAGACTTAAAGATGAATGTCAAGCATCATTTGGTAATATGGATTATATTTATGTAGAATGTCTTGAGGTAAGGTTCCATCATATATGCGGGGATTATGAGAGCAGGGATAAAATCATCAATGATGTAAAGAGAAGGCTTTCGGGAAACGTCCTCATAATGGATATATTTGATGATATATATGATTTCTGTAATTTGATGATAGAAATTGACAGGCTTGACGTGATGCAGGAAATAATAGAGAAGCTTGATGAGCCGATAAAGAAGACACAGATTAATAATCTTAAGCGTAAATTTATTACACTTAAGATAAAGCTGTACATGAAAAACGGTGATAAGGAAGCTTGTGACGGTGCATTAATAAGTTTCTTTGAACTGAGTGAGAAGTTAGAAAAGGACAAGCAGAAAATGATTGCAAGTATACTGCATGTCAGAAACTCAGTGGATAAAATGGAGGATAAGCAGAGGGTGCTTGAGGCAGAAAAGCTCAAGCTGCTTGAAATGTCTGAGACAGATCAGCTTACCGGAATTGCCAACAGGTACAGATTGGTACAATATGCACAGGCGTCACTTGAAAGGTGTAAGAGAGAGCGGATTCCGCTTTCGTATGAGGTACTGGATATTGACTATTTCAAGCAGTACAATGATACATATGGACATCAGGTAGGTGATGAATGCATAAAGGCTGTCGCAGGAATTCTTTCTGATATACAGAATGACAGTATATTTGCAGCAAGATATGGTGGGGATGAGTTTGTTGTAATATATGTCGGAATGTCTGTTGTGGAGGTTGTAAGAACAGCAGAGGTTCTCAAAAGAAGGGTGCAGGAGCTGGGGAGTGTATATAAAGGCACCGGTGTGGATGTCGGAGTGACTATATCACAGGGAATCTGCCACTGCATTCCGGAGGAAGACAGCAAGGACAGGGACTATCTTTATTCTGCGGATATTATGCTTTATAATGTAAAAAGAAAAAAAGAAACGGTATATGTGTAGGAGACCTGTCAGGAAAAGAAATAGACTATTGAATAAATGAGAGTTTGATAGTATAATTTTGGTGATTGTTTAATAATTAACAAATTATATTCTAATGGACTTGAAGGAGGCTTTTTTATGATTAACTGGAAGAATCTGGATACACTTAAGGCATATGGGGAGTTGTCAGAGGTAAATGAGGTCAAGCTTGCCGATGTGATGAGTGCTGACCGTGTGAAGGAATACAGTGTACCTATGGCTGAGGGACTTAAATATAATTATGCTGCAAAGCAGGTTGATGACAAAGTTCTCGATGTTCTTGCAAAGCTTGCAAAGGAAGCGCAGCTTTCAGAGAAGTTCAAGGCTCTCTACGAGGGAGAGGTTGTAAATACGGGTGAGAAGCGTCTTGTTCTTCACCACATGACAAGAGGTCAGCTCGGTGCAGCGGTTGAGGCTGACGGAGTTGACAAGAGAAGCTTCTATGTTGAGCAGCAGGACAGAATCGCAGATTTTGCCAATAAGGTTCATAATGGAGAGATTACAAACGCAGCGGGCGAGAAGTTCACGACCGTTGTACAGATAGGCATAGGCGGAAGCGATTTGGGACCTCGCGCAATGTACCTTGCACTTGAGAACTGGGCTAAGAAGAACGGAACCTTCAAGATGGAGGCTAAATTCATAAGCAATGTTGATCCTGACGATGCGGCAGCAGTGCTCGCCTCTACGGATGTTGCTCATTCTATATTCGTTCTCGTGTCTAAGTCGGGAACAACACTTGAGACACTCACGAACGAGTCTTTTGTAAAGGATGCGTTAAAGAAGGCAGGGCTTGATGCGTCCAAGCATATGATAGCAGTTACAAGTGAGACATCACCGCTTGCAAAGAGCGATGATTATCTTGCTGCATTTTTCATGGATGATTACATCGGGGGACGTTTCTCTTCGACATCTGCGGTAGGCGGAGCTGTATTGTCACTCGCCTTCGGCCCTGAAGTGTTCGCACGTTTCCTTGAGGGTGCTGCGGCAGAGGACGAGCTCTCTAAGAACGAGGATATACTTAAAAACCCTGAGATGCTCGATGCGCTTATCGGTGTGTACGAGCGCAACGTGCTCGGATACCCAAGCACGGCGGTGCTTCCATACTCACAGGCATTGAGCCGTTTCCCTGCACATTTACAGCAGCTTGACATGGAGTCTAACGGCAAGTCGGTCAACCGCTTTGGCGAGCCTGTTGATTATGTGACGGGACCTGTAATCTTCGGTGAGCCGGGAACCAACGGACAGCATTCCTTCTATCAGCTTCTGCATCAGGGAACAGACATTGTGCCTCTCCAGTTCATCGGCTTTAAGAACAGCCAGATAGGAACGGATGTCGTTATTCAGGACAGCACAAGCCAGCAGAAGCTCTGCGCCAACGTGGCAGCACAGATAGTTGCATTTGCCTGCGGAAAGAGCGATGACAACCGCAACAAGAACTTCGAGGGCAACCGCCCGTCAAGCATTATCATCGGCGAACAGCTCACCCCTGAGACACTCGGAGCACTTCTCGCTCACTATGAGAACAAGATTATGTTCCAGGGCTTCTTATGGAATGTGAACAGCTTCGACCAGGAGGGCGTACAGCTTGGCAAGGTGCTTGCAAAGAAGGTTCTCGCACATGAGACGGAGGGTGCGTTAAAGGTTTACAGTGATTTGCTCAATATTTAATTTATAATTTTTTAATAATTATCATTGTATTCCTCATGAATTTTTGTTATATTTGAACAAATACTATGGTGTGCCGTTTGTCTTGGCATCCATTCAAATGAGGAGGTTACAATGAGCAACAAAAACGAAGCAATCAAAGATGCGAGAACGCTTGGCGTTCCGAAAATGCTCCTTCTCGGCTTGCAGCACATGTTTGCAATGTTTGGAGCAACTATTTTAGTACCGATTCTTGTTGGAGGATATTTTGAAGGACAGGGGTTGTCCATTCAGGTTACATTATTCTTCGCAGGTGTCGGTACTTTATTTTTTCACCTATGTTCTAAGATGAAGGTGCCTGCATTCCTAGGTTCATCCTTCGCATTCCTAGGCGGCTACGCGACGATGGCAAGCCTTGATACCGGAAAGTATGCGGCGATGACGATGGCGGAGAAATTCCCTTATGCCTGCGGCGGCGTTGTTGTGGCAGGACTTTTATACCTTGTGCTCGCACTTATCATCAAGCTTGTGGGCGTGAATAAGGTTATGAGATTCCTACCGCCTGTGGTCACGGGACCAATCATAATATGTATCGGTCTGAGCCTTGCACCTTCTGCCGTGAGCAACGCTTCAACCAACTGGTTTATCGCGCTCATCGCACTCGGTGTAATCATCGTGTTCAACATCTGGGGAAAGGGAATGCTCAGAATCATCCCTATTCTCATGGGCGTTGTTATTTCGTATGTTGTCGCACTTATACTTCATCTTTGCGGAGTGACCAATCCTGACGGGACGGCGATACTCAACTTCGCCGGTGTGGCAAGTGCAAGCATTGTGGGACTTCCGCCGTTTCAGATATGCAAGTTCGACATCACCGGCATTCTCGTTATGGCGCCTATCGCTCTTGCAACAATGATGGAACATATCGGAGATATGTCTGCAATCTCAGCTACCGTCGGAAGCAACTTCATTGCTGACCCGGGACTTCACAGAACACTCATCGGTGACGGACTTGCAACCTCTCTCTCGTCATTATTCGGCGGTCCTGCCAACACAACCTACGGTGAGAACACGGGAGTTCTCGAGCTCAGCCATGTACATGACCCGAGGGTTATAAGAATAGCGGCAGTATTTGCGATTGTGTTAAGCTTCATTCCTAAAGTATCCGAGATTATCGGTTCAATGCCTTCTGCAATCATCGGAGGCGTCAGCATTATGCTTTACGGTATGATTTCTGCAATCGGTGTGAGAAACGTGGTTGAAAACCAGGTTGATTTTACAAAATCAAGAAATCTTGTAATAGCTGCTGTAATTTTAGTATGCGGACTTGGCTTCTCATCGGGACTCACATTCAATGTGGGCGGAACATCAATCACTCTCACAGGTCTTGCAATAGCTGCAATAGCCGGAATAATTCTCAATGCAATTCTTCCGGGCAATGATTATGAGTTCGGCAAGAACCCACAGGGCGATATGAACCGCGGTGTCAGCATCCATCCTGAGGAAGAAAAATAATTAAGAACATAAAATAAGTAATAAAAAAAGAACCTCCCGAATATAATGTACCAATAATTATATTCAGGAGGTTTTTGCATGAGCGGATGGAGCAGAAAAAAATGGCTTTTGCTGTATTTATTTGTTGCGATTGTCGGTACACTGTGGCATTTTGTGCATAACCTCACGGGTGAAAACAGATTTGTGGGATATTTTTTTCCAATTAATGAGTCAACATGGGAACATATGAAACTTGTATACTTTCCAATGCTCCTGTGCATGGCAGTTTTTGTGAGAAAGTTCGATGTGCACTGGCTCCTCGGAAACCTTATAGGGACATGGCTCATTCCGGTGATGTTCTATACATACAATGGGATTCTCGGCTTCGGTGTCATGGCACTCGACATAATCAATTTCTATGTATCGGTGTTAGCCGCATTCGTGTTCGTGTATAAAACACTGAATGCAAAGTGGAGCACGGCAGCCTGCATGGCGATAAGAATCGGCTACATTGCGCAGGGGATTCTCTTCATAGCGTGCACCTATAATCCTCTGACGCTGGGAATCTTCGCGGAACCGTAGCACAACGCACCAACGGTTAAAAACATGGCATATTATTTTTCATGCGCATTGTCATATACAGCCTGTATATCTGCAGGAAGTTTATCGGGGAGCATTTCTCTTATGTGCTCCTCGTTTCCGTCGGCGATTGCCTGATCATAGTACCAGCACTTGAATTTTAACATATTGAGCGTCTTTTCAAGGCGCGCTATCTCACCTTCAACGGACTCGCGCTGCTTCTCAAAAAGAGCCTTGCGCTCGGCGTAGGTTGAGCTGCCCTTAGAGCACAGCTCCATGTAGCGGCGGATGTCCTTAATCTCCATGCCCGATTTTTTAAGGCATTCAATGATACGGAGAGTCTCTATCTCCGAGTCGTCGAATTTTCTTATATTTGATTCCCTTTTCATGTTAGGAAAAAGACCTTCCCTGTCGTAGTAGCGGAGAGTCGAGACGGGAATGTTGAACATTTCTGAAATTTGACCTATTGTATACATAAAAAACTCCCTAAAACTGATAATTATATGTTAAAATTAACATACATGAATTAATGTGTCAAATAAAAGAATGGGAGGTATCGGTATGAAATATGCCTATATCAACGGGAAAATCCTTGACGGTGATAAGGATATGCAGGTAAAAGAAGGTATGGTGATATTGACTGACGGTGAGAAAATAACCGGAATCGAAAAAGAGGTTCCAAGCGCGGCAGATATTAAGGTAATTGACCTTGGCGGACGCTATATTATGCCCGGACTTATCAATATGCACGTTCATCTTGCGGGAAACGGCAAGCCCCGGAAGAAGCAGCGCGATAATGAGAAGCTTGTAAAAACACTTATGGGAACCGCACTTTCAAGAGCTGTGGCGTATAAGATTGTGTCGGATTTTGCAAAGACGGAGCTTTTGAGCGGTGTGACGACAATCCGCACGGTCGGAGGACTTGGTGATTTTGACACGAAGCTCAGGGATGAGGTGGTGGCAGGTAAGAAAACCGGACCTCGTATTCTCGCCGCAAATGAGGGAATATCGGTGCCGGGAGGTCATATGGCAGGCTCTGTTGCAGTTGCGGCGGGAAGCATTGACGAGGCACTTAAGCAGCTTGAACATGCTGAGAATGAGAAGGCAGACCTGATTAAGCTTATGATAACGGGAGGCGTATTAGATGCCAAGGAAAAAGGCGTTCCGGGTGAGTTAAAGATGAAGCCTGAGATGGTGAAGGCGGTGTGTGATAAGGCACATGCGGCGGGCTATAAGGTTGCGGCACATGTTGAGTCACCGGAGGGCGTGAAAGTCGCACTTGAAAACGGAGTTGACTCGATAGAACATGGAGCAAAGCCGGATGATGAGATGCTAAGACTTTTTAAGGAGAAGAACGCTTTTCTTTGTACGACAATATCACCTGCTGTTCCGTATGCACTTTTTGACAGGTCACTCACCAATGCGACGGAGGTTGAGCAATACAATGGAAACATAGTTTTTGAGGGAATTGTTGAATGCTCGAAGGCAGCTCTTGCGAATGATATTCCGGTCGTGCTTGGAAACGATGTTGGCTGTCCTTGGATAACACAGTATGACTTCTGGAGAGAGCTGTGCTATTTCCACAAATATACGGGAGTATCAAATGCCTTTGCACTCTATACGGCGACAAAAAGAAGCGCTGAGCTTGCGGGAATCGGTGATGTGACGGGAAGCATAGAGGTCGGAAAGTGTGCAGATATGATAGTGACTAAGGAAAACCCTCTGGACAATCTTGCGGCACTTAGGAATGTGGACATGGTTATAGCAAGGGGCAGAGTGATTGACAAGCCTAAGGTCAGGATAAATAAGCTTGTTGAACAGGAGCTGGACAGATTTTTATAAGCCATGGTTCGGAAAGGAACGCACAATATGAAATATGATTTTGACAGTATTATTGACAGAACAGGCAGAGATGCCATCGCAGTTGATGTGATTCCGTTTGAAGGGGCGGAGATTAAGTCCGGATTTTCCAGGATTCCCATGTGGGTTGCGGATATGAATTTTGCGACGGTGCCAACCATACAGGAGGAGATAATAGGAAGGACAAAGCATCCGGCGTTCGGTTATTTTGAGCCGAGAGATGAGTATTATTCTTCAATAATTGAATGGCAGAACAAGCGAAACGGTGTGAAGGGACTTGCCAAGGAGGATATCGGCTATGAAAACGGTGTGCTCGGCTGCCTTGCATCGGCTGCACAGGCATTTACCGCGCCGGGGGAGGCGGTATTGCTGCATTCACCGACTTACATTGGCTTCACAAGAGTGCTTGAGGCGAATGGACGAAGAATCGTACACTCACCACTCGTTCAGGATGAAAACGGCGTGTGGAGAATGGACTATGAGGACATGGATAGAAAGATTAAGGAGAACAATATTCATTTCTGTGTGTTCTGTTCACCACATAATCCGTGTGGAAGAGTCTGGGAAAAGGAAGAAATTCAGAGGGCTATGGAGATTTACAAGGACAATCAATGCATAGTAGTGTCCGATGAAATCTGGTCGGATATAATTCTCGACGGACATAAGCATATTCCGACACAGAGCGTGTCGGAGGACGCGAAGAACAGAACCATTGCAGTGTATGCACCTTCAAAGACCTTTAATCTTGCAGGACTCATAGGCTCGTATCATATTATATATAATAAATATCTCAGGGACAGAGTCAAAAAGCAGTCTGAGCTTTCACATTATAACAGTATGAATGTGCTCTCCATGTATGCGCTCATAGGAGCATACAAGCCTGAAGGATATGAATGGACGGATGAGCTTCGAACAGTCATAACAAAAAATGTAAATTACGCGTATGATTTTATAACACGGAATTTTAAGGGCGTGAAGCTTGCCAGACCTGAGGGAACTTACATGCTGTATCTTGACTGCGGTGAATGGTGCAGAGAGCACGGTATGACTATGGACGAGCTTATAAAGGCGGGAATCGCCGTGGGTGTCGTGTGGCAGGACGGGCGGCCGTTTAACAATCCGAGTGCCATAAGAATGAATCTTGCGGTTCCATATTCGCTGGTTGTCGAGGCATTTGACAGGCTTGATAAGCATGTATTCAATAAAATGTAACTGTTAAGAGCCTGAAAAACTTCAGTTTCGGTAAAATATACATTTGAAGCCGGAATAATGAGCAGCTTTATTGCTGATAATAAAGATACGGATTGCCTGTCGGCAGGACAGAAATCCGTATCTTTTATTATTTATACATGGAGGGAGCATTATCATGGTTTTAAAGGAAAAAGAGAGAACGGTAATCGAGGACTTACAGACGCAGGAGAAGTGCTGTGTGGAAAAATATGCAAAGTATGCCGAACAGGCAAAAGACCCTGAGCTTAAAAAGCTTTTTGAGACCTTAAAGAGTAAGGAACAGGAACATTATGATTCACTTTCAAAGGTACTTTCGGGAACTGTGCCTGAGTGTAATTGCAACGATTCTGACGGACGCAGTTATGAGCCTAAGGCGACCTACAATGCAATGAGTGACTCTGAGGATAAGAAGAATGATGCCTTTCTTGCGACAGACTGTATCGGAACGGAGAAGCTTGTATCAGGAACCTATAATAACGAAGTGTTTGCGTTTGGAGACAGCAGCTTAAGAAAACTTTTGGCTGACATTCAGGTTGAGGAACAGAATCATGCCGAGATGCTTTACAAGTATAAGGTAGCTAACGCTATGGCATAAAAGAACACCCGAAGGGCAGATACTCTCATTATTGAGAGCGATTACCCTTCGGGTGTTCTTTTATATAAAAGAGAAAACCGATTACACTTGGGTTATGGCTTACAGAGTGATATTATTTTTCTTTACATATTCCGCAATCTTTTTATCACTTACGAGAATGTGGTTTGTAAGCCAGCCTATAAGGAAGTTGATGAGGTCAAGAAGGTATGACTGCTGGTCATTGTCAATCTCATCAAGCGTATTAAGGTCAATGTCAACAAGGCGCTCAACGAATGCAGAGTGTGCACGCTTCTGGGCGTCAAGCTTTGGATAGCCTATGCGCTCCATGAGAGCTTCCTCGTCACGAAAATGAAATTCAGTGTAGTCCTTAAGCTTGCCAAGCAGTTCCATAATTCTATCGTACTTGTCATGAAGGTGTTCGGCACAGATTAAGTCATTGGTCTCCTTGATTATCTCAAAGAGTGTACGGTGCTCGTCATCAATAAGGTCTATTCCTGTCTTAAAACGGTCAGTGAATGCGAACGGGTCATTAGGCTCCGTCTTTCCAATCATCATGTCGCTGCTTAGGATATGTCTATAGAGCCATCTGACAAGATAACGAAGGAGTTCGTTTAAGGATTCCTTTGCTGCCGTTGTTGAGGCTGTGTCGAGAGTGAAGGAGTTGACTTTGTCGGCGAAAGCGGCATGCTCGCGCTTTTGAAGTCTTAGCTCAGGGTCATGTATGCTCTCCATGTATGCCTCCTCGTGTGCAAAATGATTCAGCGCATAATCCTTGAGCTTTGTAACGAGATTATTGGCGATGGCAGTCACATCATCTGTCTTGGCAACCATTGCGATTGACTCGTTGAGAAGTGAGAACAACTGTCTGTGCTCGTTGTCTATCTCGTCAATATGTATTAAGCAGTCATCTGTAAATTCGTACATAAAATTAGTCTCCTTTCATTTGTTTAAAATATTTAGGTAATTGCGAAACTATATAATTGAAAGCGGACGTTGTACAAATTTAACAATTCACCGCAGGCACGCTTTCGCTACATGAATCACGCAACGGTACATAACGCAGTAAAATACACTGCCTAAGTACCGGCGGCTTCATAGTACCTGCTTGCGAATTTGTTAAATTAGCACAACTGTATATCGTCAAAATTGCGTTTCGCAAACGCCTGGTTTAAAATGTTAAATAATTGTTCCATTAATGTTCCTATATTGTATAGATTATGCCGGAAAAATTCAAGAGCTATGTCCGATTGTTTATAAAAAAATCATAGTTATTGCATATATGCCGGAATATGCCGTGACATCAGCATAAAATCGAGTGAAATACTGGGAATTACCACTTGAAATTCCAACCATGAGGAATTATAGTAGATTTTACAGCATAAGTAAATTGATTTGGAGGAAAAGAATGCTTACACAGTTTTCAAGAACAGAGCTGCTGCTCGGAAAAGAGGCAATGGACAAGCTGAAAGACTCAAGAGTGGCGGTATTTGGTATAGGAGGAGTGGGCGGCTACGTCTGCGAGGCACTTGTGCGAAGCGGAGTGGGCGCTTTTGACCTGATAGATGATGATAAGGTGTGTCTCACCAATCTCAACCGCCAGATTATAGCAACAAGAAAGACGGTAGGAAAATATAAGGTGGATGTGATGAAGGAGAGAATTTTGGAAATTAATCCGGACGCGGACGTAAGAGTGCGTAAGTGCTTCTTCCTGCCTGAGAATGCGGAGGAATTTCCTTTTGAGGAATATGATTATGTGGTCGATGCAGTCGACACAGTGACTGCAAAGATAAGTCTCGTGATGAAGGCTCAGGAGATGAACATACCTATAATAAGCAGTATGGGAGCGGGAAACAAGCTTGACGGAAGCCAGTTCCGTGTAGCTGACATATATAAGACCAAGGTTTGTCCGCTTGCGAAGGTAATGAGAAGAGAGTTAAAGAAGCGCGGCGTTAAGAAGCTTAAGGTGGTATATTCAGAGGAACAGCCTACAAGACCGATTGAGGATATGGCGATAAGCTGTCGTAACCACTGTATATGCCCTCCGGGAGCACAGCATAAGTGTACGGAGAGAAGGGACATTCCGGGCAGCGTGGCATTCGTGCCATCGGTTGCCGGACTTATCATTGCAGGCGAGGTTGTGAAAGACCTCTGTGGAAGGTAGGAGACAGGTATGAACAGAGAAGAGGCATGGGAGTTACTTAAAGAATACAATAAGGATGAGTTCCATCTTGAGCATGCGGAGATAGTCGGAAAGACGATGAAATATTTTGCCGGGAAGCTGGGATACGGTGATGAGGCTGATTTCTGGGAGGTTGTCGGTATACTTCATGACCTTGATTTTGAGATGTACCCGCAGGAGCACTGCATCAAGAGTCAGGAAATCATGCGAGAGCGTGGTCTTGATGAGAGGATAATTCATGCGACGGCGAGCCACGGCTATGCGATAACGGTCGACATCAAGCCTGAACATGAGATGGAGAAGGTTTTATATGCGGTTGATGAGCTTACGGGACTTATCGGTGCCGTTGTGATTATGCGCCCGTCTAAGAGCGTGCAGGACCTTGAGCTTAAGTCGGTTAAGAAAAAGTACAAGAGCAAGGGCTTTGCTGCAGGCTGTTCAAGGGAAGTGATTGAGAGAGGTGCCGATATGCTCGGCTGGAGTCTTGATGAGTTGATTGAGCGCACCATCGAGGCACTCAGAACATTTAGGGATTGAAGGACTGCAATTACTTGTACATTATAATTGATGATGAAATTCAGGTCATCTATAACGGACGTTATACCATTTTGCCGATACCCTTCCGGACGCGTTTTCACTCATTTGAACGTGTAGCGGCGCATAAACGGCTACGACACAGCCGTTAAACGCCGACATGTTCAAAAAGGTCCGGCAGTGTATCGGTAAAATGGTACAACTGTATATTTACAGTAATGGGCTCTTTAACCGCGAAAATAAATGCGGGTTGCAAAACATATTTTCATAATCTTAATATGTGTGATGTGTTATATTTATGTATATCACGACTTTTGGGAGAAGCTTAGTTATTCTTATGACTCTGTTTAAGATACAGTCACAGGCGGCATGGATGCCGGCTGAGTTGCAAACAGCCAAGGATGGCTGTTTTTGCAACGATGGCGGAAGTATAAGAAGATTTTGCAAAGTCATTAGAATAACTTGCTTCGTACAACGGAGCTGATATACATAAATATAACACGCATACGAATAAAAAGTGTAAAAATATGTTCTGCCGCTTGACCCCGATAACTGAGAAATGAGAGGAAAATATCATGGAGAATAAAAGTATTCTCATAAAAGATACCACAAAGGAGGAGCGCATAGCTCTTATAAAGCAGTGGATACCTGATGATGACGGTCTTAACGATTGTGATATGGACTTGTGGGATATTTATGATGATTACATCAAGGGTATTCGTGAGGTGTCAGAGATAAATGCTTCGCTGAGCGGAACATTTATGACGGAAGAAGACCTTAACAGAAGGTAAAATTTGTCACATTTGACATTTGACAAAACAAATAACGAGAGTATAATTCTTTGGTAGCACCGAATTGGTGCTACCAATTTTATTGTAATAATCTCACCAATAGATAAACTGCGAGCCTGCTCGCAGGCGGAGCGGTTTATCTATTGAGGGAGTAAACGGAAATGAGCAAGTAAGCCGTTCGCCTTTTGAACGGCTGGATTGCGAATTTCCGTCAGAATTTTCGGAAGTGCTCCGCACTCTCGAAAATTCTGTTATTGCAATATACAAGGTGTGCAATCAACAAAAGAGAGTTTTTTTATAAAGCTCTTTAGCGAACACTACGAAAGGAAACAGCATCATGAAATATCTGCATCAATTTTTAATAATTATAGGAATAACCTTTGTCGGCGAACTGCTAAAGTACCTTCTTCCGCTTCCGATTCCGGCGAGCATATACGGAATGGTGATTATGTTTATCGGACTTATGACAGGTTTCATAAAGCTTGACGCGGTTAAGGATGTCGGCAAGTTCTTAATCGAGATTATGCCGATTATGTTTATCCCGGCAGGAGTAGGACTTATGTCATCGTGGAGTGTTTTAAAGCCACTTTTGCTTCCGGTCAGCATAATAACAGTTGTGACGATAATAACCGTCATGGGTGTGGCGGGCAGAAGCTCGCAGTGGATTATCAGAAATGACAGAAAACGTGCTGAGAAGAAAACCGGTGCAAAGGCACAGGAGAAAAATGTACAGGAAGCACGAAGCTGAGAATAAGTGAGGTATAAAAATGACGGAGTTTATTGAGGATTCATTATTCGCGGGAGTGACGATAAGCCTCCTGGCATACATAGCGGGATATTTTTTAAAGAAAAAATTCAAGTTAGGATTTTTAAATCCGCTTTTAATATCTATTGCAGCAACAATAATTGTTCTCGTTGTCGCAGATGTCGACTACGAGGTGTACAACAAAGGAGCATCTTATATAAGCTGGTTTCTGACACCTGCAACAGTGTGTCTTGCAATACCTTTGTATGAGCAGTGGCAGCTTCTTAAGGATAACTTTAAGGCGGTCATGTTCGGAATCGTGTCGGGAGTTATAACAAGTCTCGTGACGGTGTTCGTGCTCGCAAAGCTTATGGGACTGACACATGAGGAGTATGTTACGCTTCTTCCAAAGTCAATTACCACGGCAATCGGAATGGGAGTGTCTGATGAGCTCGGAGGTTATGTGACGATAACAGTTGCTGTAATCATAGTTACCGGAGTCATCGGCAATATTTTCGGAGAGCTTTTATGTAAGCTTTTCAGAATAACAGAGCCTATCTCAAAAGGACTCGCGCTCGGAAGTGCATCACACGCCATCGGAACAGCTAAGGCGATGGAGCTTGGAGAGGTTGAGGGCGCGATGAGCAGTCTTGCAATAGCGGTTGCCGGAGTGCTCACTGTAGTTGGAGCGACAATATTCTCTTATTTTATAAAATAAAAGAGAAAACCCATTACCATTGGGTGATGGGTTGAACTCTTTTGCCAGGTGCGGGTTCAAGCCCGGTACCTGGTGAGATGCGAAGCATCGATTTTATATGAGCAAGTAGCGAAGCGGATTGCGAATATCATTGACATAAATTTTATACGGATGACGGAAGGGCTGCTGCGTAAACGATGAGTTTGGTGGCAGTTTTGTTTTGACTTAAAAACAATAGTTTGATAATATGATGTTGGGGTCAAAACATGCCAACTT
>FR895451.1:0-65936 GCA_000435595.1 Firmicutes bacterium CAG:882
TTATAGCACATGTTTTGACCCCAACATCATCTCTATTCAGATGTCCGAATCTAGATAGAGATGCATAAATGCAATACTTGTATTTGTTTGTAGATTTAACTTCTATCTTAACCGATGGAAGTTTTTTTATTACTTGGTATTGCCAAAGGTGATTTTATGTGCTATGATTCATTAAAAGCATAGTTCTAAGATTCTTTATTTCTTTCAAGTAATATCTGCATTTAGGAGTCCATGCTTTTTGTTCCCATAATGACAACGGCAGGTGGATTCCTGAATGGAGAAACAGTTCTCGGTGTAGTCCTCCTGCGGCACCAAAAGGAGGCACATATTGACGGAAGAAAGGGAGACGGCATGACGGTGGATGATTTTTATAAGTGCGTGGCGTATGCGTGTCTCTATAAAAGTACGGGCGAGAATGTGAATGCTATAGCCGGCGATGAACTGAGTATCACGATGATACGCGAGAGCTATCCGAAGTCCATGATGCGGGAGCTTAAGAGACTGGGAATCGGTTTTGCAGAGTATGATTCGGGAATATATTATTCGCAGAATTTCTTTATTCCTGCACAGTTCATAGTGACACAGGAGCTCAAGCCCGATGAACACAGAAGCCTGCGGATCCTGTCAAGGAACGCAGATGAGAAGGATGTGAAGAGTTTTATAAAAGAGACATTGGGCTATGTGACACAGGGAGAGAAGGCGGATGTACAGGCAGTGCTGAAGGTAAGCGGAACAGCTAATTATCATTTATATGAGAAAATAAGGAGTGAAGCTGACATGAAAAATTTTTTGGATGAAATAAAGAATGAGGGGTTCAACGAAGGAATTAGTCAGGGATTGAGTCAAGGACGCACGGAAGCACTTGAGCAGACAGCAATGACACTCTTTGATATGGGAATGGCGGTAGACAAGATAGCACAGGCAGTTCATACCAGCGTAAACATAGTTGAAGAATGGCTGTCGGTGAAAACAGTGAAGCAGTAAAATATTGATGTTGGAAAGAGCTTTTACGGATAGCATGTTATCGTGAAAAGCTCTTTTACTTTATAAAATAAAATGAAAGAGTAAGCGGATGGTATGTCCGGTTCTGTTGGATGTCGAATATTGTATAAATTGGGTAAAATTTACCATAAATAGGTAAGTTGATTCTATAGACAAAAATGTAAATAATTACTATAATTGTCATTATGGATGGTATCAGGGTCAAAAGGTCAGAAATCTGAAGCATGCTTGCTTGCAAAATACCTTTTGACCCCAACATCTATGGATTCAGGTGTCAAAACATGCGAATCCAATATGATAAAGTAAAGCATGATAGCGTAAAAATACAGGTGGGGATGGAGACATATGGCATCATTTTCTTATGAAATTGTCACGAAAGATGGCAAGCGAAAGAAAGGTTCTATCGAAGCTGATAATATTGATAAAGCAAGAAATGCAATTAAAGCCGAAGCAAGCATGGTGATATCGCTCAAGGCGGCATCGCTCCTCAATAAGGATATTGAGATTAACATCGGAAAGAAAAAAGCCTCCGTCAGAGATTTGTCGGTGTTCTGCCGTCAGTTCAACAGTATTCTCAAGGCGGGAGTAAGCGTGATTGAGGCACTTGACATGCTGTCTCAGCAGACAGAGAATAAGAAGCTTGCGCAGGCAATATCCGAGACAAAGGCAAGCGTCGAAAAAGGTGAGACGCTTGCACTTGCAATGAGAAAACAGGGTGAGATATTTCCTGAGATGCTCCTTAACATGGTTGCAGCCGGTGAACAGTCAGGTTCGTTAGAGACATCACTGTCGAGAATGGCAGTGCATTTTGAGAAGGAGAACAGACTCAAAGGGCTTGTAAAAAAAGCAATGATGTACCCGATTATACTTATAATTGTTGCAATCGTGGTAATGGCTGTAATGCTTGTTGCGGTACTTCCGAAGTTCATGGAGACATTTGAGGACATGGATATGGATATGCCTGCATATACACTCGCGGTAATGGGACTGAGTGATTTCCTTATTGCAAACTGGATTCCGATTATACTTGTCATAGCTGCAGTTGTTATTGCGATAAAAATATACGGAAATACACCGGTGGGAAAACGTAATTTCGGTAAGATGAAGCTCAAGGCTCCTATATTCGGAAAGCTTAACACCAAGACGGCATGTTCAAGATTTGCTCGAACGATGTCGACACTGCTTGCGGCAGGTATGTCCGTTGTGGAGGCACTTTCCATAACAGGAAAAGTTATCGGAAACGTAATATATGAGGATGCACTTGAGGATACAAAGGAAAAGGTAAAGGGTGGTCAGCCACTTTCAAGACCACTAAGGACAAGCGGAATATTTCCGCCGATGATTGTACATATGGTTGGTATAGGTGAGGAGACAGGTAATCTTGAGGAAATGCTTGACAATGTGGCAGATTACTACGATGAAGAAGTCACGATGGCAACAGAGCAGATGACGGCACTTCTTGAGCCGCTCGTAATTGTGTTCCTTGCGGTTATCGTTGTGGCGATAATTGCGGCGGTGTATGCGCCGATGCTGACGCTGTACAATGGAATCGGATAAGAGATAAAAAATGCGACCCCGGAACATATTGAGTGCGCGGTATTTTATCTGCACACATCGCTTGAATGTACGAAGCTAAGCTGTTTCAGACATTCTGCGGGAAAATATGATAGTGGGACGCAAGCGATGCAAAGTCGCCATCCGTGGCTCCATTGCATCTTTTCCAACATCGTGTTGGAAATTGCTGGTACTTCGGCAGAATGTCGAAACGCTAAGCTTCTCCCATAAACCGCTCTGTGCGTAGATAAAATACCGCGCACGGCAAGGGTGTTGTGGGATACAGATTAATCCGGTTATCCCGGTGGGCGACCCGACCACCGCGTAACATAAATGGGCTGATGCCTAAAAATTTATATTTAAAGGAGACTTTAGTATGAAGAAGTTAAACAAAGACAATAAGGGTTTCTCTCTCGTAGAGCTCTTAGTAGTAATTGCAATCATGGTAGTATTAGTTGGTGTTATTGCACCTACACTTCTTAGCAATATCGAGAAGACAAGAGAAGCAAAGGATTATCAGGCACTTGATACTTTGGCTGGAAATGTTCAGTCAGCAATGATTGATGAAGATGTATATGATGCTATAATGGCAAATGCGACAGGAACAACAGAAAAGATTTGTACAATTAATTTAGTTGATGCGTATAATGGAAGTGCGTTTACAACAGAGCCTAAGGCAGGTGTAAATACAAAATTCCAGAATCTTTTAAAAGACTATTTAGCTCAGGATGCAGTATTTAAGACAACTGCTACTGGGACTACTTTTAGCGTTTTTGGAGCTAAAGCAGCAAAAGAAGGAACAACATTACAGGCTAAGGTAAATACAACGACAGGTTCAATTACAGTTGAGTTTACAGATGGTACAAATGTTATAAAGGGTAAAAGCGTAGAATACTCTGTAACAAGATAATCATTCTAAACTATGCAATATTACATTCCACTCTACATAATCATCTTCCTCTTCGGAATCGTGATTGGCAGCTTCCTAAATGTGTGCATTTACAGGCTGCCGCTTAAGGAGAATATTGCAACAACGGGTTCACACTGCATGAGCTGCGGGCACGGGCTTAGGTGGTACGATTTGGTGCCGCTTTTCTCGTGGCTGCAGCTTCGTGGCAGGTGCCGTTATTGCAAGGCACGGATTTCAGTACAATATCCGCTCATCGAGGCGATGAACGGAATCGGGTATGTACTGATATTTGTGGTTAATGGTATATGTGTGGACAGCATACTTATGTGTCTTTTTTTCTCGTGTCTGGTCACATTGTCGGTTATCGACTGGAGAACCTACGAGATTCCGGTTGGGATTAATGTAACGATTCTTGTGCTTGGCGTGTTAAGATGTGCGCTTGATTATCACAATATTGTATCACACCTTATCGGATTTGTGTGCGTCAGCGTATTTTTGCTTCTGCTCAACCTTGTGACGGGAGGCAGGGCGATGGGTGGCGGCGATGTTAAGCTTATGGCGGCGGCGGGACTCTTCCTGGGATGGAAGCAGATTACCCTTGGCTTCTTGCTTGGCTGTATCGTCGGCTCGATAATTCACCTGTGCCTTATGAAGTTTGCGGGAAAAGGCAGAAAGCTTGCATTCGGACCATACCTCTCGATAGGAATGGTAATCGCAATGCTCGCAGGAGACACCATGATTAACTGGTATCTCTCACTATTTTAAGAGAACTACTAAATGTAGAGAACTTTCTTACATGATAGTTCTCTTACATATTTTTACTTATTGTGCATGGAAAAATGCGTCCATATCATGTACTTATGAAAGCAGAAATATGTAAAAGAACTATCGTAATCTAACAGATATGATAGGAGTTTCATATATTAGAAAATGAACTTTAACACACAGTTGTGAGATTTATCCATATCGATATGATTGACGCTTACAAAATGCAAATTAGTCAATAAACAGCTGTACTATTTTACTATATTGCAAATCAGGTACTTTACAGCCGTCGGTGTTTGGCAGCCGTATTTTGGCTGACTATGCACCGCTACGTGATGTAATGTAGCGAGAGCGTGCCTGATGGTAATATAGTAAAATAGCACAGCGTACGGATTAAGATGTTTTGTATCGGTATGGATAAATCCCACAACGTCCGGGATGCAGGATATTCCGGCAGAATCGCATTAAATTCCATCATGGAGGATAGTGTATTAAACAAGCTTAATAGCTTATTTAACACACCTGCAATTTGTTTTAGAGCGAAAACAAATTGCTTTGATGGCAGATGAGAAATCACATTCGTGAATTTCTCATCGCCTCTTCGCGACAAGTCGCTCAGAAACGAGGATAATTATGGCTTCAAAGGTTACCAAATTCATCACAATCTCGATAGGGAGTGAAGAAATCAAGCTGTGTGAGCTTGACAACAGCAAGAGAAACGTATCGGTGCTGTGGGCTGAGACTGTTCCTACACCTGCCAATTCGTATGATGAGGGAGAGATTGTTGATATCGAGAAAATCTCTAAGATTCTTAAGCAGACAATATTTAAGAATCGAATCAATGCTAAGCATGTTATATTCACGGTACAGGGACCTAAGTTTGCCAACAAGGAGATTACCATTCCTAATGTAAAGAAGGACAAGATAAGGTCGGTTGTCGATGCCAACTGCTCAGAGTATTTCCCAATCAATACCGAGGAATATGTATTCTCATACTCTGTTCTTGAGAGCTTTGTTCAGGAGGGAAGAAAGCAGTTAAGACTTATGATTGTCGCTGCACCTGAGGATATCATCGAGAGCTATTACACCTTGGCTGACCGCCTTGAGATGAAGCTTGAGTGTATCGACTTCGTCGGTAACTCGACGCTTCAGATTATAAAGCATCAGATTGATACTGCTCCTGATATTGTTATTCAGGTCAATAATGCGACAACGGTTGTAAATATATTGAAGAACGGCGTATTACAGATGCAGAGAACCATTCCGTATGGCAAGAATGTCCTCATCAATGCTGTTATGGATGAGAGGCAGGTGCCGGAGGCGGGTGCTGAGCAGATTATAAGAAGTGAGAAGCTGATTCATTCGAGCTTTGACGGTGATCAGGTGACGGATTCGCTCAGATATATGGTTGCCAATCTGAGCCGAGTTGTGGATTACTACACGACGAGAAATCAGGACAGCCCGCTTGAGAAGGCTTATCTCATAACGGATGGCTTTGACATACTTGGACTTGAAGAGCTGTTAGGCACAGAGCTTAACATTCCGATTGTTGCAATGAAGGAACTCAGGAATATAACCGGAAGCAAGTATTATGAGATGCCTGAGAACCACCTCATGAATTACCTTGAGAACCTCGGTGCAGTGTTAGAGCCTATCAATTTTGTATCCAGGAAGCATATTGAAACAGCACAGAAGAAGGAAGGTAAGCACAACAGCGTTGTACTTATCGCGGGTGCTGTAATTATATCCGCTCTTTTAGTTGGATATCCTTATTGGAATTATTCCAAGGTAAGGGATGAGAGAGACAGGCTTGCCGGGGAGATTGACAGGATTAAGAATGTTGAGGAGACGGTTAATGCCTACTACACGGCTAAGGATAAGGCGACGGATATGCTTCAGTTCATAGCCGCTACATACAGCGATAACGATTCGGTACTCTATATGTACAATAAGCTTGAGGAGGTAATGCCTTCCGATATTTCGCTTTCAAGCCTTTCGTTTAACAACGGTCAGATAACTCTCTCAGCCACGGGTTCATCAAAGCTCTGTGTTGCCAAGTTCTTAGAGGAGCTTGAAAAGCTCGACAATGTGTACGATGTTCAGATTTCGGGCGTGAGCGAGTCCAAGGATGAAGAGGGTGTAATTACCGAGAGCTTTTCACTTACCTTCAAGTTCCTTCTGGTTACGGAGGAGGAGAGCGGCGAGTTTGAGAGCATAGAGAATGAAGTAAAGGAGGCAGAGTAATTATGAAGCTTGCAATTTCTGAACGTGACAAATTATTGTTATGTCTTGTAGGAAGCGCATTGCTTGTGTTTCTGGCATGGTACTTTGGCTTCCGCAACCTGAATGATAAGACGGCGGCACTTGAGAGCGAGATTTCAACACTGCAGGTAAAGTATGATGACCTGAGTGCTAAGAAATCAAACGCAAAGAAGTACGCACAGGATACGGAAGGGTACGACCTTCTGTGTGATGCCTGGCTTTCACGTTTTGATTCTGGTTTTTCCCAGAAGGCTACACTCATTTTTACAAGCAATCTTGAAGCTGAGCTTGGCGTGTGGATGAGAACGGTGAACATGCCTGATGCGGCACTTATATATACCTTCGGACAGATACAGTCATCCAATCCTTCATCGACAGGCAGCACGGTGTATAACACCGATATGAAGGGCTACAAAAAGACTGTCACTTATTCCTATGAATGTGATTATGACACCTTCAAGGATATGTTAGCCTATATACTTGATTATGACACCATATATACAATCGATTCCGTGACATGCTCCTACAATGAGGAGGATGAGCTGATGACGGGAAATATCACCATATCCCAGTATGCGATAACAGGCAGTGACAGAGAGTACTATGAGCCTGAGATTGATTCTATCGACCTTGGAACGGAGAACCTCTTTGTGTCTGAGACAAATCCAAGCCGGGTTGTCGAGGTAGCGGATGAGTTCGGGCTTATGACGAACTATGATATTGCTCTCTCGCTCAGCTCCGAGAGCTCGGATTTGAGTTCGGTGGTGCTTGGACGCAGAGGTCTTACATCATCGCAGGTGTCAGCCAATACCAATGACAATGTACCTGTTGTAATCAACATTGGCGGTGAGAACGGAGAGTATACTCTCAGTTATTCAGTCGGAGAAAATACATATCCCGGAGACACGGCGGCATTCAGCAAGGGTACACTGGAAACCTTTAACCCGGGACGAAGCATGGATCTGATGGTATTCAGCAGCAAGCGTGACAGCGACGCTGATAACGCCGGCGCATCAGTCACAATCAACAATAATTCCGATATGACGCTCAACATCAAGGTAATCAACGATGACACGTCAGCTCCTCGGTTTAACATTGAGAGCGCAAACGGTTCAATCAAGTTTTACAGATAAGAGATTTAATATTATGTAAGTTCAAGTGATGCAATGAAGCGGGAGCGTGTCCGGCGTCAAAATAGTAAAATTGTATAACGTCATTTACAAAAACACGAGTTTCGCAATCACTCAAAAATGTAATGTGTGTAAGAGGTGCTTTATGAGATGTCTTAAGAAAATTCATGAACAGAATAGCGGATTTTCTCTGATAGAGCTGCTTATCGCGATAGCGATACTTGCAATGCTGACCGTACCGCTTATGAATTCATTCATAATGTCGGGCAAGGTGACACGAAACAGCAGAAGGCTTCAGAACGCTACGGCAGTGGCTCAAAGCATCACGGAGACAGTTAAACATACGACAGATAAGGCAGCACTTGAGGCTGCCCTTAAGTCGTTTCCGGGGGTATATGAGTTCCCGGCGGATTCTAAGACCGGTGAGACTTCACCGGAATATATCTTCAAGATTAACGGCGAGGACGGCGAGAGGTTCCGCGTGAGCGTGAATCTTACGCCTAAGACTGAGTATGACTATAAGGAGACAGATTTTGCAGACCTCTACAATGAGGCGAATGTTATATACAGTGAGCTTATTCTGTATGATAATAAGGTAATTTCTCTCATGAAGAATCAGAAGATTCCGTATGGCACTTCGACTGCACCTGCAAAGTATAAGTGGGATGGCACAACATGGATTACTGACAGTGTTACTGCTGATGATGTGGCACTCAGGGACACATTCGGCAACCTTATTGCCGACGAGTATGTGGGAAGTGCACCGGAAGGCATGAGCAGCTCTGATTTGACCGATATGTATGCAAAGCTTAAGAAGGAGAACATAGATAAGACGGTCACTGTTGTGGTGTCACAGGAGGGCAATGACTATAAGCTTGCGATTAACACCACATATTCGATAAAGTATGATGTTGTCTATCGTGCGGAGGATAAGGATGCCATTCCTGTTCCGGGGGGAAAGACACCGATGGCATTTTACAGATGTATCGGGACGCTGGTATATCAGGCGGATGAGATTGTGCTCACCTTTGACAATGAAAAGCCGCTGTATTTTCTGTATGCCAAGGCTGAGGGCGGAAGAACTGAGGCGGACGGAACGGAAATCAGCGCCGATGTGAGACATTTTAACAGTGTGAAATATAATATAAAGATAGATGGAAGCGTTAACCTGGCTGACGAGGACGGAA
This sequence comes from Firmicutes bacterium CAG:882, assembly GCA_000435595.1. Taxonomy (GTDB): domain Bacteria; phylum Bacillota; class Clostridia; order Lachnospirales; family Lachnospiraceae; genus CAG-882. The sequence continues at coordinate 8,811 of FR895451.1, forward strand.
ATGCAAGGAATGTCCTTCTTTATCTTGTCGAGCAGGCGGGAACAAGGCAGGAGGACAGCTTCAGTATCAACGTGGAAAACGACAGCTATAGTACAGCACTTGACATATATACGACAGAAAATTATAACAATCCGGCGGCTCCTGCGGATTCGACACTGACGATAGGAAAAACAGGGAAACACGTCGAGGTGTATTCGGTTAAGAATGAGAGCAATAAGGATAAACACATAGCGTACAACAAGGGCGATGAGATAACGGCTCTGTACAAGATAACAGTCAGCGTGGATTATGATGTGAACCGTGACGGAAGCTATTCGGAACATGTATATTCCGTATCGACGGAGGATTGAGTATGAAAATGAACGGAATTGGCAGATTAAAAGAAAATAAGGGTTCATCACTTATCATGGCATTGGTTGTGGTGTCATTTATAGCGGTTATCGCTATGACAATCACCACAATTTCACTTTCGTCGTATAAGATAAAGGCGATGGAAGCTAAGACCAAGAATGCTTTTTACAATGCGGATATGGCTGTCGATGAGATATATGCGGGGCTTGCTTCTGATGCCTACAATGAACTTGCAGAGTCCTATGATTATGTTGTGAGCAATCTTTTGGAGGTTGACGGAAGTTCAATCACAATGATTGACAATGAGGCTGCCAACAAGCTGCTCCGCAATACTTATTTTCGCAATGCATGTTATTCCATCTTCGGCTCGAGCTATGATGTGTCGGACGGAAGCGTGAAGGATACGATTGATAATGAATTAACCGCGGGAAGTGCATTGTCATCCGTTGATTTGACCAGGCTTGCCGATAAGCTTGGCAGTTATATGTCGGACAACTATAAAGATGCGTCTGTGACGAATGTTGACGTCAGGGTGGCTAAGGCACCGCAGATTGTAATTATTGACGGAGTTATAAGCTCGATAGTCATAAAGGATGTGACCGTGACCTATGAGAACATCAAGACGGATTATTTTTCACAGATTACAACGGATTATGAGATTGTTTTTCCTGAGAAGGCGAATATAAATATAGTTGATGACAGCAGTGATATTCTGCTTTCCTTTAAAGATTATTCGTTTGTGGCAAATAAGAACATCAATTCCATGGGTGCAGTCACCGTAAACGGCGGAATATATGGAAATCTGGGAATCAATACCTTCGGCACTGCAGAATCACCAAGTCTGTTAAGACTTACCGTGAATGGAGGAAATATTGTGACCAACAAAAAGGTGCTTCTTGGCTCTGCTTCGGCAATTTCACTTAGCAACGGAAGAATATGGGCGGACAATATCGAGCTTACAGGGGCAGACCTCGTGATTGGTGCGGATGCCTCGGCTTATGTGGCGGATGATCTGACGCTTACACAGGACACAAAGAATAATTCCGTGACCGTAAGCGGCGACTATTATGGTTACAGCATAGAGGGCTATGGTGTCTCAAGCGACAGTGCAACTCCTGCGAAGAGCAGTGCAATTATTATCAACAGCAGGAGCTCAACGCTCAACTTTTCCAATATTAAGACACTTGTTCTCGGAGGCTACGGCTGGGTTGTATACAATGAGGGAACAGATGCGCCGGGAGACGAGAGCTATTACAGAACGGGAGAGTCGATAGCGGTAAGATACACTCAGACTGCTTATGTACTTCCGGCTTCATGGAATGGAATCATAGACTCTAATTTCTTTGCCAAGGGACTTCTCAATTCGGCACAGCCGGTAATTGCCAATACGCTTAGCGACGGAACGACCGAGTATTACTATAATTTCAGGAGCGGGGATGCGGCTGCAAGCTTTTACAGAGCACTCTATGACGATGAACTTTTTGCCGGGCTATGTGCCTCGGCTCATATAACAGGCACGGATAATTTGAGCGCGGCATCCGATATAAGGATAAGAATAAGGGATATTGTAAATGAGGCATATTCGGAATTCCTGAATTCATCGGGCAGCGGACCTGCCATCACCATAAACCCTTCGGCGCGTGTGTATGAGAAGGGAATAATAAGAGACAATGCAACAGCTGTCAACGAATACAACGGTGTCGGTGATGAGCTTGTGAAAGTGTTATACGATAATTCAAGGTGGAGACAGACGATAATCGGAAGTCTTCTCATCGAGCTTGAGGATGACTGGATGTATGTGGAGAGGGAGTGGACTCCTGTCACGGTACATTCGCCAATCAATTACGGCTCAATGCGTTTTTCATATAAGATTAAGTCTGAGGATGAGCTTAACAACGGTGCGGTGGATAATATACTGCTCGGAAAGGGAAGAATTGCCGAGGCCGGAAGTGCATACTACTATGTTGAGAATGAGGATGGCTGCAATGCAGAGGATTACATGGTATATGTGACAAAGGGAGATGTAAGACTCAGCACGTCCTTAGACGGCAGGGCACCACGCAAGGGAATCCTTATTGTTGACGGGGATGTCGTTGCGGATCAGGATTTTACGGGCTGTATAATTGCGACGGGTGATATCAGGATTGAGGGCGGAACTTACACGGCACAGCCTGAGCTTGTGGAAAATATTTTAAAGACACTCACAGGAGTGCGAGGCTATTTTGACGGAAGTAATGTCATTGATATAGGAAAGCATGGAGGATATAACGATGGAGCACATGCTAAGAAGCCGGATGAAGAGGCGAAGGGAAATCTTAACAGCTATCAGGCTTCGGACTGCATCAATATAGCTAACTACAGAAGAAGTGCGGCTTCCGATGCGGAGTAGCAGGCTGAATCAGAATTGCAGGATTAAAGAAATGAAGGAGTATGCCGATATGGATAACAGGGACAGAGGCTTTTCACTAATTGAATTATTGGTTGTTATTGCCATTCTCGGTATATTTATCGGTGCGTCATTTGCAACGGTAGGGCTTGTGCAGGCGGGAAATATGACAAGCGTGACAAAGAACATAGCGTCGGGAATGCAGGAGACAAGGCAGAAGACCATGACGCAGAATCTTGCGGGCGGTTTTTCATTCTCTGTATTCACTGATTCGGAGCAGAATGCAGGCATGACGATAACAAAAAATGCCGTGAAAAATGCCGCGGGAGATGTGGTAACGCCCGCTGTCAATACAACGACAGAGCTTAAAAGATGCCGGCTCTTCTATTCGAACAACGGGGCTGAATCGGCTGAGATAAGCGGATTCGTGATGACCTTTGATGCGTCCACGGGCGCCATAAAGAGTTTTGAGTATACGCTCGCCTCGGGCGGAACCGTCACCCAGCAGTCAGGAAACGGTGTTATAAGAGCTGAGCATGGCAAAAAGGAGAGCAAGCTTACGATTTTTTTCGCGACCGGAAAGTATGAAGTCAAATAGAGAGGTTATATATGGATGCTTCTAATAAGAATAAACAGAATATAGTCTCAGACAACAGAGGAATAACGCTCATCGAACTTCTTATAGGAATTGCAATAATGGGTATAGTTTCTTCGATGATTTCTGTTATAATGGTTGGAGGAACGAATTTTTTCAGGAAACAGAGTGCAACGATTGATTTACAGAATGATTCCCAGCTTATAACCTCCTCAATGTCTGCCGCAATACTTGAGGGGACTGATTTTACGCTTCAGGAGAAGCATATGGACGGAAGAACCGTTCTGTACTTCACGACGGGAGCGGCACCTGCGGAGGGTGAGGACAGTGTAGCAAGACAGTATATATGGGTTGAGGAGAGTCCTTTCGGTGATAAGAATTACCTGTATATATATGCCGCGGGGGCGACGGTTGATTACAATAAGGGAAACTGCATATCAGAGCTTGTCACTTATCTGGATATAAGTGCGAAGGCATTGGAAAAAGCCGAAGATGCCGGCAGCACGATATATACATATAATACCGTAAAGGAAGCTTCAAGGGTTGACAGTATATGTGTGAGCTTCACACTCGCCAACTCCAAGGATGAAGTGACACAGAGTATTGAGATTAAGCCTAGAAATACATCGGCAGGATACAAAAAGCTTGATGCCGAATAATATATGGACGGAACACTAATTTATGAAGGAAAGTGAGCGGATGTCTATGAGAAATATGAGATTTATCAAAAATGCGGCAAAGAGAATAGGAGCCTTTGTACTTGCACTTGTTACGGCGGTTTCGGTTATGCCGATTCATAGAGTTCAGGCGGAGAAAAAGACGGTTGTTAATGCGGATGTGAGCAGCAGTGTTCAAAGAGCGGTCGATGCGGGACTTAAGAATAATGTCAACAGTGACAGTGTAATAAGAGCCGTCCTTGACGATATCGAGGAGCTTCCACAGTATGGAAATTCGAATTTCACATCGCTTGAACGCGGAAGCGTTGAAAGACCGTTTGTCATTCTTGAGATAGTTCCGGCTGAGGAGTGCGGTGAGTACGGATACCTTGTGGCGGGCTGTGAGCCTGTGCGCACGGGGGACATGTTTGGCGGAAGCCTGCTTACTTCCATTGCCAGTATGAACACCTGTGATGTAAGACAGATAAGTGAGAATACATATTTCTTTGAGGACGAGAAGGAAGGTCAGAGAAAGTATTACAATAACTTCAGTGAATCAGACTGGAATTACAGGGTAAAAGAGGCATGCAGAACCGAGCTGTCTCACAACGGATATTATGAGTATGTCGGTGACGGAAGCGGATGCTTTGACCTTGCCGATGCAGATACACTTACAATGAAGAAGACTGCAGTGGGAGAAGGTGCCTACATCTGGCATACGGTCAACAGCTTCGAGGCTTCTGACTATTCAGGGGTTGTTTTTGACGGAACGATGGCTGATACCGAGGCTGTGAAGGGTGCGAGAATCTACACGACAAGAACGAGCAGTAATACGGATAAGGTTGTAAATGTCGCCCAGTATTATTATTCATACAAGAACAGGGAGATGTTCCTCACGGATACGCTGATCATGTCACAGGAGGCAGCTTCACGGTATTCATGTGTTATTAAGACGATAACGGCGGATGAACTCAACAGTACACCTGACTGGATTGACTATGCCGACCTTATATATATCTTTCCGGGCAATCATATGGATGCGGTCATCAATATATGGAAGAGCGATGTGGCAGGTGAGACAGCCAACCGTCTCGGACATACATCGGCTGTAACATCATACCCGCTAAACAGCTTTGAGATTAATGATATTTCGGCGGCGGCTGCCTTAAAGATTTTCGACAGGGTGTCAGCGACAAATAACTTTGCCTCAATCATAATTGACAACAGACTTTATGATTTGAACCAGAACACATATACATCAGCCTCCAAGGCAAATACATCCGCTGTGATGAATGTATATGACTGGAATCTGAGAGATACCGGAAAGGACTATACAATTCCGGGAGGAACGTGCAAAAATAACGTGTACAAGATGTGCATGATGCTTATTTCGCTCAATCCGAATCTTGTAAAACAGTTGTATCTGCAGCCGGGAAATGAGATTATCAAGGATATGAACGGAACACTTGTCGATACGCTTCATGACGGAATCGCGGCGGAATACTGGTCGGGATATACGTTACAGCTTGTGGACAGAACTTATACAGGAGACGTTTACAGCTATTCGACAAGATACGATAACTGGACTGCCACGGGAAGCTGCGGCAATCCGAGCAGTCAGAACTTCAAGACCTTTGTAAGTGACCATATATATACATACAACGGTAACAGCAGCGTGGCAATGAATTTTGTGGGCGGACTTATCGGCTCGGATAAGCAGACAAATACCTGGGGCGGAACCGATTATATCTACAGCGATTTCAGGGAGCATCTTGCCGATACGGCAGACAGGACAGGGTATGACGAGTCGGTGGGAGCCGATTCATCGGATGCGGTGCGTTACATTCTCGGTGTTGCGGGAAAGAATCCTTATTTTGGAGATGATAGAACACTAAAGATTCTCGACATTGAGCCGGGGGTCGGACTTGATACGTCAAGCAGACCTGACTGGGTTCTGACGGCTAGTTATATAAGAAAGCTGCTTCCTGATTTTGCGGGAAAAATTGAGATAACACATCAGACGACGGCTGAATTCGTTGGCAGGATTGAAGACTTGAACAGTGAATACAATCTTATATATGTAGGACTTGATACCGGGGCTTTCAATACCAAAAACAACGCGCAGGTGACACTCAACAACGGTTCAAGTTCATGGGGGAATACGATAACGGACTTTAATGACAACAGCCTTGACGGAAAGATATATTTCCACATCGGAGATAGGATGGTGTCATCCTGCTATACGGGAGATAATCGTAGCCGTTCGATGAAGTTTCTCTACAACGTGAGCACGGGAAGCGTCGTCAACAGCGAGGAACTGAGATTCCCGGGCAATGATATAACCAATATCAAGAAGCAGGAGCTCATAAGCTATATTGAGTCGGGAAGACCGATTGTTACGGAGCAGTATCTGTATAATCTTGAGAAGTTCTTTATAGATGAGAACTCCAATATATACAGCCTGGTGAACAGCTACAGGAACACGGAGGATTCAATAAACGGAATATTCGTGTCCACAGACAGCAGAATCTGCAGCATTGTGAGAAATCAGGTACAGGGAGTGACATTTACAGCAATGCCTGCTCTATATAACGGAAATACGGTCAGCAGTTCGAATCCTACGATATCAAATCCTAACTATCTGCCGACGAACTCCGACGGCAACGCATATATGGAATTCAGATTCAATGTGGTTGATGCCGGATACAACTACCGCATATACGTTGATCAGGATAAGGACAGCAAGTTCACGGCTTCCGAGGTGGTCAAGGAGGGCGTTGCATCAGTCGGTGGGAACATCTGCACCTACGATGTGGCATCAAGTATCGTGGGAGTCGTACAGTGGAAGATAGAAGTATACAGACTTGACAATTCCAATATAAGATATACGCAGACCGGCTCCTCGGCAGTCAGAATCCGCTCAACCGATGAGAAGAAGCAGCTCAAGGTTCTTCAGATTATGCCTAAGAACGACGGCGGTCTGCTGAATCTTCAGAATGATGCACTGTTTAAGGACAGATACAGCAGCCTCAATGATTTTGAGGTTACTGTCAGGACAATCACTTGGGCTGACTTTGAGAAATTCTTTGCAGGAAGCGGATTCACCTTCGACTTATCGGCGGATATAAGCAGCACCAACCCTGGTTCGGAGGCTCTTGCCGCGGCATCCGATGAGTATGATGCCTATGGAAGAGTAATAAAGTCTGAGCTTGATGGTAAAAAGATTGGAAAGCTCAGCGACTACAACATGATTATTGTAGGCTTCGGAGACTGCTATGGAAGTGTTGACTTAAGTAATGACAACGGAGCTGTCGAGTATCTTCAGTACTACACCGAGCTCGGAAAGAGTATTCTCTACACCCATGATATAACATCCATGTACAATCTTAAGGATTTGAGCGGCAGGAAGGTGTTCGGATACACGGCAAATGCCATGCTGCGTGATATAATAGGAATGAACAGATACAAGGCGGTAAGCAGTGAGCTGAGCACGGCTATGAGGGATGCTCTCATAAGATATCAGAGCACGGGAACCTATGACGACATTGCATTGGCAGAGAAGCAGGGCTTCACATACTATACCATGAAGAGACTTGGCTGGACCAATGCATCATACAATGCCAACTCGGGAAATAAGCTTCCGTACAGATATATGATAACCAATCCGCAGGGCAATGCAGTTGTGACTGAGAATTACACCTCACAGACAACCGGCTTTGCAAATACGAACGATATTACAACGACGGCGACTAAGGTTAATGAGGGGCAGGTAACGACATACCCTTACACAATATCCGATGTGCTTCCTATTGCAGCCACACATGGTCAATGGTATCAGCTTAATATGGAGGATCCGGAGGTTACTGTATGGTACTGCTTGTCAGACCCGCTTGCGAGCGGTAATTCGGGAACGGGAAGTGCAAGAAGCACATCATCTGCGGAAAACGGAGACGGAAGCGCACTCACTTATGGCGTATCGCCTAATGATGTAGCTAACAACTACTACATATACAGCAAGGGAAATATCTTTTACTCAGGTGTAGGTCATTCCAGGGTCAACGGAGATATGGAAGCCAAGCTTTTTGTCAACACCATGATTGCGGCATACAGGCTAAGCTATGACGCGCCTACGGTAAAGATAGAGAAGGCTGAGCTCACGGCTGAGACGGGAAGTTCCATGAACAGTGCCTATGACCTCAATGTAGATAAGCTGAGCGGTAACGATTATTCGTCAGATGTGCCTGATGAGTATGCAGATTATGTCCGCATATACTTCAGACCGGAGGATATGAGCTTCTCCAACAACATTGATGTCCGTATATCCTATGCCAAGAAAGACGGAACAAGGGGATATATATCTGAAATATGGACAGCCGAGGCGGATGCTGATGAAGTATCAGGCACGGTGCATGTGGCAGGAGCAGACAATTACTTTGGAGCACTTAAGAACAATAAGCTGTACTATTACTATTATTCTAAGTCTGATATAAGAAATGTGGGTAACACATTTATGCATGAGGTTAACAACAACAGGTCATCGGATGTTGGTCTTACTTACCTCAGGATGAATCTTCAGACCTTGTACTATCTTGATTAACAAGCCTTATGATGAATACGGTCCCGGAAATATACCGGGACTGTATTTTTTTGGTATTTTTGTCAAAAATATATTGTCAATAACCAAAAGATATGCTATATTAGTCACAAAGCATAGTTCTTATATTCTATTATTCAATTCTGCCGAGGATGGTCCCGGCGGTTCATTTAATCAGAAGTTCATGCTTTTATTTCCACTGTGATATGGAACATTTTATAATTTTATATGGAGGACATGCGTATGGTCAGTAAAGTCGGATGTGCTATGGTTACGGCAGCGGGGGCATCGCTTCTTGAAGTTGAGGCTGATGTGTCGGGAGGACTTCCGGATATAGAGATGACAGGGAATCTGTCGGTTTCGGTAAAGGATGGAAGAGAGAGGATAAGAGTGGCGATAAAGAAGTGCGGGTTTCCTTTTCCGCAGGGGCGGGTGACAATTAATATTGCACCGGCTGCACTGCGCAAGGAAGGCAGCGGCTTTGACCTTGCGGTAGCCTGTGCCATTCTTGAGGAGATTGGCATTGTAGATGAGGAGAAGCTTAATGGCAGAATCGTTGTCGGAGAACTGGGGCTTGACGGGAGCGTTATAGGGGTGCGCGGGGTACTGCCGATTGTGCTTGCGGCATATAAGGCAGGCTATATAGGCTGTGTTGTTCCGGCAGATAACTATGAAGAGGCTTCAATGGTTTCGGATATTGAGATAACTCCTGTTGAGCATCTGTCACAGCTTGCCGGCTCCGAATTTGGAATAATAATGCCAAAGAGAGCGGATATAAATAGGAAAAAAGACGAAAGCAGACTTGACTATTCGGATATTTCCGGTCAGGATTATGCGAAAAAGGCGATTCTTACGGCTGCTGCAGGAAGGCATAATATACTGCTTATGGGACCTCCAGGCGCCGGAAAGACTATGCTTGCTTCACGGATTCCTACAATAATGCCTGAGATGTCAGAGCAGGAGAGACTTGAGCTTGCGTGTCTTTACAGCATTGCGGGTAAGCTTGGTGACGGTGGGAACATGGGCATAAGACCCTTTCGGGCACCGCATCATTCCATCACAACGGCGGCACTTGCAGGTGGAGGGCGGACTATTGAACCCGGCGAGGTGTCCCTTGCCTCAAAGGGTGTGCTTTTTCTGGACGAGCTTACACGTTATGATACGAGAGTGATAGAACAACTGAGGGAGCCTCTGGAGAGCGGAAAAATAATGATTAACCGCGTCAGCGGTTCGTATGAGCTTCCGGCTGATTTTATGCTGGTGGCAGCGATGAACCCCTGCGCGTGCGGGTTTTATCCCGACAGGACAAGATGCCGGTGCACGGCCTGGGAGGTGAACAGGCATTACGGGAGAATAAGCAGGCCGATTCTTGACAGAATAGATATATCAGTTGTGCTTCAGCGGGTAAATTATGATGAGCTTACAGGGCGTGCAAAAGAAAAAAAGCGGGGCTGTTCAAGCCGGGATATGAGAGAGATTGTAGAACGCGTGTGGAGCATTCAGTCGGACAGGCTTGGTGAGGGCAGAAGCAACGGACGAATGACCAATGATGAGATAAAAAAATACTGTGTGCTTGATGCTCAATCGGAGAAACTTGTCAGGGAGGCGTATGAGCATTATGGACTGAGTGCACGAGCATACCATAAATTGCTGAAGGTCGCAAGGACACTTGCGGATATTGACGGGGCGGAGAGGATAGCGCAGGAGCATATACTTGAGGCGTTGAGCTACAGAGTAAAGGATAAGGGTGATGAACAGTGATGAAAAATGCGGCGGAGTATGAAGCACGCCTTGAGGAGTATGGGAGAGCGGGCATGAAGGAATGGTACAGGCTTACAAATCTTCCCGGAATAGGGAGGAAAAGAATAGAGATACTCAGGTCGGCGTTTGACAATATAAATGAATTGTATGAGCTTGAAAAGAATATAGGAAAAGAAAAGGCGGATGAAAAGCTTGTAAAAATATTTGAGGAAGCGGGGATGACCGACACGAAGGCGGGGATACAGACGACAGTGAGGACACTGCTTGATGAAAATCTAAGAAAAAAGGCAGATATTGAATATGAGAAAATTCTGCACTCGGATGTCAGGATGGTGTCCGTTGATTCCGCGGATTATCCCGAAAAACTCAGGGATATTTTTGATGCTCCGTACATACTCTACTACAAAGGCTCACTGCCTGATAAAAATAAGCATACCGCTGCAATGGTCGGAGCACGCGCATGCAGCGAATACGGCAGAAGGATGGCAAAGGAAATTGCACATGCGCTGGCGGTAAACGATGTACAGATCGTTAGTGGTTTTGCAAGGGGAATTGATACGGCGGCACACACAGGGTGCCTGAGCGCGGCTGACGGAAGGACATTTGCCGTGTTCGGAAGCGGAATCAATTATTGTTATCCGCCCGAGAACAGATTTACCTACGACGAGATAATTGAGCGCGGTGGAGGAATTATATCCGAATATCCGCCGGATATGAAACCTGTGCCGGGATTTTTTCCCATGAGAAACAGAATCATAAGCGGACTTTCGGATGTGGTGCTGGTGCTTGAGGCGGGAAAGAAGAGCGGTTCGCTTATAACGGCGGATCATGCCATGGAACAGGGACGCACCGTCATGGCACTTCCGGGACGTGTCACGGACAGTCTGAGTGCAGGCTGCAATGGGCTTATCAGGGAGGGCGCAGCCGTAATAACAGGCATGGAAGATATATTTTTTGAGCTGGGAATAAGCCCGAAGGAGCAGGATAAATTCGAGGTAAAAAAAGAAAAAAATCAAATTGAACTTGCAAACGCAGAGAAAATGTTGTATAGTCATCTAGATTTTAACCCACAGGGCATTGACGATTTAATTCGTGAAAGTAAGCTCTCGCCGGAGGTTGTATCGGGCTGTCTTGTCAGACTTGAGCTGGCAGATCTTGCAAAAAGAACCGGCGGCATGTATGTGCGTGGAAAATAGAAAGTGGAGGAGTTGTCATGGCAAAATATCTTGTAATCGTTGAGTCTCCGGCAAAGGTTAAGACTATCAAGAAGTTTCTCGGGTCTAATTATGAAGTGGTTGCATCACAGGGACATGTGCGTGACCTGCCTAAGAGCACGCTCGGAATCGATACGGAACATGACTTTGAACCAAAATATATAACAATAAGAGGTAAGGGAGATATACTTGCACATCTGCGCCGTGAGGTGAAGAAGGCGGACAAGGTTTATCTTGCGACCGACCCCGACCGTGAGGGAGAAGCCATTTCATGGCATCTCGCACAGGCGCTCAAGCTTGAGGACAAGGACATCAACAGAATAAGCTTTAACGAGATTACCAAGAATGCGGTAAAGGCCTCGATAAAGGAGCCGAGAAAGCTTGACATGAATCTTGTCGATGCACAGCAGTCAAGAAGAATACTTGACCGTATGGTGGGTTATCGTATAAGCCCCGTTCTGTGGGAAAAGGTCAAGAGAGGGCTCAGCGCCGGACGCGTTCAGTCTGTTGCACTCAGGATTATATGTGACCGCGAAGCTGAGATTAATGCTTTTATTCCTGAGGAGTATTGGACAATCGATGGAGTGTTCAAGGTTAAGGGAGAGAAAAAGCTTCTGACTGCAAAGTACATGGGCGATGAGAACGGCAATGCGGATATACACAGCGAGGCTGAGAAGGATGCGGTACTTGCAGGACTCAAGACCGGCGAAGCTAAGATTGCAGAGGTTAAAAAGAGCGAGCGAATCAGAAAGGCTCCGCTGCCTTTTACAACCAGTACGCTTCAGCAGGAGGCAGCCAAGACGCTCAATTTTTCAACTCAGAAGACAATGAGGATAGCACAGCAGCTATATGAAGGAGTTGACGTTGAGGGACAGGGAACGATAGGTATCATAACCTATTTAAGAACGGATTCCACCCGTGTCGCTGCGGAGGCGGACTTAGCTGCAAGAGAATATATTAAGAACAATTACGGCGTTGATTATTATTCTCCGATGGATAACAAGAAGGAGAACGCAAAGAAGATACAGGATGCACATGAGGCGATAAGACCTACGGATATAGAGCTTCTTCCGGTGAAGGTCAAAGAGTCGCTATCAAGAGACCAGTTCCGTCTCTATCAGCTTATATGGAAGAGATTTGTTGCAAGCCGTATGCAGCCTGCCAGGTATGAGACAACAACCGCAAAGATTGATGTTGCCGGACACAGATTTTCCGCATCGGCATCAAGGCTTGTGTTTGACGGATTTATGTCGGTCTATGCTGAGGCTGACGAAGAGAAGGAAGAGAACAATTCCATGGTCGGCGGATTAAGCACTGAGAGTACAATTACGCTTGAAAATGTTGAGAGCAGACAGCATTTCACACAGCCTCCTGCACATTATACGGAGGCGACCCTGGTAAGAACCCTTGAGGAACTCGGAATCGGAAGGCCAAGTACCTATGCACCTACAATTACTACCATAATTAATAGAAGATATGTTGCCAAGGAAAACAAGAATCTGTATGTGACGGAGCTTGGCGAGGCGGTCAATTCAATCATGATGAAGGCATTCCCGGCCATTGTGGATGTCAATTTTACGGCGAATATGGAGTCGCTTCTCGATGGTGTTGCCGATGGCAGCATACAGTGGAAGACGGTTGTGAGCAACTTCTATCCTGACCTTGATGAGGCGGTTAAGAATGCAGAGAAGGAGCTTGAGAAGGTCAAGATTGAGGATGAGGTGACTGACATTCCATGCGACGTATGCGGAAGAATGATGGTGATCAAGTATGGTCCGCATGGCAAATTCCTTGCCTGTCCGGGCTTCCCTGAATGCCGTAACACGAAGCCGTATCTTGAGAAGATAGGCGTTGCCTGTCCTAAGTGCGGCAAGGACATAGTTATCCGCAAGACTAAGAAGGGCAGAAGATATTACGGCTGTGAGGGATTTCCTGAGTGCGACTTTATGTCGTGGCAGAAGCCGTCGGACAAGAAGTGCCCTGAGTGCGGAGGTTATATGGTTGAGAAGGGCAATAAGCTCGTATGTGCCGATGAAAAGTGCGGATATGTGATTTAGAAAGTTCGGAGAACGGAGAAATCACAGTTGTTATATATGTATATAATAACCATATTGAATGAATATTAAGAATTATGATAATTATTCAGACTATTCACGAAAAAATATACAAAAACTATTGTATATTCAAAATATTTATGCTAAACTTAGCAAGTAGAAGATTAATTCTATTTGCTAAGTTTTTTATTTAATTGGAAAGGGTGGTTGCACGGATGAGCGTTCAGTTACTTGACAAGACAAGAAAAATCAACAAGCTTCTGCACAATAACAATTCACATAAGGTTGTATTCAACGACATTTGTGAGGTCTTAAGCGAGATATTAATGTCTAATACACTTGTTATCAGCAAGAAGGGTAAGGTGTTGGGAAGCAGCTTGTGTGATGGAGTGGAAGAGATTAAAGAGTTGATTGATGATGAGGTCGGTGAGTTTATAGATCATATGCTCAATGAACGCTTACTGAGTGTCCTTTCCACTAAGGAGAATGTTAATCTTGAGACATTGGGCTTCGGAAGAGGCGATGCCAGAAAGTATCAGGCGATTATCGCACCGATAGACATTGCGGGTGAGCGGCTTGGTACACTTTTCATGTACAAGTGTGACAGCCAGTATGATATAGATGATATTATTCTTTGCGAGTACGGAACCACGGTTGTCGGACTGGAGATGATGCGTTCCGTGAATGAGGAGAATGCAGAGGAGACAAGAAAGGTTCATATTGTAAAGTCGGCTATCAGCACACTTTCGTTCTCGGAGCTGGAGGCAATTAAGCATATATTTGAGGAGTTAGACGGCAATGAGGGAATACTCGTCGCAAGCAAGATTGCGGACAGGGTCGGAATCACACGCTCGGTCATTGTCAATGCCTTAAGAAAGTTCGAGAGTGCCGGAGTCATTGAGTCAAGGTCATCGGGAATGAAGGGGACATATATCAAGGTTCTCAATGATGTTGTATTTGACGAGCTTAAGAAAATTGATTTAAAGAATCAGTAGGATATTTTGCAGTTATAAGCAGAACATGCGCTGTGCGTTTGGGTACGCCGGCGCATGTTCTGCTTATGAATTTTATTTCGGCACAATATGTAGGATGAGTGACGGCTAAGAAATGGCATATTTTGTGAAAGTGTGTAACTTCTTGTAAAAAAACTCTTGTAATTTTTACAGGATGACTTATAATTGTTAGATGGGTATGTTTAGAGTTGTATTATAATAAATATGTTATCATAAAGGAGAATGACAATGTTCGAATCAGGTGCGTTTGGATATGTTAATGTACTTACGTCTGCGGCTGATGCAGCTTGGACAAGAAATGAGATATTGAATAACAACATTGCTAATGTTGATACACCTGGATACAAGAGACAGGATATGAAGTTCGAGTCACTGTTACAGAACGAGATTGCAAGACAGGGAAAGACAAGCTCCACTCTTGACCAAAAGGTTGCCAATGTTGATTATAAGAGATTACAGCCGTATGTATATACGGATAATGCTGAGCTGTCGACGAGACTTGACGGAAACAACGTCGACATTGATACAGAGGAGGCAGAGCTTGCTTCTAACCAGCTTATGTATGACGGAATTATAGAAGGTCTTAACAGCGAGTTCGAGAGAATGAAGGCTGTTCTGGCTAAGTAGGAATAACGGGAGGACATAATAATGGCATTATTCAGTTCATTTAATATTGCTTCGTCGGGAATGACGGCACAGAGACTCAGAATGGATGTTATATCGGAGAACATCGCCAATGTTAAGACTACAAGAACGGATGAGGGCGGAGCTTATGTGCGCAAGAATGTTGTCCTTGCGGAAAAAGGCAACAACTATGGCATTAAGACATTCAGCGAGATTTTTGATGCCACAAGAAGCGGCGTAGGCAACGGCGTCAAGGCTACAGCCATTGTCAATGACACCGACACGCCGATGGAGCTTGTGTATGACCCGTCACATCCTGATGCTGATGAGAACGGATATGTCACATATCCCAATGTAAATATCATCACCGAGATGACTGACCTGATAGATGCGTCCCGTTCATACGAGGCGAACGCTACAGCGTTTGAGGCATCTAAGAGCATGGCGGCTAAGGGACTTCAGATAGGGCAGTAATTTTTATAATTTATAAATAAAAAGTGAGGGATATATATGTCATCAGTCAATATATTATCCGGTGTATCCGGAGATTATATTACCAAGTCCATTACAGATAATAAGACTACGAAGACGCAGGATACAGGAACCTTTGACGAGCTGTATCAGGCAGCGGTCAATCTGATTTCCGGAACTAACGGATACATACAGCAGGCACAGCAGGCGGAGATTGATTATGCGATGGGCAAGCTTACAAGTACACATGAACTCAGCATAATTGAGGAGAAGGCTAATATAGCACTTCAGTACACTGTTGCAATCAAGAATGGAATTCTGGATGCATATAAAGAGATTATGCAGATGCAGATTTAATAATTAAGAGATACCAAGTGATACAGGAGAGCACATATGCCGGATATAGTTAAGAAATACCTTGAAAAGATAAAGGAATTTTGGAATAAATACAATAAAAAACAGAAGACGATATTTATTTCCTCTGTGCTGGTTGCGATTATTGCACTTGTTATATTGGGAATAGTACTTGCACAACCGCAGACGGTGGTTGTTCGTTATTGTTCAACGGCTTCGGAGGCTACTGAGGTACGTGAACTTCTCACAAGCAATAACATATCGTGTACGGTCGGTTCCGATTTTGAGATTATAATTGATAAGAATGATGAGGTGGAGGCACAGCTTGTGCTTGGCTCTAACAATATATCGTCAAGCGGTTATTCTCTGAGCGATGCCCTGAGCGGTGGATTTTCGCAGACACAGGATGATAAGGAAAAACTGTATAAGGATTATCTCGAGAAGAAGTTCGCAGACCAGCTTTCAAAGATTGACGGCATCAAGAGTGCGCAGGTAAGCATCGACTTTAAGAATGCAACTTCAATTTTTCAGGAAAATCAGGATGCATACATAAATGCGGTTCTTGTGACAACAAAGACTATCGACGAGGCAACGGCAGAGGCTATAGGACTTTTACTTGCCAATAATGTAGGAAACAGCAACACCAACAATGTTGTTGTGTTAGACGATAAGGGACAGCTTCTCTATTCGGGAATAACGGATGCAACATCAGCGTCCTCAAGCCTGTCTGTTCAGTATAAGTACCAGAAACAGGTACAGACCAATATGGAGGCAGGAGTTAAAAAGCTTGCCCTCGCCACACAGAATTACTCTGACGCTGAGGTTATGGCCAACCTCAAGTTCAATGCGGACGTGGTTAATCAGATTGTGCAGGAATATACAGTTCCTACAGGCTCGGAGGAAGGTCTTAAGAGCACAAGCTATGAGGTGGATTCAACCAACGGAACCGGTTCGGGCGGAGTGGCAGGAACTGAGTCAAATGACGATGACACAGGCTACGAACTGACCAACGGCACCACAACCAGCGGAGAATATTCACTCAGACAGTATGACTGGCTGCAGAACAGCACATACACGGATACGAAGAAGGCGGCATTATCGCTTGAACTTGACCAGTCAAGCCTTGCAATTATTCTTACAAGATACGAAGTTGTGTCGGAGGCTGACCTGACGGCACAGGGACTGCTCGGCGATATGACTTATGAAGAATACAAGCTTGCCAACAGTGCACCGGTGTCAATAGATGTTGAAGACGATTTGGCACAGCTTATAGCCAACGGTACGGGAATTGCTGCGGGCAATATTGCAATATCGGCGAATATGAAATATGTGTTCTTAGAGACGGAAAAGAGCAGCACACCTGTCTCGTTCATTATACAGATTGTACTTGCGGTTCTAATAGTTGCACTTCTTGTGTTTGTGGTATTCAGAAGCGCAAGACCTGTCACCGTGGAGGAGACAGAGCCGGAACTCTCTGTCGAGGATATGCTTGCATCTACACGCGAGAAGCAGGCTCCACTTGAGGATATCGATCTTCAGGACAAGTCGGAGGCGCGCAAGGCTATCGAAAAATTTGTACAGGAAAATCCGGAAGCAGTTGCAATGCTTCTCAGAAACTGGCTCAACGAGGGCTGGGATTAACGGAGGCGCATTTATACGGCGCTTCGGAATGGAGACAATATGGCTAAGAAAAGCGGATTAGATGGTATTCAGAAGGCGGCGGTTCTGTTGATTGCATTAGGACCTGAAATGTCATCGCAGATTTTTAAACATCTGCACGACGATGAGATAGAGCAGCTTACTCTTGAGATTGCCAATACCAATAGTGTATCACCGGGAACGAAGGAAGAAGTTCTCAATGAATTTTATGAGGTGTGTCTTGCACAGCAGTATATCGCGGAGGGCGGTATCGGGTATGCCAAGGACTTGCTCGAGAAGGCACTTGGTTCAGAACGCGCCAAGGAGGTTATCGGCAAGCTTACCGCAAGTCTTCAGGTACGTCCTTTCGAGTTCGTAAGAAAGACGGATCCTGCACAGCTTCTCAACTTTATACAGGATGAGCATCCACAGACAATTGCTCTTATATTATCGTATCTTTCACCGGCACAGTCATCCATGGTTATCTCGGCACTGCCTCCTGAGAAACAGGCAGATGTAGCTAAGAGAATAGCCCAGATGGACAGAACTTCACCGGATGTCATAAAGGAAGTGGAGGGCGTATTAGAGCGCAAGCTTGCTTCGCTTGTTAATCAGGATTACACAATCGTCGGCGGTGTTGATGCTATCGTTGAGATACTCAATGCTGTTGACAGAGGAACGGAGAAACACATCGTGGAGACTCTCGAAGTGGAGGATCCGGAGCTTGCAGACGAGATCAGAAAGAAGATGTTCGTATTCGAGGATATTCTTTCTCTCGACGACAGAGCAATACAGAGAGTGCTGCGTGATATTGATAACAACGATATCGCTGTCGCTCTTAAGAATGCAAATGAGGAAGTTCAGAATGTTATCTTCAGGAACCTTTCAAAGCGTCTTGCTGCTATGATTAAAGAGGATATGGACTTCATGGGACCTGTACGTCTTAAGGATGTCGAGGATGCTCAGCAGAAGATTGTCAATAATATCAGAAAGCTTGAGGATGCAGGTGAGATTGTAATTGCAAGAGGCGGAGGTGACGAGATTGTTGTCTAATCTGCTGAAATACAACAGCTTTGTTGTAAAAGATTCCGACGATTTTGTTATAGATTCCAACCAGAAGGTGATGGATAAGATAAGCAGCATTAAGAAGAACATCAAGGCTGCATCTTTCATCACACCGGGAGAACCTGATGCTGACGGGTTCGTGAGCGGACTCAGCGCCCAGGTCGTTGAAGAGTTGACTGAGCCCGATGAGGAAGCTGCCACACAGGAGGAGATTAATGTTCAGACTGAGGAGATACTTGAGGCTGCCAGAAATGAAGCTGACAGTATCATAAATCAGGCTCACAGGGAGGCAGAATATTTTATAAATGCCGCCAAAGATGAGGGATATGAGCAGGGATTAAAGAATGGCTCCGCCGATGTTGAAAAGCGTATCAAGGAGCTTGAGACTGAGTATGAGAATAAGAAGAACGAGCTTGAGACAGAGTACAGGAATAAGATGTCTGAGATAGAACCTGAGCTTGTCGATACGCTTCTTAAGGTGTTTTCCAAGGTTACTCATACGATGGCAGAGGATAAAAAGGATATGATTATCTGTCTTATCAATTCTGTCATGAACAATACGGATATCAGCAGGGAATTCATAATACATGTTTCACCTGAGGATTACAGATTTGCCATAAGCAATCAGCACATGATAAGCGGTGCGGTTTCTAAGGATACACAGATTGAGATTACCGAGGACTCGGCTCTTAAGAGAAATGAATGCCTGATTGAGACGGATGCAGGAGTGTTTGACTGCAGTCTTGACGTGCAGCTTGATAATCTTATTAAGGATATAAGACTCCTAAGCTGTATGGGAACTGATAAGAAGTAAAATAATTCCGGTAGGAGAGTGCATACGGTGCTTGCAGATATAGATTTGGAAAAATATACAAGACTGGCAGATAAGTCGTACTACAGAAAGCTTGGACGCGTAACTAAGGTTGTCGGACTCAGCATTGAGTCAGCGGGACCTGACGCTAAGCTGAACGACTTGTGCAGAATAATTCCGAGGGACAATCCCGACAAGGCAATATATGCCGAGGTTGTCGGATTCAAGGAAAAAAGAATACTTTTGATGCCTTTTGAATCGGTAGAGGGAATTGCACCGGGCTGTATAGTCGAGAATACGGGAAAACCGCTTATGATTAAGGTAGGACCGGAGCTCCTCGGCAAGTCACTTGACGGACTTGGCAATCCTACAGACGGAAGCAGCTTTAATTATACGGATGAGTATCCATGTGAGGCTGCACCGCCGGATCCGATGGAGCGAGAGATTATTTCAGAGGTTCTTCCGCTGGGGGTTAAGGCTGTTGACGGTCTTATAACAGTAGGGAAGGGACAGCGAATCGGAATATTTGCAGGAAGCGGTGTCGGAAAGAGTACACTTCTGGGTATGTTCGCCAGAAACACTAAGGCGGATATCAATGTAATTGCCCTTATCGGAGAGCGAGGAAGGGAAGTAAGAGAATTCATAGAGCGTGACCTCGGAGAGGAAGGAATGAAGAGAAGCGTTCTCGTTGTTGCAACCTCGGACAAGCCGGCACTCATTCGTAATAAGGCTGCAAAGACAGCTACAGCGATTGCGGAGTATTTCAGGGATCAGGGAAAAGATGTGCTTCTCATGATGGATTCACTCACGCGTTTCTCCATGGCACAGAGAGAGATTGGTCTTGCATCGGGTGAACCTCCGGTAACAAGAGGATATCCTCCAAGCGTGTACAGTGAGCTGCCGAAGCTCCTTGAGCGAGCCGGAATGAGCAGCAAGGGCTCAATTACGGGTCTGTACACGGTGCTTGTAGACGGAGACGATTTCAACGAACCTATCACTGATACAGCGCGAAGTATTCTCGATGGTCATATAATGCTTAACCGTAAGCTTGCCAATAAGAACCATTATCCGGCTATAGATGTACTCATGAGTATATCTCGAGTAATGAGCCAGATTGTCGATAAGGAGCATAAAGCTGTTGCAGGCAGACTTAAGAATGTGCTTGCAACCTACACGGAGGCAGAGGACCTTATAAATATCGGAGCATACAAAAACGGCTCCAACAAGGAAATTGATTATGCCATTGAGAAGCATGATGCCGTCAATAACTATCTTTTACAGGGCGTTGATGACAAATATGAATTTGAAGATGAAATTAAGCTTCTCAATGATATTTTTAAATAATCATTGATTTTGGAATTTTGATAATTTCGGAACATGATGGAATGTCGGGAGATGCATTGTAATGGCTAAGTTCGTATATAGAATGCAGAACATATTAGACATTAAAAATAAGCTTGAAATACAGGCTAAGAACTCCTATGCGGTTGCAAGAATGAGACTTAACAAGGAGGAGGAGAAGCTTGACGGGCTGTTTGCTCAGAAGAAGGCGTATGAGGATGCATACAGACAGCAGCTTTCCGGCAGCATTGATGTCAGACAGATTAATATATGTAAGAATGCCATAGAGCTGTCGAAGAATATGATAAAGAAACAGCTTGTGGAGGTTAAGGTAGCTTCGCTTAACCTTGAGGCGGCGCAAAAGCGTCTCGGAGAGATTATGAAGGAGCGAAAGATTCAGGAAAAACTCAGAGAAAAAGCATACGAAGAATTTCTTCAGGAACTCAATGACCAGGAGAAAAAGGAAATAGATGAGCTCGTAAGCTTCCGATTTGAACAGGAGGAATAGTATGGCGGAAGAACTTGATGACTTATTAGATGAACAGGAGGAAGAAAAAAAATCCAATAAGCTTGTAATAATTCTTGTTACGGTGCTGATTATTTTAATCTGGCTTGCCATATTTGTTCTGCTTGTCAAGCTTGATGTCGGAGGATTCGGAAGTAAGGTATTAAGACCTGTGCTCAAGGATGTTCCGGTTATTAACAAGATACTTCCTGATGCAAGCAATGAGGAAATCGGAATGGACAGCAAGTATCCGTACACGACCCTCTCGGAGGCAATTGCACGGATAGAGGAGCTTGAAAATGAAAATCTCGCACTCAATGAGGCTGCGGCAACGGATGCGGAAACGATAGCAAGCCTTACATCAGAGGTCGCAAGACTAACTCCTTTTGAGACATATCAGAAGAACTATGAGGAGCTTAAGAGGCAGTTCGATGAGCAGGTTGTATTCGGCAACGATTACACAGGCAACTACGCAGCAGACCCGGAGACATATAAGACATGGTATGAAAGTATTGATCCGGAGAATGCGGCAGCCATATATCAGCAGGTACTTGAAAAACAGGCAAGCAGTCAGATTATAACCGACCTTGCAGCTACATATTCCAAAATGAAGGCTGCTCAGGCAGCTTCAATCTTAGAGGAAATGACCGGAGATGAGGAGAAGGTTGCCTCAATACTTGCAAGCATGAGCGTGGCAAAGGCGGCAGACATATTACAGAATATGACTTCAATCTATGCCGCAAAGATAACACTTCTCATGTATCCGTCGCCATATACCATGGAGGAGTATCGCGAGAACAGAATACAGGAGAGTCAGGGTAAGAATCCTGTAGGAAATCCGGACGGTACGCACGACGGAAGCAATGCACCAAGATAGTTATCCGGTTATCCGGTTGACTATAAAGCTGTGACACACAGCACAGAATATCATAGAAAGGAGGATATGTGACATGGCAGCTGACACGAATATTCAGAATTTGTCTTCCGTGTCGAAAAAAGGCAGTCTGTACAATATCGCAGCTCAGAATGTTACCAAGGCAACGGATGCTTTCGGCAATATGATGAAGCAGTCGATTAAAACTGCTTCTAATGCAGTGAACACCGTAAAAGGTCAGGACACTCCGGGTATTCAGGAAAAAATGTCCAACCGCCGCTCACAGGTTGAGTACATTGTAAGAGGCGCAAGACATACCGGTGATGGAACCGCTGTTGACGAATCTGTTATGACAAGTGACCTCAAGGCGTTAACAAGTGACATTAGGGCGGTGGTATGTGCAGTGCTTGATGTGACCGATGAAGAGCTTGAGAAGATGCTTGCAGAGAGCGGAATGTGCATAACCGATTTGCTGAATCAGAGTAATCTCGCCGATTTTGTGGCAGATAACCTTGCCGACGGTGATTCAATGAAGCTCCTGACTGACAGCAGCGTATCACAGGCTTACTCGGAGCTTGGAAACGGGATTAAGAATCTGATAAGCAATGCTTCAGATGAGCTTGGTGTATCGGCTGAGGAACTTACGGATATGCTCAAGGACTTTGTCACAGTACAGAACAATGCTGATGTTGATGAAAAAACAAGTCCGGTCAGCAACGCTTCTGCAGTGAATATGCAGGACGGAATGCTCAATGAGCCTGTTATGGAAAATACTGTACAGAACACGGTAAACAACAGACAGACCACGGCAGATGCGGGCATGGAACAGAAGACAGAGTCAGAGGACAATGTGCAGAATGTCAATCAGCCGACAACGGGAACTCTTGAGGAGAAAATTACATTGACTTCCGATAACAATACGGGTTCTCATATGACGGGCAATGGAAGTGAGAGCCTGTCGGGACAGTTCCTTGAGACGCTCATAAGCAATGTTGACAATTCAATTAATGCTGAGAGTGCATTTGAGGGATACAATGTGAGCTCGGAGGAGATTGTAAGACAGATAATCGATGCGGTTAAGGTCAACGTAAACAGCACTTCGACGGAGATGGAATTGCAGCTTCATCCGGAGAGCCTCGGAAAGGTTAATCTTGTCGTTGCGGCTAAGGACGGTATTATAACAGCACAGATTGCCGCGCAGGACGAGGCGGTCAAGAATGTGATTGAGAATCAGCTTGTGATGCTCAAGGAAAGCTTTGAACAGCAGGGACTTAAAGTTGAAGCGGTTGAGGTAACGGTTCAGAGCCACGGCTTTGAGACAGGAAAGAATCTCGAAGGAAGAGACGATAACGCAGGCAGTGAGAATGATGGCAGTCACAGACAGACAAGAAGGCTCACGCTAGATGAGATTAATGCGTTGATAGGCGATGATGAACTTACGGATGACGAGAATCTCGCAGTCGAGATGATGAGAGCGACCGGAAGAAGCATTGACTACATGGCATAATAATTAATAATAATAATTCCGCCTATGCGGGAGGAAAGGAGAACAACGATGGCAATAAGTGCACAGATAGTTAACGGCAAAATTTATGCTAATACAACACCCGATAACCTGTCAGAAGACACAAAGGGTACTTCTACGATGGGTAAGGATCAGTTCTTACAGATTCTTGTAGCTGAGATGCAGTATCAGGATCCGCTTGAGCCTACAACTAATACAGAGTGGGTATCACAGATGGCTACTTTCTCGCAGATTGAGGAACTTCAGAATATGTCGGAGTCTATGCGGACAGGACAGGCACAGAATCTTGTCGGGAAATATGTTATCATGGCTACGACGGACAGCACCGGTGAGACAAAATACACAAGCGGTAAGGTACAGACGGTTGAGATTCGTGAGGATGGTACATATCTCTCAATCGGTGGTTATCTCTACAATATTGATGATTTATACTCAGTTGTTGATGAGGATTACTACAAGAAACTTACGGGCGGCAGTTCAACAGGCAGTGGTTCAGACAGCACCGATAAAGAGTAAGCGGTTCAAGCAAAGGAGCGAATATGGAGATTAAAAACAATGTTTATTCCTCCATTGAACAGATCACGGGTCAATATCTGATTCAAAAGACGAAAGAAAGCAAGGATGCGGCCGTTTCGCAGACAATATCCTTTGAGGATATGTTGAGACAGGAGTGGCAGAATAGTAAAGACACTACCACGGATGGTAGTCTTAAATTTTCAAAGCATGCCGGCGAGCGCTTGAGGCAGAGAAATATAACATTGTCCGACGACCAGATGGCAAGACTTCAGGACGGAGCAAAGAAAGCATCCGATAAGGGTATCAGGGAATCACTTGTTATAATGGACAGCCTTTCTTTCATTGTAAACACCAAAAGCAACACGGTGATTACAGCAATGGAACAGAGCAGTGATGCTGACAATATCTATACTAATATTGATGGAGCAGTGATAATATAGACCGGACCGATGAGGAGGTCGAGGACTTTGAATGATTGAGAAGCCCGACACGGTTCCATAATCAGGAGGAACAATTACTATGATGAGATCACTTTTCTCTGGTGTGGCAGGTCTTAAGACACATCAGACCAAGATGGACGTTATTGGTAACAATATCGCCAATGTAAATACTGTCGGATATAAGGCACAGTCCGTATCCTTCAGTGATGTATTATACCAGACAACACAGAGTGCGTCAGGCCCTAACGCTTCAACAGGACGAGGCGGTACGAACGCAATGCAGATAGGTCTTGGCTCTAAGGTTGCAGCCATGAGCACATCCGTATCGGATCCAGGCGGTTCACAGGCAACCAATAGTCCGTTCGACCTTATGATTAACGGAGATTCAATGTTCATTGTAAACGACGGTACACAGAATTTCTTTACAAGAGCAGGTAACTTTACAACAGATTCCTCCGGTAATCTTGTCACAAGTGCAGGTTACAGTGTAATGGGATGGCTTCCTGATGCCAATGGCAATATTCAGAGAGCAACAGTTAAGCCGCTTTCAATCTACACGGCAGCAAATAAATATACCAACCCTACGCAGACTACACAGACCACAATAACAGGTAATATTAACAAGGAGGACGAGAGCTTCTCAGCCACAGGCGGAAAAATCTCAACCAACGTAAGCTTTTATGATAATCTCGGCTACGAGTACAGAGCAACGCTCTCAATCAGTCAGGATGCTGCTGATCCGTACAGCTACAATATTACATGTACGGCAATGACATGTAACGGAACGGATATGGGACTGACCGATGCTCAGCTTCAGGCGGTTATTAACAATGTCAACATTAAATTTAATAGCGCAGACGGAAGTCTTGAAACAGGTAATCCGCTTACACTCACCGTTACAGGCCTGGGTAATTCGTTTGACCAGAACATTACTGTTGATATTTCGCAGGTTACATGCTTTGGTAAGGATACATCGCTTGTGCCTAAGAAGGGTGATGCTGACGGACAGAATGCAGGTCTTGCAGCAGGTAAGATGACATCCGTAAGCATTCAGACAGACGGTAAGATTATTGCAAGCTATGATAACGGTGCATCTAAGACACTCGGACAGATTGTCGTAGCAACCTTCACGAATCTTGCAGGTCTTGAGAAAGCAGGTTCTAACCTGTATTCAGCGACCATGAACTCAGGTGAATTCGATGGTATCGGTCAGGACGTAACTTCAGACGGCGGTTCTTTCGCACCGGGTTATGTTGAGATGTCAAATGTAGACCTTGCCGGACAGTTCACGGACATGATTACAACACAGAGAGGTTTCCAGGCTAATTCACGTATCATCACGGTATCGGATACAATGCTTGAGGAACTTATAAATCTTAAGAGATAACAGATTTAAATAATATTATTTAGGAGCAGGCCATGAAGTCAGTCACCATTATCGGAGCCAACAGTTATATAGCAAGAAATCTTATACAGAGCATTGCGGACAGTGATGCACAGATAAAGATGTATTTATATGACAGGGAGGAGACGCATAAGGATGGACATTCAGGCTATGCTCCTATTGATATTATGAGCAGCGATTCAATGGAAGCCGTGAGATATGATGTGGATGCGGTAATTCTTTTTACCGGAAGAACCGGAACGTATGTGGGGTTTGACGAGCCTGAAAGCTTTATAAAGGTAAATGAGCTTGGACTTCTCAATGTATTAAATGCCATGAGAAAGGCAGATTCGACGGCAAAGCTTGTATTCCCTTCCACAAGGCTTGTATATAAGGGAAAAGATGAAATTCTTTCAGAGGATGCCGAGAAGGAAATGAAGACGGTGTACGCCGTGAATAAGTTTGCCTGTGAACAGTACCTTAAAATGTATCATGAGGTATTCGGGATACATTATTGTATTTTCAGAATATGCGTTCCTTACGGAAGTCTTTTAAAAGGCGTGAGCTCTTACGGAACAGCAGAGTTCTTCATAGGGAAGGCGGCAGCGGGTGAGAATATCTCGCTGTATGGAGACGGAGAGGTCAGAAGAACACTGACATACATCGGAGATTTATGCAGGACGATTGCAGAAGGAAGCTTTTCGGACGGATGTATGGACGATGTCTATAATATAGGCGGTGAAGACTACAGCCTTAAGGAGATGGCACTTGCGACAGCGGACAGATACGGTGTTGATGTTGAATATACACCTTGGCCTGAGAGTGCGCTTAAGATTGAATCGGGAAGCACGGTGTTTGACAGCAGCAAGCTTGATGCTATTCTCGGAAGCATAAGAAGGATGAGCTTTAAAAGATGGATTGGAGGGGGAGAATGATTGATTTGACAAGGTTAAACGGAGTTAATTTTACCGTTAACTGTGATTTGATAGAGAGTATTGAAGAGACTCCGGACACGGTGGTGACACTCACAACCGGGAAAAAATTAATAGTAAAAGAAAGTAGACAAGCAATAAAAAATTTAGTATTATCTTATAAGAGGAAAATTTACATCGAAAGAACAGCCTTGGAAGAGGCCTAATATACAAATAATAATGACTGGCAGGTGAATAAAGGTGGATTTAGCTACAATTATTGGTTTGGTTTTATGTTTTGGATTCACGATGTACGGAATTATATCAGGTGATGGCTTCGGCGTTATCGGAAGATTCATTGACCCCGGTTCGGTTGCGATTACTATCGGAGGTGCGTTCAGTGCATGTCTTACGATGAACAAGATGCCGGATTTTGTGAAGGGACTTAAGGGCTTCGGACTTGCACTCAAGGATAAGAAGGTTGACCACGCTGACACAATCAAGAAAATTATTGAATTATCCAATCTTGCAAGAAAGGAAGGACTTCTCGCGCTCGAGGAAGCTGCCGAGGGACTTGATGACGATTTCCTTAAGAAGGGAGTCCTGCTCATCGTCGACGGAACCGAGCCTGACCTTGTAAGAGCCATACTCGAGACAGAGCTTGCCAACCTTGAGGCAAGACATAAGAAGGTATATGGATTCTGGGAGAATTTAGCAGGAATGGGACCGGCTTGGGGAATGATAGGTACCCTTATCGGACTCATCAAGATGCTTCAGAACATGAGTGATCCTTCAGCAATCGGACCTGCGATGGCTATTGCACTCATCACAACATTCTACGGTTCGCTTCTTGCTAACTGGCTTGCGACACCTGTTGCAATCAAGTTGCGCGCAAATAACGAGATTGAGGTAACCCTCAAAGAGGTTATGATAGAAGGGCTTCTGTCTATTCAGGCAGGTGAGAACCCAAGAGTTATTGAAGAAAAGTTAAAATCCTTCCTTTCACCGGCTGAGAGAAGCAAGTTCGGCGGTGATGACGGAACGGCTGAACAGGCAGGTGAGGCTTAATGGCAAAGAAGAAAGACGAAGCACCGGTAAAAACCGACGGATGGAAAGATACGTTTTCCGACCTGATGAATCTGCTCCTATGCTTCTTCGTGCTCTTGTTTGCGTCGTCAACGATTGATGCTGAGAAGTTTCAGGAGATAGCACAATCTATGGCACAGAGCTTTTCCATTCTCAACGGAGGACAGACGGGAATAGGTCAGGGAGTGCTCATAGCGAGTGGTGCAAGCCAGCTCACACAGCTCAGCGAATATTATACTGAGCTTGGAAAAAATGAGGACGGTGAATCCGATTCGGTGACCTATGCCAAGCTTGAGCTTGAAAAAGAACAGCTCAAGGAATCGACGAAGATGTCGGAGAATATAGAGAGAGAACTTGAGAACAAGGGAATTTCTTCTTCGGTGGAGGTTCAGACGACCACACATTATGTCCAGCTTACGCTCAAGGGGTCACTTTTGTTTGATTCGGCAAAGGCTGATTTAAAGCCTGAGGCAAAAGAACTCCTCAAACAGGTTGCGGAGGTGCTTGCAGACTATTCGGATAATACGATTCAGATTCTGGGGCATACGGATAATGTTCCGATAATCGGTGATCCGCTTTTTACAAGCAATGCCGTGCTATCTACATATCGTGCACTTTCGGTGTATGAGTATCTTGTAAATGACTGTGGTCTTGCACCTGATAATCTTATGCACTCGGGCTTCGGAGAATATAAGCCGATTGCCGATAACTCGACGGCAGAGGGAAGGGCACAGAACAGACGTGTTGAAATCAGGATTTACAACAGCTTAAGTGATTATAATCAATAGCATATACAGGAGGAAAAGAAAGTGAAGAAGAGTCTGTTACAAATAATTACACTTGCACTTGCAGTGGTTAATCTGGTGCTTACGGCATTACTGATTTTTACCTGCATGCCTGCAATCAATAAGACGAGCAATCTTGTAAATAAGATTTGTGAAATAGTTGACCTTGATATACAGGGGTCATCGGATGAGCCGGAGACGGTTGACATCACAAAGCTTGAGGAGGTTGCCGTTACATTCAACGGTGATTCAACCACATCTCTCAATCTTAAGACAGGTGATGACGGAAAAGCACATGTGATAGTTGTTGGCATGAGTATTATTCTTAACAAGGATCATGCCGATTACAAGGCTAAGCAGGCTACGATAAGTTCTGCGATGAGCCAGATTGACAGTGTTGTGATTGAGGTTATAACTCAGTATACAATGGATCAGGCAATCAACAACAAGGAGGAAATCCGCAAGGAGATTCTCGGAAGACTTCAGCAGTTGTTTGATTCAACATTTATATATGATGTAAGCTTTACAAGCTTTATAACACAGTAACGCATTCTAGAGGAAGGGCAGGTGGCTTTAAATGGGCGAAGTCCTGTCGCAGAGCGAGATAGATAATCTGCTCAAGGCTCTCAACAGCGGAGAGCTTGACATGGAAGAGATAAAAGATAAGGACGAAAAACAGGTAAAGAATTATGATTTCGCGAGACCGACTAAGTTCTCAAAGGAACACTTAAGAACACTTGAAATTATATTCGAGCATTACGGGAGACTGCTTTCCACGAATCTTCCGGCATATCTGAGAAAAGCGGTTCAGGTCGAGGTTGTCAATTCGGAGTCGGTCATATATTCTGAGTTCTCCAATGCGCTCTCCAATCCGGTACTCTTAGGCGTAATCAACATGGACCCACTCGATGGCTCAGCGGTTATGGAGATTTCCGGCAACCTGGCATTCTGTATTATTGACAGACTGTTAGGAGGCGAGGGAGAACCGCTTGACAAGATGAGAGAATATTCGGAGATTGAACTTGTAATTCTTGAAAGAATATTTACCATATGTGTAAATCTTTTGAGAGAGCCATGGCAGAATGTTGTCAGTATAACCCCAAGATTGGAGAGGATAGAGACTAATTCACAGTTTGCGCAGATTATTTCACCGAGTGAAACTATTGCAATTGTCACAATTAATGTTAAAATAGGTGATGTTGAAGGACTGATGAATGTCTGTCTGCCGTTCGGTGTTTTAGAGTCGGTAATGGATAAGCTTAATACAAAATATTGGTTCTCCACAATGCAGGAGAAGGATAATAAGTCTTACAATGAAGCAATTGAGAGCCTTATTTCAAAAGCACAGATACCGGTTAAGGCGGTTTTAGGTAAAAGTTCCATATCTGTCAACGACTTCCTGCAGCTCCATATTGGTGATGTGATAAAGCTTGACAGAAGCGTGGATGATGAATTGGATGTTTATGTGGGCAATATTAAGAAATTTGCAGCTATGCCCGGCTCTACCAATGACAATTATGCGGTTAGAATTACGCAAATACTGAAAGAAGAGGAGTGAGAACAATGGACGGAATGTTATCACAGGATGAAATTAATGCATTATTGGCCGGGACTGATAATGGCGGGGCAGATAATTCTGCTGCAACTGCGACAGCTGCACCGGCAGATGATGATAAAGTCCTTACTGACGAGCAGAAGGATGCCATTGGAGAAATTTCTAATATCAGTATGGGTTCTGCGGCAACAACGCTTGGTATGCTGCTTAATCAGACAGTTACCATTACCACACCGAATGTTTCGTATGTTGAGTGGGGTGAGTTGGCAGATTCATATGACAGACCATGTGTATTTCTCCAGATAAAGTATGTTGATGGTCTTGACGGCAACAATGTACTTGTATTAAAAGAAAATGATGTTAAGATTATAACAGATCTTATGATGGGTGGTCCGGGTGTAGCCTCGGATGAGCCGATAACAGAGCTTCATCTCAGCGCCATTGGAGAGGCAATGAATCAGATGATGGGAAGTGCGGCGACATCCATGTCGTCAATGCTCAACAAGAAGATTGATATAAGCCCGCCAACTGCAGAACTTGTTGATCTTAATGAGAGTATGAACACGGGAAAGCTTCCTGAATTCCTGAAGTCGAAGTTTGTAAAGGTTTCATTTAAGATGTTAATCGGAAATTTGATTGACAGTGAAATCATGCAGTTATATCCGTTTGAGTTTGCCAAGTCCCTTTATGAGATATTCGGCATGAAGTCGAGTGGATCATCGGATTCAACTGCAAGTGCCACGGCATCTGCACAGCCTGCACCGGCTCCTGCACCTGCAGCAAGCCCGGCTCCTGCACCTGCACCGCAGCCTATGCAGCAGCCTGTGCCTGATATGGGAGCATACCAGCAGCCTGTGATGAATCCTTATGCACAGCCGATGCCTGGATACATGCAGCCTGCAATGCCATATCCGCAGCCACAGGTTATGGGAGGATATCAGCCGCAGCCGATGCCTAATGTGCAGCCGGCTTCGTTTAAGCCTTTTACGGGAGATATGTCATCTACAGGCCAGCATGAGAATATTGACCTCATTATGGATGTACCTCTTGAAGTTACGGTGGAGCTTGGACGTACTAAGAAGTCAATTAAGGAGATACTTGATTTTGCACCTGGAACAATCGTTGAACTTAACAAGATTGCAGGTGAGCCGATAGATGTTCTCGTTAACGGCAAATATGTTGCCAAGGGTGAAGTAGTTGTCATCGAAGAGAGTTTCGGAATTAAGATTACGGAAATTATTAATTGACAATTATTTCATAATAAGATATTTTATAAATGTTAATTACATAGCATAATGGTAACAAAAATATGAATAAATTTTACCAGAAGGAGAATTGTATGGGAAAGAATATATTAATTTGCGATGACGCGGCATTTATGAGAATGATGATTAAGGACATTCTCACAAAGAATGGCTACAATGTAGTCGGCGAGGCAGAGAATGGTGCTAAGGCTGTTGAAAAATATCAGGAACTTAAGCCGGATCTTGTCCTCATGGATATCACAATGCCTGAGATGGACGGAATTCAGGCACTTAAGGCAATCAAGGCTGCAGATGCGGGAGCAGCAGTTATCATGTGCTCTGCAATGGGCCAGCAGGCGATGGTTATCGATTCAATTCAGTCAGGTGCTAAGGATTTTATTGTTAAGCCGTTCCAGCAGGATCGTGTATTAGAGGCGGTAAGAAAGGTAGTAGGTTAGTGCATACATTCATGCTTCTGACAGGGATAAACGGTATTGCACAGCTTATAACGGTTGCTGTCTTGTTTATCCTTGTGCTTGCCTTGACTTATTTCACGACGCGTTTTGTCGGAAGATATCAGAAGGGTCAACTGTCAGGCAATAATATACAGGTTATTGACATGCTTCGTCTGTCACAGAATAAGCTTGTACAGATAGTGCGTGTCGGAGAAAAGTACTTTGCTGTTGCTGTGTGTAAGGACACTGTCACCCTGTTAGGTGAGATTGACGGTGACAAGCTTGTGATAAAAGAACAGGGTACGGCTTCAAATATGGAATTTGAGAATCTTCTCAAGCGTTTTAGAAAAAAAGAACAGGAAAACAGACAGGAAGACAGGTAGAGGCTATGTATACTAGAAAGAATTTTAAGAAGAATGCTTTAAGATTCCTTATGCTATTTACAATAACTTTCCTTGTTCTGTTTATGAGTACCGAGAAGCCTGTATATGCTTCAGAGGGCACGGACGTGCTGGGCACATTAAGCTCGGAGAACTCTACGGAAGACAGCAAAGATTATAATTTATTAACAATAGGTGTTGCGGCAGGTGACGAGAATATGGCAAGTGTCCTTCAGATGCTTGCTCTTCTTACCGTCATTTCACTTGCACCATCTATACTTATTATGCTCACATCCTTCACAAGAATAATTATAGTTCTGCATTTTACGAGAGCGGCACTCAACACTCAGACCGTACCTCCTAATCAGGTTCTTGTGGGATTAGCGTTATTTTTGACTTTTTTCATAATGGCTCCGACATTCAGTTCAGTGTATCAGAATGCAGTCAAACCGCTTGCGGCAGGTGAAATTACGTCTGAGGAAGCGTTTGAAGTCGGAATGGCTCCGATTAGGGAGTTCATGTTCGGACAGATAACAAGAGAAAAGGATCTTAAGATGTTTCTTGAGATTTCGGGTACGCAGGATGTTCAGACACAGGATGACATTCCGACATCCGTACTTATTCCAAGTTTTATTACAAGTGAATTACGAACAGCATTTATAATTGGGTTTGTGATTTACATACCTTTTATTATTATTGATATGGTTGTGGCATCAACACTCATGTCCATGGGTATGATGATGCTTCCGCCTACCACAATTTCCATGCCGTTTAAGATACTTCTTTTTATTATTGCGGATGGCTGGAATCTTGTTATAGGAAATCTCGTTAAGACTTTTTACCATTGATAAATATAGGCAAGGATATCATGCCTCCACGCTTATGGTGGGGGCTGATTTGGTGTTAGAAGAGAAGGAGGTATATTATGACTCAACAGCAGGTACTTGATATAATGCGGGAAGCGTTGTTTCTCGTAATTAAATGTTCGGCTCCGCTTCTTCTTGTATCATTGGTGGTTGGTTTGATAATAAGTATATTTCAGACAATTACATCCATACAGGAGCAGACACTTACATTTGTTCCGAAGGTAATTGCGGTATTTCTCACACTTATGCTTGTGGCAGGGTGGATAGGTACCAACCTTACTGATTTTATTGAAAATCTTTGGGGCTCATTTAATTCGCTATGTGGATTTTGACATTTGTATACTGCAGCTTTAGGATGGGATTAATATGACTATTGACGTTGATACTTTATTTGCACAGTGGGAATTATATCTGCTTATACTTGTGAGGGTTGCCGGCTTTATATATACGGCTCCCTTTTTTTCCACGAGCAATGTACCGACAAGAACCAAGCTTGGACTTGCAGTATTTTTGTCATATATTATTATGTTTGCGGCACCTGAGCAGTCATATACATACGATGGAGTGATTGGGTATGCAATACTGGTTATGAAGGAATCAATCGTCGGTCTTTCCATCGGATTTTGTGCCAATCTGTGTATGCAGGCAATTCATTTTGCGGGATATTTGATAGATATCAACATCGGCTTATCAATGGCGACGATGTATGACCCGGCAACAAAAATGCAGGTCAATATATCGGGTCAGTTATATTATTATGTTATTATGCTTTTGATGATGGTGTCAGGTCTGCATACATTCCTGATTCAGGCAATAGTCGATACATATACGGTTCTTCCGGTAGGAGAGGCGGTTTTAAGACCGGGAATGTACAATTCGGTGCTGGGCTTTATTGCAGATTACTTTGCAATCGGCTTCAGAATTGCACTTCCGGTATTCATCACATTGATGGTAATGAATTGTATTCTCGGTATAATGGCGAGAGTGGCACCTCAGATGAATATGTTTGCAGTCGGAATGCAGATAAAGATATTAATAGGCTTCTTTATCATGTTTCTTACGGTTGCCATGCTTCCGTCGGTTGCGGGCTTTTTGATGGATACAATGAAAAATAATATAATAGATCTTGTGAAAGGGATGCGCGCCGGGTGAGGAAACTTAAGCTGGATGGCAATAATACATATATAAAGAAATATGGCAGAGTATCAGGCACAGCCACGGGAACATTGAGTGTCTCATTGCAGTTTTTTGCCAAGGACGGTCCGGGTGGAGAG
Source organism: Firmicutes bacterium CAG:882 (assembly GCA_000435595.1). Taxonomy (GTDB): domain Bacteria; phylum Bacillota; class Clostridia; order Lachnospirales; family Lachnospiraceae; genus CAG-882. The sequence goes on from FR895451.1 coordinate 43,539, forward strand.
AAGACGGAGGAGCCTACTGCTAAGAAGCTTTCCGATGCCCGTAAGGATGGACAGGTTTCAAAGAGCAAGGATTTAAGTTCATCCGTTATTTTGCTTGTGTCGTTTCTGGTTTTGAAATTTATGGTTGGCAGTATGGGCAGTTCTTTTGTGGAATGCTTCAGGGAAAATTACACAAGAATAGGTGATTTTTTTCAGGCACAGAACGGCGAGTTTAATTCTCAGTATACAATACAGCTTATGCGAGCGGCAGCTCTTGATATGCTCATGATGGTTTTGCCTTTTTTTGCGGTCGGAGTTGTTGTCGCAGTTGTGGCTGAGCTTGTTCAGGTAAAATGGAAACCTACGTCAAAGCCTTTGCAGCCTAAGCTCAGCAAGTTCAATCCGGTGAACGGTATCAAAAGGCTGTTTTCCGTTAAGACACTTATGGAACTTCTTAAGCAGACTGTGATACTGGTTATTATTTTTATTGTAGTGTACAACAAGTTAAAGGGCAGATTTGCTGATATATATACATTGTATGATATTTCGCTGAATCAGGCATTGTCATTGCTGGCAGATATAATATTTGATGTTGGAATAGTGATATGCGTTATTTATCTTGTAATCGGAATAGTCGATTATGTGTATGAGAAGAGAAAATTCAAAAAAGATATGATGATGACCAAGCAGGAGGTCAAGGACGAGTGGAAGAACACTGAGGGAAGTCCTGAGGTTAAGCAGAAACAGCGCCAGAGGATGGCTGAGGTTTCAAGGAGGAGAATGATGCAGGCTGTTCCCGAGGCGGATGTCGTTATCACTAACCCGACGCATTTTGCCGTTGCACTTAAGTACGAGCAGAATAAGGGAAGAGCTCCTGTCGTCGTTGCAAAGGGTGAAGATTTTCTGGCTGCACGTATCAAAGAGACAGCGAGGGAACACAATGTTGAAATTGTTGAGAATAAACCTCTTGCGCGTATGTTATATTATAATGTAGAATTAAACGAGGAAATTCCGCCGGAATTGTATCAGGCAGTTGCAGAAGTTCTGGCATTTGTATATAATCTTAAGAATAAGAGGGCATAGATACCATGTCCGAAGTGTGTGAAAGGAGGAGAACATGAAGAAATCAGATCTGTTTGTCGGTTTGTATATTCTTGCTGCAGTTGTTTTCCTTATTGTATCGATTCCGAGCGCAGTACTTGATATACTGCTTGCATTTAACATTGCTGTGGCACTTGTTATTTTGTTCATGGCACTTTTTTCAAAGGAACCGCTGGATATGCAGGCTTTTCCTACAATCCTGCTGTTTACCACAATATTCCGTATATCGCTCAATGTATCGTCGACTAAGCTTATTTTAGGAACAGGTGATCCTGGTAATGTCGTCAGAGTGTTCGGTCAGTTCGTGGGAGGCAATGATATTGTAATAGGTGTCATCGTATTCCTCATTCTTATCCTTGTACAGTTCATGGTAATCAATAAAGGTACCGAGCGAGTTGCCGAGGTAACGGCAAGATTCACTCTCGATGCCATGCCCGGTAAGCAGATGGCTATCGATGCCGATTTGAATACGGGAGCCATAAGTGATAAGGAAGCGATTGCAAGAAGAGAGAAGCTTCAGCAGGAATCTTCATTCTTCGGAGCCATGGACGGTGCTACCAAGTATGTTAAGGGAGATGCGACGGCTGGTCTTGTAATTACTGCCATAAATATTGTCGGCGGTGTTATAATGGGAGTTGTGCGTCAGGGAATGAGCATCAATGATGCGTTAAGTACATACACAATTCTCACTATCGGTGACGGACTTGTAAGCCAGATACCTTCACTTCTTATATCACTCTCGACCGGTATCATTATCACCAAGGCAACTAAGGAAAAGGATCTCTCGGAAGAACTTGTCACCGAGCTGTTCTCCATGCCGAAGGCATTCTTTATGGTAGGTGGTGCCATGGCATTTCTCGGTGTGTTTACACCGCTTCCTTGGTACATATTTGTTCCGTTCGGTGTGCTTCTCATTGTATGGGGAAATATTCAGAAAAAGAGACAGGATATTGGCGCAATTGAACAGGAGGCTGACAACGCGGACGAGGAAGCTAACGAGATAAGGAAGCCGGAGAATGTCACTTCGCTTCTTCAGGTTGACCCGATTGAACTCGAATTCGGATATGGAATTATTCCTCTTGCCGATGCAAATCAAGGTGGTGACCTTCTTGACCGAGTTGTAATGATAAGGCGACAGATAGCGATTGAACTTGGAACGGTTGTTCCAATCATAAGATTGCGAGACAATATTCAGCTCAATCCTAATCAATACATAATAAAGATTAAAGGTATCCAGGTCAGCGAGGGAGAAATCCTTTTTGACCATTACATGGCGATGAATCCTGGATATGTGGAGGAGGAGATTACGGGTATTCCGACCTTCGAGCCTTCATTTCACCTCCCGGCAATATGGATTACGGAAGGACAGAGAGAGCGTGCTGAGTCGTTGGGCTACACGGTTGTTGACCCGCCTTCAATAATTGCCACACATTTGACGGAGGTTGTGCGCTCGCATATTGCAGAGCTCCTCACAAGACAGGATACGCAGAACCTTATCAACAATCTCAAGGAGAATAACCCTACGCTTGTCGAGGAGCTTGTGCCTAAGCTTATGAATGTCGGTGAGATTCAGAAGGTATTGCAGAATCTTCTCGAGGAAGGTATATCCATAAGAGACCTTCTCACAATTTTTGAGACTCTTGCAGACCATGCAGCAACAACCAGAGATCCCGATATTCTCACGGAATATGCAAGGCAGAGCCTTAAGAGAGCTATATCCAATAAATACTTTACGCCTAATGAGACGACGAGCGTTGTCACTCTTGACCCGACTGTTGAGCAGGAAATCATGGGCGCAGTAAAGCAGACAGAGCAGGGGGCATATCTTACGCTTGCACCTGACAGAACACAGAAGATTGTCGATTCCGTCAAGCAGGAGGTTGAGAAGCTTGAGAATATGGGCAAGTCTCCTATTGTCATAACTTCTCCTATTGTGAGAATTTATTTTAAGAAATTAATCAATGATTATGTGAGTGATTTGACTGTGGTTTCGTACAATGAGATTGAGCCGAATGTCGAATTGCAATCAGTTGGGATGGTGACTGCATAAATGATAGTTAAGAAATATACGGCAGCAACCGAGACGGAGGCGGCACTCAAGGCAAAGGAAGACCTTGGTGCAGGTGCGGTTGTTCTTAATGTCAAGACAATCAAGCAGAGAGGTATTGCGAAGCTCTTCAAGAAGAATTATGTTGAGATAACCGCTGCGCTTGAGGAAAAGGAGAATGTAACAGCGGCTCCGGAGATAAAGAAGCAGCCCGCACCAGATTATCAGGCACTAAGTGCCACAACAGAGAAAGCCATTGAGAAGAAGCTTGACACGCTGCACAATCTTTTGGCAGACCAGATAAAGAAAAATGAGGATGACAAGCTGAGAACAGAGGAACAGCCTAAGGAGCAGAACCAGCCTAAGCAGGAGGAGATTAAGGAAAACAGCAATTTTAAGTATCTTAAGCTCATCTATAATAAGCTTATTGATTCTGAGGTGGAGGAGAAGCTTGCAAATATCATAATTGAGGATATTGATTCGTCGCTCAAGAAGGAATCAAACATAGACAGTATAATCTCCGCGGTGTACCAGAAGATAATACTAAAGCTCGGAGAGCCTGTTGTCATAGATGTCTCCTCCGGAAGAAATATTGTATTTTTCATGGGACCTACAGGAGTTGGAAAGACCACGACGATAGCTAAGCTCGCTTCTGATTTTAAGCTCAATAAGGGTATTAAAGTGGCAATGATAACTGCTGACACATATCGTATAGCCGCTGTGGAACAGCTTAACACTTATGCAGGTATTCTTGATATTCCTGTTTCTGTTATTTTTTCGCCGAGTGAGCTTGTCGATGCTGTCAGAAACTACAGCGAATATGATCTCATACTCGTTGATACGGCAGGAAGGTCACACAGGAATCTTGAACAGCTTGGAGAGATACAGGAGCTTATAAAGAATATTGAGGATGCACAGTCAGACCTTAAGGTAGAAAAGTATCTTGTCGTCAGTGCTACAACAAAGTACCGTGACCTGATAAACATTGCAGATGCATATAAGGATATTAAGGATTACAAACTTTTGTTCACAAAATTAGACGAGACGAGCGCGTATGGAAATCTGCTCAACCTCAGAAACAGGACAGGGGCACCGTTGTCATATACGACATGTGGACAGAATGTACCTGATGATATTGAGGTTACGGACGTACAGGGACTTGCAAAGCAGCTTATAAGCGGAGCTGCAAATACACCGCTTGGATAGGAACATCATGTAGGAAGGAGAGCATACATGGACCAGGCTGAGAGATTGAGACAGATGGTACAGCAACAAAATAGAGGCAGTCAGGCCGGTGATGCTGATGCAGTCAGACATGCAAGGATTATTACCGTGACGAGCGGCAAGGGTGGAGTCGGAAAATCCAGCTTTGCAATAAATCTTGCTCTTATGTTCAGAAAGCAGGGAAAAAGAGTTATAATTTTTGATGCTGATTTCGGGCTTGCGAACATAGAGGTTATGTTTGGGGTTATTCCGAAGTATACGCTTGCAGACTTAATGTTCAGGGGCAGGGAATTGAGTGAAGTTATATGCGATGGACCTGACGGAGTAATGTTTGTGTCAGGCGGGTCGGGAATAGCAAGACTGGTAAATCTTGATAAGGAACAGATAAGAAGACTTGTCGGTAAGTTATCGGAGCTTGACAGTATAGCAGATGTTGTGATTGTAGATACCGGGGCGGGAATATCAGGCAGCGTACTTGAATTCGTTGCCGCAAGTCCGGAGGTTGTTCTTGTTGCCACACCGGAGCCGACATCGATAACAGATTCGTATGCACTGCTCAAAGCACTTAGTATGTTTCAGGGATTTGATAATGAACATACTAAGATAATGCTGCTTGGCAACAGAACCACATCTCCAAGAGACGGGGTGAATATGTATGAAAAGCTTTCAACTGTCGTCGACAGATTTCTGAATCTTAATATTGAGTATTTAGGATGTATTCCGGCGGATGATTTTGTTGTTAAGGCAATTATGAAGCAGTCACCTGTTGTCATGGAATATCCTAATTCGTCTGCATCGAAGTCATTTGTTCAGATTATGGGAAGGTTGAGCGATGGAAGCACACAGACAGGCATTGCAAAGGGAAAAAGAGGTATTGGAAATTTTTTTAATAATGTTTTAAAACACAATAACAGATTCTAAGAGGAGCGTTTATTTATGGAAAAAATATTAGTTCCGGGTGGAAGGCTTGAGCTGAATGAAATAATATCTGACAAGACAAAGAAAGCAAATACTTATCTCAGCCAGATTTATGATATTGATGAGAAAGAGAAGAAAGTGTCAATTGCCATGCCGTATAAAGAGGGACGCTTGGTGGTCCTTTCTATGGGGATGAGTTTTGATGCTTTTTTTTATTCTAAGACGAGACTGTATCACAGCAGAGTAACAATTGTAGACAGATATAAGAGCAATAATCTGTACGTGCTTGTGGTTGAGCTTAAAACTCCGCTCAACAAAGTACAGAGAAGACAGTTCTTCAGATATGAGGTGTCGATGCCGGTAAGCTATATGCTGATGGATAACGATGCAATTACAGTGTATGAAAAGACAGGGGAGCTTCCGGACAGCATGACGGAGGGCAGGCTCACGGAAGGGCAGACAATAGATATAAGCGGAGGCGGGCTTAAATTCGCCGGTGCACATATTGAGAAGGGTTCCATGGTATATATACAATTATTTTATACGCTTGGCTCGGCACTGTACTGCTTGAGAACAGCGGCAAGCGTGGTCGAATCAGTAAATCCGCCGGGCAGAAGAGATGTTTTTCATAACAGGGTAAGCTTTGAGAATGTCAAGAGTGATGACAGGGAACTTTTTATAAGATTTATTTTTGAGGAAGAGCGCAAGCAGAGACAAAATGAAAGGGGGAAATAGTTTATATGGCAAAGAAAATTTTGATAATTGATGACTCTGCACTCATGAGAAGGGTCATATCTGATATAATAAAAACAAATAAACAATATGAGGTTGCTGATTTTGCAACGGATGGTCTTGACGGTTTTGACAAGATTGTTTCTCATCCTAAGCTCTACGATGCAATTATTCTTGATATAAATATGCCGAAGATGAATGGTCTTGAACTTCTTGAGATGCTTCAGAAGAACAGGATTCAGGAGACGGTAATTGTTGTCAGCACGGTTGCAAAGGAGGGGGCGAAGGAGACAATCAAAGCACTTGAACTCGGCGCATTTGATTTTGTCACTAAGCCTGAGAACTTTATCGAAGCTAAGGGTGAGAACTTTAAGCAGCGCATACTTGATATGCTTGAAGTTGCCACGGCAAGCAGCACTAAGGCTTCAGTCATCAGCTCAATGCCTATAACACAGAGCATCAATACGAAAGCTACCACAATGAGAACTTTCGTGACGGCTAAGAACGAGAGAAGTACCGAAGTGTCAGGAAGAACAAAAGTACAGCCGGCGATGACGGTGAGAATGAGTGACCATAATCTGTATAAGAAGGATAAGGTCAACAGAATAGTTGCTCTCGCATGCTCCACCGGTGGCCCAAAATCACTTCAGCAGGTGATTCCGTATCTTCCGGCGGACATGGATGCAGGTATGGTTGTTGTACAGCATATGCCTGCCGGCTTCACTAAATCACTGGCAATGAGGCTTAATGAGATAAGCAAGGTTAAGGTGAAGGAAGCCGAGGACGGTGATATCGTAGAGAAGGGAACCGTATACATAGCTCCGGGGGGAAGACATATGCGTCTTACACGAGCCGGAAGCACTGCGAAGGTTGTACTGTCTGACGAACCTCCGGTGGATGCTTTAAGACCGTGCGCGAATGTGATGTATGAGTCACTCAAGGATTCGCCGTATGACGAGATTGTATGTGTAGTTCTCACAGGAATGGGTGCCGATGGAACTAAGGGCATCAAGCTTCTTAAGGAGAAGAAGAAACTGCACGTCATAAGTCAGGATGAGGCAAGCAGTATTGTTTATGGAATGCCAAGGTCAGTTGCGGAAGCGGGACTGACAGATGAAGTAAAACCACTTGAAGAAATCGCTGATGCGATAACAAGAAACACGGGGGTGCGCTAAATGGACGTAAGCCAGTATTTAGAGATTTTTATTGATGAGACAAAAGAACATTTACAGAATTTGAACGATCTTCTCTTAGTATTAGAGAAGGAGCCTGAGGATAAGGCCACAATCAACGAGATATTCCGTGCTGCACATTCGCTTAAGGGAATGGCGGGTACAATGGGATACAAGAGAATGCAGAATCTTACACATAATATGGAGAATGTATTCTCGGAGATCCGCAATGATAAGATGAAGGTAACGGCGAGTCTTGTAGATACCTTATTCCAGTGCCTTGATGCATTAGAGGCATATCTTTCCAATATTCAGGAGACATCTGACGAGGGAACTGAGGACAATGAAGCTATAATCAAGCTTCTCAATGAGTTCCTTGCCACAGAGGGAAATATTGCGGCACAGCCACAGACAGAAGCTCAGCCTGCACAGGCAGCGGCACCTGTGGCTCAGTCGGAAGGTTCTGATGATTTGGCAAAGTATAAGAAGAGTACACTTGCCGATTTTGAGATGCATGCGATTAATGAGGCACGCAGAAAGGGAATGAAGGCGTATGGATTTACCGTATATCTTGATCCTAACTGCATTCTTAAGGCTGCGAGAGCATTCCTTGTTTTTAAGGGAATCGAGGAAGTAGGAGAGATTATCAAGTCCGACCCGTCAACACAGGATATTGAGGATGAGAAGTTTGAACTTGATTTCAGCGTGTTTGTTGTATCTAATGAGAGCTTCGACAAGGTGCTCGGTGTGATTAAGAACGTATCCGAGATTAAGAATGTTGTCGGCGGCGAACTTGAGGAAATCAAGGATGAGACGACAACAACGGCACAGCCTGCTGCAGTAGCAGCGGAAGCACATCCTGAGAAGGAAAACAGTGCTGCACCTGCTAAGACGGACGAGAAGAAGGCTGCCGCACCTGCTAAGACAGGCAAGCCTGTGGCCAACCGTTCCGTGCGTGTAGATATTGACAAGCTCGATACACTTATGAATCTTGTGAGTGAGCTTATTATTGCAAAGAACGGTCTTGTTTCAATTAACAATTCTGCAAGCGAGAATTCGACAGTGGGAAGACAGAATTTCAATGAGCAGATTGAATATCTTGAGAGAGTTACCACATCACTTCATGAGTCTGTTATGAATGTCCGAATGGTACCTATTGAGACTGTTGTCAACAGATTCCCTAGAATGATTCGTGACCTGAGTAAGAAGCTTGATAAGAAGATGGAACTGTACATGACAGGTGAGGAGACAGAGCTTGACCGTACGGTAATCGATGAAATCGGCGATCCTCTTATGCACCTGCTCAGAAACTCAGCAGACCACGGACTTGAGCATGCCGATGTGCGTGCACAGAGAGGCAAGCCTGAAGTCGGTACGATTTTCCTCAATGCTTATCAGGATGGCAACAATGTAGTTATCGAGGTAGGCGATGACGGTAACGGTATCGATGTTGAGAAGGTCCGCAACAAGGCAATCGAGAAGGGTACAATCACTCCTGAGCAGGCTGAGGCAATGACTGATAAGGATATCATTGATTTACTTTTCCGTCCGAGCTTCTCCACATCAGAAAAGATTACAGATGTATCCGGAAGAGGTGTCGGTCTTGACGTTGTTAAGTCCAAGATTGAGGCTCTCGGCGGAGATGTAGAGGTTAAGACAAAGCTTGGCGAGGGAAGTACATTTATCGTAAGACTTCCTCTTACGCTTGCCATTATTCAGGCACTCATGGTTAAGCTTGGTGATGAGCAGTATGCTATTTCACTCGGCTCAATTGAGACACTTGAGGATATAACAAAGGACGATATAAAGTATGTTAATTCCAAGGAAGTTATACATTTAAGAGATAAGGTTATTCCTATCATACGTCTTGGCAGGCTTCTTGATGTTGAGTCAAGCAATGAGGACAGTGATAACATGACGGTTGTTATTGTCCGTAAGGGAGAAAAGAGAGCAGGTATTGTTGTGGACAGTCTTATAGGACAGATGGAGATAGTAATCAAGTCACTCGGAAGCTACATCAATGTCAACAAGATGATCAGCGGTGCAACAATTCTCGGTGATGGCGATATCGCTCTTATCATTGATGCAAATACTCTTGTATAACAGATGGAGGTAATATACTATGGATGCTATAACAACAAGCCAGTCAACAGCAAGACAGTACATTGTCATTAAGCTGGGTGAAGAACAGTATGGTATAAATATTAATTATATTGACAATATCGTAAGAATGCAGAAGATTACGAGAGTGCCTAAGGCACAGCATTATTTCAAGGGTGTAATCAACTTAAGAGGTGAGATTGTTCCTGTAATGAGCCTCAGACTTAAGTTCGGTCTTCCTGTTGATGAGATTACGGACAAGACAAGAATTATCATTATCAAGCTTGAGCAGCAGGCAACGGTTGGTCTTATTGTCGATCAGGTTAATGAGGTGGTAACTCTTGATGAAGATTCGGTTGAAAAGACTGCGATTGATGCTAACAATGATATGGCAGGATACATAAGTGCAATAGGAAAGAGCAAAGGTGAGCTTATTTCTCTTCTCAACATTCAGCTTGCTATTGCTGATAAGGAACAAGCTAGGGAAGAATAAAAATTGCCGGAAAGGAGATGTCATGGCAGAAAGAGAACTTGACAAACTTAATGATTTACAATTTGACGTCTTAAAGGAAATCGGTAATATCGGAGCAGGCAATGCAACGACGGCACTGGCAAAGATGCTGAACACAAAGATTGATATGAATGTTCCGAGAGTTGAGATGGTTCCGTTTACGGAGCTTCCGGACACATTTGGTTCTCCGGAGGAGGTTCTTGCCGGAATTCTTGTACAGCTTGATGGCGATATAAAAGGAATGATGATGTTCCTTGCAAAAGAGGAGTCGGCACATACCTTGGTCAATTCGCTTATGGGCGGAATGGGAGTATCAGGTGACGGAACTTTTTCGGAGATGGAGCTTTCGGCTCTCAGCGAGATTGGTAATATTATTATCGGAGCTTACCTGTCGGCAATGTCTAATCTAACTAATTTGAAGATTGCATCATCGGTTCCATATATATCGATTGATATGGCGGGCGCACTTTTAAGTGTGCCGGCGATTGAGTTCGGAAAGCTGGGTGACAAGGTTCTGCTTATTGAGACACAGTTTGGAGAACTTGACCTGGTTAACGGATATTTTCTTATGGTACCGGAGCTTGAATCGTATGATGTGATTCTTTCATCTTTAGGTATGTAAATATTGTACACACAGGTAAAAGTATATGGGAAATATGATTAAAGTGGGAATGGCAGACTTAAATGTCTGCCGTTATCCGGATAATTTAACTACATTAGGTTTAGGCTCATGTATCGGAGCATGCATCTATGACCCGGTGACTAAGATAATCGGTATGTGCCATTATATGCTTCCCGACAGTACTTTGATTAGAAATAATCAGAATATAGCAAAATTCGGTGATACCGGAATTTTGGAGACGGTGGCAAGAATGGAGAAGATGGGTGCGGTAAGAAGCAGAATGGTTGCTAAGATTGCAGGGGGTGCGCAGATGTTCGCCGTGTCATCGGGAGCAGGCGCGAATGCATCCATGAAGGTTGGAGAGAAGAATGCTGAGTCGGCTAAGGTTAATTTTAAGAAGCTTGGCATTCGGATTATAGCAGAAGATACAGGACTTAATTACGGACGCACGATAGAATTTTATTCTGCGGATGGCTCATTGTTGATTAAGGCAGTAGGAAAGGAACTTAAGCGTATATGATTTTTAAAAATCTTCCCGCAATAATAACTTTGGTTGCGGCATTGGTTGCATGTGTTGTTACGTTTTTGTATCGATATGAGCTCACCAAGGCGTTGATTCTTATCCTTGCTGCAACGATTGTTTTTTTCATTATCGGCATGCTTGTAAGAACGCTGCTTAATCGTTTCCTAAATCCTCAGAAACAGGAAAGTGCCGATGAGAAGGCACCGGATACGGAAGAGAAAGATACGGAAGAGGACGAGTGAAGAGGATAATGTTCATTGAGAGAGGGCTGCATAATGGATGATAACGGCAAGGAAAAGCTTTGGGAGCAGTATGCGAGGACAAAGACACCTGAGCTCAGAGAAAAGATAATAACAGAATATGCACCGCTCGTTAAGCTTGTAGCCGGAAGACTCAGCATGTATCTGGGATATAACGTGGAATACGAAGATTTGGTGAGTTATGGTATATTCGGACTTATTGATGCGATAGATAAGTTTGATTTCAATAAGAATGTGAAGTTTGAGACTTATGCAAGTCTCAGAATACGAGGTGCTATATTGGACCAGATCAGAAAGATGGACTGGATTCCAAGAAGCGTGAGGCAGAAACAAAGAAAAATAGATGCTGCAATGGCAAAGCTTGAAGCAGAGAATGGCAGACCTGCTACAGATGAGGAGATTGCCGGAGAGCTTGATATTTCAGTTGACGAGCTTGACACATGGAATGGACAGACAAAGATAACGAATCTTGTATCATTAGAAGATTTTGTTGAGCAGGGAAGCGAAATAAAGATGGATGCTTCCCACAATTCACAGTTTGAACAGCCGGAGAAGGTGATTGAGAAGGCAGAGCTTGCCAAGATGCTTGAAAAAGCGATTGATGAGCTTACGGAAAAAGAGAGAAGTGTTGTCCTTTTCTATTACTATGAAGATTTGTCATTGAAAGAGATAAGCAAAGTGCTTGAGGTATCTGAATCGAGAGTTTCACAGCTTCACACGAAAGCAATTCAGAAGATGAAAAAGCATATGGGAGCGTACATGGGATTACTTGCTGACTAATGATTATAGGAGAAGAAACATGAAAAAAAACGGGTATTTCATGGTTTCAGTCAAGCCGGATGGAACCTATATAACGGTTACGGAACCTGATGAGGGTGCCAAGGGTGTTACTGCGGATGAGATTGTAGTTTTCTTGGACAGCAGAAGATTTGAGGATTTTAACAAAGATGATGTCAGGGCGGGCATCAGAAGAATAAGCGAAAATAATTGTTTTAAGATAAGCAGTACGGCGATGAATTCCAGCGCCGCTTTTTGTATTTATAGTATTGATAATGACAAGATGAACGTTACGGCTGTCATGTATCCTCCTGTCGGGACGGGAAGCGAGATGACCTGTGAGGAGGTTATCGGAGATCTTACGGCTAAAGGAATCATATATGGTGTTAATGAGGATACAATTAAGGAAGTTATAAGGAATAAGGCATACAATACTCCGTTCGTGGCTGCCAAGGGTGATGAGCCGGTTCAGGGTAAGGATGCAGAGATAGAATACCTTTTTAATACCCACAATATTGCCAAGCCTAAGGTTAAAGAGGACGGAACAGTAGATTACCATGAACTAGATCTGATAACCAGTGTCAAGGCAGAACAGGTTGTCGCAAAAATCATTCCGGTTGACAAGGGGATTCCGGGACGCAATGTTATGGGAGCCGAGATACCTCCTAACAGAGTTAACAAAAAGAATTTTAAGTTCACAAGAAATGCATATATATCCGAGGATGGCTTAAGCCTTATATCCAAGGTAAATGGTCACATCACACTTGAAGGCGACAAGATTCTTATATCGGACATATATGATGTGCCGGTAGATGTTGATAATACGACAGGCGACATTGAATATGAAGGAAATGTAATTGTGCATGGTAACGTGCGTGCCGGTTTCACGCTGAAGGCGTCAGGCGATATAACCATTATGGGCGTGGTTGAAGGAGCCAATGTTGACGCGGGAGGAAATCTTACCGTTAACAGAGGAATTCAGGGAATGAATAAGGCACAGATTCATGCGGGCGGCGATATAGTTTCAAAGTTTGTCGAAAATGCAACGATTGTATGCGGCGGCAATATAGAGACGGATTCGCTTCTGCATTCAAGCTCTTCGGCAGGCGGAAAGATTACCGTCAATGGAAAGAACGGTCTTTTAGTCGGCGGAACAGCAAGAGCCGGGCAGCTTGTCACGGCCAAACAGATTGGGAATACGATGGGAACAGTCACGAATGTGTATGTCGGAGTTGACCCTTCACTTCGTAAGCGTGTCAACGAGCTTTCGGAGCTTATTAAGAAGGCCGTTGCTGACAAGGAGAAGCTTGGACAGGTTGTAGCCGTGCTCAGAAAGAAAATGGAGACAGAGGGCAAGTTAGAGCCTGAGAGACAGGAAATGCTCCAGAAGTCCATGAGAAATATTATCCTGATTGAGCAGTCTGTCAAGCAGATGACGGAGGAGTACAACAATGGAAAGGAATCACTTGTCGAGGATACCAATGCAAGAATCAAGATAACAGGCTCAATCTATCAGGGAGTTAAGCTGTCCTTTGGAAATACGGTGTTGTTTATTAAGGATAAAAACGATTATTGTCAGTATGTAAAAGAGGGTGCAGATATTGTAAGGCTCCCTTTATAAAAGAGGTGGTTTAGGATGAGACCGGTAGAACTTACGGGAATTGTTAATCGAACACCGGATTATGCACAGCTTAAGCAGAACGAAGACCAGAAGCCTGTTATTGAGCAGACGGCATTCCAGACACAGTTTAATAAGCAGGTGGAGCGTAATTCGGATACTGTTGTAAAAAAACATGATTCTGAATGGAAGAATGAGAAGTTTGATGCCAAGGAAAAGGGAAAAAACAAGTATTTCGGCAGTTCGGGAAAGAAAAAAGAAAACAAAGGGGAGGATGATAAATCAGAGCCGGGCAGACATACATCGTTTGATGTTAGAATCTGATATATCATTTACGGAATTATGACAGCATTAGAAATTGTACTATTATTGATTGGAATTATCTGTGTTGCCGTCAGCTTTATATTTTTTATGAGATTTGACGGACCTGAGAATGTACAGAGTGTCAACGTGAGTCTTTCCGATAAGCAGAAGGAAGCGATAAAGGGACAGATTTCGTCGGTTTTTAAGGAGCAGACTGATGAACTGACAAGGAATGTTGAGGTTAACACAAAGGATGCCCTGGAACATCTTTCAAATGAAAAAATTAAGGAACTGTCGGAGTATTCGGATACAGTTCTTGCCGAGATTAACAAAAATCACACGGAAGTCATGTTTCTATATGACATGCTGAATGAGAAAAGCAAGGAAGTTCACAATAATATTCGTGACCTTAATCTGGCTGCTGAGGCTGTGCAGGAAGCGATGACTCAGCAGAACGAAGCCATTTCTAAGAAAACGGAAGCCGAAGCAGCGGAGAATGCGGTGAAAGAAGAGCAGGATGCAAAAGAATCCAAGCCTAAGACGACTAAAAGGACAACTGCATCAAAGACGACCGCATCAAAGGCGGCAGCAAAGTCAACAGCCGTCACAAGAAAGAGAACCACAAAGCCAAAGAGTGCAGATGCAGACGACGTAAAGGAAAACGTATCACAGAGTGAAAGCATCGAAAAGCCGGTATCCGGCACTGTACAGGAGACAGTGGAAAAAGAAGCTCAGGTTGACAATGAAAAGCAGGAAAAGCCCGTTTCTAATGAAAATAAGAAGGAGGCTGTACTTTCTCTCTACAATGACGGCAGGAGTGTTGTTGAGATTGCAAAGACACTCGGTATCGGAGTCGGCGAGGTTAAGCTGGTTCTAGATTTGTTCAAAGGAATAAAATAAGATGAGACTTAAATACTTTTTACGGGGACTTGGAATCGGAATAGTTGTCACAACAATAATTCTTGCAATATCTCACAATGCCGGCAGGAGAATGTCAGACAGCGAAGTGATTGAGCGCGCAAAAGAGCTTGGAATGGCTTATACGACGGTAGCACAGGAGAACAGTACCGAAAGTGCGGCAGATACAACGGAGCCTGAGACAGATACAACGGAGCCTGTGACGACCGGGCAGGAGAGCCCGACGGACACGGAAGCCGGGAGTACGGCTGAGACGGAAAGCAGTGAAGCTTCGACAACCGTACAGGAGACTACTACAGGCATAAGAGAGACCACAACACAGCAAGAGACGACAACACAGGAAACTACGACACAGGAAACTACTGCGACGAGAGCTGCACAGGAGAGTACGACGGAGACTACACACGAAGCTTCGGCAACGGAAGCTGAGACGACTCAGGCAGAGAACGAGAGCACTGAGACGGAAGCCTCGACGGTGATTACTTACACGCTCACGATAGCAAGCGGTATGAGTTCGAATACGGTATGTGACATTCTTAAGAAAAACGGAATAATAGCGGATTCCGGTGATTTTGACAGATTTCTTGTGAGCAACGGATATGCCGACAGGATAAGAGTCGGAAGCTTTGAAGTCAATTCGGGCATGAGCTATGATGAGCTTGCGGCGGTATTTTGCAGCAGATAAAAAAATACTTGCATTTTATTTACAGGTATGTTATCCTAAATTTTGTGTGAAAAAACACATGTGTGGATTTCCTATGGTCCCTTGCTCGGGGTGACGGAAAGCTGAAGCACATGGAAGAATATTAAAAACCACAGGAGGTACTAAAATGAGCGTTATTTCTATGAAGCAGTTACTTGAGGCAGGTGTACATTTCGGACACCAGACAAGAAGATGGAACCCTAAGATGGCTGAGTACATCTACACAGAGAGAAACGGAATCTATATCATCGATTTACAGAAGTCCGTTACTAAGGTAGATGAGTGCTATCATGCATTAGCTGATATCGTTGCTGACGGCGGTACAGTATTATTCGTAGGTACTAAGAAGCAGGCTCAGGAGGCAGTTAAGACTGAGGCAGAGCGTTGCGGTATGTACTATATCAATGAGAGATGGTTAGGCGGTATGCTCACCAACTTCAAGACAATCCAGAGCAGAATTGCACGTTTGGTTGAGATTGAGACAATGGAGCAGGACGGAACATTTGATGTCCTTCCTAAGAAGGAAGTTATACAGCTTAGAAAGGAAATGGACAAGCTTCAGAAGAACCTTGGCGGTATCAAGAACATGAAGAAGCTTCCTGACGCTATCTTCGTTGTAGATCCTAAGAAGGAGAGAATTTGTATCCAGGAGGCTCATATCCTTGGAATTCCTCTTTTCGGTATCGTTGATACTAACTGTGATCCTGAGGAGTTAGATTATGTTATCCCTGGTAACGATGACGCTATCAGAGCTGTTAAGCTTATCGTTGCTAAGATGGCAGACGCTGTTATCGAGGCTAATCAGGGTGAGGCAACAGATGTTGAGTACTCTGAGGATGTTGAGAACGCAGAAGAGGCAGCAACAGAGGAATAATATTTCCGAACAATATAAGGGGGCAGTCTTTGCCCCTTTAACCTTTAATATACAGTTGACTCTGCATAAGCAGCAGGATACTGTATGAGCAAGTAATGGAGTGGATTGCGAATATCCGCTGTTTCCTATATTAATTTGTAATTTAAATAATTGGAGGATACTAAAATGGCAGACATTACCGCAGGAATGGTAAAAGAGTTAAGAGAGATGACAGGTGCCGGCATGATGGATTGCAAGAAGGCTCTTGCAGCTACAGAAGGCGATATGGATAAGGCAGTAGAGTTCTTAAGAGAGAAGGGTCTCGCAGCAGCTACTAAGAAGGCCGGAAGAATTGCAGCAGAGGGTGTTGTTAAGACATTACTTTCCGATGACCACAATGCAGTAGTAGTTGAGGTTAACTCTGAGACAGATTTCGTTGCCAAGAACGCTGAGTTTAACGAGTTCGTTGACGCTGTAGCAGCTCAGGCTATGAATTCTAACGCTGCTGATATGGACGCATTCATGCAGGAGACATGGGCAGCTGACCCGTCACTCACAGTTGAGCAGGCTCTTTCAAGCAAGGTTGCCCGTATCGGTGAGAAGTTAAGCATCAGAAGATTTGAGAAGGTTACAGGTGCAGATCTCGTTGTTTCTTATATCCATGGCGATGGTAAGATTGGTGTTCTTGTAGAGGCTGCTACAGATGTTGTCAACGATGACATCAAGGAAGCACTCAAGAACGTAGCAATGCAGATTGCAGCTCTTCACCCACAGTATGTATGTGATTCAGAGGTTCCTGAGGAGTTCAAGGAGCATGAGATAGAGATTATCAAGGCTCAGATCGCTAACGATCCTAAGGCTGCAGGCAAGCCTGAGAAGGTTATCGAGGGCATGATTCAGGGTAAGCTCAACAAGGAGCTCAAGGAAATCTGCTTAAACGATCAGGTATATGTTAAGGCTGAGGATGGCAAGCAGTCCGTATCTGCTTACCTTGCACAGGTTGGCAAGGCTAACAACGCTAAGCTTTCCGTTAAGAAGTTCGTTCGTTTCGAGAGAGGCGAGGGAATGGAGAAGAAGCAGGAGAACTTCGCAGAAGAGGTTGCTAAGCAGATGGCAGGCAACTAATTACAGTACTCAATAAAAACCTATGAAAAGTAAGGATTTTATAAGAATTATATTTTCATAAAGTATCAAGTATTTATATAGGTTTGTGGGGAAATTTGCGTAGGATTTGCGTACGGTGTTGCGTAGGAAAATATTACGCAAGAGTTTAATGAAAAATTTACTATAAGTTTAAAGCACGCTATATGTATTATAATATAGCGTGCTTTTTTCTATTTATGTTAGTGAGAGTGAATGAAGAACTGACAGCTTACTGTGATACTGAGAAACGAATCGATCCTATGTGGAATGAAAGCTTCCTGTATAATTTAAATAGGTCAAGAGATTGACGAAAAAAATAGCTCAAGTAAAATTAGATTATTACTGACCGGCAAGTTGGTAAAATCTAACGAATACAAGAGGTATCTACAATGAATATTAAAGGCACAAAGAAGAAAAATCAAGTTTTATCAGTAAACATTTTTGAACATTTTTGAACAGCAGGAGATTATTGCAAAAGCTGGTGCTATTAAGGCAGGGTTAAAATCATCTACCTGGCATGAGTTGGAAACAAAAGGTAAGCAAGACCCGGAGGAAATTCTGGACGAGATTGGAATATAATTATGAGAAAGTGATTACGTGTTAGAGTTTGCGTGGACAAAACAGAATCAGTGCAGGGTTTCCGAAAAGAGCAAAACCGGAAAATGTTCTGCTCTGTAGAGCTGTATATTTATGTGGGAGTACCCACTATGAGGCGCTTACAAATGACTTGTCTATTCAAGCTATCTAGGTTATAATTGGATTTATAGACTTGGAGGAGGGGATTGTATGTCGACAGTTGGTGTTGGTGATATGGCAGATTCAATCGTTAATGCACAGATTAGAGAAAACGGTTACCTTTTTATCAATGATAAAATCAATTTCTTTACCGGAGATATGGAGGTCAATGGGGTAAAGCAGAGCTTCGTGCTCGGAATACCCGTAAAATATGAGGTGGACAAGGCAGGGCGTAGATATGCGATGGCTTTAAAACGTTCTGACCCGTTGGAGACCGTGAAATTTCTCTTTGACATTTCAGATGTCACGGCTATCGAGATGTGCATTGACGGCAATGACAATGATGAGCGGTATGCGGCTTATTTCTATTATGATGCGAAAGGAATTTGTCAGCACGGTGTATTCAGCGATTTGTCAGGTTATAATGTTCTGATTGAAAATGATTATGACTCAAAGGGACGGATTGTAAGATATTATGAACACACAGGGAACTGGATGACACAGATATCCTATGGTGAGGAGTCGGTTCATATCCGATGCAGTCATACAGTTCATGCTGAGGAGACGCTTGTCAAGGACATACATATATATCCGGACGGGATAATTAAGGGGTTTGTGAGATTATCCGACGAAAATGTTTCGGTGGACAATTTAAAATATATTGGAACCAGAAAACACAGAATTATACCGGGGACTAACTATGACAGCCTTGTGTGGGATATAATCCAATTCGATTTGAATGACTGGGCTATCGGATAACTAATAAAAAATAAACATAAAAGCGAGGAAAACACAATGAACATCACAATCACGGGTAATCTCGGCGGCGGAAAAAGCAGCGTGTGCAGAGAGCTGGAAAAATATGGATTCAAGATTATAACAGGAGGAGGGCTGTTCAGGGATATTGCTAAGGAGAAGGGCGTTTCCGTGCTTGAGCTCAATGAACTAGCCAAGGCTGACCGCTCAATTGACGATTTGATTGACAATCGTACTGCAAAGATAGGAAAAGAGGAGGACAATGTCCTCTTTGATTCAAGACTGGCATGGCATTTTGCGCCGGACAGCTTTAAGGTGTTTCTTTTGACGGACAGCTACGAGGCGGCACGCAGAACCTTTGCAGGCGGAGCGAGAGAGGCTGAGGAATACTCTGACATCAATGCAACAATGGCAGGTTTAAAGCAGAGAGCAGACCTTGAGAGAGCACGCTTCAAGGAGCTTTACAATATTGATTACTATAACAGAAATAATTACGACCTCATCATTGAGAGCACATACGCTTCACCGGAGCAGATTGCGAAGGAAATTATGAGAAATTTTGAGGAGTTTAAGGTAAATAAGTTCCACTCAAGGCTTGAACTCAATATCAGAACCTTCTATCCGACACAGCACTTTACAGATTTCGACAGGGCAGCGTATGATAAAAAGGTTTCGGAGATTAAAAACTATGAGGCAATCTGTATGTCGGATTCACCGATTCTTGCAGGTAATGACGGATATACATATATCCTCGATGGCGCGGAGGAAGTGTATGCGGCGATAGCCACGGGAAGAGTGTTTGGATGTGTTGATTACATCCGTAACGATGAGGCTTCCACAAAGAGAATACCGAAGCTTGCAAAGGCGGATGTGGCAGACTATGAGGCGCTCGCAGACTTTAAGTATCTTGTATACCCTGACGAGCTGGGAAGCAAACCGGGATTCCTGCTCAATGTGTACGGCAGATAATAATACAAAAGTATAGACGATAAGCTGCGATGGAGGAAAAAATGAAGAGAATACTGATGATACTTTGCTGCGCTCTTGTGCTGACGGGATGCTCAAAAAAGCAGGAGATTACACCTGAGGTTATAGAGCTGGAGGAACTGAAGGGCTTTCAGCCGGATGCGGAGAATCCCGACTCCGACAACGACGGAATTACCGATGAGGATGAGAAAAAGCTTGGAACCAACCCGAACAAGGCGGACACGGACGGGGACGGCATATATGATGGATTGGAGATTCGTCTCGGGCTTGACCCGTTGAATGCCAAGTCCGACGGTAAGAACAAGGACAGTGAGCGCACATTCGAGGAGGAATATTCCTGTGATACGGCAACACTCACGGTTGAGGGCAATTATGCGACAGCGGACATTGTGTTTCAGCAGAGCGAGGGGGTATTCAATGTTCCCATTGCAATCACTCCTGTGTACGAAATTTACATGGAAAACCAGAAATTTGAATCGGCAACAATCAAGTTTGACTACAATCCTTATTACGGACAGCATGTGGGCGTATATCAGTATCTTGATGACGGCAGCTACGAGCTTGTCGGGGAGGGAACGGAGGTCGCGCTTGAGCATTTTTCCAGATATTTCTTAGGAGAGCTGGTGAACCTTGATGCACTCAGCCGACCGACACTCGATATTGCGCTCGTAATCGACAATTCCGGCTCCATGTACAGCGCAGAGCAGTGTGAGGGAAGTGATGAGAACGACGTCGATTTCAAGAGAATTGATATGGCAAAGGCACTCATTGAGCAGTCGGATGTGACCACGAGATTCAGCTTCTATACATTTACACATGATGTCACCAAGGTTATGGATATGACCTCCAACCACAAAGCACTGTGTGAGGCAATAGATTCAATAAAGGATGAGCTTCCGCATTTTAACGGAACTGCTGCCAACAACGCGGTATTTGATGCAATATCCGATTTTGACTATGACAAAAACAGGAGGCATTATGTCATACTTCTCTCGGACGGCTACGACACAGAGGGATTGTTTGATTTTAACTGGAGCACGGACACGGTTGTGAGCAATGCTGCATCTAAGAATGTGGTTATAATCTGTATCGGGCTCGGCAATGATATTGATGTTGAACATTTGACGGAGCTTGCAACGAGAACGGGCGGTTTTTACAGATATGCGCGCTCGGCGGATGATTTGGCGGATTTGTATGAGCAGATTAACACGGTGCTCAACAACAATTACGTTGATCTTGACGGCGACGGAGAGTTAGACAGCATTCTCTTGGCTGATTCGGGATTTGACATTGCCACGGATGTGTTTCCTTTTAACAATTTCAGAGTCACCGATGCGGATGGTGTGTTCCGCAGCGGACAGTGCTTTGGAATTGCCTCGCTCACGCAGCTCTACTATGTCGGCAGATTGCCATACAGCCGCGATGCGGTGAGCAAGCATAAATACGGAAGCATGCCTTGGTCGCAATCGCTCTCGGCGCAGGCATACAACTTTGATGACTCTAACTTCTTTAAGGAGAAGGGAGATTATGTAGATAATTCAGAGGCGCTCAACAATTACAGGGATTATCAGGAGTTGTTCGACATATTGGCAAAGCCTGCTGCCGAGAAGTGGGATGTTGTCGACGGCAAGGCTGTGTTCAAGGACGATATCAGGGAGGCACTTGAGCAGTTTTCGCTTGTAGAATTTTTCACGCTTGATGAGAAGGGAACACTTGACGGCAAGAAGTTCACGAAGGTTGAGTTCTTCAGATTTAAGCTTGGGAATGCCGATACCGCAAGTGATGAGGACGAGTCCATGTACGACACACTTCTTGCAATCAACAATTATTTTTCAAGCCAGACGGCGGACGGAAACAAGAGATTTTATTTTAGCTCAACCTCATCAATAGAATCCAACTCGCAGGCTATGGTCAGCCTCATAGAATACCTTTCAGCGGGAGTGCCGCTTATCGTGTATGGAGAATCACACGCAATCAACGCTGTGTCGCTGTACCGCGATTTGGAGAACCCGAACGAGTACAAGCTGTTCTGTTATGACAATAACGACCACGAGGAGCTCAAGGTTCTCACAATCAAACGCATAAAGACCTCGTTCTTAAAGGACGGCGCGACGGCATGGACAAGCGATTATGTGTACCGCATATATGACACGGACGGCGTGTTCACGACGGCGGGCAAGGAAATCAATGTGAATTTCGACCTAGCATACGGGCTTGATATGTAAAAATAATTAAGAAAGTAAACAGAGTTATTATAAAAAAGACATCGGAAACGGCAATGTCATTTAGAGAATATAAGAAAGAATATTCAAGCTTTCCTGCAAAGCTGAAAGCGGAGCAGAGCGATTAATATATAGCCCGAGAGCTTGAATAAAAACAACAGCCGTAATGCCTGTTATAACAAGCATTACGGCTG
>FR895451.1:65956-70115 GCA_000435595.1 Firmicutes bacterium CAG:882
ACGGCTGCTTTGCTATTATTGATTCTGCTTCATTTTCTCAACAAATTCTTCTTCGGACATATTGATCTGCTTCGCGGCATCGGCGGTGGAGATTACGTTATTGTTTACAAGCTGGATAAGCATTTTAATACTGCCCTGCGCCAACCCGTCAGCATACCCGGCTTCGCGTTCAGCACTGCGCAGCTTGCGTTCTTCCTCTTCCTTGTTATATTCAAATATGCTGGTCATGATTACCTCCGCGCGGTTTTTTCTGAGAAAATCGGAGAGGATTCCCTCGGAAATGCACTCATCAATGCTTCGGTTAACCGCTTTGTCAAGATTGTTGTACAATTTCATATTAGCACGAATTTTTGAAACATACAATGAGTATTCTCGAAGAAGATTAAAATAGATGGTTTAAAAACAGAGTTGCTGTAATCTTCACAAATCTATTGACACATCCCTCTCAAAGCATGATAATTATAATATATGTAAATCTACAGGTTAAGGAGACATAAGTTAAATGGGCGGATTTTTCGGTGTAACATCACAGCATGATTGTGTGTTTGATTTGTTTTTCGGTATTGATTATCATTCACATCTTGGAACAAGACGCGGCGGTATGGCGGTGTACGGTAAGGACGGTTTTAACAGGGCTATTCACAATATAGAGAACGCGCCGTTCAGAACGAAGTTCGACAAGGATGTCAATGAGATGAAGGGGATTTATGGTATCGGCTGTATTTCCGATTATGAGCCGCAGCCTCTTATCATCCGCTCACATCATGGAACCTATGCGATAACTACGGTCGGAAAGATTAACAACAATGATGAGCTTGTGCAGAAGCTTTTTAATGAGGGGCATACACACTTTTTTGAGATGAGCGGCGGCGAGATTAATGCAACCGAGCTTGTTGCTGCGCTCATCAACCAGAAGGACAATCTGATTGAGGGTATTAGATACGCGCAGGAGTCGATTGACGGTTCGATGTCGATTCTTCTCATGAATCAGGCGGGAATATATGCAGCGCGTGACAGATACGGACGTACACCTGTTGTGATAGGGCGCAAGGAGGATGGCTTCTGTGCATCGTTTGAGTGCTTTGCATATAAGAATCTTGGCTACAATGATTACAGGGAGTTAGGACCGGGTGAGATTGTGGTCATGACGGAGATGAACTGCGTGACGCTTGCACATCCGAACAAGGAAATGAAGATATGTACATTCCTTTGGGTATACTACGGATATCCGGCGAGCTCCTACGAGGGCATAAGCGTGGAGCAGATGCGTTACAACTGCGGAGCTAAGATGGCGATGCGCGATAACGTGAAGCCTGATATTGTGGCGGGAGTACCTGATTCGGGTACGGCACATGCCGTTGGATATGCCAACGCTTCGGGCATTCCTTTTTCAAGACCTTTTATCAAGTACACTCCGACATGGCCGAGATCGTTTATGCCGACTATCCAGAGTAAGAGAAACCTTATTGCAAAAATGAAGCTCCTCGCGGTTGATGATCTTATAAAGGATAAGAGCCTTCTGCTTATCGACGATTCGATTGTGCGCGGAACACAGCTTCGCGAGACAACGGAGTTTCTTTACCAGAGTGGGGCGAAAGAGGTACATATAAGACCTGCGTGCCCGCCGCTGCTTTACGGATGTAAGTACCTCAACTTCTCACGTTCATCATCGGAGATGGATTTGATTACGAGACGCGTCATAGAGAGACTTGAGAATGGAAACGTGACGGACGAGGTTTTGAAGGAATATGCTGATCCTGAGTCCGAAAAGTATGAGCGCATGGTTGAGGAGATAAGAAAAGAACTAAATTTCACGTCACTCAGGTTCAACAGACTGGATGATATGCTTGATTCTACGGGACTGCCACACGAGTGTATGTGCACATACTGCTGGGATGGCAGGGAATGAGCTTACAAAATACATTTTGAACCTCATATCATAAAATAAAAAAGGTGGTCGTTATTATGGAAAGCATGGAAGATTACAAGGATTTATATGAAGCTTCATTTAAGAAGTTCAGAGTAGGCGATATAGTGAAGGGAACCGTAATATCCGTTGACGAGAATGGAGCGGTTATTGACCTTAATTATTATGCACCCGGTTTTATTGCGGTCGACGAGTTCTCGGATAATCCGGATTTTTCAATAGAGGAGGAAGTTAATGTTGGCGATGAGGTGACGGCAGCAGTCGTTGCGACGGATGACGGTGCCGGCAATATTGTCCTATCTAAGAAGCAGGCAAGCCATGAGACGGCTTGGGAGAAATTCCGCGAATGGAAGGCTGAGGGCAGACGCGTGAGCGTTAAGGCTGCCGAGGCTGTGAACGCAGGGGTTGTGTGCTATCTTGAAGGAATACGCGCTTTCATTCCGGCATCGAAGCTTGCGCTCCACTATGTGGAAAATCCGGCAGAGTATGTTGGAAAGACGGTCGATGCTGTTGTCATAACAGTCGATGAGGAGAATGAGAAGCTTGTGCTGTCATGCCGCGAAATACTTCAGGAGAAGCTTGATGAGCAGAGGAGTGAACAGGTAAAGAGACTTGCCGTCGGTTCGATAGTGAACGGAAAGGTTGAGAGCCTCAAGGATTATGGCGCATTTGTTGATATAGGCGATGGTGTGAGCGGACTTGTCCATATTTCGCAGATTCCTTATCCTAAAAAGCTTGTGCATCCTAAGTATGCGCTTAAGGAGGGGCAGGAGGTAGCTGTCAAGATAACGAAGATTGAGAACGGCAAGGTCAGCCTTTCGATGAAGGACGTCAACGAGGCGATTGACAAGGAAGTTGACGAGGAGCCTGTCGAGTATGTAAGCAATGAGACTGTGGGCACCGGCATGGGGGATTTATTTAAGAAGCTGGGATTTTAACAAATGAAGGTGATTATATATGGATTACTCCGGAGCGATAATAAAAGAATACGATGAGATGGCAGACAGACGTGTGGCAGCAGCTTGCAGGATAAACGTGGCGTTTATGATTATTGTAGGCCTGCTGAATGTGCTTGGAATATTTATTATTGAGATGAAGATGCTCATGTTCGTCGTGGCAGCTTCAATAATAATATATATGCTTCCCACACTTTTGTATAATATTCTGGGAATTCATAAGGGATGTGTGAGATACATAATTCTTTTCCTGCTGGTAGTGCTGGCCGGTCTGGAATACGCTGTGTTGTCGTACCATGTTATACTTATGTTGTCATTTCCGCTTGTCATTGCATGCCTTTACAGCAGGAACAGATATGTCATTTATGTGTCGGTGCTCACTATACCTATGCTTATCGTGTCGCATCTGGCTGCCTTTGCACTGAAGGTTGTGCCGGACGAGCCGCTTGTGACTTTGAAGGGGGTTGTTTTGTATGGAATCCTGCCAAGACTTCTTGAAATGTTCGCTTTTATTGTGGCAGCGTACTTCATAGCTGACAGAATGCAGGCTCTTGTCGGAAGGGTTCTGTTAAAAAACAAGGAGTTGTATGCTGACCAGGAAAACACCCTTACGTCATTGTCGGAGATTATCGAGTCACAATCGGAGCATACGGGAACGCATGTAAAGAGAGTTGCGCTGTACACGGATATAATATGCCGCGGACTTGGCATTTCGGAGGAGGAGAGCTGGAAGATTTCACAGGCATCTAAGATGCACGATGTCGGAAAGATTATCGTCCCGCTTGAAATTCTTGAGAAGGCGGGAAAACTCACGCCCGAGGAGTTCGAGATTGTCAAAAAGCATACCGACTATGGAAAGAAAATGCTCGAAAATTCTCCGGGCGAGCTTATGCAGCTCGGTGCGGTCATAGCTTACGAGCACCACGAGAGGTGGGACGGAACCGGCTATCATGGTCTGAAAGGGGAGAAAATTCACCCGGCGGCAAGATGTGTTGCCCTCGCTGACGTGTTCGATGCCTTGGTCTCAAAAAGACCATATAAAGAAGCGTGGTCTCTTGAAAAAGTGAAGGAGGAAATTAAAGCACAGCGCGGGAAGCAGTTTGCACCCGAGGTCGTCGATGTGTTCCTGCGGGAGTTTGATAAATTCAGGGAAGTCTGCGAGTCTGCGGAGAATATGTGATGATAACGAATGTTTTGTAGTGCAATTACATGATGTTGGGGCCAAAACATGCCAACTTAATGTACAAGTGTATAACGTATTATATTTATGCATATC
>FR895452.1:0-8928 GCA_000435595.1 Firmicutes bacterium CAG:882
ATAATTTAATGTGTGGTTTTGAAGGAACAATATAAATTGAATTAAAATGATAAATATACCGTAACAGTTGTTACGGTTTTTATTTTGCCATTTTAAATTAAATGTATAAGTCTTTGCAAAATAAACTACCAATTTTTTTACTATTGTGATACAATATTAAAAGAATTAGAATATGTAAGAGTTATATAGAAGTGAATACTATAACTGGGAGGTTATTATATGGATACCAATATTTTGTTAGAGAATGGAACCAACGAGCTGGAAGTACTTGAATTTATTATTGGAAATAATCATTATGGAATTAATGTTGCAAAGGTCAAGGAGATTGTTAATTTCCAGAAGGTTACACCTGTTCCTAACTCACATCCTTCAGTTGAAGGTATTTTCATGCCACGAGATACAATGATTACGGTTGTCAATCTTGCAAATGTACTTCGACTGCCTGAGTCGGAAGACCCGAAGAACGACATGCTTATCAATACTAATTTTAATAAGCTCAATGTTGCTTTTCATGTACACAAGATTGTAGGAATTCATCGTGTTTCATGGGCAGATATTATTACACCTGATGTTACAATCAATTCGTTTGAGTCGGGAATCGCTACCGGAATTATCAAGATAGACGGCAGACTTATAATAATACTTGATTTTGAGCGTATTGTTTCAGACATAAGCCCTGAGACAGGTCTTAAGGTATCCGAGATTGCAAGACTTGGAGAGAGAGACAGAAACAATTCCCCTATAGTTATTGCTGAAGATTCCACTTTACTTATGAGACTTATCAGTGATTCACTTGAGAAAGCGGGATATACCAATGTAACGAAGTGTATCAATGGTCAGGAGGCATGGGATTATCTTCAGAGTATTAAGAAGAAGGCTGACGGAGACGTGACAAAGTACGTTAAATGTATAGTAACGGATATAGAGATGCCTTTGATGGATGGACACAGACTTACCAAGCTTGTAAAGACAGATTCGTCTCTTCAGGTTATTCCTGTAATTATTTTCTCCTCACTTATCAATGAGGAGATGAGACGTAAGGGTGAGCAGCTTGGTGCAGATGCTCAGCTTTCCAAGCCTGAGATTGGTTCGCTTGTTGAGGAGATTGATAAGCTTATATTAAAGTAACTAACTGAATAAGACGTATATACAGGGCTGTTGTCGTAAGACAACAGCCTTTTTCATGTAATAGGATTCAGGTGTCAAAACATGCTTTCACAACTTAATTGTGAACTTGCTTCGTACAACGGAGCTGATATGCATAAACATAACAGGATATACACATAAAAATCAGATCCGCATATTTTGACACCTGAATCGTGATAGGAAACCGCAAGCGACTGCTGCAGGCGCGAGAATGTGCCAAGGCACATTATTTGCGCTATATTAACTCATTCTTGTAGAAAAAAAATAAGTATGCTATAATAAGCCCATCAATATGTATACCAGAGGTGATAAAGAGTGGCAGAGAATAACGAAGAGCAGTATCTTGATGAATTGCTAAATTCACTTAGAAGCAGTAATACAAGTGGGGAAAATGATGTAGAACAGGACAGTGAGAAATCGGCTGTAGATACAGATATTGTTTTGGATGATGGAACAGAAGTAATAGATAATGCTGGTGCTGAAAACGGATTACATGACGATATAGGACCGATTATAGATGAACCGCAGGCTGACGATATAGGACCAATCATAGATGAACCGCAGGCTGATGATATAGGACCGATTATAGATGAATCACCGGCTGACGATGAAGTGCCTCCTGCAGATGGGCAGCCACAGACAGAGGATGAGCCTGTAAATGAAGCTCCATCAGCGGGCGATGAAGCAGACGAAAATACATCAGGTGAAAGTTCATCGGATGATATATTTGCACTTGAGGATAATTTTGATATAAGTGACGAAAATGATGAGAGTGCAGCCGGAACGGATGAAGAAAATCAGCCGGATGACGTACCTCTCGCATTGACAGAGCCTGATGATGCACAGCCGGAGAAGACAACTGAGTCAATCGGGCAGGATGACAGTGATGACGATTCGGATGACGGATTGATGCAGCTTCTCAATCAGATTAATGGTGAAGACGGCAAGCATGAGGAGAAGCCGGATAATGCTGCCGGAGCCGATAAGAGCCATAACGAAACAAAGGCTAAGGATGCGAAGTCCGACAAAGCTGCCAGGGAAGAAGAGAAAGAGCGTAAAAAGGCAGAGAAGCTTGCTAAGAAAGAGCAGCGCAGGAAAGAAAAAGAAGAAAAAAAGAAGAATAAAAAACATAAGACAGATAATAATGCATCTGAACAGACTGATGAGTCTGCCGCTGATGACAACATTAATTCGGCATCACAGGAGAATATTGATCTGATAAATGAGCTTTACAGTGATACAGAATCTCTGGACAACGCACCTTTAGGGGATGATTTAGCAGATATTCCGGAGAGGGATGCTGAGGAAGAGGAGCCTGAGAAGCCTAAAAAGGAGAAGAAAAAGAAGGAGCCTAAGCCTAAAAAGCCTAAAAAAGAAAAGGTCAAGAAGGAGAAGAAAGCACCTAAGCCATCCGAGCTTGTCAAGGTTACTCCGAAAACATTTCTTGGAATTATTATATTTGCAGTTGTGATAACGGTTGTAGTGATATTCGGAACTAAGATTGTCAATTACAGCGTGAGCGTGAAACATGCAATAGACCATTTTAACAACGGAAAGTATGATCAGGCATATGACAGTATAGCCGGACTTGAAGTAAAGGATAAGGACAAGGATACATATTATAAGATACGAACAGTAATGAGCGTATATGTAGACTACACATCTTATATAAGCTACAAGCAGCTGGGGATGAATGTAGAGGCACTTGATTCTCTTATCAGGGGGCTTGGACATTATGATGACTATTATTCAGATGCAGAAAAGTATGATGTGGTTGCACAGTATGATGGTGTGAAGGACAAGATTACGGCTGCACTTGCACAATATGGTGTATCTGAGGAAGATGCAAGATATTATGCAGGGCTTGAGAGTGAACAGCAGTATGAAGAGATTCTTAACAACATCGGAGGTAGAATACGGTGATAGCTATTATCGACTACGATGCAGGTAATTTGAGAAGTGTTGAAAAGGCACTTTTATCCATAGGTGAGGAGACAATCGTTACAAGAAAGCACGATGAGATTCTTGCCGCAGATAAGGTTATACTTCCGGGGGTTGGAGCATTCGGTGACGCGATGAGAAAATTAAAAGAGTATGGTCTTGTTGATACCATTCATGAGGCTGTGGATTCGGGAAAGCCGTTTCTTGGAATATGTCTTGGACTTCAACTGTTATTCAGACGCAGTGACGAGTCGGATGGTGTGGAGGGATTATCGATTCTTCCGGGTGAGATATTAAGAATACCCGAAGCTCCGGGAATAAAGATACCGCATATAGGCTGGAATTCACTTGAAGTGTCGGAGGGAGCACGGCTTTTTAAGGGGTTGGGAGAGAACCCTTATGTATATTTTGTGCACTCATATTATCTTAAGGCTGACGATGATAGTATTGTGGCTGCAACTGCTGAGTACGGCGGAACACTTATACATGCTTCGGTTCAGAAGGATAATGTATATGCTTGTCAGTTCCACCCTGAGAAGAGCGGAAGTGTCGGAATGCAGATTCTTAAGAACTTTGCAGCATTGTAAAAGAAAGGAAAGCAGCTATGTTTACCAAGAGAATAATACCATGCCTTGATGTCAATAATGGAAGAGTTGTAAAGGGAACCAACTTTGTCAATCTGCGCGATGCGGGTGATCCGGTGGAGGTTGCCACACTTTATGATAAGGCGGGAGCGGATGAACTTGTATTTCTCGATATTACGGCGTCATCTGATAGGCGTGAGACAACAGTTGACCTTGTAAGGAAGGTTGCTGAGAAGGTTTTTATTCCGTTTACCGTCGGAGGGGGAATAAGGACAGTTGATGACTTCAGGAACCTTCTAAGAGAGGGTGCCGATAAGATTTCGATAAATTCGTCCGCAATAGACAATCCGCGCCTCATAAGCGATGCAGCGGACAAGTTCGGAAGCCAGTGTGTTGTCGTTGCCATAGATGCCAAGAGACGGGCTGACGGAAGCGGCTGGAACATCTACAAGATGGGCGGTCGTGTTGATACGGGAATAGATGCACTTGAATGGGCGGTTAAGGCGAATAAGCTCGGAGCAGGAGAGATTCTCCTCACCAGCATGGATTGCGACGGCGTTAAGCAGGGGTATGACATTGAACTTACAAGAACGATTGCGGAGAATGTATCCATACCGGTTATAGCATCCGGCGGGGCAGGAAAGCCGGAGCATTTTTATGATGCTCTCACACAGGGCAAAGCAGATGCGGCACTCGCAGCATCACTTTTCCACTATAAGGAGCTTGAGATAGCTGACTTAAAAAAATATCTTGCACAGCGTGGCGTGTCAGTGAGAATGTAGAGGAGCGGAAATTAAATGTCACAGATTAGCAATGATTGGCTTGAGGCACTTAAGCCCGAATTTGCCAAGCCATATTACAGGGATTTGTATAAATTCGTCGACAGTGAGTATAGGAAAGGTGTGGTTTACCCGCCTTCGGAAGATATTTTTAATGCATTCAATTTCACTCCGCTTAAGGATGTGAAGGTGCTCATCTTAGGGCAGGATCCATATCACAATGAGCTGCAGGCGCATGGTCTGAGCTTCTCGGTTCTGCCTGAGCAGAGGGAGATACCGCCTTCACTGCAGAACATATATCAGGAGCTTCACGATGACCTTGGCTGTTATGTGCCCGACAATGGTTATCTGAAAAAATGGGCTGATCAGGGTGTTCTTCTTTTGAACACGGTTCTGACAGTGCGCGCACATCAGGCAAATTCACATCAGGGACACGGTTGGGAGCAGTTCACGGACGCGGTTATCGAGGCGGTGAACGCACAGGACAGACCGATAGTGTATATGCTTTGGGGCAGACCGGCGCAGAGCAAGATACCGATGCTCACGAACCCGAAGCATCTGATACTCAAGGCACCGCACCCGAGTCCGCTTTCTGCGTATCGTGGATTTTTCGGCTGTAAGCATTTCAGTCAGGCGAACGAGTTCTTGAAAGCACATGGAATTGAGCCGATTGACTGGCAGATTGAGAATATAAGATAATAAACCCATCAATAGATATAGTGCGTGGCTGTTTACAGACTAAGTACTATATCTATTAGATGGGTAAACAGACATGAGCAAAACAGGGCGTAGCCCGATTTGCGAATGTATGTTGTGATTTCGGGAGTTCGCAGAACTCAGAAATTACGATATAATAAGTTACGAAAAGAGGTACACCATTGAAAGATGGTGTATTTTTTTTATTCGGACTTATATTTGGCACAAGGGAATTTGAAAAAATGCGTTGTATATTTTATACAAAAAACTGTAATATATGATAATAAAAATTTTTGACGGAGACAGTACCAGATGGAAGAGAGGCTTATGATTTTTTTTTGCAGACTCTCCCAAAAAAAGTGTCTGACCATAAAAAAATGTCATTAGTTATTAGTCACAAAAATGTCAGAATAATTCGTCAAAATTACTAAATTAGTACAAAAATAATTGTATATATGGATATTGACTAGTATTTGTTTCAATTGTATAATCAGAAACTTGAAGCTGACAACAGAGCATACGCTGAAAAAGCTGTTGCCGCATACTATCGGGAAATTGACAGATTATTAGAAGAATAATTAATCTGCAAATAATAATAATTAAAGGAGAAAAAATCATGGGAAGAGAAGAAAATGTTGAAGTGTTCAAAGACACAGAAAAAATGGTAAGGATGAACGAAAGGTTGAAATCATCGGTTCAGGCATCTACAGAGAAGCAGAGGTTGATTTTGGAGAAAGATATACTTCCTGTTCAAAATTTGGGAAAGTATAAAGCTGAGGCAAAGGTCATTGTCTCAAAGAAAAGAACATATGAGGCCGCTTCGGCTTACATAGGGAAGAAAACAGCTGTACATAATTTTGCCTCAGCATCCAACCCGGGCGGTGGTGTGGAAAGAGGAGCAAGTGCTCAGGAGGAATGTCTTTGCAGATGTTCAGGCTTGTATTTTAACCTGAATATACAAAAAATATGGGATGGATTTTATGGACCGCATAGAGCTGCTCATAATCCAATCCATAATGATGACATTATTTATACGCCTGATGTAACAGTATTTAAGACTGACACAGCAAGTCCGAAACTGATGGCAGAAAAGGACTGGTATGATGTGGATGTTATTACATGTGCCGCACCGAACCTGAGAAATAACCCAAGCAATATATATAATCAGGGAGACGGAGACAAAAAAATAAAACTTACCGGTAATGAGCTTCTCGCTATCCATGAGAAGCGGCTCAGAAGAATTCTGGATGCAGCGGTCATGGAAGGCGTTGAGGTAATTATACTTGGTGCATTTGGTTGCGGCGCATTTATGAACAGTCCAGATATAGTTGCATTAGCAGCAAAAAATGTGATTAAGGATTACCTGATGGCATTTAAGGTTATTGAATTCGCTGTATATTGCAGTCCTAAGGATGAGAATAATTACAAAACATTTGCAAGAGTTCTCAAGGAGATAACAGATAAAAAGCTGTAATAATGATTGCAATAACGGTATTAATAATGTTGGAGGATATTGTAGTGAAGCAGAACCGTAACTATAGAATCATTGCTTTCATAAAAGATATTAATAATGTATGTAAACTTCCGTTTAAAAGACGGAAGTTTTTTGTGTAATAGGAAACTTCGTTCATATTTCACAAAAACGCTCCGCGGGGATGCGCACTGCGGCGTACAATGCAGATGTCGCAAGCAACCGCCGCAGGCGCGAGAATGCAGTTCTGAATGGAACGCGGGAAACGCTGCTTTTCAGGAAATACATTTACGAAATTTTTAGGTTTATTTATTTTGGAAAACATGCGGACAACTTAACGGACGAAATAAAATAAACAATTTAAGAGAGATAAAAGGCAACCCCTTTCTACCAATGAATGGGGGGAAGGGGAGCTGAGAGTGTCGAAGATACGTTTTTGTAAAAATTGCACAAAATGCAGTGATATACAAATTGCACAAATGGGTGGCTTTATAAATGAAGTGGGAGACAGTATAAAATACTGCGCTGACTTTGTCAAAAAAATTTGTATACTAAAATTCAAAAAATGTTATAATCAGCTTTTTGTCTAATAGAATTAGGCATTCTGCGAATAGACTTTACTGCTCAGTATAATTATTATAATGCTATAAAAATATTGGTTACAAAAAAGGGCTATATAATATAGCCCACCCTGCTGACAAACAACAAAATTACGAATTATGAGAATCTTCTTTATCGTTAAATTCCTTGTTAAATTGTTCAATACCTTTATGGATTAATGCAAGTGTTGCTGCTGAACGGCTTGGAAATCGATTGTTGAAACGAAAGTCATCAATCTGATTAAGTAATTCGTCATCAACGATTATTGTATATCGTGGTCTGTTTGTAGGCTTTAGAAATAGCTTCGATAACAGCAATGTTATTAAAGATATTTTTGAATATAGGGGATGTAGACTATATGTATTAAGTATGCAAAAAACACATAACCGACGGAAGATTTTTATTTAAAAAAATATTGCCAAAGGTGATACAATATGATATGATTCTCTAAAAGCATAGTTCTAAGATTCTTTATTTCTTTCAAGTAATATCTGCATTTAGGAGTCCATGCTTTTTGTTCCCATAATGACAACAGCGGGTGGATGCCTAGATTAGAAGAAGCTTCTTTTTTGTGTTCCACTTGCAGCACAAAAAAGGAGGTAAGTATTGACGGAAGAACGAGAAGAGAGCCGTATACAATGGCATCCCGCGTTTTACGCGGCGACGAAGTTAAAACTTCATGATAACATTGATGAGCTGGAGTTCTATCCTGAGTACAATTTGAGCAAGAAGCCGCTGCAGGCAGATCTGCTTATCATCGAGAAGAACAGTGATGTGCAGATTAAAAATGCGATAGGTCACATTTTCAGGAAACACAACATTGTCGAGTACAAGTCACCGGGAGACGGAATGACGGTGGAGGATTTTTATAAGTGTGTGGCGTATGCGTGCCTCTATAAAAGTACGGGCGAGAATGTGAATGCTATAGCCGGCGATGAACTGAGTATCACGATGATACGCGAGAGCTATCCGAAGTCAATGATGCGTGAGCTTAAGAGACTTGGAATCGGCTTTGTTAAGTATGAAGCCGGAATATACCATTCACGGAATTTTTTTATACCGGCACAGCTCATAGTGACACAGGAGCTTGAGCCCGACGAACACAGAAGCCTGCGGATCCTGTCAAGGAAAGCTGATGAGAAGGATGTGAAGGGCTTTATAAAAGAGACATTGAGCTATGTGACGCAGGGAGAGAAGGCAGATGCACAGGCAGTGTTGAAGGTAAGTGGAACAGCTAATTATCATATATATGAGAAGATAAGGAGTGAATCTGACATGAGAAATTTTTTGGATGAAATAAAGAATGAGGGGTTCAACGAAGGAATAAGTCAGGGACGCACGGAAGCACTTGAACGTACAGCGAAGAACCTCTTTGACGCAGGAATGGCGATAGATAAAATTGCAAAGATGGTTGACACAAGCGTGAATATAGTAGAGGAATGGCTGTCGGTGAGAAAGTGAAAGAGGTAACATAGCAATATTGATTGCAAAATGTTTATCATTATGCTATCCTTTTGTAGATAACATACGAACGAAATGGTGACATTATGGAACTAAAGAATGCATTACTTCTTGCATTTACTGCATTTATATGGGGAACGGCTTTTGTGGCGCAGAGTGTAGGGATGGAATATATAGGACCTTTTACATTTAATGGAGTCAGGTCGATTATAGGAGCATTTACGCTGTTGCCCTGTATATTGTTTCAGAA
>FR895452.1:8956-33121 GCA_000435595.1 Firmicutes bacterium CAG:882
AGTCGTGTAGGAAAATCATAGAGGAGGGAAGCAGCAGGAAAGACCTGGTTGTAGGCGGGCTTCTCTGCGGAGCACTGCTTTTTGTGGCGAGCAGCCTTCAGCAGATTGGGATTAAGTATACATCGGCGGGTAAGGCAGGATTTATAACGTCGTGTTACATAGTGATTGTACCTTTAATCGGAATATTCATGAAAAAGACATCGGGTTGGAAGATATGGGCGGCAGTCGTACTTGCACTTGCAGGGCTGTACTGCCTATGCATTACGGATGGTTTCACTGTCGGAAAGGGAGACATTTTTATATTTCTGTGTGCGATGGCATTTTCAGCGCATATTTTGGTTATTGATTATTTTTCACCGAGAGTCAATGGAGTTGTTCTTTCATGTATACAGTTCTTTGTGTGCGGTGTGGCTTCGCTCCCGTGTATGTTTGTCTTTGAGACCCCTGATATGGTGGCGATAATATTCGCATGGATGCCGATTTTATATGCAGGTGTGCTCTCCTGCGGTGTGGCGTATACGTTGCAGATTATAGGACAGAGGAACGTGAATCCTACGATAGCGTCACTGATATTGAGTCTTGAATCGTGTTTCTCAGTGCTTGCGGGATGGGTTATTCTTCATGAGAAGCTGTCTATGAAAGAAAGTCTCGGCTGTGTGCTTATGTTCATGGCAATAATACTGGCACAGCTGCCGGACAAAAAAGCTTCCGTAGATTAAACGGAAGCTTTTTTAGTATTGTCAGGGCTTTATTTCTCAAGATTCTTCTGCGCTGTTGACAGCATGAGCTTGATTCGGTTGAGCTGGTTAACCTCGCTGGCACCCGGATCATAATCGACGGCGATAATGTTCGCGTCAGGATATGCGGCGCGGAGCTCCTTGATGACTCCCTTGCCGACGATGTGGTTAGGGAGACATGCAAAAGGCTGACAGCATACGATGTTCTTGGCACCATGGTGTATGAGCTCAATCATCTCTGCTGTGAGGAGCCATCCCTCACCGGTCTGGTTACCGAGAGATACAAGAGGAGCTGCCATCTTGGTCATCTCCTTGATGTCGGTCGGCGGGTCGAAACGCTTGCTCTGTGCGAGAGCCTTGTTGGAGGCACCGCGGAACAGATTGATTGCCTTTATTACAGCATTGCTTAAGTGCATTGACTTCCTGCTTGCTCCAAGGTGCTCAGACTTGAAGTTGGCATTTTCGGCGCAGTAGAGCATGAAGCCCATGAAGTCGGGAACGACTGCCTCGGCACCTTCCTTTTCAAGGAGGTCAACAAGGTAGTTGTTGGCAGCAGGCATGAATTTTACAAGAATTTCGCCGACAACTCCGACACGAGGCTTCTTTATGTCAAGTAGAGGAAGCTCGTCGAACTCCTTGATTATCTGCTTGATGTTGCGGTTGAAGTCTTTCATGTACACCTTAGGCTGGGTAAGCTGCTCAATAATAATCTTTTTCCACTTCTCATGAAGGGCGTTGGCGGAACCCGGAACCGCCTCATAAGGGCGGGTTCGGTATACGACGTTCATGAAGATGTCGCCGTACTGGATTGCCATGGCAGCTTTCTTAATCATAGGAAGGGTATAAGTAAAGCCTGAGTTAGTCTCAAGTCCCTGAACGCTCAGAGAGATAACCGGAATGTTCGGGTACCCCGCCTTGATAAGTGCACGGCGGATAAAGCCTATGTAGTTCGAAGCTCGGCAGCCACCGCCTGTCTGAGTAATTACAAGAGCTGTCTTATTGAGGTCATATTTACCTGAGAGGACAGCTTCCATCATCTGGCCTACAACGATAAGTGAAGGGTAGCAGGCGTCATTGTTTACATATTTAAGTCCTGTATCAACGGCAGACTTGCTCACATTTTTGAGTACCTCAACATTGTAGCCGCATGAGTTTAAGGCTGGCTCAATGAGGTCGAAGTGAATAGGAGACATCTGCGGACAGAGGATGGTATAGTTCTGGTCACGCATCTCCTTGGTGAACTCGGTTCTGTGGTATGCGCTTGATGTAATCTTACGCTGATAGTTGTTGCGCTCGCGCACTTTGATTGCGGAGATGAGGGAACGAATACGGATTCTTGCGGCTCCGAGGTTGTTAACCTCATCAATCTTAAGTACTGTATATATCTTACCTGCGGAT
The DNA here is from genome assembly GCA_000435595.1 of Firmicutes bacterium CAG:882. Lineage (GTDB taxonomy): Bacteria > Bacillota > Clostridia > Lachnospirales > Lachnospiraceae > CAG-882. The sequence continues at coordinate 11,092 of FR895452.1, forward strand.
GACAGGATGTCATTGACCTGATCTGTTGTGACTGCGTCAAGACCGCATCCGAAAGAGTTGAGCTGTATCATGTCTATGTTGTCCTTGTCGCGGATGAAGCTTGCGGCGGCATAAAGGCGTGAGTGGTACATCCACTGATCCATGACGATGAGAGGACGTTCAACCTTACCGAGATGTGATATTGAATCCTCGGTGAGTACGGCAATGCCGTAGCTGTTGATGAGTTCAGGGATACCGTGGTTAATCTCAGGGTCAATGTGGTATGGACGGCCTGCAAGCACGATGGCGTGTCTTCCTGTCTCCTCAAGGTATTTAAGAGTCTCCTCGCCCTTCTTCATTACATCTGCACGGCAGGCTGCTAGCTCCTCCCATGCGGCATGGCATGCGTTGGCTATTTCGCCGGAAGGTATGTTAAATTGTGCACCTACTTCCTTTGCGAGTCTTTTTGCAAGAACTTTCTCGTCGGCAAATGACAGGAACGGATTCATGAAGAGTATGTTCTCGGTCACAAGCTCCTCAACATTGTTCTTGATGTTCTCGGCATAGGATGTGACGATAGGGCAGTTGTAGTGGTTGTTGGTGTTGTCAATCTCCTTGCGCTCGTAAGGAATACAAGGGTAGAAGATGAACTTAACGCCCTGCTTGATGAGCCAGGACACATGACCGTGTGCAAGCTTGGCAGGGTAGCATTCTGATTCACTTGGTATGGACTCGATTCCGAGCTCATATATCTTACGGCTTGATTCGGGTGAAAGAACAACCCTGAAGCCGAGCTTTGTAAAGAATGTGAACCAGAACGGATAGTTCTCATACATGTTGAGTACACGAGGTATTCCGACAACTCCGCGAGTTGCATCAGTTATCTCAAGCGGTTCGTAGGAGAAAAGGCGCTTGTTCTTATATTCAAAAAGGTTAGGCACATGGTCTTTATTTTTTTCCTTGCCTATACCACGTTCACAGCGGTTTCCGGATATGAACTGTCTGCCGCCTGAGAAGCGGTTGATAGTGAGGAGACAACTGTTGGTACAGCCCTTACATCTTGCCATTCTTGTCTCGTATGTAAGCTCGTTAATCTTATCAATGGAGAGCATTGTAGTCTCCTGACCTTCGTAGCGCTCTCTTGCCACAAGTGCGGCACCGAAAGCTCCCATGATTCCTGCAATATCAGGTCGAATAACTTCAACACCCGTAATTTTTTCGAGGCTTCTGAGAACGGCATCATTGTAGAAGGTACCACCCTGAACAACTATCTGATGTCCGAGGTCTTTAGGGTCGGCAATTTTGATAACCTTGTAGAGTGCGTTCTTGATTACGGAGTATGCAAGTCCGGCAGATATATCGGCAACGCTTGCTCCTTCCTTCTGAGCCTGCTTAACCTTGGAGTTCATGAACACGGTACATCTTGTTCCGAGGTCAATCGGGTGAGGTGCAAAGAGGGCTTCCTTAGCAAAATCTTCAACAGAGTAGTTGAGTGACTTGGCAAAGGTTTCTATGAATGAGCCACAGCCTGATGAACACGCCTCGTTGAGCTGTACGCTGTCGACGGTGTTATTCTTAATTTTGATACACTTCATATCCTGACCGCCGATATCAAGGATACAGTCAACAGCAGGGTCAAAGAATGCGGCGGCATAATAGTGTGATACTGTCTCGACTTCACCTTCGTCGAGCATGAGTGCAGACTTTATGAGTGCCTCGCCATAGCCTGTGGAACATGAACGGACTATATGTGCATCGGCAGGGAGAAGTGAATATATCTCCTTGATTGCTTTGATGGACGTCGCAAGAGGGCTTCCGTTGTTGCTGCTGTAGAAGGAGTAGAGAAGGGTTCCGTCCTCCGCTACCACTGCAGCCTTGGTTGTGGTGGAGCCGGCATCTATTCCAAGATAGCAGTTGCCGGAGTAATCTTTAAGACTTCCTTTTACAACGCAGTGGCTGTCATGACGTGCACGGAATTCCTTGTAGGCATCCTCGGATGCGAACAGAGGCTCCATACGTTCAACTTCAAAGTCCATCTTAATCTTGTTGTGAAGCTTTGTTATGAGAGCATCAATGTCAATGGCAATCTCATCCTTGGCTGTCATGGCGGAGCCGACGGCGGCAAAAAGATGTGAATGCTCAGGTGCAATGATGTTCTCAGGTCCGAGATTGAGCGTGCGAATGAATGCATTCTTAAGCTCGGATAAGAAGTGGAGCGGACCGCCGAGGAAAGCAACATTTCCGCGTATCGGCTTGCCGCAGGCAAGACCGCTTATGGTCTGGTTGACAACAGCCTGGAAAATGGATGCCGATAAGTCTTCCTTTGTGGCTCCTTCATTGATAAGAGGCTGGATGTCTGACTTTGCAAATACACCACAGCGTGCGGCTATAGGGTATATTGCCTGATAATTTTTGGCATACTCATTAAGACCGGTGGCATCAGTCTGTAAAAGTGTTGCCATCTGGTCAATGAATGAACCTGTGCCTCCGGCGCAGATACCGTTCATACGCTGGTCAATACCGTTGGTGAAATAGATAATCTTTGCGTCCTCACCGCCGAGCTCAATAGCTACGTCGGTCTGTGGGGCGTAGTCGCTGAGGGCGGTCGATACGGCAACAACCTCCTGTGTGAACGGAACTTCAAGGTGGCTCGCAAGTGTAAGACCGCCGGAACCCGTTATGACAGGGTGAACCTTTATCGCACCTAATTTTTCCTTTGCCTTTACAAGAAGTCCTGCAAGTGTTTCCTGAATGTTGGCAAAGTGTCTTTCGTAATCGGAAAACAATATATTGTTATCTTTATCAATAATTGCTATCTTGACTGTAGTGGAACCTATGTCGATTCCAAGTCTGTATTCGGATGTCGTCATGAGAATACATCTCCTTTGTCATATAAAATAGGAGGGCAGTAAAACCCAAGTATGTTACATTATAGTATAATTTTTTTTAAATATCAATAGCAACCGTCATTGACAAAATATAAAAAAAAAATTATACTGAAATGTGTTTGCATACTAATTTTAAAGGAGTCCGTATGTACAAGATTTATTTAAGTTCTGAGCATCACGGAACGGTGCGGAGTAATGAGATAGAGGCGGGGTGCTGGGTTGCCATGACATCACCGTCGGCTGATGAGCTTCAGACGGTATCGCAGGAATGTAATATTCAGCTTGAGGACTTGCGGGCAGCACTCGATGAGGAGGAGCGTTCGCGTATACAGGTTGAGGATGATTACACTCTTATAATTGTTGATATACCTGTAATTGAGGAGAGAAACGGTAAGGACTGGTATGGAACCATACCTCTTGGAATCGCCCTTACGGATAACCATATTATAACCATTTGTCTTGAGGATACCCCGGTTCTTACGGCGTTTATGGACGGAAGAGTGAGGGAATTTTATACTTATAAGAAGACAAGGTTTATCCTGCAGATTCTCTACAGGAATGCGACACTGTTCCTCAACTATCTGCGTAATATAGACAAGCGGAGCGAGCTGCTCGAACAGAAGCTGCGTGAAGACCAGAAGAATAAGGAGCTGCTTGAATTACAAGAGCTTGAGAAGTCACTTGTGTACTTTACCACGTCTCTTAAGGGCAATGAGCTTGTTCTTGAGAAGCTTTTCAGAATTGATAAGATTAAGAAATATCCTGAGGATGAGGATTTGCTTGAGGATGTTATTATCGAGAATAAGCAGGCAATTGAGATGGCAAGTATTTACAGCGGAATTTTGAGCGGAAGCATGGATGCATTTGCGTCGATTATATCCAATAATCTCAACCAGTCCATGAAGTTTCTTGCCACGGTGACGATTGTGCTGTCGATTCCTACAATGGTGGCAAGCTTTTACGGAATGAATGTGTCTGCATCGGGAATGCCTTTTGCAGATAGTCCGTTTGGATTTCTTATTGTAATAGGTTTTTCGATTCTGCTTTCAGTAATTGTTTCCATTATTTTTTGGAAAAAGGATTTATTTTAGAATTTTTGCTTTTTAAATAAGAGGGGAATAATAATTAGAAAAGGAATGAATGCGTGTGAATAATTTTTTGGCAAAAATGGAGAAAAAATATGGAAGATATGCAGTGAGGAATCTTATCGTATATCTGCTTGCGGCTTATGCGGTGGGATATGTCCTGCAGCTTGTTGCGCCGACGGCATACACTTATCTTGAACTCAGCCCTGCACTTGTAATGAGGGGGCAGATATGGAGACTTGTGACATGGGTGTGCACGGTGCCTGAGAGTTTTAACTTCTTTATCTTATTTATGTTTATGTTCCAGTATTTTATCGGTTCTTCGCTTGAGAGATACTGGGGAAGCTTCAGGTATAACTGCTATATTTTTTCCGGAATATTTTTTATGACAATCAGTTCAATGATTGTGTACTGGATTACGGGAATCAGCATGACACCAAGTACTTACTATATTAATATGGCATCGTTTCTGGCGTTTGCGGTATGCTTCCCGGATGTACAGGTGTACTTTATGATGGTGATTCCGATTAAGATTAAGTGGCTTGCAATTATTGATGCAATCTATATGGCGTATGAATTTATCGCCGTAGGACAGTATAGGAATCTGTATGCGGCTTACGGGGCAGCAGGTGCAGCGTATGCCTCACAGCTTATATGGGCTACGAGAGTCAGCATTATAGTGTCGGTGCTCAATTTTATTCTGTTCTACTTCGGAACAAGGAATATGAAGCGCTTTGCTCCTAAGGAAGTACATCGCAGATATGCGTATAAGAAGAATGTGAAAGCAGCGTCGCCTGCAGGGGGAACCAAGCACAAGTGTGCGATATGCGGAAGAACGGAAAAAGACGGAGATAATCTTGTATTCCGTTACTGCTCTAAGTGTAACGGAAATTATGAGTTCTGTCAGGATCATCTGTACACACATAAGCATTTTGAATAAAATTAATGTGATAAATAATGAGGATTAATATGAAGAAGGCATTGATTATCGGTGCAGGCGGCTTTGTGGGAGGATATTTGGCGGAGTGCCTGCAGGATGAATTTGATATGGAGGTTCATGCGACAAAACTTCCTGATACACAGACGCAGGAGGATTTGTCTTTCCTGGGTGAGCGTGTGTATGAGCTTGATATTCTCAATAAGAGTGATATTGTGGAGCTTTTGTATGCCGTGCGTCCGGATTATATCTTTCATTTGGCGGCGCAGAGTTCCGTGAGTGTGGCGTGGAAGAATCCTACACTTACGATTGATGTCAATATAAAAGGCAGTGTCAATGTCATGGATGCGGTGAGGGAGCTCTATTACAAGCCAAGGGTGCTGCTTGTCGGTTCGGGAGAGGAGTACGGACATATTCTTGAGGGTGAGACGCCAATCAGTGAGGATACAAAGCTCCGTCCCGGCAACATCTATGCGGCAACTAAAGTATGTCAGAACATGATTGGAAGCATATACTCAAAGGCGTATGATATGGAGCTTATGCTTATAAGGGCATTTAATCATGTCGGGCCGAAACAGTCACCTATATTCGTCATGTCTGATTTCTGCAAGCAGGTTGCAGATATAGAAAAGGGAAAGAAAGAGCCCGTCATGTATGTTGGTAATCTTGCCGCAAAGAGAGATTTTACCGATGTACGTGATGTGGTGAGAGCATACGGACTTCTGGCACTGAAGGGCAGAGCCGGAGAGACGTACAATGTGGGAAGCGGGAATGCCATAGAGATAAGAAAGATGCTTGATATGATTATAGGTATGTCGACAAAGAACATTGAGGTCAGAGTCGATCCTAACAAGATAAGACCCGTTGATGTCCCTGTTATTGAGGCTGATATAAGCAAGATTAAGTCTGAGACCGGGTGGGAACCGAGAATTCCGCTTGGGCAGACGATAAAAGAGATACTTGATTACTGGCGTGAGGAGGAATAGACAATGAGTGAAGAAGCATTATTTGACACCAACGATATGACAAGCTCTAAGCGGTATCTTCACACACCGAGCGAGTTCGCAAGAAAGAAGCTTATATATGTTCAGGAGACCGGAAAGCTAAAGAGCATCAAGCCGCATGTGAGCAGCAGAAGCAATCTTGAATCATATCTGTTTTTTACCGTTGTCTCAGGTTATGGCAGAGTTACTTATGAGAATAAGCAGTATGAAATAAAGGCAGGTGACTGCGCATTCATCGACTGCCGCAAAATGTATGAACACTGCTGCGGCGAGGATTCTCAGTGGGAGCTAAAATGGGTTCACATGGACGGGGCGCTGCTTGCCGATTATTATGGGATATTTCTTGAGAAGAACGGAGGCTCGCCTGTATTTAAGGCTTCCGATGTCAAAAAGTACGGCTCCCTGATAGATGAGATAATGTCTAATCAGAACGAGAAGGATATTACCAGTGAATATATATGCCACAGCATTCTGACATCGCTTGTGACGGCGATACTTGTGGATACCATTAATGAGGGCAATAAAAAGCTGAATCCCGATATACTCAACAATATCCGTGAATGTGTGAACGACAGGTTCAAGGAGGAGGATCTTCTTGAGAGCGTGTGCCGTGAATATGATATGGATGAAATTACAATCAACAGACAGTTCAAGGACAAATACGGAATTGATCTGTGCGATTATATTCTTAACAGAAGATTTACATGTGCAAAGGAGCTTTTGCGATTCTCAGTGAAACCGGTTAAAGAGATTGTGGCGGAGTCGGGAATTATGAATGCTGATTTGTTTCGTCATCTTTTTATAGAAAATGAAGGAATGACTGCTGAGGAATACCGTAAAAAGTGGGCACAATGGAACAGAGGATAAAATTTCAATAAAAAGTGCTTGCATTATTCAATTTGATGTGCTATAGTATTATTTGATTTATGATACATGTTGACTGGCAAGAGTGGGTGAGAACCCACTCTTTCGTTTTAGTTTAGAGTCAGGAAAGGAAATTATGGCAAGAAGAGAGGAATATGAGGCAAAGGCCGAGGCACTGATTACACCAATCATTGAGGCTAATCATTTTGAACTGGTCGATGTAGAGTATGTTAAGGAGGGAAGCAGCTGGTATCTTCGTGCATACATCGATAAGGATGGCGGAATCACGGTTGATGACTGTGAACTTGTGAGCAGGGCGTTTTCTGATTTGCTTGACAAGGAAGACTTTATTGAGGATGCATATATTCTTGAGGTTAGTTCCCCGGGGCTTTTAAGACCGCTTAAGAAGGATAAGGATTTTAAGAGAAACATCGGCAATGAAGTGGAGTTAAGGCTTTACAAGGCGGTTGATAAGGTAAAAGAGGACAGAGGAATACTCACGGCATTTGATGACGGCACAGTGACAATTGAGCATGAGGACGGTACCGCTGCCGTGTACGACAGAGCAGCACTTGCACTCATAAGACTTGCTTTTGATTTTTAAAATATACAGCTTACGGACAGAAAATGTAAGCGGAAATGGAGGATATGATGAACAAGGAATTAATTGAAGCACTCGACGCACTTGAGAAGGAGAAGGAGATAAGCAAGGAGAAATTATTATCTGCAATAGAGACTTCTCTTCTTACCGCATGCAAGAACCATTTTGGTAAGTCAGATAACTTTAAAGTTACAATCAACAGAGAGACAGGTGATTTCAAGGTTATCGCTGAGAAGGAGGTAGTTGATGAGGTTACTGACGACGCTTCACAGATAAGCCTTGCCGATGCTAAGATGATTAATGCCAAGTATGATATCGGAGATATTGTAAATCAGGAGGTTAAGTCTAAGGATTTCGGACGTATTGCAATTCAGGTTGCCAAGAACGTAATTCTTCAGACAATCCGTGAGGAGGAGAGAAATGTCCTCTACGATCAGTACTGCAGCAAGGAGAAGGATGTCGTTACAGGTGTTGTACAGCGTTATGTAGGAAGAAATGTTATTATCAATCTCGGTAAGGTTGACGCTACACTCAATGAGTCCGAGATGGTTAAGGGAGAGACTTTTAAGCCTAATGACCGTGTGAAGGTTTACGTGCTCGAAGTGAAGAATGGCAATAAGGGACCTAAGATTCTTGTGTCAAGAACCCATCCTGAGCTTGTAAAGAGACTTTTTGAGGCTGAGGTTGCTGAGGTTCGTGACGGAACTGTTGAGATTAAGAATGTGGCAAGAGAGGCAGGCTCAAGAACTAAGATTGCCGTATGGTCAAGCAATCCTGATGTTGATCCGGTAGGTGCCTGCGTAGGTATCAATGGTGCAAGAGTTAATGCGGTAGTTGAGGAGCTTGGAGGAGAGAAGATTGACATTGTTGCATGGAATGAGAATGCAGCTTATCTTATTGAGAATGCATTAAGCCCGGCTAAGGTTGTATCTGTTATTGCGGATGATGAGGCTAAGACGGCAAGAGTTGTTGTTCCTGATTATCAGCTTTCACTTGCAATCGGTAAGGAAGGACAGAATGCAAGGCTTGCAGCGAAGCTCACAGGTTTTAAGATTGATATTAAGAGTGAGTCACAGATGAAGGAATTAGGTGAGGATTACACGGCTCCTTATGAAGAATATGAGGAGAATGAGTATTCCGAGGAGAATAACTACGACGAAGACGATGATGCTTCAACTTCTGAGGAGTAACAGAAGTATAGCAGTATAAGTATATAGAAAGAGTGATGTTGATGGCTGTTACCAGAAAAATACCACAAAGACAGTGCTTAGGCTGTGGTGAAATGAAAGACAAAAAATCCATGTTCAGAGTGATTAAGACACCGGAGAATGAAATTCTTCTTGACACTACCGGAAAGAAGAACGGGAGAGGTGCATATATATGCGCAAGCATGGACTGCCTTAATAAAGCAATTAAGTCGAAGGGCTTGGAACGCTCACTTAAGTGTCAGATACCTTCCGATGTATATGAAACACTGAAAAAGGAGTTGGAGAAATTTGAATCAAGATAGAATACTTTCAATGATAGGTCTGGCCACTAAAGCAGGAGCGGTTACAAGTGGTGAGTTTTCTGTGGATAAGGCCATTAAGGCAGGAAAGGCACGCCTTGTTATCATAGCAGATGACGCGTCGGACAGGACGAAGAAGGGGTTTAAGGATTCCTGCACATATTACAGAGTTCCGCTTGTGATATATAAGGATAAGGAGACTCTGGGGCATTCAATGGGTAAACAGTTTCGCGCGTCACTTGCAATTCTCGATACGGGATTTGCAGATTCACTGTTAAAAAAATGCAGGGAGTTAACGGATTCCCAGGTCGAAATAATTGAAGGAGGTAATGCTGATGCCTAAAAAGAGAATATATGAATTGTCAAAAGAACTTAATTTAAAGAATAGTGATATAGTAGAATTTTTACAGAGTAAGAATGTAGATGTAAAGAGCCATTCAAGCAGCATTGACGATGATGCGGTTGATATGGTTAAGAAGCATTTTGGAAAGGGTACAACAGTGCAGAAAACAGAGGCACCTAAGGAGATAAAGGAACAGCCGGTTAAAGCCGAAGCTGCTCCTAAGCAGGAGAATAATACCGCACAGCCGGCAAAGAGCGAACAGCCTAAGCAGCCTGAGCAGAAAAAGCCACATATTACCGCAGTTTTCAATCCTCACAACAGTGAGCGCAGAGACATAAGGGACAATCGTGACAGCCGACGACAGGACAACAATGGCTTCAGACGCGACGGAAACGGAAGCCGTCCTGACGGAAACAACAGAGACAACAATGGCTTCAGACGCGATGGAAACGGAAGCCGTCCTGACGGAAACAACAGGGACAACAACGGCTTCAGACGTGATGGAAACAGGGACAATAACGGCTTCAGACGTGATGGAAACGGAAGCCGTCCTGACGGAAACAACAGGGACAACAACGGCTTCAGACGTGATGGAAACAGAGACAATAACGGTTTCAGACGCGATGGAAACGGAAACGGCAATCGTCCTAACGGAAACAGAGACGGCTTTAATAAAGACGGTTTCAACAAGGACGGCGGAAGAAATGACAGGGGCGACAGCAGAAGACCTGGCGGAAACGGTAATTTCAGGGGCGGAAGCAGAGAGAACTTCAATAAGGATACCGACGCAAAGGGCGGAATGGGAGATGCAAGAGAGGTTCGCGAGGCTAAGGAGCAGAGAAGCCGTGAACGAGAGAACCGCCTGAATGACCGCAACAAGTATGACCGCGAGGAAAGAAAAGAGAATACAAAGGGACTTGAAAAGACTGTAAAGAACAATAAGCCTGCTACTGTTAAGCAGCAGGAGGAAGAGGATACAATCAAGACACTTATTCTCCCTGATGTTCTCACAATAAAAGAACTTGCCGAAAAGATGAAGCTTCAGCCGGCAGCAGTTGTAAAGACACTCTTCTTAAAGGGAACGGTTGTTACCGTAAATCAGGAGATTGATTTTGCAACAGCAGAGGAGATTGCCCTTGAATTTAACTGCATTTGCGAGCATGAGGTTAAGGTTGACGTGATTGCGGAACTTCTCAAGGAGGAAGAGGAAGATCCTGCAACACTTGTACCAAGACCACCGGTTGTGTGTGTAATGGGACACGTTGACCATGGTAAGACCTCTCTTCTTGATGCAATTCGTTCAACCAATGTTACATCAAGAGAGGCAGGCGGTATAACACAGCATATCGGAGCTTATACTGTAGAGATTAACGGACAGAGAATCACATTCCTTGATACGCCGGGACATGAAGCGTTCACAGCCATGAGAATGCGTGGGGCACAGTCAACGGATATAGCAATTCTTGTTGTTGCGGCAGATGACGGTGTAATGCCTCAGACCGTGGAAGCTATCAATCACGCTAAGGCTGCCAACATCGACATAATTGTTGCGGTCAACAAGATTGATAAGCCGAATGCCAATGTTGAAAAGGTTAAGCAGGAGCTTGTTGAGTATGGTCTTGTAGCGGAAGATTGGGGTGGAGATACAATATTTGTACCTGTTTCCGCACATACTAAGGAAGGTATTGACAACCTCCTTGAGATGGTTCTTCTCACTGCAGAGATGAGAGAGCTGAAGGCTAACCCTGACCGTCGGGCAAGAGGTCTTGTTATAGAGGCACAGCTTGACAAGGGAAGAGGTCCTGTGGCAACACTTCTTGTACAGAAGGGAACGCTTCATGTAGGAGATGCTGTGGCAGCGGGTTCATGCTTTGGTAAGATAAGAGCGATGATAGATGATAAGGGACGTAAGATTAAGGAAGCCGGTCCTGCAACACCTGTTGAGGTATTAGGTCTTAACGATGTTCCTAGTGCAGGTGAGATATTTGTATCTCCTGCATCTGAGAAGGAAGCAAGAGCATTTGCCGATACTTTCATCCGTGAAGGAAGAGTTAAGCTTCTTGATGACACAAAGAGTAAGCTTTCGCTTGATGATTTGTTCTCGCAGATTAAGGCAGGAAATGTTAAGGAGCTTGGTCTTATCATAAAGGCTGACGTTCAGGGCTCGGTTGAGGCTGTAAAGCAGAGCATGCTTAAGCTGTCCAATGAAGAAGTTGTAATCAAGATTGTTCATGCCGGTGTTGGTGCAATCAATGAGTCCGACGTAACACTTGCTTCTGCTTCTAATGCAATTATCATCGGATTCAATGTGCGTCCTGATAATATGGCAAGGGAAATCGCAGACCGTGAGAAGGTCGATGTGAGATTATACAGGGTAATATACCAGGCAATCGAGGATGTTGAGGCTGCCATGAAGGGTATGCTTGATCCTATTTATGAGGAGAAGGTTATCGGTCATGCAGAGGTACGTCAGACATATAAGGCATCGGGCGTTGGTACAATCGCAGGTTCTTATATCTTAGACGGTATGATTACAAAGGCATCTAAGGTGCGTGTCACAAGAGACGGAGAGCAGATATACGACGGACCTCTTGCATCACTTAAGAGATTTAAGGATGATGCTAAGGAGGTTAAGGCAGGATACGAATGTGGTATTGTTCTTGAAAAGTTCAATGACATTAAGGAGCTTGACCAGATTGAGGCGTATATTATGGTTGAAGTACCTAGGTAAAAAAATAAGCCGGGGCTGTTGTCCCGGCTTGTGGTGTTAAAATGAGAGAGGTTATAAAATGCGTAAAAACAGTGTAAAAAATTCACGAATTAATGGTGAGGTTCAGAAGGAGTTAAGCAACATTATCCGCAATGAAGTGAAAAATCCGAATATCAGTCCGCTGACATCGGTAGTTGCGGTTGAGGTTACACCTGATCTTAAGCAGTGTAAGGCATATATCAGCGTGTACGGTGATGAAGCTGAGCAGGCTGCGACGATTGCAGGCCTTAAGAGTGCAGAAGGATATATAAGAAGTCAGCTTGCAAGAACGGTAAATTTAAGAAATACTCCGGAGATTCATTTCATTCTTGACCAGTCTATTGAGTATGGTGTAAGAATGTCTAAGATCATTGATGAGGTTAACAAGGAGAATCACGAATGATATATTTGGATGAGGTGCTGCAGGGGGCAAAGACAGTCGGAATAACGGGACATATAAGACCTGACGGTGACTGTGTGGGGAGTACGCTCGGCGTATATAACTATATCCGTGAGAATATGCCGCAGATAGATGTCGATATCTATCTGCAGCCAATCATGGATGAATTTATGTTTTTGAAGAACAGCGATAAGATTATGGATAAGGTTGATGCAGGCAGGATATACGATGTATTTATAGTGTGCGATTGTGCGGCTTATGACCGGTTCGAAGACTTCGGTGTGTACTTTGAAAATGCCAAAAAGACGGTTGTGTATGACCATCATATAAGTGGTCAGGAGATAGGTGATTTCAGCACAATCATGCCTGAACTTTCATCCTGTAGCGAGCTTATCTATGAGGCAATGAATCCGGAGAAGATTTCAAAAAGCGTGGCAGAATGTCTGTACCTTGGGATTATACATGACACGGGAGTTTTTAAGTATCAGGGTGTGACGGCAAGGACAATGCAGATTGCAGGTGCACTTATGGAGAAGGGAATAGATTTTACAAATATAATCGACAATACCTTCTATATGAGAACATACAGGCAGAGCCAGGTGCTTGGAAAGGCACTTCTTGAGAGCGTTTTATTCTGTGACGGCAAGTGCATTTTTACAATACTGACCCGCCAGGAGATGGAATTCTACGGTGTCACAAGTAAGGACCTCGGCGGGGTGGTTGAACAGCTCAGACTCAACGATACGGTTGAAGTTGCCATATTCCTCTATGAGGTGGAGAAAAATGAGTATAAGGTGAGCATGCGCTCTAAAAATATAGTGGATGTGAGCAGAATTGCCAAGAGGTTCGGAGGCGGCGGACATATAAGGGCAGCAGGCTTTAACATGTCTGCCAATCATCCGCGCGATATTGTCAACAATATTGGTGCGCTTGTCGAGCAGCAGTTAAAAAAGTAACGGAGGTTGCATTTGTACAACGGAATTATTAATGTCTACAAGGAAGCCGGCTTCACTTCACATGATGTTGTAGCGAAGCTTCGAGGGATATTCGGACAGAGAAAAATAGGACATACGGGGACATTAGACCCGGCGGCAACAGGAGTACTTCCTGTGTGTTTAGGTCAGGGAACCAAGCTTGTTGACATGATTACGGACAGGAGCAAGGTATACGAGGCGAGAGTGCTTTTGGGTGTAACAACCGACACGGAGGATACGACGGGAAGTGAGACAGGAAGATGTAATCTGCCTTTGGAATTATCCGACGGAGATAAAGAGAAAGCTGAAAACACAATAAGGGAAGTGCTTGAAAGCTTTGCCGGCGGCTATGAACAGATTCCGCCAATGTATTCCGCAATCAAAAAGGACGGCAGACGCCTGTATGAGCTTGCAAGAGAGGGCAGGGAAATTGAGAGAAGTGCCAGAAGGGTACAAATCCATTCCATAGAGCTTCTTGATGTAGAACTTCCTTATTTTACGATGAGAGTTCATTGCGGAAAGGGAACCTACATCCGTTCGCTTTGCAGGGATATAGGAGAAAAGATAGGCTGCGGAGCCTGCATGGATACACTTTGCCGCACAAGAGTAGGACGATTTGATTTGAATGAGTCACTTACGCTTGAAGAGCTGCAGAGGTTAAAAGAGACGGAAAAGCTATCGGAAATTGTAATACCTGTTGATGCGATGTTTGAGGAGTATAAGCAGGTCAATGTGCCTGAAGAATATGCAAAGCTGATAAGAAACGGCAACAAGGTGAGCTGCAGTGTGTGTTCAGGCTTGGATTCACCTGTAAGGATGTACTGTGATGGTGTATTCTACGGAGTATACGAACTTGATGATAAAAAGAAAGAATATTATCCTGTAAAAATGTTTGCATGCGGGGAATGACTTGAGGCATAAAATTATGAATATTTTTAATGGAGTAACACAATTTTCAATACCGGACAGAACGGTTGTCACATTCGGAAAATTCGATGGAATACATATGGGGCATATGGCGCTTATCAACACTGCCGGAAGAATTGCAAGAGAGCAGGGATACAAGCTGGCGGTATTTACCTTTGACGTGCCGCCGACTCTGCATTTTGAAAAATTTGAGGCGACACAGATTACCACAAATTATGAGAAGAGAAAGATGTTTGCTGATGCAGGTGTTGATTATCTTGTGGAATATCCTTTTAACGAAAATACGGCTTCAATGGAGCCGCTTGAATTCATACGCAAGGTTATATCGGGAAATCTGAATGCAGCACACGTCGTGGTAGGTTCGGACTGGCATTTCGGCAAGGACAGAAGCGGCAACTGTGATGTGCTTATGGCAGCGCAGAAGCTGTATAACTATGAAGTTCACATTGTTGAGAAAGAAAAATTCGAGCAGAGAGAGATAAGCAGCACATGGATTCGTGAGGAGATACAGCTTGGAAACATGGAGAATGTAAATATTCTGCTGGGTTATCCGTACATGATTATAGGCAATGTTGAGGAAGGAAGACATCTTGGGAAAGAGATGGGGTTCGCAACGGTTAATATCTATCCTTCACCGGAGAAGCTGCTTCCGCCTTATGGCGTATATGCATCCAAGGTGATAGTGGATGGTGAGGAATATTATGCCATCACGAATATAGGTGTAAGACCGACATTCAATGATTCACAGAGAGTGAGTGTGGAGACACATCTGCTCAACCATGACGAGGATTTATATGGACATGAGATACGGGTGGAACTGATGCATTTTGAAAGACCTGAAATAAAGTTCGACACGGTGGACAAGCTTGTGTCCCAGGTCGAAGCTGATATAGAATTTACCAAGACATTCTTTTTATTATAATGTGAAAGAAGGTACGACATGACTAAGGTAATTGCATTTGCCAATAATAAAGGCGGAAGCGGAAAGTCGACGACGTGCGCTAACGTGGGATATGCCATGGCGATGGATGGCAAAAATGTGCTGATGGTTGACGGGGATATGCAGCTTAATCTGTCATTGTCATATTTTGATGAGGATAAGGTGCTTGAGTTTGCCAAGGGAGAGAAAAATCTCTATCAGGCGGTCAGAACACAGGATAAGCTTGACGATTACATTATACACACGGAATATGAACATCTTGACCTTATTCCGTCATCAACACTTATGAGCTCTATAGAGTATGAGCTGTTTACAAAGTGGCAGAGGGAATTTATACTAAAGAAATGTCTGTCGAATATAAATGAGAGCGGTAAGTACGATTATATTCTCATAGATTCGCCTCCTACGCTCGGCGGGTGGGTTATGAACATATTGTGCGCAGCCGATTATCTTATAGTTCCGGTTGAGGCGAGCCCGTGGGGACTGTTCGGTCTTGCTAATATGGTCGATTTTTACAATGAGGTGAAGGAGATTAATCCTGAGTTGAAGCTTGCCGGTATAGCAGTCACCAAGGTTGATGAGAGAAAAAATTATTTCAAACAGACAAGAGAGACGCTTGCACAGCTTGATGATATTCATGTATTTTCATCATATATAAGGGTGGACAGTTCGATAGAGTGGTCACAGGATAACTCAAAGCCTGTAATCGCATACAAAAAATCAAGCCGGAGTGCGGCAGAGTACATTGCACTTACCAAGGAGGTAGAAGCATTATGTCAGTAGGAACAGGAAGTTTAAAGAGAACGGCAAAAAGTGTAAGTTCATCTGCAAAAGACGCAGAGAATTCACAGACGGAGAAGCAGGCGGTCAAGACTGAAACTGTCAGGAGAAGTACAGCAGCTAAGACAACCGATAGAGCAGCAGCTCCAAAAACAGCCAAGAGAACTGCAGCTGCAAAAAAGAATGTTGTGGCAGCAGATGAGAAAACGGAGCAGACATCGGGAATCACATGCGAGCTTCCGGTATATCTTTTATAGGAGACGGGATTATCTATGGCAAAAAAAGGTTTGGATATAAAGACAATCCAGCCTGTATTAAGAGATGTGACCAAGCGCAACGGCTGGTCACTGTGTGTGGGTGCCGGGACATCAGTTCCGGCACTCGCTGATTGGTACACACTGGTTGAGCTGCTTATAAAAAATAATTGCAGCAAGAATGAAATCATAGATATAGATGTCTATCGCAAGATGGACTTTTCGCCGGAGGCGATGATTCAGGCGGTGCAGAACCACATGCATCTGAGCGATAAGGAGTTCATAAAGCTTCTGTCAGATGAGATATACCGCCCGATAAGAACTGCTCTCACAGCACAGGAATGGGATACCTTCGTAAAAATACATGAGACGGAGCATCTTTCGTGCATAACGAAGGAAAACTGGAAGCAGTATTCAGGCATAATAGACAGAATGTTTGCCACGACAAGCGCCAATCTTATGGCAGAGGTTGTCATAGATGCGGTGCATGACGGAGTCGGACCTCGCTCAATTCTGAGCTTTAATGTCGAGGCACTTTTCCTGACACTTCTTAACTATTACTATATGCAGACAGGCAACAGCAACAAGGTACTCTTTGACAGGATTGCCAACAGCATACATGTGCAGAAACATGACAGAATACCTTATTTTCATTGTCACGGTGTCATACCGATTAACGGCTACAATGCCAGAAAGGGACATCTTGCAAGCGATAAGCTGGTACTTACCGAGGACAATTATCTTGAGCTTGCCAATAACTCATTCTCATGGCAGGCAACAAGCTTCATAGATAACTGCATGAACAGGAGAGTGGTATTCTGCGGAGTGTCGCTTACGGATGCCAATATGAGGAGATGGCTCTCGTGGATTCATGCAAACAAGATGGCAGAGTTTAAGGAGAACGGCCTTGACTGTAAGGACGCGACGGAGCATTTCTGGATCTGCAAGAAGCCTAACACTGTTCAGGAAAAGATATGGCTTGAGGAGTCGGTGGCACACCTCGGAGTGAGACTTGTCTGGATTGATGAGTGGAACCAGACCGGGGAAGTGTTAAAGAAGATGCTGGGGCTTGATTCATAGCTTACAGAATGGGTCGCAGAGCAAGAGGGAGAGTGAATATGGCAGGAGAAAAGGATATTCCGGTGTTTACAAAGGATAATGAAGGATATTTCAGGTTTATTGAGAATACTATGGATGAAACAGGGATTACGATTGAACAGCTTACATCGGGATTATGTAATGTGTTGGAATGGAATGAGCTTATTTCAGGTAAATATATGAATAAGCTTATGATGAATAGACTTTTAGATAGACTTGGCTGTAATAATCTAAGATGTGATGTGCTTTTGTTTGGCTCGGAATATGATGATTGGCAGATGCGAATGGATATTGTATTTGCCATCAATGATGGAAACAAATGTAAAGCAGCTGGAATATTGAAAAAATATGCTGAAAGAAAAGGTATTTTTAACAGTATTGATGATATGGAATGTAATGACAGACTTGAGTATCAGTTTATGTTTGTGATGCAGGCTTATATAATGATGAATGGTGAGTATGACAGAACAGAGGTTATTGCAAAATTGCAGCAGGCCGCAGCTCTTACCATAATGCATGGAACGGATGTTTTAATTGATAGTAATGAGCGAATTGTTTTGTCGGTGCAGGAGTTGGATATTTTATTGGAATTTTATTACCAAGTTATACAATTAGCTGCCAAGGAGAATAATATTCAAACGATATGCTGCTATACGGAGCGCATTCAAAAAATAATAGACTATATTCAGTCTGCTGAATGGTTTAATATCTTGTCAAAAGCGAGTATACTTCCAAAGGCAGTATATTATGGAATATTGGCAAATCAGGAAAAGCTACATCTTAAACGGGAAAATGTTGATGGGCTTGTAGACATTGCAGATGAATTGAGTATATATGGAAGATGGCTCTCTGATTGTGATAAAGTCATTGAGACGTTAAGAGCAAGTGGAAGAATATTTTATTTGGCTGAGCTGTGTGATGTTATGGAAAATGTTGTTGACAGAATGGAAAAATTACTGTCAGAAGATACCTGTAAAGGGATGAAGATAGATGATAGGAAAAGCATGATTGAAAGGCATAGCCGTATTCTCATATTCATACAAAACATTACGGGAATTAACAGATATACAAAAAATGGTGTATATATGTATTTGGAGCCGGGTGTATACAGACTTGAAAAGGTTGCAGCAGAACGCAGAAAGCTGCTTGGAATGACACAGAGTAAGCTGGCAGAAGAAATATGCACGACAAAGACAATAAGACGTCTTGAACTGGGGAAGAGCAGACCTCACGGTTATAATTTATACGAAATACTTAACAAGCTTGAATTATATTCTGACTTTGTGCTGGATGAGATTGTTTCATATAGGGCAGAAGATATGAAAATACTAGAAAAAGTGTACGATGCCATTTCAATGAATGAGATAGAAAAAGCAGAAGAATTTCTACATGAACTTGAAAATAAAGTCGACATGAATTATACAAAAAACAAGCAGACCATAGAAAGGATAAAATTGAATTTTAATTATCGTAGGGGAGAAATAACCAAGGCGGATTATATAAATGCTTTAAAAGATATCATAGGGTATTCGGTGAAATATGAGAACATTATAAAAAATCCCAATACATATTTGACAGATTGTGAAACAGTGATGCTACAGAGCATTTATACTTCAGAAGTAAACGCTGCTGATTTTCTTTACCTATATGGAATGGTTTCAGCATATGAATGTGATGAGCTGTATATCCGCAAAATTGAGCTGTTAAAAACTGTATTGGCGAGTGCTGCCGGAAACAGAGCAGATTATAAGAATTCAAATAAGGAATTTATGGATGTAATAGCGGCAAATTTTAGAATAAAAAGAATATATAATATTGCAAGATGTGTTTATGGAATATGGTGGAATAATGACAGGCAACACAAATATTCAGCACAGGAAAGCAGAGACATGTTGAATATTTGCGTTGAAATCATCAATTTTACAAAAGAGTATGAACATAAAGATTTCTTTTTGAAAAAGAAGGATTCTATTTTTTGATTGAATTTATTTCAGGCATGTCATCCAGTAACACGATATTATATTCGTGTGATGAAATTTCATTGATATTTGTTGAATCAAAGAATAGCAATAATATGATAGACAGATAAAAAAATATATATAATATGTTTAATTTTTTTCTTACCATTTAAAAATTCCCCTTCAATTAAATGATTGTTTATGTAATGCTTTAAGTATAACATGATATCATGTTATGTAAAGGGACACTTTTGACTTTGTTTTTTAAAGAAAAGTGTAAAAATAAGGTCAAAAGTGTCCCTTGATTTATTAATGTGATTATGTTATAAGAATAATAGAATATTCTAATAAAGTAGTTTATAGCTGATACGTGTTGGCAAACATAAGTACAATATCTAATTAAAAGGAGACTAATGATATGAGATGTAAGAAAATGATGTTTATTTTGTCAATGTTTATTGTTTGTGTTTGTTGGCATGAGAATGTTAAAGCACAAACTAATATGGAGGGTGTAGTATATGAGGAAGAAAGTGGAGATTATACTCTTGTAAATTTTACAGAAGATGATTTTTTAAGGGCGTTAGGGATGGATGAGGAAAAAATACAAAGTTTAGACGAAGATATAAAGGCTTTTATTGTTAGTGACTTGAAAGAAAGTGAAGATTGGTCGGATTGTAAGTATTTGAATGGCGAATTTGAAGAGGAAGTGATGATGAGGGCGACGGAAGTCCTGACAGGAATTGAATTTAGTGTTGCGACTTTTAAGGTGACAGGAGGAGTGAAGGTTTACCCGACTTATGAATTTACTGATAAGAAAAAACCTGCTGGTAATGATTGCTTTTCCGTTCAGCTTGGTAATGCGTTAGAAATGATGGAAGGTACAGGAAAAATGTGGTATTATGATGATATCTCAACCAATAGTTGGATTGAAGGTGGAAACATGGTTACTAATGCATTGACTCTTTCGTCAGCAGAGTATTCTGGAAGTCAGCTTGGAACGCCTGATTATCCGATGAAAATTAAGGGATGCGCAGTTATTCGTGCCCAAATAGGAAGTGGTACAGATAAGAGAGTAGCTTTATCATATTTATATAATCCCAAGAATATAGCGTATAGTGTGAGTGCTCCGTTACTTGGTGGGTTTGGAGTTTCATATAGTTCAACAACCGGAAAGATATATTCAGCTGCTAAAATATTTGAATTAAATTATTAAGGTTATATATCTGTAAAAAGCTGATTCTTGATAGTAACATTATGTGATTGGAAAGTTTATAGCTTTTTCATAGGGCATTTTGTTAAAAGGAGATAAGGTATGAAAAATAAAAAACTGATTATAGTTGTAGTGTGTATTGTTCTGAGCCTTTTTGTGGTTTTCTTCTGCAGTAAATTTATATATGGAGCTGTGCATACAGACGGAATTGAAGACGCAGCCATAGATGTGTCAGAATATGCAGAGTTTTTAGCACATACAGGGGTGCCTGATGAAGATATAAATTCACTGGAACATAGTGTTATAAAGTATATTGCGGAAGATTTAAAGGCAAAAGCGGGCAGCGGTAATCTGTCATTTCTCACAGAAGGAGCGGATTTTATATTATCTTCTCAGGAAAACGGAAGATTTAATTCAAAAATATATGCTTTTAAAAATGGTGATGAAATATATGCATACACTGTGTTTGAAATAAAGAATATTAAAAAGACAGCTTTGAATACGATTTCTATTGGATTTGGCGGACATTTTTGGCCGGATGAATACGGTGGATTGCTTTGGATGAAAAGCGGAAAGAATGAGAGCAGAATGCAGGAAGTTAATAAGCTTACAGCAAATCAGCTTACACTGTCTTCTGGAAGCTTTTCGGGGAGTCAGCTTAAGCTCAGGCGCGGAAAAATATATGTGGGCTGTATATATACACATATGACGTATGGTGACGATTCTGATAACAGGGTGTTTGTTCAGCACACATGGGAATAAAAAAGTACTTGCTTTTATTCAAATATCGTGCTATTATAACAAAGTATGTTACAGCCGTAGCTATGCTTTTGGATTACTCCAACCTATGGCTTGGTTACAGGCGATTATATTATTATATTTAATGGAGGAATATCACTATGATATCTAAGGAAAAGAAGACAGAGATTATTGCCGCTTACGGAAGGACACCTAACGACACAGGTTCACCTGAGGTTCAGATTGCTCTTTTAACAGAGAGAATTAACGAGCTTACAGAGCACCTTAAGTCCAACATGAAGGATCATCATTCAAGAAGAGGTCTTCTTAAGATGGTTGGTCAGAGAAGAGGTCTGCTTGAGTATCTCAAGAAGAATGATGTTGAAGCTTACCGTTCTTTGATTGCACGTTTAGGAATCAGAAAGTAATTATGGGAGGGCGGAGTATATCCGCCCTTTTATGCGTTAATAAGTCCTTTTTTGAGGATTTATTGACAGGGCGTGAGCCCGACAATTCCGCAGGAGAAATTTTCCGAGACTTCTGAAAAATTCACGACATGGCAGCTTATCGGGACATAGTGCGTGCACTTTTCAGTTGTTTCGGTTTCTTCTGCGATAAGTTCAAAAAAGAAAGCGAAAAGGAGATTAGACATGTACAAGAGTTTTTCTATGGAATTAGCCGGCAGAACACTTACAGTTGATGTCGGAAGAGTTGCGGCACAGGCTAACGGCGCTGCATTTATGCATTACGGAGATACTACGGTATTATCTACAGCTACGGCTTCCGAGAAGCCG
>FR895452.1:33139-38264 GCA_000435595.1 Firmicutes bacterium CAG:882
TTCCGAGAAGCCGAGAGAAGGTATCGATTTCTTCCCATTATCAGTTGAGTATGAGGAGAAGTTATATGCTGTAGGTAAGATTCCGGGAGGATTCAACAAGAGAGAGGGCAAGGCTTCCGAGAATGCCATTCTCACATCACGCGTTATCGACAGACCTATGAGACCGCTCTTCCCTAAGGATTACAGAAATGACGTGACACTCAACAACATGGTTATGTCGGTTGATCCTGAGTGTGCACCGGAGCTTACTGCTATGTTAGGTTCTGCTATCGCGGTTGCTATTTCAGATATTCCGTTCGACGGACCGTGCGCGACGACACAGGTTGGTCTTATCAATGGCGAGTTCGTAATCAATCCTAATGCATCTCAGAACGCTGTGTCAGACCTTAAGCTCACTGTCGCTTCAACAAGAGATAAGGTCATCATGATTGAGGCAGGTGCCAACGAAGTACCTGAGGCTAAGATGGTTGAGGCTATCTACAAGGCACACGAGGTTAACCAGCAGGTTATCGCCTTCATTGACAAGATTGTTGCTGAGTGCGGTAAGCCTAAGCATGAGTATACAAGCTGTGCAATTCCTGAAGAATTGTTTGCGGCTATCAGAGAGATTGTTCCACCTGCCGAGATGGAAGTCGTTATGTTCGCTCCTGAGAAGCAGGTTAGAGAGGAAAGAATCAGAAACTTAAAGGACAAGCTTGCTGAGAGCTTTGCCGATAAGGAGGATTGGCTTCCGCTCATCGATGAGGCAGTTTACCAGTATGAGAAGAAGACTGTCCGCAAGATGATTTTAAAGGATCACAAGAGACCTGACGGTCGTGAGATTACACAGATTCGTCCTCTTGCGGCAGAGGTTGATATCATCCCTAGAGTTCATGGCTCCGCAATGTTCACAAGAGGACAGACACAGATTTGTAACGTATGTACACTTGCTCCGTTATCAGAGGCACAGAAGCTTGACGGACTTGACGATACAACATCCAAGAGATACATGCATCACTATAACTTCCCTGCTTACTCAGTAGGTGAGACTAAGGTTTCAAGAGGTCCGGGACGCCGTGAAATCGGACATGGTGCACTTGCAGAGAGAGCACTTGTTCCTGTACTTCCTTCAGAGGAGGAGTTCCCTTATGCAATCAGAACCGTATCCGAGACATTTGAGTCTAACGGTTCAACATCCATGGCTTCAACATGTGCATCATGTATGTCGCTTATGGCTGCAGGTGTTCCTATTAAGAAGATGGTAGCAGGTATTTCCTGTGGTCTTGTAACAGGTGAGACAGATGATGATTATGTGCTTCTTACGGATATCCAGGGTCTTGAGGATTTCTTCGGAGACATGGACTTTAAGGTAACAGGTACAACAGACGGTATCACAGCTATCCAGATGGATATCAAGATTCACGGTCTTACAAGACCTATCGTTGAGGGTGCCATTGCAAGATGCCGTGAGGCAAGACTGTTCATTATGGATACCTGTATGAAGCCGGCTATCGCAGAGCCGAGAAAGGAAGTTGGCCCATACGCTCCTAAGATTGTTCAGATTCAGATTGACCCATCTAAGATTGGTGATGTTGTCGGACAGAGAGGAAAGACAATCAACGCAATCATTGATGAGACAGGTGTTAAGATTGATATCACAGACGACGGTGCCGTATCCGTATGCGGAACAGATAAGGCTATGATGGACAAGGCTATCAAGTACATCCAGACTATCGTAACAGATTACGAAGAGGGACAGGTATTTGAGGGCAAGGTCGTAAGCATCAAGGAATTCGGTGCATTTATAGAGTTCGCTCCGGGCAAGGAGGGAATGGTTCACATTTCCAAGATAAGCAAGGAGAGAATTGACCATGTAGAAGACGTTCTCACACTCGGCGATGTTGTCAAGGTAGTATGCCTCGGCAAGGACAAGATGGGACGTTACAGCTTCAGCATTAAGGATTACAAGGAAGAGGTATAGTAATATGTCAGGACATTCAAAATTTGCCAATATTAAGCATAAAAAAGAGAAGAATGACGCAGCAAAGGGTAAGATTTTCACAAGAATAGGTAAGGAACTCATGATAGCTGTCAAGGAGGGCGGTCCGGATCCTAACAATAACAGCAAGCTTCGTGATGTTATTGCGAAGGCTAAGGCTAACAACATGCCTAACGACACCATCGACAGAAGTGTCAAGAAGGCAGCCGGAGACAGCAATGCCGCTAACTATGTAGTGGCTACATACGAGGGCTATGGTCCAAGCGGAACAGCTATTATCGTTGAGTGCCTTACAGACAACAAGAACAGAACAGCAGCCAATGTCCGCAGCGCATTCACAAAGGGCGGCGGAAGCATAGGTACACAGGGCTGTGTATCCTTCATGTTCGATAAGAAGGGTCAGATTATCATTGACAAGGAAGAGTGCAGCATGGACGCAGATGAGCTCATGATGGCAGCTCTCGATGCCGGCGCAGAGGATTTCGATGAGGACGATGACAGCTTCGAGATTCTTACGGATCCTGATTCCTGCGGTGCTGTGAGAGAAGCTCTTGAAGCTCTCGGAATTAAGATGGCACAGGCTGAGGTTACAATGATACCTCAGAACTATGTGACACTTACATCTGATGAGGATATCAAGCAGATGAACCGTATCCTCGACCTTCTCGATGACGATGACGACGTTCAGGAAGTATGGCATAACTGGGAAGAGTAATTAACAGAAAACATATAACAGATAAGCACATTGCCGGATATCGGATGGCAATGTGCTTATTTGATGTGATGCGCTTTTGCAGAATATTATATTGCATCTGAGATAAAACGTAATACCTTGTCAAGGGACAGGCTGCCTCCAAATAGGTCGAGGGCACTGCCGATTGTGACATTTATTTTATTTTTTCCTAAAACATTAAGCTCTTTAAGGTCTGAAAATGAGCCGACACCTCCCGCGTATGTGAGAGGAAGTCCGGTGTATTCGGAAAGGGAAGTTACCAGTTCTTTTTCTATTCCGTGACATTTTCCCTCAACATCGACGGCGTGGATGAGATATTCATCACAGTAACATGACAGCTCGTCGAGTAGTGAAGGGGTCACAACGGTGTCGGTTATGTTCTGCCAGCGGTCGGTGACAATGCGGTATCCATCATTGATTTTTTTGCAGCTTAAATCAAGAACGATATGTTCCCTGCCGACTGCCGACTTAAGAAGCCTGAGCCGTTCATAGTCAATGTGTCCTTCATGGAATACATACGAGGTCACGATGACGTGGGAAGCCCCGGCATTAAGGAAAGCGGCAGCGTTATCTGCATTTATTCCGCCGCCGATCTGCAGAAATCCCGGATGGCGGGACAGTGCTGACAATGCCTGGGATTTTGTGGCTTCATAGTGAGGTGACGAGACAGAATTCAGCATGATGACATGCCCGCCTCGTATTCCGAGATTGTAGTACAAATCTGAAAAATATGCAGCATCTGCTTCGCAGACAAAGTTTTCTTTGGCATAATCACCTGTGTCGGCAAGACTTCCG
This sequence comes from Firmicutes bacterium CAG:882, assembly GCA_000435595.1. Taxonomy (GTDB): domain Bacteria; phylum Bacillota; class Clostridia; order Lachnospirales; family Lachnospiraceae; genus CAG-882. The sequence continues at coordinate 36,646 of FR895452.1, forward strand.
CCGACTATCTGCTTGACTTTTCCGTTGTGTATATCTATGCATGGTCTGAATTCCATTTTAATCCTCGTTTCATGAACTTTTTGATTAGAGTATATATGCAGAATACGGATTGCACAATATTTTTTACAAAAAAAGATTAAAAAAAGAGAATTATTACTTCAAATCTTTTTGTTTGTGTGATACAATTCAAAATATAATAAGCGCAGGTGAGTCAATATGACTATATAATTGACGAACGGTGAAATTGTTGAGTGAGCCATGCTCACAACATAATATGTACATCATATGTATGATGCAGGATAAAGAGGAAATGCCATGGCAGATTCTGGTCAAAATACCACGCAGGAGATGCGCCGGAAAAGAATTAAGCTGTATAAGAAGATTATTGTGTTTTTTTTGTTGTTTTTAATATTGCTACCGACAATTTTTTGTGTTATTTTATTCGTTAGGGTCGGTCATCTTGAAAGGCAGTTGAATGTGCTTATGGCGATGAGAGTGTCCGAAACGGATGATGACTTGCCGGGAGATACGACACAGGAGGCAAAGACGGACAGAAATATAAATCCGGATTATGTGTATGCTAACGAGACGGAGAGCGATACTTCGACGGAAGCCGGTACCGTGGATGCGGCAGAGAACGAGACACCGGAGCTTGAGGAGCGTGATTCGGACAAGCATGTAAGCGGTCAGCCTCAGGATGGTGTGCACGGAGCTTATTCAGAGACCATGATTGAGGAGGCTCTGCAGGATGGGCGCAAGGTTGTATATCTTACGTTTGATGACGGACCAAGCCATAATACGGAGCGTATTCTGGATATTCTTGACGAGTATAATGTCAAGGCGACATTCTTCACGATAGGCAATGAGGCAGAGGAGTTCGTTGATGTGTATAAGAGAATAATTGAGGACGGACATTCGCTCGGAATGCATTCCTATTCTCATAAATACAGCGAAATCTATAAGTCCGTTGAGGCATTTGATGCGGATTTCAATAAGGTCAGCGGGTATATTGAAAGTGTGACGGGAGCCGCACCTAAGCTGTATCGCTTTCCGGGTGGTTCGAGTAATCTTGTGAGTGCGATACCGATGGAGAATTTTATCAGATATCTTAATGAGAAGAATGTCACATATTTTGATTGGAATGTCTCAGCTCAGGATGCTGAAGGCAAAGAGCTTCCGGTTGAAACTATGCTTGATAATATTTTTAAGGACATTAACAAGAAGGATATCTGTGTCGTGCTTATGCATGATTCGGATGATTTAGGAACAACTGTTGATATGCTTCCAGAGCTTTTAAAGCGTCTGGTGGAGATGGATGCAGTGATACTTCCGATTACGGAAAATACTACATTAATACAGCACATAGCTTCAGACAGTGTGCAGTGACAGGAGGACAACATGGGTTTTTTTAAGGATTTTAAGGATGATGTATCTCAGGCGGTTAATGAGATTGTGGATGATGCCATAGCTACAGGAGGCCCGGCTAATAATAAGAATGGTGTTCCGGATGATGATGCGATGGTGGATACGCTTGAGAAGCAGGCACCGGCTAAGAAGGCTGCACCTGCACCTGCGGTTAAGGCACCTGTACCGGAACCGGTACAGCAGGTTAAGAGCAC
>FR895452.1:38297-53257 GCA_000435595.1 Firmicutes bacterium CAG:882
AGAAACCTGTGCAGTATGAACAGCCTGCACCGGCGGAGCATTCCGCTCAGAACAAGGACGCGGCTTCCGAGACTGCCATTATAACACCGGGACTTAAGATTACCGGTGATATCGAGTCAAGCGGTGCAATAGAGCTGCTTGGAACTGTTATAGGTAATGTGTCATGCCAGGGTAAGCTGAGCGTAAGTGGAACCATTCAGGGAAATACACATTCGGCAGCATTTTATTCCAACGAAGCCCAGATTACAGGTAATATAAGCTGTGATGGAGCTGCCAAGATCGGAAACGGCTCCGTTGTCATAGGCGACCTTGCTTCGACATCGGCTGTTATTGCGGGAGCCATCAAGGGCAATATTGATGTTCACGGCCCGGTTATCATTGATACGACAGCGATAGTTATGGGTGATATTAAGTCCGAATCGGTACAGATTAATAATGGAGCAGTTATAGAGGGGCATTGCTCACAGTGCTACTCTGATAACAGTCCAAGCAAGTTCTTCAAGGATAAATAAATGACATATAGGAGTGAATAAAATGAAGCTTGATAGAATTATGTTAAAGTTAAGCGGTGAAGCACTTGCCGGAGAAAAAAAGACAGGTTTTGATGAGGCAACCGTATTGGCTATAGCCGGACAGGTTAAGCAGGTTTCAGAGCTTGGTAAGGAGATTGGAATCGTAATCGGAGGCGGTAATTTCTGGAGAGGCCGTTCAAGTGAGAATATGGACAGAACAAAGGCCGATCAGATAGGAATGCTTGCAACCATTATGAATTGTATATATGTGTCTGAGATGTTCCGCTCGGTTGGACTCTCAACAGAGATACTCACACCGTTTGCATGTGGCTCAATGACAAAGCTGTTTTCCAAGGACTTAGCCAATGAGTGCTTTAAGCAGGGAAAGATAGTTTTCTTTGCGGGAGGAACAGGACATCCGTATTTCTCAACAGATACAGGCATAGTGCTTAGAGCAATTGAGATGGAGGCAGATGCGATTCTTCTTGCGAAAGCAATTGATGGAGTATATGACAGCGATCCGAAGATTAATCCGGCAGCTAAGAAGTTCGACACGCTCTCAATTCAGGAGGTTGTTGACAGAAAGCTTGGCGTGATAGATATGACGGCGTCAGTTATGTGCATGGAGAACAGGATGCCGCTTGTGATATTTGGTCTCAACAAGGAGAACAGCATAGTGGATACGGTTGCCGGAAAGATAGACGGCACGGTTGTAACGGCATAAGCTGATTTATTATTAATTATATTGAATTTTGGAGGACATTATGGCAGATATTAAAGAATTTGAAGACAAGATGGGTAAGACACTTGATACATTATATGAGGATTATGCGACAATCAGGGCAGGTCGTGCCAATCCGCATATTCTCGATAAGATAAGAGTTGATTATTATGGAACACCTACACCGCTTCAGCAGGTTGCCAATGTATCTGTTCCTGAGGCGAGAATGATTCAGATTCAGCCATGGGAATCAAGCCTTATTAAGGAAATCGAGAAGATGATTATGGTTTCCGACCTTGGAATCACACCTAACAATGACGGAAAGGTTATTCGTCTTATATTCCCTGAACTTACGGAGGACAGACGTAAGGAAATAGTTAAGGATATCAAGAAGAAGGGCGAGAATGCCAAGGTTGCTATAAGAAATGTGCGCAGAGATGCCAATGATTTCTTCAAAAAGCAGAATAAGGATAATCTTATCTCTGAAGATGAGTATAAGAACATTGAGGCCGATGTTCAGAAACTTACAGATAAGTATATTGCCGAGGTTGATAAGGCGGTAGAGGAGAAGTCTAAGGAGATTCTTACAGTATAAGAGTTAATATTTTGAATATCCAAGGCTGTTACGGATGCTTCATACATCGGTGACAGCCTGTTTTGTGTAAATAGGATAAGTGATTGACTAGGAGGCAGTATTGGACACATTTAATGAAAAACTTGGAATGAACGTGCCAAACCATATTGCAATAATATTAGACGGTAACGGCAGATGGGCTAAAAAGAGAATGATGCCGCGCAATTTCGGACATTCACAGGGCTGCAAGGTTATAGAGCAGACCTGCAGGGATATGGATGAGATTGGCGTTAAATATTTTACCATATATGTATTTTCCACTGAGAACTGGAAACGCTCTGAATCGGAAGTAACCGGACTTATGAAGCTTCTGAGAAATTATCTCACTGACTGCATCAAGAGAAGCAACAAGGATAACATGCGTGTAAGAATACTTGGCAGACGGGATGAGCTTGCACAGGATATTGTCGATAAGATTGATGAGCTTGAGGAAGCAACTAAGAACAATACGGGACTTAATTTCCAGATAGCACTCAATTACGGCTCAAGGGATGAGATAACAAGAGCTGTAAGAGAGATAACAAAAGAATGTATTGAGAAGGGAATAGACCCTGAAACAATCACTGAGGAGATGATTTCGGCACATCTTGACACCGGAGATATTCCTGATCCTGATTTATTAATAAGGACCAGCGGGGAGAAGAGAATCTCCAATTATCTTCTGTGGCAGTGTGCGTATTCGGAATTTGATTTTCCGGAAGTACTCTGGCCTGATTTCAATATGGACTATCTTGTTGAGGAAATCAGAAAATATAACAAGCGTGACAGACGCTTTGGCGGAGTGAAGGAGGAATAGGATGTTAGTAAGAATAGCGAGCGGAGCGGTTCTCACTGTGATTGTCGGTGCAGGTCTTGTGCTTGGCGGACCGTATTTATTTCTTCTTACTTTAGTGATATCAATTATAGGTATGTACGAGCTTTACAGAGTGTATGGCATAGAGAAAAGCCCTATTGGAATAATCGGGTATGTGTTTGCGGTTGTATATTATATATGTATGTGGCTTGGACAGAATGAGTTCATGCTGCTTTCGCTTGCCGCAGGACTTATATGTATAATGGCGGGATATGTGGTTAAATTTCCTAAGTATAAGGCTGATCAGGCGGCAATGGGATTCTTTGCACTTGTCTATGTTGCGGTTATGATTTCTTTTATTTACAGAATACGTCTGCTCGAGGATGGGGCATTTTATGTATGGCTTGTCTTTATCTGCTCATGGATTGCGGATACATGCGCATATTTTGTGGGAGTGAAGTTCGGAAAGCATAAGATGACACCGGTGCTCAGTCCAAAGAAATCGATTGAGGGAGCCATTGGAGGAATATTAGGTCCAATGCTTATAGGTGGAATCTATGGTGCGGTTATCAATTCGAGAATAAGCGTGAATGCACCGGTGGTTTTTGCGGTTGCATGCGGTGTAGGCGCGGGAATTTCAATTATAGGAGATCTGGCGGCATCGGCAATTAAGCGTGACCATTCAGTCAAGGATTACGGTAAGCTCATTCCGGGACATGGTGGAATATTGGACAGATTTGACAGTACGATATTTACTGCACCTGTTGTGTATATTGTGCTGGAGATTTTCAGGGCAGTAGGTTAACTGTTGCATATTAAGGCGGACATAACTCCGGCAGGGAGGATGATTGTGAAATATATATCTATTTTAGGTTCGACAGGCTCTATAGGTACACAGACACTTGATGTTGTGAGAAAGAATAATGATATAAAGGTTGTTGCGCTGTCGGCGGGGAAGAATGTTGAACTGATGGAAAAGCAGGTAAGAGAGTTTAAGCCTGTTTTTGTGTCTATGGCTGATGAAAACACGGTTAAGGAGTTGAAGCGGAGACTTGCGGATATATCAGGGATAGAGTACGGATGCGGAATGGAAGGGCTGATACGCTGTGCAACTATGGAAAAAGCAGGGATAGTTGTGACGGCAGTTGTCGGAATGATGGGAATTGTACCTACAATTGAGGCAATCAATGCAGGTAAGGATATAGCTCTCGCCAACAAGGAGACGCTTGTGACGGCAGGGCATATTATCATGAAGCTTGCAGCAGAGAAGGGAGTAAAGATTCTTCCTGTGGACAGCGAGCACAGTGCGATATTCCAGTGCCTTAACGGTGAGCGTGGCAACAGGATACATAAGATACTGCTCACGGCATCGGGTGGACCGTTCAGAGGCAGAACGATAGGGCAGATGAAGGATATTCAGGTCGAGGATGCACTTAAGCACCCTAACTGGGCAATGGGAAGAAAAATCACGATAGATTCATCGACAATGGTTAATAAAGGCCTTGAGGTGATGGAAGCAAGATGGCTTTTCGGCGTGGATTTGAATCAGGTTCAGGTAGTTGTACAGCCACAGAGCATTATACATTCGATGGTAGAATTTGAGGACGGAGCGGTTATGGCCCAGCTCGGTTCACCGGATATGAGGCTTCCTATACAATATGCATTGTATTATCCTGAGAGACGCTTTCTCGACACACAGCATCTTGATTTTTGGAAGCTTAAGCAGATAACCTTCGAGGAGCCGGATGTGGTTAATTTCAGGGGTCTGGCACTTGCTTATGAGGCTGGAAGAAAGGGAGGAAATGTCCCGACAATGTTCAATGCCGCCAATGAGCTTGCAGTGGCTATGTTTCTTGAACGAAAGATAAAATATCTTGATATTATTGATATAATAGAACAAACTATGACTAACATAGAATATATTGATAATCCTGATGTGGAGCAGATACTCGCAACGGAGGCAGCGGCTTATGACTATATCCGCAGCAGATACTAGCGTTGTGTAATTGATTTCCAAGGGGAGGAAAAGACAACTTGAATATCATAATAGCAATTATAATTTTAAGTATCATTGTAATAATTCATGAATTCGGACATTTCATTGTGGCGAAGGCGAACGGAATAGCGGTGAGCGAATTCGCGCTCGGTCTTGGGCCTACAATACTTAAGATGAAGAAAAAAGGTACCTTATTTTCAATTAAGCTTCTTCCGTTCGGCGGTGCCTGTATAATGGCAGGCGAGGATGGCAATGAGAACGGAATAAGCGAGATTGACAAGGATAAGCTTTTTGCTTCTAAGTCGGTATGGCGCAGAATATCGGTAATAGCAGCTGGACCTGTATTTAATTTTCTGCTCGCATTTATCATGGCTGTGTTTATTATCGGAAGCATCGGCTATGATCCATGTAAGCTCTACAGTGTTGATGAGGGAAGCGTTGCCGAGGAGGCGGGACTTCAGGCAGGCGATGTGATTACATCGGTGAACGGAAAGAAGATTCATTTTTATAAGGAATACAGCCTGTATTACCAGCTTCATACCGGAAAGACGCTCAATATAACTTATACACGCGATGGCGTCAAATATGAGACTACGGTTGTCCCTGAGTATATTGAGGAGGATGTATACCAGCTTGGTGTGTATCTCGGAGAGGACGCCGTGATATCAGGACTCACCGAGACAGGCGCGGCGGCACTTGCAGGCTTTAAGACCAATGATAAGATTATTCAGGTGAATGGTGTTGTCGTTGGGACGACGGATGAGGCTGTTTCGGCAATCAGAGGCTGTGGCGGAGGAAAGATAAATGTGGCTGTTGTCAGAGACGGAGCTGTTGTTGACCTTACGGTGACACCGGTTTTGACGCATAATGCATATTATCAGACGGGAATGTCATTCTCGGCTGCAAGAGTGAAGGTGAATCCGATACAGACGTTAAAATACAGCGCAATCGAGGTAAAGTATTGGATTAATACGGTGTTTGAAAGCCTTAAGATGCTTGTCACCGGAAAAGTTACCAAGAACGATGTGGCGGGACCTGTGGGAATTGTGTCTGCCATAAGCAATGTTGTGGAGCAGAGTAAGCCGGACGGAGTATTCTATGTGATACTCAATCTTGCTAACTGGATAGTCATGATAAGTGCCAACCTTGGCGTTATGAATCTGCTTCCTATACCGGCACTTGATGGCGGAAGACTTCTCTTTCTTCTCATTGAAGCGGTACGCGGCAAGCCTGTTGACCAGAAAAAAGAAGGGATGGTGCACCTTGTAGGTATGGCACTTCTTATGCTTCTTATGTTCTTTATTCTGTTCAATGATATATCCAAGCTTTTCTAAACGGAGGCATATATGAAGAACTCTACAAGTATGATACAGAGAAAAAATACAAAGATAGTAAATATCGGCGGCGTACTGATTGGCGGGGGAAATCCCATTGCGATACAGTCTATGACAAATACAAAGACAGAGAATGTGGATGCCACCGTTGAACAGATTGCAGCACTTGAGGATGCAGGCTGTGAAATTATACGATGTGCCGTGCCGACCATGGAGGCTGCAGAAGCTATAGGCAGGATTAAAAAGAGAGTACACATTCCTGTGGTAGCGGATATTCATTTTGATTACAGACTCGCGATTGCGGCTATGGAAAATGGTGTTGATAAGATAAGAATCAATCCCGGAAATATTGGAAGCATTGAAAGAATCAAGGCGGTTGTCGATGTTGCGAAGGAGAGAGGTGTTCCGATAAGAGTCGGCGTCAATTCCGGCTCTCTTGAGAGAAATCTTGTTGAGAAGTACGGTGGAGTGACGGCTGAGGGAATTGTTGAGAGCGCTCTTGACAAGGTGAGGATAATCGAAGATTTGGATTATGATAATCTTGTGATAAGCATAAAGTCGTCGAACGTCATGATGTGTGTAAAGGCACATGAGATTATATCAGCTAAGACTGAATATCCGCTTCATGTCGGCATAACCGAATCGGGTACGGTCATGACGGGAAGCATCAAGTCGGCGGTCGGGCTCGGACTTATACTCGGTCAGGGAATAGGTGACACAATAAGGGTTTCACTCACGGGAAATCCGGTTGAGGAGATTAAGGTGGCAAAGACCATTCTTAAGACGCTGGGGATAAGACAGAGTGGTATTGAGATTGTCTCATGTCCTACATGCGGAAGAACAAGTATTGACCTTATCGGACTTGCGGAAAAGGTAGAGAAGCTTGCTGCAAATTATGATGATTTGAACATAAAGCTTGCAGTTATGGGCTGTGTTGTGAACGGACCGGGTGAGGCAAGAGAGGCTGACCTTGGAGTTGCCGGAGGAAAAGGAGAGGGAGTTCTTATCAAGCATGGAGAGGTGATTAAGAAGATGCCGGAGGGCGAACTTCTTGATGCTCTTAAGTATGAACTCGACCATTGGAAGGAACAGTGAAAGATACATGAAGCTTTTTGATGCATTTCCCACACTTGAATTTAATGAAGACACAATGGACATTTTGGCTGATGTTGAGGTGATTAAGGTCACCACCAACTCAGCCAAAACCCGGCTTAGGGTATATATTTTGTCCAAAAGACTTATACCGAAGCAGACGATATTTACGCTTGAGTCGGGATTTAGAAAGCAGCTTCCGCCGTTTAGGACGATGGATATTCATGTCGTTGAGAAGTATGAGCTTTCAAGTCAGTATACACAGGAAAAGCTGTGGGGGATATACAGGGACAGTATATTAGATGAGCTGAAGGCGGAAAGCATATTCGATTATGACCTTTTAAAGAAGGCAAATGTAAGATTCACGGCTGCTGACAGAATGGAGCTTACCGTCGCGGACGGAACCATTGCCAGGGATAGAATGCAGGGACTCAGAGAATATCTTCATATGGTATTTTTTGACAGATGCGGATTCGAGATAGGCTTTGATGTAATATTTAAGGAAGTAAAGCATGAGGCGAAGGATACTCCTGTAGTACATATGGAATTGTCGGCGTCGGAGGAGAATATTGCGGACGAAAAAGCGGGAGATGCAGATGCAGCTCAGCATGAAGCTCCGGCTGCCGCTAAAGGTGCAGAGCCTAAGAAGGATAGTGCCGTTACGGGCAGACTACGCACGGATGCAAAGACAGCAGACAGAAAGAATCAGGGCGGTAAGGATGAGGCTAAGAGCTTCCGCTCAGTTAAGATGTCAGGAAATCCGGATGTTATTTACGGTAAGGATTTTGATGATGAGGCTGTTGAGCTTGCAAGCATAACTCACGAGATAGGTGAGGGAACGATAAGAGGTAAAATACGAGGCGTTGAGATTAAGGAGCTGAGAACTGGGAAGCAGCTTATGACGTTTACCGTGACTGATTTTACGGATTCAATGTCGGTTAAAATCTTCCTAAACAGCAAGGAAAATCTCGATGAAGTAAAGGGTGACATCGTCGATGGCACATTTGTGAAGATAAAAGGCGTTATTGCGATGGACAGCTGGAGTAAGGAGATTGCCGTAAGCTCGGTCAGAGGTATTAAGAAGATACCTGATTTTACGACAAAGCGTGTCGATAATGCGGAAAAGAAGCGTGTTGAGCTTCACTGTCACACCAAGATGAGTGATATGGATGGTGTGTCAGAGGTATCTGACATCGTTAAGCAGGCAGCTAAATGGGGAATGCCTGCAATTGCCATTACCGACCACGGAGTGTGTCAGGCGTTCCCTGATGCCAACCATACGGTTGAGAAGTTCAAGGATTTCAAGGTCATTTACGGAGTTGAGGCATACTTAGTAGACGATTTGAAGTCACTTATTGAAAACCCTGCAGGTCAGACCTTTGACGATACATACGTCGTGTTTGACTTGGAGACGACAGGCTTTTCGTCGGAACATGATAAAATTATCGAGATAGGTGCGGTAAAATATCAGAACCGCAAGAGGGTTGAAAGCTTTTCGTGTTTTGTGAATCCTGAAATTCCGATACCGTTCAGGATAGAGAAACTTACGGGAATCAATGATTCAATGGTTATAGATGCAGAGACGATTGAGACTGTGCTTCCGAAATTTATAGAGTTCTGCGAGGGTGCAGTGCTTGTGGCACATAATGCAGAGTTCGATTCAGGATTTATCAAGGCAAAAGCAAAGCAGATAATGGGCATAGACAAGGAATACACAGTTGTGGATACAGTTGCGCTCGCAAGAGTGCTTCTGCCGCAGCTCAACAGGTATAAGCTTGACACGGTTGCAAAGGCAGTCGGGGTTTCACTTGAGAATCATCATCGCGCGGTCGATGATGCCGACTGTTGTGCCGGAATATTCATAAAATTCATGGGAATGATGGAGGAGCGAGGTATCAATAATCTTGATGAGGTTGAGAGCCTTGCTGATGCGAGGGAGAACATTGTAAAGAAGCTTCCGTCATACCATGCGATAATACTTGCAAAGAACGATGTAGGAAGAACCAACCTGTACAGACTGACATCCATGGCGCATCTTAAATATTTTAACAGGCGGCCAAGAGTGCCAAAGAGTGAACTTTTAAAGCACAGGGAAGGGCTTATTCTGGGTTCTGCATGTGAGGCGGGAGAGCTTTACCGAGCGATACTTGACAATAAATCTGAGCAGGACATTGCGAGACTTGTTGAGTTTTACGATTACCTTGAGATTCAGCCGCTCGGGAACAATCACTTCATGATTGATTCTGAGGATATATGGGTGTCGTCGGAGCAGGATCTTATAAATATTAATAAGAAAATTGTGTCACTGGGTGAACAGTTCGGAAAGCCTGTTGTTGCGACCTGTGACGTGCATTTTTTAAATCCCGAGGATGAGGTATACAGAAGAATAATCATGGCGGGTCAGGGCTTTGATGATGCAGACCATCAGGCACCGCTGTATCTTCACACGACAGATGAGATGCTTGAGGAGTTTCAATATCTGGGAAACGACAAGGCTTACGAGGTTGTCGTTGAGAATACCAACATGATTGCCGATATGTGCGAGAAGATTTCACCTGTGCGTCCCGATAAATGTCCGCCCGTCATCGAGAATTCCGATGAGACGCTCAGAAAGATATGCTACACGACAGCACATGAGATGTACGGGGAGAACCTTCCGGAGATAGTTACCGAGAGACTTGAGAGAGAACTCAATTCAATCATAAGCAACGGATATTCGGTTATGTACATTATCGCACAGAAGCTGGTATGGAAGTCAAATGAGGACGGATATCTGGTAGGCTCAAGAGGTTCTGTTGGCTCATCGCTTGCGGCTACAATGGCGGGAATAACGGAGGTTAATCCGCTTCCGCCGCATTATCTGTGTAAAAAGTGCTTTTACTGTGATTTTGATTCGGATGAGGTTAAGAAGTTCTCCGGAGGAGCGGGCTGCGATATGCCGGACAAGGTGTGTCCTAACTGCGGAGAACCGCTGACAAAGCAGGGCTTCGATATTCCATTCGAGACTTTCCTCGGCTTCAAGGGTAACAAGGAGCCTGATATCGACCTCAACTTTTCGGGAGAGTATCAGTCAAAAGCTCATTCTTATACGGAGGTTATTTTTGGCAAGGGACAGACCTTCAAGGCGGGTACGGTCGGTACCGTTGCCGACAAGACTGCATACGGCTATGTGAGAAAGTACTTTGAGGAGCGCGGAATCACAAAGAGAGACAGTGAGATAGTGCGTATTGCTGAAGGCTGTACGGGAATAAGGCGTTCTACCGGACAGCATCCGGGAGGTATCATAGTTCTCCCGATTGGAGAGGAGATTCACACCTTCACGCCGATACAGCATCCTGCCAATGATATGACAACGAATATTGTTACAACGCATTTTGACTACCACAGCATCGACCATAATCTGTTAAAGCTCGATATTCTCGGGCACGATGATCCGACCATGATTCGTATGCTTCAGGATCTGACCGGAATAGACCCTAAGACGATTCCGCTTGATTCGCCTGAGGTTATGAGTCTGTTCAAGGATACGTCGGCGCTTGGAATAACACCTGATGACATCGGAGGAACGAAGCTCGGTGCACTGGGAATACCTGAGTTCGGAACCGATTTTGCCATGCAGATGGTTATCGACGCAAAGCCGACCTGCTTTGCGGATCTGGTCCGTATATCGGGACTTTCACATGGTACGGATGTGTGGCTCGGAAATGCACAGACACTCATTATGAGCGGAGTTGCGACAATTTCCACGGCTATCTGTTGTCGAGACGATATCATGATATATCTTATCGGCAAAGGCATGGATAAGGAGCTGTCCTTCACAATCATGGAGAGTGTTAGAAAGGGCAAAGGACTTAAAGACGGCTGGCCGGAGCAGATGCGCGAGCACGATGTTCCTCAGTGGTACATCGATTCATGTCTTAAGATTAAGTACATGTTCCCTAAGGCGCATGCTGCCGCGTATGTCATGATGGCATGGCGTATCGCATATTGTAAGGTATTCTATCCGCTTGCCTACTATGCGGCGTATTTCAGTATCAGAGCGACCGCATTTTCATATGAGCTTATGTGTATGGGAAAGGAGAAGCTTGACTACTATATTGCCGATTACAAGAAGAGAAGTGACAGCCTCTCAAAGAAGGAGGAGGATACTCTTAAGGATATGCGTCTTGTGCAGGAGATGTACGCGCGTGGTCTTGAGTTTCTTCCTATTGACCTCTATAAGTCGCATTCACGCAACTTCCAGATAGTCGACGGCAAGCTTCTGCCACCGTTCAACTCGATTGACGGACTTGGTGATGTCGCAGCCGAGCTTATCATGAATGCGGCGGAGCATGGACCATTCCTCTCGAGGGATGACTTTCAGACGAGAACTAAGGCTTCCAAGACGGTTGTGGCGCTGCTTGGCGACCTCGGCATACTCGGTGACCTGCCGGAGAGCAACCAGTTGTCGCTGTTCGATGGGCTGCTGAGCGGGATATGATTTATTCGATTCAGGTGTCAGAACATATCGGTTTAATCTTAATGTGTATATCAGGTTCTGTTATGCATATCAGCTCCGTTGTACGAAGCAAGTTGTTCTAATGACTCCGGAAAATGTCTTTCTGCTTCCGCCATCGCTGCAAAATCAGCCATTCATGGCTGTTTGCAGCTCAGCCGGCATCCATGCCGTCTGTGGCTGTGTAGTAAACAGAGTCTTAAGAACAACTAAGCTTCTCCCAAAAGTCGTGATATGCATAACAGAACCTGATATACATATTAAGGTTGTTAAAGAATGTTCTGGCACCTGAATCATGTGCAAAGTCTTTTATTTGGATTCGTGGTAATTTTATGCTGTGGCGGAAGTGTTAAATAAAAATTGTGCGAAAATTATATAAAATATGCTCAAATTGAACAACTTAAATAATTTTGTAAAAAATGCTTGCTTTTTTCGTGCAGCTAGTGTATATTAGGAAAGTACTCATTACGGCTCGATGGTCAAGCGGTTAAGACGCCGCCCTCTCACGGCGGAAACCGGGGTTCGATTCCCCGTCGAGCTGCTAGCTATTAATTGAATAGCCCAACCCGAAAGAGTATCGAAGACTTGTGCTTCGATATTTTTTTGTGCAATAGGGTTCAGGTGTCAAAACATGCTGCGCTGCTTTTTATATGTATATGGTGTTGTATTTATGCATATCGGCTCCGTTGTACGAAGCAAGTTGTTCTAATGACTCTGAAAAAATTATTTCTGCTTCCGCCATCGTTGCAAAATCAGCCATCCATGGCTGTCTGCAACTCAGCTGGCATCCATGCCGGCTGTGGCTGTGTGATAAACAGAGTCCTAAGAACAACTAAGCTTCTTCCAAAAGTCGTGATATGCATAAATACAACATCATATATATTAAAGTTGTGAAAGCATGTTTTGACACCGGAATCGTGATAGGGAACTTCGTTCCTATTACACAAAAAAACTCTTGTTGTGAATATGCTGACTTTTTGCATTTAATTATTGAATTATATTCTTCGTTATGTTATCATATTTTTGGTAAGAAATAATGAGTCTTTGTAATATCGGCGGTATCCCGATTCCCACGGAGCCGATTGTCAGTGTATCCCATCAATGCGAAAATTTGTTCGATTTAGATATTGACTTTTGAGGTTGTATGTATTATAGTGTGTACATACGAACATTAGTTTGCATCGAACGTGATTAGAGAAGGAGATTAGGTTATGGCTAAGGAAGATAAGATTAAGGCATTGGAAGCTGCTATTTCGAATATAGAGCGTTCTTACGGCAAGGGAGCTATTATGAAGCTCGGAGACCCATCTGCATCGATGAATGTTGAGACTATACCGACCGGCTCAATCAGTCTTGACATTGCACTCGGAATGGGTGGAGTTCCTAAGGGAAGAATTATTGAGATATACGGACCTGAATCAAGTGGTAAGACCACGGTTGCACTTCATATGGTTGCTGAGGTTCAGAAGAGAGGCGGCATTGCGGGTTTCATTGATGCCGAGCACGCACTTGATCCTGTCTATGCGAAGAATATAGGTGTAGATATTGACAATCTGTACATTTCACAGCCTGATAACGGCGAGCAGGCTCTTGAGATTACAGAGACCATGGTTCGATCGGGTGCGGTCGACATTATAATTGTCGACTCCGTTGCGGCACTTGTTCCTAAGGCTGAGATTGACGGCGACATGGGTGATTCTCATGTAGGGCTTCAGGCGAGACTTATGTCACAGGCACTTCGTAAGCTCACAGCGGTTATAAGCAAGACTAACTGTGTTGTTATATTCATCAACCAGCTCCGTGAGAAGGTCGGAGTCATGTTCGGCAATCCTGAGACTACAACCGGTGGTCGTGCGCTCAAGTTCTACTCATCAATTCGTCTTGATGTCAGAAGAATCGAGGCTCTTAAGTCGGGCGGAGAGGTTGTAGGTAACAGAACCAGAATCAAGGTTGTTAAGAATAAGATTGCTCCGCCTTTTAAGGAGGCTGAGTTCGATATTATGTTCGGTCAGGGTATTTCAAGAGAGGGAGATATTCTTGACCTTGCGGTTAATCTCAACATTATTGTCAAGAGCGGTGCGTGGTTCGCGTACAATGATGCCAAGATTGGTCAGGGACGTGAGAATGCGAAGCAGTATCTCCGCGATAATCCTGCGGTTATGGCTGAGGTTGAGAAGAAGGTTCGTGAGCACTACGGACTTGCGGCAGATGTTGTTGTGGCTGACAACACGGTGGCTGCACCTGAGCAGGAGAAAGAGCAGTAATCATTAAATATTCTTAATAGCTGAATGAGCTTATATGAGCAGGCAGCGAAACGGATTGGGAATATCATTGACGAGGGCGGTATGATTGTAACAGATATTACGGACATGGATAAGAAGCGCAAGAGAATTAGTATAGACGGTGAATATGCGTTTGCTCTCTACAATCAGGAGGTCAACAGATACCGTCTTGAGGTCGGTGAGAATGTTGATGAACCGGTATATCGTGAGATAGATGAGGAGCTTATTCCCAAGCGTGTCAAGGCGAGAACTCTCTATATACTTAAGTCTGCACAGAAGACGGAGAAGCAGGTGCATGACAAACTTATTGAGGGTGGATATGTTGAGAGATATGCGCTGATAGGCATAGAGTATGCCAAGAAGTTCGGCTATATTGATGACCTCAGATATGCGCAGTACTTTGTCGAAAATTCATGCCGTGGCAGGAGCAGAAGGGATATTGAGCAGAGATTGTACAGAAGGGGAATCGACAGGGACATCATAAGACAGGTGCTTGAAGAATTAAGACCTGATTCAGAGGATGATATTGGGGCTGTATGGGCTGCACTCCGGAAGAAGTCTGTTACACAGGATAACATAGGCGGACTTGATTTTGATGATAGAAGGAAGCTGTATGCGTATCTTATGAGGAAGGGATTTTCCTCTGAATGTGTCGGAAGAGTACTCAGAAGTGATGACTGATACATACATGACTGAGAATGGCATATTAATGTGGAATTTGTTGTAATTTTGTATAATATTTGTTTAACACTTGACACAAATGCCAAAAAAGTATACAATTTAAATGTTGTATTTTGTACAATGAAAACTAAATAAGGAGGTGCTCCTGTGTTACAGACGATTTTAGCTGTAGTAATTTCCATTATTATAGTTGCACCTATTACTTGGTTTGTCGCTAATGCATATAGACGCAATGTAATCGAGAAGAAGATTGGCAGTGCGGAAGACAAGGCAAGAGAGATAATAGATGAAGCCCTCAAGACAGCAGAGACCAAGAAGAAAGAAGCTCTTTTGGAAGTGAAGGAAGAGTCCATCAAGACTAAGAATGAACTTGACAAGGAGACTAAGGAGAGACGCGCAGAGGTTCAGAAGTATGAGCGT
>FR895452.1:53334-107409 GCA_000435595.1 Firmicutes bacterium CAG:882
GTCGTGATGCAAATCTTGCACGCAAGGAAGAGGAACTTAATCGTAAGAGACAGGAAGTCGAGGAGCTCAGCTCTAAGAGAGTACAGGAACTGGAAAGAATTTCTGGTTTAACCTCCGAACAGGCAAAAGATTATCTTTTGAAGACTGTTGAAGATGAAGTAAAGCATGAAACCGCGGTTATGGTCAAGGAGTTAGAGGCCAGAGCCAAGGAAGAGGCGAACAAGAAGGCAAAGGAATATGTCGTAACAGCAATACAGAAGTGTGCTGCTGATCATGTATCTGAGGCCACAATTTCAGTTGTTCAGCTTCCTAATGATGAGATGAAGGGCAGAATCATTGGCAGAGAGGGACGTAACATCAGAACTCTTGAGACAATGACGGGAGTTGATTTGATAATTGATGATACTCCGGAGGCAGTTATCCTGTCCGGATTTGATCCGGTACGCCGTGAGGTCGCAAGAATAGCTCTTGAGAAGCTTATTGTTGATGGCCGTATCCATCCTGCAAGAATTGAGGAGATGGTTGAGAAGGCGCAGAAGGAAGTTGAGACCATGATGAGAGAAGAGGGCGAGGCTGCAACACTTGAAGTTGGTGTTCATGGCATACACCCTGAGCTTGTGAGACTTCTCGGTAAGATGAAGTTCAGAACGAGCTATGGTCAGAATGCACTCAAGCATTCGATTGAAGTTGCACATCTTTCCGGTTTGCTTGCCGGTGAGATTGGTGTTGATATCAGAACCGCCAAGCGTGCAGGTCTTCTGCATGATATTGGTAAGGCACTTGATCACGAGATGGAAGGCTCACATATTCAGATTGGTGTTGATCTTTGTAAGAAGTACAAGGAGTCCGATATTGTTATCAATGCAGTAGAGGCACACCACGGAGATGTTGAACCTCAGTCGCTCATAGCATGCATCGTACAGGCTGCGGATGCTATATCTGCTGCAAGACCCGGTGCACGTAGAGAGACACTTGAGACATATACCAACAGACTTAAACAGTTAGAAGATATTACCAACTCCTTTGATGGCGTTGAGAAGTCTTTTGCTATTCAGGCAGGTAGAGAAGTCAGAATTATGGTAGTTCCTGAGGCAGTTGATGATGCTGAGATGGTACTTCTTGCAAGGGATATTTCTAAGAAGATAGAGGCAGAGTTACAGTATCCCGGACAGATTAAGGTCAGCTTAATCCGCGAGTCGCGAGTAGTTGATTATGCTAAGTAGTTTTAGCAAGGTTTAAAACCCAAGGAAAGTATTGAGATTACAATGTTTCAATACTTTCCTTTTTTAGTGTTTATAATATTATGTTTGTTTTCTTGTATTTTATACATTGATTTTTTTGAATCTTTTAAAATAATTGAAACATTTCCCACATATATGTACACTTATTATATGACTTTAAAGTTGATGAATGCGTAAGCAGTAATGTATACGCATTGATAAAAGATAATCCGCCAAGGGGGATTTTACATGAAGGATGAATTTATCGAATTATATACTGCAGTATATAAGGATTTATATAGGTATGCGCTCTATGTCCTTGGAAACAGGGAGGATGCGGAGGATGCCGTGAGTGAAGCGGTGGTCGATGCGTATGCCGAATTCGGGAAATTGAGGGATAAGGGGGCATTTAAAGGCTGGATATTTAAGATTTTATCCGCGAAGTGCAAGAGAAGGCTTAAGGGGTATGTCAATAAGACCTTGGAGCTTGATGAGGCATTGGATACGGTGGTATCTGTGGAGGCAGAGGATATTGCGGGCAGAGTTGATTTGCAGAATGCATTTGCAATGCTTGATGGCAGGGAGCGTCAGGTGATTGCCATGTCCTTGATTGCAGGGTATGAGGGCGAGACAATCGCGAGGCTGATGAAGATGAACCACAATACGGTTCGGACGGTCAAGAGCAGGGCACTTGAAAAACTCAGAAGAATGTTGGTATAGAATATGCGGGTTATATGTGAAATGGAGGAATGAACATGGATGATAAATTTTTGAGGGATAGGATAAGGGATGATGAAGTGGATGTGCCTGAATCTCTACTGCCTGAGAATATATCAAAAAAGCTGGATGCAGGGGCAGATAATACAAAGAAGCAAGGTGTAAAGACGCTATCAAGGAATATAAGAAGCATTGCACTGGCGGCAGCGGCAGTAATTGTGGTTGCGGCGGGAGCGTCGATGGTGAGCAGACTGTCTCCGAAAAATACTTCCGGCAGCAATGAGGATATGTATGAGTATGAAAAGATGCTGGAGACAACGACTGAAGAAACAACAGGGGTGACGGCTGGCATGGAAATGACGATATATGATGAGCTTTATGAAAAGCTTATAGGAAGAAATTATATTGATGACGGATATTATATCCGGAATGACAGTGATATAACAGGCAGTGCAGAAACAGGTGCAGGACATTATGACAGTGCGGTTAATGAGAATGTGCGGAATGATATAACTACGGACACTGCCTCAGGCTCAGAAAGTAAAGACTTTTCGAAGAATAATGACCAGGAGGAGGGGGTGTCAGAGGGCAATATTTTTATCACCGACGGAAAGTATCTCTATGTGATGAAGAAGCCGGATGATGTGTATGTGGGAACACGTTCTGTCTCGATATGTGCCGTAGACGGCGGAGCGCTTGATGAGAGTAGCCGGATACAGCTTGATAAGCTTGCGGGGTATGAGTATGTAGATTACAACACGATGTATGTTGATGGAAATGTACTGGTTATTACCGGATATGCTTATAGCCGCTATGCCTATGAACCTGGATGCATAAGCTTCGGAATGTTTTATGATATATCGGACAAAGAAGCTCCTAAGTATATCAATATGGTGACTCAGAGCGGATACTATGTATCATCGAGAATTACCGACGGCGTGCTATATTTGATATCACACTATACGCCGGATTACAGCTGCAGCGAGGGTGAATATGAAAGCTATATTCCGATGTATGACGGTATGCTTGCAGGTGAGCATAATATATATTGTCCTGAGTATGTGAACGACAGAAGCTATACGGTAATAGGCTCTGTTGTCTTGAAGAATCCGATGTCATATAAGGACACAGAGGCGGTGGTGCTGAGCTCAGACAATATGTATGTGAGCGAGAATGCGATATATTTTCTTTCATACCAGCCGTATATGTGGTATGGTTATGAGATAATTAATGATGTGGAGAATGATGAATTGCAGACGGATGGCGTGCAGAGTGAAGGAATAACCGGATATGAGACTGAGAAATCAAGAAGCAGGCTTATGAAGTTCTCCACAGAAAACGGAAATATTGAATATGCAGGTGAGACAGAGGTATGCGGAAGCGCTGACAGTCAGTTCTCTTTCAGTGAGTATAACGGATATATCAGAATTGTGACGACCACATATGATTATACCTATTATGAACCGAGCTGCGGACTGTATATTTTTGACAGCGACTTAAAGCTTGTAGGAAGCATCGAGGATATCGCTAATGGTGAGACAGTTAAATCATCAAGATTTCTCGGCAATATGGCATATTTTGTGACGTTTAGAAATACTGACCCGCTGTTCGTGGTCGATATGTCCGACCCGGCTGATCCGGTCATAGTTGATGAACTTAAGCTTCCGGGATTTTCAGAATATCTTCATCCTTACGGAGAAGGAAAAATGTTAGGTCTTGGGTATGAAGCGGATGAGAGCAACGGCAGAGTCAGCAATGTCAAGATGAGTATGTTTGACATAAGCGATCCTTATGATATATCTGAGGAGAACAGGCTGCAGCTTGAGGCGTATTATTCGGGTGCTCTCTATGAGCACAGGGCAATACTTGTCGATGCGCAGAGAAATCTGATAGGTTTTTCGACCGAGGAAAATATAATTGAGGCGGATGAGACGGGGGCGAACATAGTCGGAAAGCTTGCTCAGATATACAGACTTTACAGGTACGATGATAATGATGGTTTTGTAGAACTTATCGAATGTGTGCTTGATGTGTACTCATACGATTATCCGAGGGCTGTATATATAGGGGATTATCTCTACATTTTTGACGGTGTCGAGAGCATATATACTTATGAATTGAACGATTACAGCCTTATTGGTGTGACTGAATTTTGATGGGGGTATAATTTAACGTGGAAGTCCGGCTTGGGGGAGAGCCGGGCTTTTTTGTGTAATAGGATGATGTTGGGGTCAAAACATGCCAACTTAATGTATGAGTGTATAATGTATTATATTTATGCATATCAGCTCCATTGTACGAAGCAAGACGTTCTAAGAACATCTAAGCTTCTTCCAAAAGTCGTGATATGCATAAATATAACATGCTATACACGATTAAAGTTCATAGAGCATGTTTTGACACCTGAATCGTAATAGGAAACTTCGTTACTATTACACAAAAAAGTTCCGCGGGGGAAAAATTTAAAATGCTGTTGACAAAACTGCACATAAGCTGTATATATTGTATATACACAAATATATACAGAAGCTAATGTAATAGAAAAACAATAAAACATGACTTATTCAGAATGTCGTGAGGGCAGGGAGGGATTGTATGAAAGGGCTGCATATAAGAAACTTAAAAAAGAAATACAACGATTTTGAACTCGGACCGATTGACATGGACGTCGACGCCGGATATATTGTGGCGGTCATCGGAAGAAACGGTTGCGGCAAGAGCACGTTGTTTAACTGCCTGCTCGGGACGGAGAAGGCTGACGGTGAGTGTGGGTGGATTTCAGAGGATGATGAGGATGTGAAAAAACACTTTGCGTTTATTCTTGAGAGGTGTCCTTTTCCGAAAGACTACACGCCGACGGAACTTTATAAGTGTTTCGGAAGCTTTTATGAGGGTTTTGACGGCGAAAAGTATTATGATGTTCTGAGAAGGTACAATATTCCGCAGGGAAAGCCGCTTGAGAAGCTGTCGAGAGGAAATATCATGGTTGTGCAGATGGCATTTGCGTTCGCGTACAAGTCGGAGGTATTGTTTCTTGATGAGCCGTCGGCACATCTTGACAGCTACGCGAGGGAGGAACTCTATAAGCTGGTAAGTGATTATGAGGATGAGGGACATATCATATTCTGGGCGAGCCATGTGATGGAGGAGCTTGACAGGATGGCTGATTATGTGCTCGCCATAAAGAAAGGACAGCAGGCATACTTCGGGACGAAGGAGGAGCTGACGGAAAGGTATCATATCGTGAAGGGAAGCAGAAATCAACTCGATTATATGCAGAAGGCACTTGTAGGAAGAAGGGATGAGGAGAGCTTTTCGGTTGGAGTGATTGATACGTCGAAGGATTATCTAAAGCTTGCACCCGTAGATGAACCGGCAGGGCTTGGAGATATTGTGGAATATCTTTTGTAGGATTTTAGGAGGAGATTATTATGAATAACAGAATGTTTAAGCTGGCTTTTAATACGGCTTGGTGCGACATAAAGCATTGCTTTACGGGATACAGGATTATTCTTATGCTTGTGATAGCGGCCTGTGCGGCAGTACCTCCGGACAACACGACGGTACTCTGTTTTGCATGGGTAATCGAGATGATGGTTATAAAGATGATGCCGTGCTGTGGGAGGATGCTTTTCATCATGCCGACGGATGTTCAGGAAAGAAAAAGGTTTATGGTGTACAGACAGCTTATTATGGAAGGGATATTCGCAGCACTTATTTTTCTGCTGGGCATTATGAGATATGTAATTTACGGATATAAGGGTGCCGTGCAGGCATATTTTATCAACAATCTTTTTGTGGTTGCGCTTATGCTGTTCGAGATGGGAAGTGCGGTATATTTCTGCGGATGGTATAAAAATGTGACAATGAATGAAAAAGGGTTCGGAATATTTTTCAGCATAATGGCATGGATTAGCTTTTTTACAGGAATAAGTATGTCAGCATATGATGCGGGAAGCACATTCTGCAAGGTGGCGACGGGGCTTGGGATTGGAGGAGTTATTGTTCAGGGACTTGTGAAGCTGTATTATATGGTTCGTTCTGAGTTCGATGAATACAAGTATGTGAATGTAGGTCAGGGCTTGTACGGTGGGCAGAGAAAGAAAAGCAACGCCGCTGATGAGAGGTTCTGACAGAAACACAATGCATGATGTGATATGACGAAAGGGCAGGGATTTGATGCAGATAATTATTTCAGACAAGAGCAATGTGCCGATTTATGAGCAGATTACAAAGCAGATAAAGGAGGGAATATTAAGCCGCGCACTTGAGGCGGACGAGATGCTTCCGTCGATAAGACAGCTTGCAAAGGAGCTGCAAATCAGCGTGATAACGACCAAGAGAGCTTACGAGGAACTTGAAAATGAGGGCATGATATATTCTGTGCCGCAAAAGGGCTTTTTCGTCTCTCCGAGTAAGGTCGAGATCCTGAAAGAAAAGAGATTAAAGCTTATAGAGGATGCGGCTTCGAAGCTTATAAGCGAGAGCCGTGCTGCGGGGCTTTCGCTCGATGAGATACAGTCGATGCTTGAGCTTCTATGGGAGGAATAAAGCATGGGAGAGAATAATCAGGAAAAAAATGCACTTGAAGTAAAAAATCTGTGCAGAAAACAGGGTAAATTTAAGCTCAATGATATAAGCTTTACGCTTCCGAGAGGCTATATAATGGGGATTGTCGGGAGAATGGGTTCGGGAAAGACGACACTTTTAAAGAGTATATTAAATCCTGACCTTACGGACAGCGGAAGCGTGTTATACGATAAGCAGGCTGGCTTTATCATGGAGGATGCACCGTTTATCGAGGGTGCGACATTAAGAGAGAATATGGAGCTGTTTAAAAATCTCTACAATAATTATGACGAGGAGGAGTTTTACACGCGCATAAAGAGCGTAGGGCTTGGCGACCACAAGGTGTACGGTCTGCTCTCAAAGGGTGAGAAGGTGAGGTTTCAGTTCGCGTTTGCAATGGGACATCACCCGGAGCTTCTGCTGCTTGACGAACCGACGAGCGGGCTTGATGTGGCATTCCGACGGGAGTTCTTGTATATGCTTCAGGAAGCGGTCGAGAAGGAGATGGTGAGTGTGATAATCTCAACGCATCTGACGGGGGAGCTTGAGCGCATTGCGGATTTCATAGGAGTTATGGACAATGGGACGTTGAGCTTTGAGGAAAATTTGGACATGGCGGAGGTGGATGTGGCGGGAACTGCTCAAGATGAGAAGGTCTCACGTGGAAAAATCGATGCCCCCGATTTGAAGGAACTTGTGTGCTTTTGCCATGAGACATATATAAAGAGCGGATTTGTTTCATATCTGCTCTGCTTCTTTCAATTCATCTTCGGATGGTTTGTGGGGTTCGGAAATGAGGCAATGTTTTGTGCTATGTCACTTTGCTTTTGCGCGGCAGGAATGTTTATTCAATATATAGGGACGATGACGACACTTGGGGGAGATAACGGCAACAGGGTGATGCTTATGCGGGCTGACAGTTTTTTCGGCATTGAGCCGTGGGCTGTATGGAGGGCACGCATGCGGTGCCTGTTAAGAACTTCATTGTGCTTTTTGATTGTTTATGTTGTGCAGCTTGCGGTAATAACTGCACTTACAGGGGGTGGAGAGTATATGCTTGCGGTGTTTGGAATTATTCTTGATTATGTGATTGTCGCTGCCGTGACGGCGATTGTGACGTTAATTTTTGGTTAGGCATTGCTATAAAAGTTTTTTTGCTTTATAATGAGACTTTAGGATTATATATGTAATGACACGGAGCTGCAGGAGATGTCTGAACGAAGAAAACAGGACGGGAATTTGACAACGGAAAATATAACAGAAGACAGAGAACGGACGCTCATGGAGAGGATTAATTCCATGATGCCGGAATTGAGCAAAGGGCAGAAAAAGCTTGCGGGTTATATACTTGACAATTACGATACAGCAGCATTTCTGACGGCGGCTAAGCTCGGCGAGAAGGCAGGTGTGAGTGAGTCAACAGCGGTCAGATTTGCCATGATGCTCGGATATGCAGGATATCCTGAATTTCAGAGGGCTATGGCTGTACTCTTAAAGAGGCGGCTTGATTCGGTGGAGAAGATTGAAGCGGCGGCCGGCGATATTCAGCAGTCGAAGGTGCTCTCGTATGTGCTAGGTGCGGACATTGAGAAGATTAAGCTTACAATGGAGACTATAGAGCCTGATGCGTTCGAACTCGCGGTCGACATGCTCGACACGGCGGAGCATATTTATGTCGTGGGAGTCAGAGGGTGTGCACCTTTGGCTGAGTTCCTTGGCTTTTATCTCAGAATGATACATGACAATGTGAGGATGGTGACGACCAACAGTGCATCGGAGATGTTCGAGCAGATGTTGTCGGTGAGCGAGAAGGACGTTGTTGTGGGAATTAGCTTTCCAAGGTATTCCATGAGAACCCTCAAATGTATGGAATATGCCAACAATAAGAGTGCGGAGGTGATTGCAATAACCGACAGCCGCAATTCTCCGATGAGCCTGTATTCGTCCTGCAATCTTCTTGCAAGAAGCGACATGACGTCAATTGTGGATTCGCTTGTTGCACCGATGAGCGTGATAAATGCACTTATTGTGGCACTCTGCATGAAGAATAAAGAGTGCGTGGCGGCTAATCTTGAGGAGCTTGGAAGAGTGTGGAGTGATTATCAGGTATATAATAACGATGAGATTAATCAGCTTGATGAGGATTTGTTCGCGTCGCTTAAAAATATTGAAGAGTAGAGGAAATATGGAAATTTATGAGCAAGGTGATAATAATCGGCGCAGGTGCCGCGGGTATGATGGCGGCGATAGCGGCTGCGTCGAACGGGCATGATGTGACGATTCTTGAGAAGAATGAGAAAGCCGGAAAGAAGATATATATAACAGGAAAGGGACGCTGTAATATCACAAATGCATGCGATGTAGAGGAACTCTTTAATAATGTGGTGACTAATAAGAAGTTTCTTTACAGTGCATTTTACGGCTTTACGAACGACGATGTGGTGGCGATGCTCAATGATGCGGGACTTGAAACAAAGGTTGAGAGAGGCAGCAGAGTGTTCCCGGTAAGTGACAGAGCGGGTGATGTTATATCGACGCTTGTGAGAATAATGAAGAAAAAGGGCGTCAAAATCGAGTATGACACGACGGTTACGGAGCTTACCACCGGCAGATATGACGACATGGAAGAAAGTACCGATGGAAGAGAATTCATAACAGGTGTAAAATGTGCATCGGGCAAGGTATATCCTGCGGATGCAGTCATCGTTGCGACGGGCGGAATATCATACCCGACGACGGGCTCAACCGGGGATGGCTACGGCTTTGCGGAAAAGACGGGACATACCGTGACGGTACTCAGCCCTGCGCTTGTTCCGTTTACGGTTGCCGAGGAGGATGTAAAGGAACTTCAGGGACTCGCACTTAAAAATTCAGGCGTGACGATATATGATGGAAAGAAGAAGCTTTATGAGGACTTCGGAGAGCTTTTGTTCACACATTTCGGTGTTAGCGGTCCGACAGTCTTAAGTGCAAGCAGTTATGTGGCAAAGAAGATTAAAGACCACCCGTTAAGACTAGTGATTGACTTAAAGCCCGGGCTTGACACAGAGCAGCTTGATGCGAGGGTTCTGAGGGATTTTGAAGAGTTTATGAATAAGAATTTTAATAACTCTCTTGATAAGCTTCTGCCTAAGTCGTTGATTCCGGTTGTGATAAAAAGGAGCGGAATTGACGAATACAAGAAGGTTCATGAGATAAGCCGCGAGGAGAGAATGAGGCTTATTGACACGATTAAGAATTTTGAGTTCACTCTCACGGGGCTTCGCGGTTACAACGAGGCTATAGTCACACAGGGTGGTGTGAGCGTAAAGGATGTAGACCCGTCGACAATGGAGTCTAAGAAGGTTAAGGGACTTTATTTTGCGGGGGAGGTGCTTGATCTTGATGCCGTGACGGGAGGCTTTAATTTACAGATTGCATGGTCCACGGGACATCTTGCGGGAGTGAGCGTGTAATCGGTCAGAGCTTTATTGTTAACCCTGAATATAAAATTGGTAATATTAGGCAATTGCGAAACTATATATTTAAAAGCGTACGTTGTACAAATTTAACAATTCACCGCAGGCACGCTTTCGCTACATGAATCACGCAACGGTACATAACGCAGTAAAATACACTGCCTAAGTACCGGCGGCTTCATAGTACCTGCTTGCGAATTTGTTAAATTTGCACAACTGTTTATTGTCAAAATTGCGTTTCGCAATTGCCTAAATTGGGAATATCATAAAAAGGAGAATTTCTAAAATGGCATACAGCATAGCAATAGACGGTCCGGCAGGAGCCGGCAAGAGCACAATAGCAAAGAGAGTGGCTAAAGAGTTAGGTTTCATATATGTTGATACGGGGGCTATGTACCGTGCAATGGCAATATACTTTGTCGACAATGGCATTGACGGCAGGGATGAGAAGGCGGTCTCTGAAGCATGCGCCGGCGTTGACGTAAGGATTGCGTATGAGGACGGGGCACAGCAGGTTATATTAAACGGTGTGAATGTGACTGCAAGACTGAGACATGAGGAAGTGGGGCGCATGGCAAGTGCTGTCGCCGTGTATGCGGCTGTCAGAAGTAAGCTTGTTGAGCTTCAGAGACAGCTTGCAGCCGGAACGGATGTTATTATGGATGGAAGAGACATTGGAACATGTGTGCTTCCCGATGCGACAGTGAAGATATACCTCACTGCAAGTGTTGATGCGAGAGCGAAGAGAAGATACGATGAGCTGGTTGAAAAGGGTGAGAAGCAGGAGATGGATGTGATTAAGGCTGATATTGAGAAGCGTGATTACAATGACATGCATAGGGATATTTCACCGCTTAAGCAGGCTGATGATGCAGTGCTTCTAGATTCCTCCGATATGAACATTGAGGAAGTGACTGATGCAATCATGAAGATTTTTAATGATGCACGCGTATAAAATCAGATTAATCAGGAAATGAGGTTTGGTACAGATGGAAGTGATTGTCGCTAAGACGGCAGGTTTCTGCTTCGGAGTAAAGCGTGCCGTCGAGAAGGTATATGCCAATGCTGACAATGAGCATGTATACACATACGGACCGATTATTCACAACGAACAGGTTGTTGCAGACCTTGAAAGGCATGGAGTGAGGGTGGTTGAGGAGGATACGGATTTATCTGTGCTCCCTAAGGGAACGGTTGTGGTGAGAGCCCATGGAGCAAGCCGTGATGAATTTGACAGGCTGCGTAAATCGGGAATGGAGATTGAGGATGCCACCTGTCCGTTTGTCTCTAAGATATACAGAATTGTTGAGGAAGAGTCGGCAGCAGGGCGCACCGTGGTGATTGTCGGCAATGCGGCTCACCCGGAGGTGAAAGGAATAAAAGGCTGGTCCGGAGCGGATACTTATGTTGTGGGAAGTGTGGAAGAGGCAAAAAATATTAATATATTGTCTCAAAAAATAAGTATTGTTTCGCAGACAACATTTAATTTAAAGAAATTTCAAGAAATAGTTGAAATTTTTGATAAAAAGGATTATGATATAAAGTGTTTAAATACGATTTGCAACGCCACTGAAGTTCGGCAGACCGAGGCAAGACAGATAGCTTCACAGGTAGATGCCATGATTGTCATTGGTGGAAAGAACAGTTCCAATACCCAGAAATTGTTTGAGATTTGCAAGGAGGAATGTAGTAATACCTATTATATTCAGACTGCCGAGGACATGGATTTTACAGCAATAAGGGGAATGCAAAGAATAGGAATTACTGCCGGGGCATCAACCCCAAAGAATATTATTGAGGAGGTTCAAACGAGATGTCAGATTTAAGTTTTGAACAGATGTTAGAAGAATCTTTAAAAACAATCAGAACAGGAGAGGTCGTAGAAGGAACAGTCATCGGCGTTAAAGAAGATGAGATAATACTGAACATCGGCTACAAGGCTGACGGTATCATCACCAGAAATGAGTACACTAACACACCTAACGTTGATTTAACCACTCTCGTACATGAGGGCGATAAGATGCAGGCTAAGGTTCTTAAGGTTAATGATGGCGATGGTTATGTTATGCTTACATATAAGAGACTTGCTGCTGAGAATGGTAAGAAGAGACTTGAGGAGGCTTTTGAGAATAAGGAAGTCCTCACCGCTAAGGTTTCACAGGTTACTAACGGAGGTCTTACGGTTGTTGTCGAGGAGACAAGAGTATTCATTCCGTCAAGCCTTGTTTCAGACACATACGAGAAGGATTTAAGCAAGTATGCAGGTCAGGAGATTTCTTTTGTTATCACTGAGTTCAACACAGCTAAGAGAAGAATTATCGGTGACCGCAAGCAACTTTTGGTTGCTGAGAAGCAGAAGCGTCAGGAAGAGGTTCTTTCTAAGATTTCTGTTGGTCAGACAGTAGAAGGTACAGTCAAGAATGTTACTGATTTCGGTGTATTCATCGATATCGGCGGCGTAGATGGTCTTCTTCACATCTCTGAGATGTCATGGGGAAGAATTGAGAATCCTAAGAAGGTATTCAAGCCGGGCGATACAGTTAAGGCTTTCATTAAGGATATTCAGGGCGATAAGATTGCTCTTTCTCTTAAGTTCGAGGATACCAACCCATGGCCTAAGGCAGAAGAGAAGTATGCAGTAGGCAATGTTGTCAAGGGCAAGGTTGCCAGAATGACAGACTTTGGTGCATTCGTTGAGCTTGAGCCGGGCATTGATGCATTACTTCATGTATCACAGATTGCCTTAGAGCATGTTGACAAGCCGTCAGATGTTCTTAAGATTGGTCAGGAGATTGAGGCAAAGGTTGTTGACTTCAATGCAGAAGCTAAGAAGATCAGCTTGAGCATCAAGGCTTTACTTGCTCCCGCTAAGAATGAGGAGAATGCTGAGGACGAGCAGTAATAATTGATTTTAACGCCACATTTTGAGTGAGATTTCTCTTGAAGTGTGGCGTTTATTGCAGTATTGGAGAATAAGTGCGAAGTTATAAGATATAAAGAGAAATGGGGAATTATTATGGCAATGGATTATGAGGGTTTTAAGAAAAGTGTATATGCCCTTACAAGTATTGATTTGAACGCGTACAAGGAGCGTCAGATGAAGAGACGTATCGATACGCTCATTGCAAAGAATAAGTACAATGGATATGAGGACTATACGGCTGCAATCAAAAAGGATAAAGCACTCTTTGAAGAGTTCGTCAATTATCTTACGATTAATGTGTCTGAGTTTTACAGAAATCCGGAGCAGTGGAAGGTATTAGAGTCCGATGTATTCCCTGAGCTGGTCAAGAAGTACGGAAGTGGTGTCAGAATATGGAGTGCGGCTTGTTCCACAGGCGATGAACCGTATTCGCTTGTAATGCTTCTCTCTAAGTTCATGCCGCTTAACAGAATTAAAATTATTGCAACGGACATAGATGATCAGGTGCTTGACAAGGCGAGAATGGGAATTTACAGGGCACAGAGTTTAAGTGCACTTCCTGAGGAGTTCAAGACAAAATATTTCACCAAGGTTGGAGAGAATTCTTACCAGATTAAAGATGAAGTGAAAAAGTGTGTGGAATTCAAGAAACACAATCTTTTGAAGGATTCGTATCCTACAAGACTCAATCTTATTGTATGCCGTAATGTTGTCATATATTTCACTGAGGATGCTAAGACAGAGATATACAGGAAGTTCTATGATTCACTTGTGCCGGGAGGAACACTCTTCGTCGGAAGTACGGAACAGATTGTAAATTACAGGGATTTAGGCTACACTTCAAGCCGTTCCTTCTTCTATAAGAAACCGGAATAGATGTATTATAATACCCCGAGGCATTTGGATTTGTGGATACCGGATGCTTCGGGGTTTGTGTTATGCATGCTGTTCAGTGAGATGTGTCATAATGTGCAGAATATACTTTTTGATTTCATCGGGATTATTTTTAAGCTCATCTGTAAATTCAAAATAGGTTATTCTGTCATAGTAATCAATTTTAAAATAAGGAGTTATAACTTCGTCATACTGAGGCAGAAAACATCCTGTCTTTTTACTGTAGCAGTTGGCAGCCTTTGCTCTGGTACGGAAGTTCTTATCTACATAGAAAGCAATGCTCTTATGTATCGCCGTGTCCTCCTGCGGTAGATAGTAGTAGTCTTTATAGTTGGGGTAGAAATACTTCAGTTCGTCGGTGTGAGCCTTGACGGTGAGCGATGCCGTATCGGCATACATTGAAAAGTAGGTTGATTCATTTCCAAAGGATATGCGCTTTGGAACAGGTGTTGAAAGCTTTATCGAAAAAACAATTTCGGTTCCGGGTGCCCGTTCAGCGGAATTGTAGGATATTTTTTCTATGTTTTCTATTGTGAAGCCTCCATTGTATACTATTCGATATGACAGCATCGAAAGAAGGGAGGTCATGCCTATGAGGTCCTCGCGGTTGTGCAGAGTAAGGAGGTTAAAGTTCTCATTGGAACGGTTTTCAAGGTATTTAAGATATATATCTATCAATTCACCGCCGTTATATTTGTCCTCACGGTTGATTCCCAAAAATGTTTCAATTGATTTCTGCTTCAGATTAGGTGTGTGCAATATACTTCTGTAAGGCTGGAGCTGCTTATATATGTCAAGGACCGCCATCTGTTCAATAGAGTAGGCAAGTCCGTACATGCGGCATTTCTTCTGAAGATACGGAATATCAAACCCGAGTCCGTTGTAGCATACCAGAAGCTTGTATTTATCTATAAATTCCATGAATGCGACAAGTACATCCTTTTGAGCATCCTTACTGTCCGAAAACCATTGGGTGCAGATAAGCCTGTTCTGCTGATAATATATGCAGCCTATCATGTAGAGAATGGTCGTCTCAGGTGAAAAGCCGGTGGTCTCAATGTCAAAGAAAATTATATCCTCTTTTTTATAGCCTGTATATTCAATGTGTTCAATATTATTCTCAAGCTCTTTTGTAATACACAGCATGACAGCCTCCAAATAAATAATCTAAATATATTATAGCATAAAATATGTACTGTTAAAAAGCACAAAAATATAAAAATATTTTGTGAATTATTTCCAAAGTTAATTAAATAAAGTATTTTGTTAAATTTTAGACTATATTTTGGGAAATGTCTGATATATAATATAGTGCAAATCATGTGTTAAGGAGGGAGAATATGTATGTCGGTGTTGACGTTTAAAGGCGGCGTTCATCCGTTTGACGGCAAGGCTATGTCTAAGGATACACCAATTGAAGAGTTAAAGCCGGGAAAAGAACTGGTATTTATGTTGTCGCAGCATATCGGTGCTCCGGCAGTGCCTCTTGTTGCAAAAGGTGACAGGGTGCTGATGGGGCAGAAGATAGCGGAGGGGCAGGCGTTTATATCTGCCAATATCCACTCGTCGGTATCAGGAACAGTTAAGAGTATTGAACCGAGACTTACAGCGACGGGAATGAAGGTAAACGCTATTGTCGTCGAGAATGATGGGCTGTATGAATCGGTGGA
Source organism: Firmicutes bacterium CAG:882 (assembly GCA_000435595.1). Classification (GTDB taxonomy): domain Bacteria; phylum Bacillota; class Clostridia; order Lachnospirales; family Lachnospiraceae; genus CAG-882. The sequence continues at coordinate 68,786 of FR895452.1, forward strand.
GATTGAGCCTCAGACAAAGAGCATAGATGAACTTGAAGCTTCTGAAATCAGAGCCCTTGTTAAGGAAGCGGGAGTTGTCGGAATGGGTGGAGCAGGATTTCCTACCCACGTAAAGTTAAGCCCTAAGAATGAAGGCGACATTGATACGATTATAGTAAATGGAGCGGAGTGTGAGCCGTATCTTACATCAGATTACCGCAGAATGTTAGAGGAGACGGATAAGCTCATAGACGGACTTAAGATTGTTCTCAGAATTTTCCCAAAGGCAAAGGGGCATATTGCAATAGAGGATAATAAGTCTGATGCGATAAAGCTGTTAAGAGAGAGGACACAGGGAGAGGACAGGATTGTTGTCGATGCGCTTAAGACAAAGTATCCTCAGGGCGGTGAGCGCTGCCTCATCTATGCGGTGGCAAAGCGGAAAATCAATTCTTCGATGCTCCCTGCAGATGCGGGATGTATTGTACATAATGTAGATACAATAGTGTCAATTTATAATGCGGTCATGGAGAAAAGACCTCTGACGAAGCGCATAGTAACAGTTACCGGCGATGCGGTCAAAAATCCGAGAAATTTTCTGGTGTATGTCGGAACACCGTACACCGAGCTGGTTGAGGCGGCAGACGGATTTGTAAGTGAGCCTGAGAAGATGATTTCGGGCGGACCGATGATGGGATTTGCGATGTACAGCCTCAATGTGCCTGTAACTAAGAACACGTCATCAATGCTTGCATTTGTGCATGACACTGTTAAAGATAAGACTGAGAGCCCTTGCATAAGATGCGGACGCTGCGGTGAGGTATGCCCTGAGAATCTTCTTCCGGCAAAGCTCTCCACGCTCGCAAGAAGAGGTGCCATGGATGCCTTTGTTGCCGGCTACGGCATGGAATGTGTTGAGTGTGGCTGCTGTTCATATATATGTCCTGCCGAAAGACAGCTCACACAGTCCATAAAGGCAATGCGAAAAATGGTAATGGCTGAGAGAAGAAAGAAATAGGAGGAAGAAGCGGTATGGCTTATGTATCATCATCACCACATGTGAGTGATAAGACAACAACCCGGACGATAATGCTTGACGTGATTATAGCACTTCTTCCGGCGACGATATTTGGTATTTATAATTTTGGCTGGAGGGCGGCAATTATAGTTGCCGTGTCCGTGCTTTCCTGCGTGGGAGCTGAGGCTGCCTACGAATTTTTGACGAAGAAGCCGATAACGGTAGCTGACTTGAGTGCGGTTGTCACGGGACTTCTGATAGCGCTTAACATGCCGTCGACAATGCCTGTCGGGCTTGTCATTTTGGGCTGTCTGTTTGCGATAATTGTAGTGAAACAGCTTTTTGGCGGACTTGGACAGAACTTTATGAACCCTGCGCTTGCGGCAAGATGCTTCCTACTCATCTCATTTGCAGGACACATGACGAACTTTGTATATGACGGAGTTTCATCGGCGACACCGCTTGCTGTCCTTAAGGCGGGGGGCGAGGTGGATGTGCTCTCAATGTTCATCGGCACTATCGGCGGAACCATCGGAGAGACGTCGGTTATCGCTATTTTAATCGGTGCAGCTTATCTTCTCATAAGAAAGGTAATTTCCATCAGAATACCTCTTGCGTATATCGCGACATTTGCAGTATATACACTTCTCTTTGGCGGAAGAGGCTTCGACCTTACATATCTTGCAGCAGAGCTTTGCGGCGGCGGACTCATGCTCGGTGCATTCTTTATGGCTACCGATTATGTGACCAGCCCTGTGACTAAGAACGGAAAGATTGTGTTTGGAATAATTCTTGGTATTCTCACCGGAATATTCAGATTCCAGGGCAACTCCGCGGAGGGAGTATCCTACGCAATCATTTTCTCCAATCTTTTAGTGCCTATTATTGAGAAGCTGACAGCTCCTACAGCGTTCGGCATAGTGAAGAAGAGCACAAAAGCCGGGAAGGAGGATAAGTAGATGAAAAGAATTATCAAAGATACGCTTGTCCTCTTTGCAATAACACTTATCTCAGGACTGCTTCTCGGAGGGGTCTACAGGATTACAAAGTCTCCTATTGAAGCACAGGCGAAGGCTAAGACGGAGAAAGCATACAAGGCGGTTTTTCAAAAATATTATGAGCAGGTTACGGATGCGGAGGGTGCTGCAGACAGTATCGTATCAGCGATGAGCTTTGACGAGTGGAGTGAAGAGTCGTTGTCAGCCCAGGCTGCCGGCTTCATGTCGGAGCTTGGCGACAACACCGCGAACACTCTTGATGCGGTTGTGACGGCTTACGGCAGCGACGGCAATGTGGCAGGCTATGTCGTGACAATCACCAATTCCGAGGCCTACGGCGGAAGCATACAGATGTCAGTCGGAATACTTGTCGACGGAACGGTTGCGGGTGTTGAGATTCTCTCTATCAGTGAGACACCGGGACTTGGAATGAACGCTCAGAATGACAGCTTTCTCGGTCAGTTTACGGGTGTAATGACAGATGTGTTCTCCTACACCAAGACGGGTAAGCAGGCGGACAATGAGATTGATGCAATCTCCTCTGCCACCTACACTACAAAATCAATGACCAATGGTGTCAATGCCGCGCTCGCCGCATACAGAGCCATTCTAAAGAGCTCCGTTGTCGGTGCGGTGGACGGAGCATGTCAGGTGTGCGCTGTAGATGAAAAAGGAGGTGCCGTAAATGAATAAATGTGTTGAACGTCTTTACAACGGCATTGTAAAGGAGAATCCTACATTCGTGCTCATGCTCGGTATGTGTCCTACGCTTGCCGTAACGACAGCTGCGATTAACGGTGTCGGCATGGGACTTGCGTCGACAGTGGTTCTTACATTGTCCAATATTATGATTTCAATGCTGCGAAAGGTAATTCCGGGAAGAGTGAGAATGCCGGCATTTATCGTTATCGTAGCGACCTTCGTTACTGTGGTTGACTTTCTCATGCAGGCGTACTGCCCACCGTCACTCTATGATGCACTCGGAATATATATTCCGCTCATCGTGGTTAACTGTATTATTCTCGGGCGTGCGGAGGCTTACGCTTCAAAGAATCCTGTGCTTCCGAGTATGTTTGACGGACTTGGAATGGGACTCGGATTTACGGTCGGACTTACGGTTCTTGGTGCATTCAGAGAGCTTATCGGCGCGGGTACGGTATTCGGACTTCATATCATGCCGGCTTCATACGAGCCTATGATTATATTCATTCTTCCTCCGGGAGCGTTCTTTGTTCTTGCAGCACTTGTTGCCATTCAGAACAAGTTCAAGAATAAAAAGAAGAAGGAGTACTCAGACATTGAAATCTGCAAGGATGGCGGCTGTGCTTCATGTACCAACATGATGTGCGGCGGAAGAATCTTTGCGGAGAATCAGAATGAAGATGTTTCTAAGGCTGAAAGCACTGTTAAGAAGGAGGAAGGCTGATGAAGGAGTTAATTCTTATTGCGATAGGCTCTGCACTTGTAAATAATGTTGTGCTCAGCCAGTTTCTTGGTATCTGTCCTTTCCTTGGAGTTTCCAAAAGAACGGACACTGCGGCAGGTATGGGAGGGGCGGTAATCTTCGTAATCACGATATCGTCACTTCTTACGAGCATAATATATAATTACCTGCTTGTGGGATTACATATTGAATATCTGAAGACCATCGTTTTTATTCTTGTGATTGCAGCACTTGTGCAGTTCGTTGAGATGTTCCTTAAAAAGACCAGCCCGGCACTGTATAAATCACTCGGAGTGTATCTTCCACTCATCACGACCAACTGCGCCGTGCTCGGAGTTGCACTTACGAATGTGCAGAAGGACTATGGTATTCTGCCATCCGTTGTGAACGGATTCGCAACTGCCGTGGGCTTTACAATATCAATCGTAATTCTTGCAGGTGTGAGAGAGCGTATTGAATACAATGACATTCCGGAGAGCTTTAAGGGAACGCCAATTGTCCTTGTAACAGCGGGACTTATGGCCATAGCTTTTATGGGCTTTTCCGGTATTATCTAGGGAGGTGCGGCAATGAACGGAGTATTGATCGCGGCGGCTGTCGTAGGTATATTGGGAATTGTTATCGGCGTTTTTCTTGGAGTTTCAGGTGCGAAGTTCGAGGTTAAGGTCGACGAGAGGGAGACTCTTGTGCGTGAGCAGCTTCCGGGAAATAACTGCGGTGGCTGCGGATATGCAGGCTGTGATGCCTGCGCCAAGGCGATTGTTGAGGGCAAGGCGCCTGTCAATGCATGTGCCGGATGCAGCGAGGGGAACTTAGCTGTCATCTCATCTGTTATGGGTGTTGAGGCTGAGGCTTCTGAGAAGAAGGTTGCCTATGTGAAGTGCTCCGGCGACTGCGACAAGGCTAAGACTAACTATGTATACACAGGAATAGAGGACTGTAAGATTGCGGCACAGATGCAGGGCGGCGGACCTAAGGCATGTTCATACGGCTGCCTCGGTTACGGAAGCTGTAAGAAAGTCTGCCCGTACAATGCCATAACAATAGTGAACGGACTTCCTGTTGTGGATGAGGCTAAGTGCGTCGGCTGCGGAAGCTGTGTTGTGACATGTCCTAAGCAGCTCATGGCACTTCGACCTGTCCGCAGGAGAACGGTTGCGCTCGCATGCAGCTCGCCTGATAAGGGCAAGCCTGTGATGGATGCATGCTCTGCAGGATGTATCGGCTGTACACTCTGCACGAAGGAGTGTCCGTTCGGTGCAATCACGATGAACGGGAACATTCCTGTGATTGATTATGAGAAGTGCAAGGGCTGCGGCAAGTGTGCGCTGAAGTGCCCGAAGAAGGTAATTAAGCTGGTGCAGGGGTAAGGGGGACTGCAGCCAATGGTCTCAGAGCTGTAATGTGTATGCATTGCGGCTCTGAGTTTTTTATATTAAGAAAAATATTATGATGGAGAATTTACAATTTGAGTGTATAACGGATTATATTTATACATATCAGCTCCATTGTACGAAGCGAGGTGTTCTAATGTCTCTGTTTTTTTGCCGTCTGTTTGTCAAAAACTACCGTTTACGTTAAAATAGTGGATAATGTTTTTTTTGAATATATAATGAGAGACAGAAAGGAGGTAAGGTATGAAGCTGAATATCAAGATTGACACATCGGTTGAGGAGCCGGAGGCATTGATTATCACTCCGAGGATGAGTGAAGAGGTTAATAAAATTGTTGATTACATAGGGAGGCTTAACGGAGAGCCAACGGTGATTTCGGGTGTGAAGGATGACAAGGTGGAGATACTGGAGCAGGGTGAGTTTATAAGGGCTTATGCGGAGGGAGGAAAGGTATTTGTAAGAACGGAGAAGGGTCTGTATCAGATCAGACTTCGATTGTATGAGCTGGAGGAACGCTTGGATGGCAGTATATTTGTGAGAATTTCCAATTCGGAAATCGTAAATTTGAAAAAGGTTAAAAGCATAGATTTGAGCTTTGTCGGGACTATCTGCATGGAAATGTCGGACGGGGATGTAAGCTATGTTTCAAGAAGATATGTTTCTAAAATCAAGAAGATATTGGGATTGTGAGGTGTTTAGAATGAAGAAAAAAATATTAATCAGAGCATTTTTTGGTGCGCTTATCGGAATCGTAATAAACTACCTGATAACGATAGTTATTTCAGCAGTAATAGGGGACGGAACTTTTTACCCATGCGTGCCAAGCTTTACGGAGCGTTATGGCAATGAGGTGACGGCAGTGATTGTTCAGACGATACTTAGTGCGGTTTTGGGTGGCGGATTTTCGATGGCATCGCTTATATGGGAGAAGGATGACTGGAGCCTGCTAAAGCAGACCGGAGTGTATTTTGCAATAATAACGGTTCTAATGATGACGGTTGCATATACATGCGAATGGATGGAACATTCGCTCAGAGGAGTTTTGACATACTTTGGAATATTCTTTGGAATTTTTGTTGTAATCTGGATAATAAGGTATATGTCGTGGAAAATACGAATTTCCAAAATAAAAGAAAAGCTTATAAAAAATGAGTGAAAGAGAATGTGACGGCGGGTGGAGCGTCAATAATAAAATATAATGGCAAGTTTGCGGGATGTGTGGTAAAATATCAGAGAAAAATTTGAAAATTATCGTAAGCACCGAGCATAATACAATGAAAAAAATATCAAAAATTCGTGAAAATGACATACTTTTGGGTGCGGGGCTTCTTTTGGGAGCCATGTGTCTTTGGTGTGTCATTTATTTTGCGGGGAGAAATATGGACAAAAATGCGCTCACGGTTGTGATTACCGTGGACGGGCAGGAGTATTACACGGGAAGTTTGATTGAAAGCGGAGCAGGGGAGAACAATACGGGAAGTACCGTTGGCAATAAAAGAGAGATAGATGTCGATGGTCACAATAAGGTGGTTATCGCAGACGGCGAGGTGTGGATGGAGTCCGCCGACTGCCCGGATAAGCTGTGTATTTCGCAGGGAAAGATAAGCAAGACGGGGCAGACGATTATATGTCTGCCGAATAAGACCATGGTGACGATTAAAGGGGGAAAGAGCGAATATGACGGGGTGGCACAGTGAAAAAGACGGATATTAAAAGGGTTGCCTTCTGCGGTATGTTCACCGCCGTGGCGATTATAATGGGGTACATAGAGAGCTTTATAGTGATACCGGGGCTGCTGCCGGGAATGAAGCTTGGGCTTGCCAACTGCGTCATACTTTTTGTGCTCATGAGATATGGGCTGACGAGTGCGGCACTTGTGAGCCTTGTTAGAATAATTGTTGTGAACAGTCTGTTCGGCAACATGACGGCTGCGGCGTTTTCGCTTGCGGGGGCGGCGCTTAGTATATTTGTTATGAGCCTGCTTAAAAAGAGCGGACGCTTTTCAACGGTCGGAATGAGCCTTGCGGGAGGTGTGGCACATAATCTGGGGCAGGTGCTTGTGGCAATGCTTATATTAGATAATGTGGGAATGTTCTGTTATTTTCCGATGCTGATTGTGACGGGCGTCGCTGCGGGAGTGTTCGTGGGGATACTTGCGGGACTTGTAATCAGTAAAATGGACAAAGTTACTAAAATGTAGCTAAGAAATGAAAACAGCATGTAAATCGTTCAGTTTGCTGAACGAGTGGATTGCGAATGTCTGCTTTACTACTAAAACGGCTCACGCGTAAGCATGAGCCATTTTGTTTGTGAAAAATCATTTTTGCCGGAATATCTCCTCAAGATCCCTTTTGACAGTCTGTTCCTCAAGCTTCAGTTCAGGATGTTCCTCAATTTCTTCCTTGATGAACATTAGTAAGAAGCTGATAAGCAGGAGACCGCTTGAAAGCCATATAGTGTGCATGCCAAGCTTCGGTATGAAAAGGCTTCCGATGCCTGCGCCTATCGCAAACAGAAAGATTATACCAAAGTAATGTGATGATTTATATAGTATCTCTTTGTTGCGTGTCTTGCGGTATGCACACAGGGAATCCATGCCGCTTCGGAGATTTCCGATACACATGGTGCTTGCATATGCGTATCCGTTCACCTTTCGGAAGGTCTGAACCTGCATAGCACAGGAGAAGGAGACTATTGCGTTGGCTATGAGGTTCATGTTCCCGGGCATGAAGCCGACGAAGAAGAGAAGTATAATCTCAAGGATTAACACAAGCTGTCTCCAGTGTATGCGTCGGGCATTCTGATAACGCTCACGGATAAGTTCGGCGGCTGCCACACCGAGTGCAAAAAATATGAGCGGAACAAGGTAGTGCATTCCGGCACGGAAATTCCCTTCAAAAATATGCTGGCTTAAAAGGACAATGTTTCCCGTCTGTGCGTTGGCAAATACCTTTCCTCTGGAAATATAGGTGTAGGCATCCTGAAGTCCGCCTGACAATGATAAAAATGATGCTGTGAGGAACGCCTCCGACATCTGTTTGTGTGATTTTAACCTTGATGATAGTTTCATAGCTGCTCCTAGAATATGTTATATAATACTTTCTGAATAATAGCAGAAATATATAATTACGTCAAACATTAAGGTTGCAAAACTGTCATTTTAAGGTTATTATATAAACAAATGTTTTGGTGCGGGACGGTACCTGACAGAATATCATTTGTTTTTGAAAGGACTTAATTTAATTATGAAGGGTGAAGTATTCCAGATATGCAGTATAGTTACATCCGCAAAGAATGCGTTAAATACAAAGACATTTATACAGTATGAACCGCTCAGCTATGAGCGCAGCACGGTCTTTCAGTTCGTGCCTGAGACAGAAGGCGAAAAGGGCGAGATTATAGAGGATGTCGAGGGCTGGTATGCAAGATGTGTGTATAACGGCATGGATGACATAAAGATACTTGCACCGACAGGCGTCAAGGACAGAAGAATACTCGGCTTTGTGAACACATCCCAGAACATTATGCTCTGCTTTTATCCTGACGATGTTATACATATGTGGATGCCGAGATGGATTCCTGACAAGGATAAGAAGGGCTGGAGAATAATTTTTCAGGAAAAGGTATGGGAGAACCATCCGACAGGAAAGCCTGTATATAAGGATAACACGGAAGAATTCAAGCAGGTTCTCGGAGATATCGGAAAGTTTGCAAGAGAAATCGGCTTTGAACATTGGGGACAGGTGTTTGACCGCTCAATCAGTATGCTCAATGGTGATTTTGACTATGAGACGTATGATAAGGAGGTTGAGGAGAAGTTCAGACAGATGGGAAGAATTGTTCCGGCAAGAAAGCATCTTGATATTCCGGGACATAATAAGGATTTGTTCGAGGCGGCTTCTAATGCGGATGTGTTTGGCGGTATGGGATCCTGGAATGACTCTCCGGCAGGTGCGGCGGCGGAGAAGGGCAGAGAGAAAGAATACAATGAGCTGTCTGACAAGCTGTTTAATCAGATTGCGATTGCTGTAATGTATTCCATAAATCAGTGGTAGGTTAAGGATATGATTTCATATATTAAGGGTGAATTGGTTGAGGTTACGGAGAATTCCATAGTCTTAGATCATCAGGGAATGGGATTTTCCATAATGATGCCCGGGTCAATACTTGATAAGCTTCCACAGATTGGAAGTGAACTCAAGGTGCATACATATCTGTATGTAAAGGAGGATATTCTTGACCTGTACGGATTTCTCACAAGGGATGACTTAAAGATTTTTAAGCTTCTCATCACTGTGAACGGAATCGGACCGAAGGGTGCGCTTGCAATTTTGTCGGCACTGTCGCCGGATGACTTAAGATTTGCAGTACTCGCGGGGGATGCCAAGACGATATCTAAGGCACCCGGAATAGGAAGCAAGACGGCACAGAAGCTTATAATTGAGCTCAAGGACAAGCTTAAGATAGAGGATGTGCTTGACGGTGCAGGTGAGGGCTATGTCTCACAGGATAACATGGCGGATACGGCATCAGCTGAGGCGGTTATGGCACTGACTTCACTTGGATATTCGGCGGCTGATGCAACAAGGGCTGTCAGGATGGTTGAGAATGTACAGAGTATGGACTCGGAGGCAATTCTTAAGGCGGCACTTAAGAAGCTGGCATTTATGTAGAGATTAAGAGGTAATTGCAGATGGAGAAGAGGATGATTTCCACTGAGTTTACGGAGGAGGATATGCCTATTGAGGCAGGTCTTCGTCCGCTTACACTGGCTGATTACATCGGTCAGGAGAAGGTGAAAAAGAATCTCAAGGTATATATTGAGGCAGCCAGGAGCAGGCAGGAGGCACTTGACCACTGCCTTTTTTACGGTCCTCCGGGACTTGGAAAGACTACGCTTGCGGGTATTATCGCAAATGAGATGGGGGTGCATCTTAAGATAACATCGGGACCGGCGATTGAGAAGCCGGGAGATATGGCGGCGATTCTCAATAATCTGCAGGAGGGCGATCTGCTCTTTGTGGATGAGATTCACAGGCTCAACAGACAGGTTGAGGAGGTTCTCTATCCGGCGATGGAGGATTTTGCGATTGATATAATGATTGGCAAGGGTTCATCGGCACGTTCAATACGTCTTGATCTTCCTAAGTTCACGCTTGTGGGGGCAACCACAAGAGCAGGACTTTTGACGGCACCGTTAAGAGATCGATTCGGTGTTATATGCAAGATGGATTTTTATACAGAGGATGAACTTAAAAGCATTATACTTCGTTCTGCACAGGTGCTTGGTGTGGAGATAGATGATGCGGGTGCGTGTGAGATGGCAAGAAGGTCGAGAGGAACTCCAAGACTTGCCAACAGACTGTTGAAGAGAGTCAGGGATTTTGCACAGGTTCAGTATAATGGCAGGATAGATTATGAGGTGGCGAGAGCATCGCTTGACAGGATGGACGTGGATAAGCTTGGACTTGACAGAAGTGATAGACTGCTTTTGTCGACAATTATGGAGAAATTCTCAGGCGGTCCGGTGGGGCTTGACACTTTGGCGGCGGCTATAGGTGAAGATGCCGGGACGATAGAGGATGTATATGAGCCGTATCTTATACAGAACGGGCTTATCAACCGCACGCCGAAGGGGCGTGTTGCCACTGAACTGTGTTATAAGCATTTTGGCATAAGCAGGTAGAATATGGATGGAATGAAAGTAATTGCCCATATATACACGGATTTTGATGAAAAGTTCGGCATACCAAGGCAGAGCGGAATTGTGGAGGCAAGCAGAGGACGTATTGTATTTGAACCTGAGTACAGGAATGAGGACGCACTGCTTGGCATTGAAGGTTACTCGCATTTATGGCTCGTGTGGAAATTTTCAAAAAGCGTGAGGGACGGATGGAGTGCGACCGTGCGGCCGCCGAGGCTTGGAGGCAACAAGCGTATGGGTGTATTTGCAACGCGCTCTCCGTTCAGGCCGAATCCGATAGGCTTGTCGAGTGTGCGGTTATTGGAAGTAAGACACGGCACGGAGAATGGTGCGGAGCTTATTGTCTCGGGAGTTGATATGTTAAGCGGAACACCGGTTTATGATATCAAGCCATATCTTGCGTATACGGACAGTCATGCTGACGCAGTCGGGGGATTTGCGGATGAGGTCATGGAATATAAAGTTCAGGTAAATATTCCGGCGGATATCGAGGAGAAAATCATTGCTGACGGACATTATGAACTTAAGGAGCTTTTGGCACAGGATCCAAGACCCGGGTATAAGAATGATGCGGAGGATTCACGGAGAGTATATGGAATGAGTTATGCGGGACATAATGTGAAATTTACGGTCAGTGAAGGCGTGCTCACGGTCGTAGTGTATGAAAGCATATAGTTTTTAAAGTATATAAAGTTTAGGTTATAAGAAAAGCATCAAATTTTTATTGTGTGACGTAATTTTATGTGTTATACTTTATAATATGATATCAGGGTCAAAAGGTCAAAATACCTTTTGACCTCAACATCATAATATGTATGTACAATAAGGATAAGGAGTGGATTGTATGTCGGCAAAAAACGAGGCGGAAGTGCTGATAGGCGGCAAGGTGCTGACACTTAGCGGCTACGAGAGTCAGGAATATTTACAGAAGGTAGCTGCTTATCTGAATAATAAGCTGACGGATTGCAAGCAGTCGGAATCATTCAGAAGACAGGCTTTGGAGCTTCAGAACATTATGATCCAATTGAATATAGCGGATGATTATTTTAAGGCTAAGAAGATAGCTGATACTCTTGAGGGGGATCTTGAGAGCAAAGACAAGGAAATCTATGACCTTAAGCATGAGCTTATTGCCCTCCAGATTAAGTTTGATAATCAGGCAGGAGAGATTAAGCAGCTTAAGAAGGATATACAGGAATATCAGAATACTATTATCAAGCTGGAGACGCAAAAGGATACGAAGGATTGATTATCGGGGGATTTCCGCATGGAAAGCCCCCGTTTTTGGGTTTTTATGAGAGAATACGGAGGCTGTTATGGCAGTTAATTATGATGACAAAATAAAGGCAGAGATATTAGCACCTGCCGGGACTTATGAATGTTTCAGGGCGGCAATAAATGCCGGGGCTGATGCGGTTTATCTTGGCGGAAGTATGTTCGGGGCGAGAGCCTTTGCGGGAAACTTTGCCGAGGATGAGCTGTTAAAGGCGATCAAGACAGCACATCTGTATGGAAGAAAGGTGTATCTGACGGTCAATACACTGCTTAGAAATGATGAGATAACAAGACTTGGGGATTATATCAGGCCTTATTATGAGGCGGGGCTTGATGCCGTGATTGTTCAGGATTACGGCGTGTTCTCAGTGCTCCGCGATAATTTCCCGGGACTTGCTCTTCATGCGAGCACTCAGATGACCATAACAGGAAAGTACGGTGCACGGCTTTTAAAGGAGATGGGAGCTGACAGGGTTGTGACTGCAAGAGAGCTGTCGGTTGCTGAAATCAGGGATATACACGATAATGTGGATGTGGAGATAGAGAGCTTTGTACATGGTGCACTGTGTTACTGCTATTCGGGACAGTGCCTGTTAAGCAGCATGATAGGCGGAAGAAGCGGTAACCGCGGGCGCTGTGCGCAGCCGTGCAGACTGCTCTATGGCATGAACGGTGGCAATGAGGCATATCTGTTAAGTCCTAAGGATATGTGCACGATAGAATCAATTCCGGATATCTTAGAGTCGGGAGTATACTCACTTAAGATCGAAGGAAGAATGAAGAGTCCTGAGTATGTGGCAGGGGTAACGGCGGCATACAGAAAATATGTCGATATGTACCTTGAAAAGGGACGTGAAGGATTTCATGTCGATAAAGATGACATCAAAAAGCTTATGGATTTGTATAATCGTGGAGGCTTCTGCAAGGGATATTATTATTCACATAATGACAAAAATATGATGACATTTGACAGGCCTAATCATCGTGGAATTATGGTCGGAACAGTCAGGAATGGGGAGCTTATTCTCATAGAGCCGGTAAACGCGGGAGATGTGCTGGAGTTTTGCGACGGAAGCGAGTACACGGTGCCAGGCTCAAAGAAGGACGGAAAGCTGCTGCTTCCCAAGGGCTTTGCAAGGAATGTGAAGAATTCATCGCCGGTGTACAGAACAAGAAATAATGCCCTCCTTTCAGATATAAGAGCGGGATATATTGATAACGATGTCAGGCTTCCTGTAAGAATGAGTATATACCTTGCACCCGGTGAGCAGGCAAGGCTTACCGTGAGTCTTAAAAAAAATTATGGTGAAGAGAATGTCGAGAATAAGGAGGTTACGGTATATTCGGAGGTCATTGAAGCATCGGATAAGCATCCGGCTTCAAGGGCGGATGTATTAAAACAGCTTAAGAAACTGGGAACAACCATATTCTCATGCGAAGATGACGATATTATAACGGATATTCAGAGAAATCCGTTTGTTCCGGTGAAGCTTTTAAATGATTTAAGAAGAAATGCAATTGAAAAATTAGAGGGTACGATGATTGGGGGCAGCTCAGAGCATAAGCATAATTGCACACGGGAAGAATCAGGTGTGAAAGAGAATATAAGTATGCTGAAGCCTGACAGCCTGTATACAAATAATACAAAGAACGGAACCTTTAACGTTCTTGTAATGACACATAAGCAGTTAAGTGCCGTACTGCGTGTGGCAGAGCGTAAAAATGCCATAGCACTGGTATATGTATCGACTGAGCTTGAGGGCATTGACGGTGCGCTCAGGATGAAGAGCATGATTGACAGTCATAATGAGAAAAATCCCGGTAATGAACTTGGCGCATACCTTGCAATGCCATATATATTCAGAAAAAATACGGCTGCAATATATGATTCGAGATTAAAGGATATTGAGAATGCCGGCTTTGACGGTATGCTTATAAGGAGCCCTGAGGAGCTTATGTATGTGAGGGAGAAGGGCTTGTATGATCTGTATCATGGAGACATAACTGCCGATTACAATATGTATACTTACAATAAAGATGCCGTGTCTGCGTATGAGACACTTGGAATAAAGAATTTCACATTGTCCGAGGAGCTGAATGCAGGACAGCTTAAAGGCCTGCTAAAGAGCATCAGAGGGGAAAACATATATACTGAAAAGCTTGTGTACGGTTATGTTCCGCTCATGGTTACTGCCGGCTGCACGCTCAAGTATGTCTCAAAGGACAAGCCGTGCGGCAGAGCGGGTGTATACAGTCTCAGGGACAGGAAGGGCAAGATGCTTTCTGCAATTAACTGCTGCCATTATTGCTATAATCTTATATACAACAGCGTGCCGGAATTTCTTTTAGACAAGCTTTGCGAGTTAAAAGATATGGGAGTTGATGGTATGAGAGTGGCATTTTCTGTTGAGAATGAAGAGGAGACACAGGCTGTGCTTGAACTTGCGGTTAATGCAGCGGCGGGAGACCGTTCGATAGAGGCAGGACGAGGTGCTGATGGATATACAAGAGGACATTATAACAGAGGAGTTGATTGATTGACTAACATAACGACTATTAATATAATTACTGCCGTATCAAAGTATATTTTCATACTCCTGGGAGCAGTTTTCTGCCTTCATGGATTTTTAGGGCATGTTTTTTATAAAAAGAGAAGAGCGCAGGGAAAGTTAAGAAAAGGAATTGTTCAGATAATTATCGTCCTGTTTATGACTGTTCTGGGAAATATTGTTCTGTTTTTGAACCGGCAGGATTTTTTGTTTATTGTTTTTTTGTTTATGGAGATTTTTTATTTTTTCTTTCTGCTCAATATTTTTCCTATGATTTACAGAAAGTGCAACAGAATCCTGTTAAATGACATGGCCTTTCTGATGTGTGTAGGCATGATTATGCTTGCAAGGCTTGATACGGATAAGCTGATAAGACAGTATGTTCTTATATGGGCGGGAACGATTATACTTCTTCTGGTTCCGATAGTTGTCGAGAAGCTGCATTTTCTTATAAAGCTTGATGTGCTTTACTGCATAGCCGGTATCGTGCTGCTTGGTTTTGTTTTTGTTATGGGAAACACGGTTTACGGGGCAAATCTGTCAATAAATATCGGAAGCTTTTCATTGCAGCCGTCCGAGTTTGTGAAGCTGACGTATGTTATGTTCATAGCGTGCATGCTGTATAAGGGGACATCGACAAAAAAAGTTGTTATAACATCTGTATGTGCGGCGGCACATGTTCTTATACTTGTGGCGTCAAATGACCTCGGCGCGGCACTTATTTTCTATGTGACTTATGTTGTGATGCTTTACGATGCAACACACAGGCACAGATATCTTGTTCTTGGAGGATTGTGCGGAATCGTTGCGGGAGTCGGGGCATATTTTGCGGTGGCCCATGTGCGGGTGAGAGTCGATGTGTGGCTTAACCCGTTCAAGTACATTGACGGAAAGGGGTATCAGCTTGTTCAGTCGATATATGCCATAGGAAACGGCAGCTGGTTTGGAACAGGTCTTACAAAAGGACTTCCGGGTTCGATTCCCGTTGTCACCAAGGATTTTATTTTTCCGGCAATCTCCGAGGAGTTCGGAGGTCTCTTCGGAATTCTTGTAATAATGGTATGTCTTAATGTGTTCCTTGAGATTATAACCGTTCTCTCAGAGAGCAGGGATACATTTAACAGACAACTGTTAGGCGGATTCGGAATAATGTATATTTTTCAGTGCTTCCTTAACATAGGAGGTACAATCAACTGTATACCGAGCACGGGCGTTACGCTCCCGTTCGTGAGCTATGGAGGAAGTTCGGTAATCAGTTCGATGATTATGATTGCGATTATACAGGGAGTTGCGGCTAAGAATCTTGAACCTGAGAATGATGAGGTGAATGTACGCTCGCCGAGGATGGTTGTCGGGAGTCTTGCGCTAGTGCTTCTGATAAGTGGTTTCTATATATACAGTCTTGCGTCGTTTGATGAGAATATACTTGACAGTACCTACAACAGAAGATTGAGCAAGATGAAGGAACAGACGATGCGCGGTTCCATATATGCGGAATCGGGTGAGGAGCTTGCGTATACGGACACGGAGGATTCGGGTGCGGAAAACAGAGTGTACAATTACGGCAGACTATTTTCACATGTTATCGGGTATACCTACGGCGAAGGAGCAGGTCTTGAGGGAGTGCTGGACTATCAGCTTTCAAGGAGCAGTGACACATTTGACAATAAGCTTCATGCGGAACTTACGGGTCAGAAGTATCGTGGCAACAGCGTTGTCACCACACTGGATTTCGATATGCAGCTTGCAGCATACAATGCTCTTGGAGAAAATGACGGGGCGGTTGTGGTGATGGACAGAAACGGAGCAATAATTGCCATGGTGTCAAAGCCGGACTTTAATCCTAACACATTTATGACTCAGGGAGTTGACCAGGATGCGGATGCACCGCTTCTAAACAGAGCGGTTTCGGGGCTTTATCCGCCGGGTTCGACATTTAAGACGCTTACGCTTCTCTCTTATTACAGAGAATGTGTTGAGAGCGAAAATTTTGATAGCTTTGCACAGTTCGTGTATGAATGTAATGGCGTATTTACGAAGGATAATATATCAATCGCATGCGTCGGACATGCTGCACATGGAAGTGTTGACACATACGGTGCATTCGCGCATTCCTGCAACGGCGCGTTTATAACGATGGGACTTGACACGGAGATTACGCGGAGCATTGCAACGGCGGAGGATCTTCTGTTCAACCGGGAGCTTCATTATCATGGCGGAATAGGACTTGTCACTGCAAAATCCCAATATGTGCTTGACAATGAGTCGGCTGAGTGGGAGATAATGCAGACGAGCTTCGGACAGGGAAATACCCTTATCACACCGATTCACAATGCACTGATAATGCAGGCTGTGGCAAATGGCGGAGTGCTGTATGAGCCGTATATCGTAAGCGGAATACTTTCACCGGACGGAGATGCTGTGTATTCCTATGACGGAAGTTCGGGAGGGGAATATTACGGAAGTGTTATGAGCGACGACGAGGCAGAAATGCTTTCCGAGCATCTTGCCGAGGTTATAGAGGTCAGTTTTTCACATGTATTTTCGGATGCACCATATACCGTGTGCGGCAAATCGGGTACTGCACAGTATGGAACGCAGGGGTATGAACATTCTCTTTTTACGGGATATATGTCGGAGGATGAGCCTGAGATAATAGTGAGCGTTGTGCTTGAAGGCTACAATAAGAACGGAGCACCTGACAGATATGCGGTTAATGTCGCAAGAGATATTTTTGATGCGTGGTATGATAAAAAACATTGATATTGTTTGAAAACTGGTTTATACTATACTCAAGTCATATGTGACACACCATGATACAGGAGGAATTGCAGTGATAGAAGCAACGAGCTGTGGCGGTGTGGTTATATTCAGAGGAAAGATACTTGTTCTTTACAAGAATTACAGGAACAAGTATGAAGGCTGGGTGCTTCCGAAGGGAACCGTCGAGGAAGGCGAAGATTATAAGGAGACGGCACTTCGTGAGGTGAAGGAAGAGACAGGAGTATCAGCCCAGATTATCAAGTATGTAGGCAGAAGCCAGTACACTTTTTCGGTGCCGTCGGATGTGGTGGACAAGGAAGTCCACTGGTATCTGATGATGGCTGACAGCTATTACAGCAAGCCGCAGAAGGAGGAATTTTTTGAGGATTCGGGATATTATAAGTTCCACGAGGCGTATCATCTTCTCAAGTTTTCTAATGAAAAACAGATTTTAGAGAAGGCGTATGCAGAGTATCTTGAACTCAAGAAAGCGAATCTGTGGGGTAACAGAAAGTATTATTAGTCATATTCGCCACTTATGATGAACAAAAAATAACCGCGGAATCAACCGCGGTTATTTTTTTAGTGCGGATGGCGGGAGTCGAACCCGCACGATGTTGCCATCGGCAGATTTTGAGTCTGCTGCGTCTGCCATTTCGCCACATCCGCGCACTTGTACATAATAACAGATAAGGAAGAAAAAAGCAAATGTTTTTTTCGATGATTGAAAAAATAAATGGTTGCTCTTAATGATACATTGTGCTAAAATAACTGTATTATGCGGTTTTACAGAGCGCAGACTGATGAGAGAGGCGGATTTATATGGCAGAAAGCAACGGAAAATATGACTCTGACGACAGTGCTTTTTTGGACTTCGGACCTGAACCGATAGGCAAGGACGTGTATGATGAGGTTGTCAACAAGGAACTTGAGGCGGCGAGGGAGCAGACGGGAAAACATAAAAGAAAATACACGGGAGTACGGAGAGATGCAAGGAAACATAATTTTGCATTTACATCAAAAATAAAGAAGATTAAAAAGATAATTACATTGGCCTTTGGTATTGTATTACTGATTGGAGTACTTTATATCGGTATCAATGCGTTTGTAACTAACTATTACGGAGATAATGAACTTATAAACTCTATTAAATATGTCGGTTACAAGGCAGTGGAAGGCTATGAAGATATAGATGCGTTCGACTGTATTGACTTAGACATTGATAATTGTTCGGTAACAGTCAGATCATCATATGATGATGAATTTCATATATCATATAAATTTATAGCTTCGAAGGAAGACGATGTAAAAATATATGTTAAGGATAGTGGAGACGACAAGGTGCTGACCTGTGATGTTAACAATAAAGATATACGTGATAATATCTGGAATCCGACGGGAGGCAATGACTATGAGTATGAGCAGTATCTTACAATCATGGTTCCGGATGGACGGTATGGCAGCGTTAAGATTAGTGTTGATGGAGGATATGCGGACATTGATGATATTCAGGCAGACGAAATTAATATGGCAGTAAATAATTCTGAGTTGTATTCGGGAATAAGTGGAGTGAAAGCCGACAATATTTTGGTTACTGCTGACAATATGGCTGTCTATATAAGGGACAGCGAGGCTGGCAGTATTGTTATAAAAATTGCGAACGATAGTGTAAGCGTATATGACAGTAAAATAATTTCCCTTCTTGACATCAATGGCAAAAATTCGGATGTGTATATAGACAATGTTGACGTTGAGAATGGCGGTAAAATCAACGCAAAGACATCGGGGGATGATATATCCGTTGATTTGCCCGGTAACCCCGAGCTGTACCATATTGTGGCTGACGCAGCAGATGATACGGTATATTGCAGCTATTTTGATTATTATGAAGAGGGTAGATACGAAATCGGCAACGGTGATAAAGCAATAGAACTCTATAATGAGGATGAAGGAATATTCCTGCGTTTTGAGGTGGATGAATAATCCACCTTTTTCTTTACTTTTTGAGCCATGTGGCTTAAAATAAAATAGATAATGTTAAACTATGCAAAAATGGGAGGCGGACTGCCGTGGAATGTCAGGAATTTAGAAAATCCATACCGGAATTTGCATCCATGAGCCTGAAATATGATCAGATGGCACGCTGCCTTGAGCATGTTGAGGGATGCGCATCCTGCAGGGATGAGCTTGAGATATATTTTATAGTTGAGAGAGGAATTAAGGACAACGAAGCCTTTGACGGACCGTTTGTGCTCAAAAACATTGTTAATGAATGTTTTGACAAAGCCCGGCAGACAATAAACAGAGGGCGCAGGATGAAGCGGTTAAAGGAATTGCTTAAGATATTTATATATATTATTTTGTTTGCGGCGGTGGTTGTGCTGGTGACTTATCTGCTTTAGAAAAGTGGCGGCATGAACTGCCGATAGGAGGATTTGATGAAAAAGCTGGTTTTGATAGATGGACACAGCATACTTAACAGGGCATTTTACGGAGTACCTGAGCTTACGAACTCGGAGGGACTTCACACCAATGCCGTGTATGGTTTCCTGAATATTATGTTTAAGATTCTTGATGAGGAGAAGCCTGACTATCTCACGGTTGCATTTGATTTGAGTGCACCGACTTTCAGACACAGGATGTATGATGCGTATAAGGGAACGAGAAAGCCGATGCCTGCGGAGCTTGTGGAACAGGTGCCACTCATAAAGGAAGCACTAAAGGCGATGAATATATGTGTTGTCACCAAGGAAGGGTACGAAGCGGATGACATTTTGGGAACTCTTGCTAAGCGTGCCGAGTCCGAGGGGATGATAGTGTCGGTGGTGTCAGGGGACAGGGACCTTTTACAGCTTGCAACCGACAATATAAAGATTCGTATTCCTAAGACGAAAAAGGGCACAACAGAGATAGAGGACTATAATACGGCACAGGTTGTGGAGAGCTACGGAGTAACGCCTGCAGAGTTCATTGATATGAAAGCGCTTATGGGAGATACATCCGATAACATACCGGGAGTGCCGGGAATAGGCGAAAAGACGGCAGGAGCAATTGTGTCTAAGTACCATTCGATAGAGAATGCATATGAGCATGTGGACGAGATTACACCTAATAAGGCGAGGACGAACCTGAAGGAGTATTATGAGCAGGCACAGTTGAGCAAGGTACTTGCAACCATAGATGTAAATGCACCGATAGAGTATTCATTTGATAATGCGGGTATGTCAGATATGTTTTCAAAGGATGCATATCAGCTGTTTAAACGTCTTGAGTTTAAGTCCGTTCTCTCACGTTTTGAGCAGAATACGGATGCTTATAATGATAGCGACATAGAAGACAATTTCAGAAAAATAGAGGATTTGAATGATGCTGAGAGCTTTTTAGATAAGTGTGAAGCTTCACAATGTGTTGGTGTGTTCATGGTTCCTGACGATGTCGGGGAACTCCTTGGAGCTGCCGTGGGCGGCAGTGACGGGGATACGGCTTATATCCCTGTTCAGGGATTTATTACACGGGAGTATTTGTCAGGAAGAGTGGCAGACCTTGTAAAAAAGCTGCACACGGACGGAAAGACGGCGTGCTTTATATCGCTTAAGGAGCAGTTAGACCTTATTCCGATAGCTGAGGAGGACAGCGCATTTGACGCGGCACTTATGGCATACCTTTTAAATCCGCTTAAGGATGCCTACGCTTACGATGATATTGCAAGGGATTTTCTCGGACGGCTGGTAAGATCAAGAACCGATATTATGGGGAAAGAGAGCTATGCAGCTTCCGGCAAGACTCATATTTGTGCGTGCTACAGTGCGTATGTTGCGGCAAGGGCTTACGATATCCTGAGACAGAAGCTTGTTGAGACAGATATGTATACCCTGTATGAGACCATCGAACAGCCGCTTGTGTATGCACTCAAGGAGATGGAGAACAACGGAATTTTGGTTGACAGGAAGGCACTCATTGCATACGGCGATATGTTAAAAGAGAAGATTGCCGTTGTCGAGAAGGAAGTATATGAGCTTGCGGGAACACAGTTTAATATTAATTCTCCAAAACAGCTTGGAGAGATTCTGTTCGGACAGATGGGACTTCCGGGCGGAAAGAAGACAAAGACCGGCTATTCCACATCGGCAGATGTGCTTGAAAAACTTGCACCTGAGCATCCTGTTGTCGGCAAGGTGTTAGAGTACAGACAGTTAACCAAGCTTAATTCGACATATGCGGACGGACTTTTACAGTATATAGCGGCTGACGGAAGAATACACGGAAAGTTCAATCAGACAATAACGGCAACGGGAAGAATAAGCAGCACTGAGCCTAATCTTCAGAACATTCCGATAAGGATGGAGCTTGGAAGCAGGATAAGACAGGTATTCATACCAAGACAGGGATATGTGTTTCTTGATTCCGATTATTCACAGATTGAGCTTAGAATACTTGCTCATATGTCGGGGGATGAGAATCTTATTGCGGCGTACAACAGTGACGAGGACATACACAGAATTACGGCATCGCAGGTGTTTAACACGCCGCTTGAGCAGGTGACAAAGACACAGCGAAGCAATGCAAAGGCGGTTAATTTCGGAATCGTGTACGGTATAAGTTCATTTGGATTGAGTCAGGATTTGAGCATTTCAAGAAAGGAAGCTGCCAAGTATATAGAAAAATATTTTGAGACATATCCGGGGGTTCATGAATTCCTTGATAATCTGGTTGCAAGCGCAAAAAAAGACGGGTATTCGGTCACTATGTTTAAGAGAAGAAGACCTATTCCCGAACTCTCAAGCAGCAATTTTATGCAGAGGAGCTTCGGTGAGAGAGTGGCGATGAATGCACCTATTCAGGGAACGGCGGCTGATATAATCAAGCTTGCAATGATAGGCGTATATCACAAGCTGAAAGAAATGGGACTCAAGTCGAGACTTATTCTTCAGGTACACGATGAACTTCTGATTGAGACGGCTGCAGACGAAGTGGATACGGTCAGAGCAATACTTGATGAGCAGATGAGAAATGCGGCGAAGCTTTCGGTTCCGCTTATTGTTGATACCAACGAGGGTAATAACTGGCTTGAGGCACACTAGAAAAAATTACAAGGACACAGTCAGGGCAGGGGGATATATATGAGAGTCATAGGTGTCACAGGAGGAGTGGGTGCGGGAAAATCGACCGTGCTTGATGCACTTAGCGGATTGACAAGCTGTATTATTATAAGAACCGATGATGTGGCGAAGCAGACGATTGCGCCGGACGGAGCTGCCTATAAGCAGGTTGTCGGGCTTCTCGGAAAAGAAGTGCTTGAAGATGACGGAATCACCATAGACAGAAGGAAAATGGCAGCGGTTATATTTGCTGACAAGGAGCTGTGTGCCAAGGTTGATTCGGTCATACATCCGCTTACAATGCTAGAGGTAAAGAAAAAAATTGCCGAGGCTGAGAAAAAAGGAATATACGAATATGTATTTGTGGAGGCGGCGCTTCTTATAGAAGCCGGATATGACAGTATATGTGAGGAGTTCTGGTATGTATATGTACCGGAGGAGGAGCGCATTAAGAGATTGATGTCAAGTCGCGGATATTCAAGAAAAAAATGTCTTGATATCATGGCAAATCAGCTTTCGGACGAAGAGTTCAGAAAGCATTGCAGATATGTAATAGATAATTCTTCGGACAGTCAGACGCTGATTGGCAGGCTTGAGGCTGTTCTTAAAGAAATAAAGTCAGGTGGGGATAGGATATGAGTGAAACTATTTACTGTCCGGATGATTTTGTATTCGGACTGGATATCGGAACCAGAAATGTTGTCGGAACGGTAGGCTACATGAAAAACGGACGTTTTCAGGCTGCCGCAATCGTGTCAAAGGAGCATGAGACAAGGGCAATGCTTGACGGACAGATTCATGATATCAACAAAGTAGGGGATACGATACGCGTTGTGAAGCATGAGCTTGAGGCGATAACCGGCAAGAAGCTGAAAGAGGTCTGCATTGCCGCCGCCGGACGAGTGCTTCGCACGGTGCAGGTTTATGAGGATGTGGAGTTTGAGGGTGAAGTGAGAGTGAATTCTGAGAATATATATTCACTTGAGCTTATAGCTGTTGAGAAGGCACATAAGGAGCTTAGCCTCAAGGCGGAAAAATATAAGTTTTACTGCGTAGGATATACACCTGTAAGGTATTATCTCAATGATTATGTAATCAATAACCTTGAAGGACATAAGGCGGAGAAGATTGGCATTGACCTTCTTGCCACCTTTCTGCCTGAGGAGGTTGTTGACGGCTTATATGCGGCTGTCGATTATGCAGGGCTTACCGTGGCTAATCTTACATTAGAGCCTATTGCCGCGATGAACGTGGCTATACCGGAGCAGTACAGGCTTCTGAATATTGCGCTTGTAGATGTCGGAGCGGGAACCTCCGATATCTGTCTTACGAAGGACGGCAGTATAGCTGCGTACGGAATGATACCTGCTGCCGGAGACGAACTCACGGAGATAATCGCTAAGGAGTATTTGGTTGATTTCGCATCGGCGGAGAAGATTAAGCTCGCTGCCGGTAAGAAAAAGACAATCACATACAAGGATATCATGGGAATATCACATAAGCTTCCGGCTGCTGATGTACATAAGCTTCTGGATACACAACTGACTAAGCTTGCCGATGATGTTGCGGATAAGATATGCGAGCTCAATGGTGATAAGCCTGTCAGTGCCGTATTTGTGGTCGGAGGAGGAGGAAAGTTCCCGGGATTTACGGATAAGATTGCCGACAGATTAAAGATTGCACATGAGAGAGTTGCGGTCAGGGGCGAGGAAGTTCTCACAAGCATAGATTTCATTACCGAGGATGTCA
The DNA here is from genome assembly GCA_000435595.1 of Firmicutes bacterium CAG:882. GTDB lineage: Bacteria > Bacillota > Clostridia > Lachnospirales > Lachnospiraceae > CAG-882. The sequence goes on from FR895452.1 coordinate 92,758, forward strand.
GAAAGGATGCACTTTTAGTTACTCCCATCGGAATATGTATCAATTATTATAATCAGAAAAATAATTTTATTTTTGCGGCGGTTAACGGCGAGAGAGTCAAGCTTTACGACAACAATCACCTTTCTATAGTGGATGCGGTGATACAGTCGGGCATGCCTAATGAGAGTATATTTCCAAGGCGCGGAAAGGAGCTGTCATTCACGGTTAACGGCAAGTCGAGGTTTGTCAGGGGCTCAACCGGAGATGCGGCGGTTATTCTTCTGAATGGTCGTGAGAGCAGCATGAATGCAAGAATTGCACACAATGATCAGATTGAGATACGGGAATCAACGGCAGGCGAGCCGGGACATATTACAATAGATGAGCTTGAGGAATACAAAAGCACGGTTAATTTTATTGTAAATGACAAGCTTATAGTATGTCCTAAGTTCGCATATGTCGGGGGTAAATTAAAGGGCGCCGATTACAGTGTACAGCCGGGTGATGACATTATAATGGAGAATTATTACACCGTAAAACAGCTCTTTGACTTTATGGATGTGAGTACGGACGGAATAACTATACTTGTCAACAATGACATTGCCGATAACGATACAGTTGTATATGAGAACTTTAATGTGAAATATTTTGATTCTGAACCGGAAAACGGTGATGATGAAAACAGCGTGAAAAAGAAAGAACAGGGAAATACTGAGAATAAGACGGAAGAAGTGAGTACAATACCGTCAGAGCCGGTTAGCGTTACAATAGAAGTAAATAATACTTCGGTGGTTCTTTCGGGTAAGAGCAGATATACTTTTGTCGATGTGTTTGATTTTTATCCGTTTGATCTTAAGACACCGGGAGGAACGGAGCTTATAACAACACTCAATGGTGAAAAGGTGCCTTTTACCGCGCCGATAACAGCGGGTGACAAAATAGAACTGTATTGGAGATAATGCTCAATGTACAAGAAAGAAGAAATTATTCAATTACAAAAAGACTTTGCAAAAAGACACTTTCCCGCACTTATTCTGTTGATTGTATACCTGCTTGTAGAGACATTTAATAGCTTTTCAATCGGAGCTCCTGCTTTTATACGCACGGCGATCATATGTGTGGTTCTCATCGTCGAACAGGCATTCAGACCATCGGATTTTTTAAAGAACACCAAATTCATATTTGCACTTAAGATGGTTCAGCTTTTCGTATTTGCTGTGTTTGTTATGCATGACGGGTACAAGAATTATGAGTGTGCCATATATGTTCTTATGTATTTGTGCGTTGCACTTGAATCGGGAATATATTTTGACCTTACGGACAAAGGAATTATTTTTCTTCATGGACTGATAGTTGATATTCCGATTGTGGTTATGGGAGTTGTATATGCAATCAAGGATGTGTCGATAACGTATGTTATCACTTCCATTGTTATGCTTGCAGCATTTGATATTGCGATGAGTGCGGTCCTTGAGCATATTGGGAAGCGGTATGAGAAGTTCGAGAATGCGGTTCTTGCCAAGGAGAGAATAATTGACAAGGCGATGGATAACAACAAGGAAATTATAGAAAAGCAGGAGAAACTCTACTATGTCAATGAGCAGCTTGGACTCAAGCGAATAGAACTTGAAAGTGCCAACCGTAAGATTAATGCCAACAATCTGGAAGTAAGCTTCCAGAATGAGATGCTCCATTTCTTCACGGAAGCCTTTGATATGGTTAAAATTGATGAATTTTTCTCTAAACAGCTTATAAGCAGCATGGATGTAAAATGCGCAGGCCTTCTTAAGATATCCGAGACGGAGAAGAGCATATATGAGGATTATAAGAGAAGTAATCCGCTGTATGATACGGATGTGAAATATAAGATGTATGGGGACATTAACGATGACACCTGCAAGCTTCTTCTTGAGACCTTTACATCCGATGCGTTTATTGAGAGGCTTTCCGACGGACATACATATATATGTAACAATGTAAAGCATTCAGAGTATTCCTTCCTTAAAAATGAGCATATATTCTCATTTGCCGCAAGACTTATACTGGTTGACGGAAGACGTGCGGGAGTATATGTGATATGTGACAATGAGCCTGAGTTCTTTATGCAGAGGGACACATTCTTTGATAATATTTTATCGGAGCTTCAGGTCGGAATGAATAATGCGTTCCTGTACATGCAGTTTGAGAATCTTGCAAAAAGAGATGGGCTTACGGGTCTGTATAACAGACGTATACTCAACAAGTTTATGGAAAAATACAGGCATGCGGATGACGAGCTTAAAAAAGAGCGCGTAGCCGCAGCAATGTTTGATATTGATAACTTTAAGTCCATCAATGATACCTACGGACACCTGTTTGGAGATGCCGTTATTGTGGCTGTATCGGCAATTATCAGAAAAATTTCCGAGGAGCACGGATGTGCGGGCTACAGATATGGCGGTGAGGAGTTCGTTATTCTTTTTATCAATAAGGATTCCGATGAGGTCATACAGGTTGTTGAGCAGATTCATAGGGAGATAAGGGAGAAGAATATTACACTTGGAGAGCAGTCGGTATACATAAATACCAGTGCCGGTGTGAGCTTCTATCCTGAGCAGAGCACGGAGCAGTCGTCGGTAATAGATAATGCCGACAGAGCTATGTATATCTCAAAAACAACCGGCAAGGGCAAAATAACCATTGACGGTAAACATCGGGATGTATAACATAGAGCATAAATATAATAATTTGTTCAGAAGTGAGGATTCAAATGAGAGTGATGACAATTGCCAGCGGAAGCAGCGGCAACTGTATATATGTCGGCGATGATGACACGCATATTCTTATTGATACGGGAATAAGCAGGAAGAAGGTTGAGGAAGGACTTAATAAGCTTGAGCTGTCCATTCCCGATATAGATGCAATATTGGTAACACACGAACATTCCGACCATATTTCAGGTCTTGGAGTCGTGGAACGGAAGAGTGCAATTCCGGTATATGCGACATGGGGCACGATAAGCGGGATAAAGAACACAAATCTTGGCAGGATGCCTGAGGATATATATAATGTGGTGGAATGTGATCAGGAGTTCAGTGTCGGCACGCTTAAGGTAAGAGCGGTGGCGACGTCACACGACGCACTGTGCCCATGCGCATTCCGTGTTGAGGCACAGAACAAGGCGTTTGGTCTTGTGACGGACTTGGGAGTGTATGATGATTACATAGTTGACAGCTTTGCGGGAGTCAATTGTATGGTGCTTGAAGCTAACCATGATATAAGAATGTTAGAGACAGGTCCGTATCCATATCCGCTGAAGCAGAGAATATTGGGCGAGAAGGGGCATTTGTCAAATGAGGCAGCAGGTCATCTTATTGACAGACTTCTCGGAAATCAGGTGCAGGAAATACTTTTAGGGCATCTGAGTAAGGAAAATAATTATCCGGATCTTGCATATCAGACTGTTAAGTCGGAGATTGATATGAGCGGCAGCGAATATAAGTCGGGTGATTTTAAGATAAGTGTGGCCGGGCGCGATAAGCCGAGCCATATTATTACATTGTAATATCTGCAGTAAAGTTAATATTGATAATGTTATACATTATCTTATATATTATAAAATAATAGCAGGATGAAACCAATAACAGAAAGGGACAACATCATGAACAAAACAATTATTACGGTAGTAGGTAAGGACACAGTAGGAATCATTGCAAAGGTATGTACATATCTTGCGGATAACGGGGTGAACATTCTCGATATTTCACAGACAATTGTACAGGAATATTTTAATATGATGATGATTGTAGATATGAAAATGGCTGCCAAGCCTTTTGCCGAGATAGCCGATGAGCTTGATAAGCTCGGTGAATCCATTGGTGTTAAGATAAAGTGTCAGCACGAAGAAATTTTTACAAAGATGCACAGAATCTGATGATGTAACACCTGAGCTTAAAATAAAGGACAGATTAGGAGAATATCATGATTAACATATTTGAAGTCAACGAGACCAATAAGATGATTGAACAGGAGAACCTTGATGTGCGTACAATAACACTGGGTATCAACCTGTTAGATTGTGCTGATGCGGATCTTTCCGTGACTAATGAGAAAATATACAACAAGATTACAACTTTGGCAAAGAATCTTGTGAAGGTAGGAAAAGAGATAGAGAGAGATTTTGGAATTCCTATCGTAAATAAGAGAATATCAATAACACCTGTCTCGCTTGTGGGTGCAGCCTGCTGTAAGACACCTGAGGACTATGTGACGATCGCAAAGACACTCGATAAGGCAGCACATGAGGTTGGAGTTAATTTTATCGGAGGTTATTCTGCCATTGTGAGCAAGGGCATGACAAAGAGTGACGAGCTGCTGATACGTTCAATTCCTCAGGCACTTGCATCCACAGAGCTTATATGCAGTTCCGTGAACGTCGGCTCAACAAAGACAGGTATAAATATGGATGCGGTACGTCTTATGGGAGAGATTGTAAAGGAGACTGCCGAGGCCACTAAGGAGCGCGATTCATTAGGCTGTGCAAAGCTCGTTGTTCTGTGTAATGCCCCTGATGATAATCCGTTCATGGCAGGTGCTTTCCATGGTGTATCGGAGGATGACGCGATAATAAATGTCGGAGTCAGCGGACCGGGCGTTGTAAAGCATGTTCTCGAGCAGGTCAGAGGCGAGAGCTTCGAGGTGCTCTGCGAGACAATCAAAAAGACGGCATTCAAGATTACGAGAGTCGGACAGCTTGTAGCACAGGAGGCTTCAAAACGACTTGGAATTCCTTTCGGTATAATTGACCTTTCACTTGCACCTACTCCTGCAATCGGAGATTCGGTTGCGGATATTCTGCAGGAGATAGGTCTTGAGAGAGCGGGAGCACCGGGCACAACGGCGGCACTTGCACTCTTAAATGACCAGGTCAAGAAGGGCGGCGTTATGGCATCCTCATACGTCGGCGGCTTGAGCGGCGCGTTCATTCCTGTGAGCGAGGATCAGGGAATGATAGATTCCGTGCTTGCGGGTGCGCTCACAATCGAGAAGCTCGAGGCTATGACCTGTGTCTGCTCAGTAGGACTTGACATGATTGCGGTTCCGGGCGACACCAAGCCTAGTACAATCTCGGGAATAATCGCTGATGAGGCTGCAATCGGTATGGTTAACCAGAAGACTACAGCAGTGAGAATCATACCTGTAATCGGTAAGGGAGTCGGCGAGACGGTTGAGTTCGGCGGACTTTTAGGATATGCACCTATTATGCCGGTCAACTCGTTCGACTGCTCGGCATTTGTGAACCGTGTGGGAAGAATACCTGCACCGATCCACAGCTTCAAGAATTAAATTTTGTATTGGTGGTAAGAAATGAACTCGAAGGAAATTGCAGAAATTAAAAAGACATTTAAGGAAGATAAAAGCTCAATATCGCGCATCTGCGGCTGCTATGTGGACGGCGAGAAGAACAAGGTGACGGAGTTTAAGGAGGCCTTTTTGGCACTTCCGGAGGAAGACCTTTTTAAGTATTTTTCTATATTTAAAAAGAGCCTTTCCGGAAGTCTCGGCAAGAATCTGCTCAATATGGAGTTTCCTCTTGACGAGGAGTTAAACGGCGAAAAGTATGCATTGTTGATGAAGCTTCGTGAGACGGAGCTTAAGGACGATGAGGTGCTGCATGCTTTTTATGACCGTGTTATCGAGAATTATGATACGGTTGATAACTATCTTATTCTTCTCATACATCAGGCGTATGACGTTCCGGGAAAGACTACGGACAATATTGAGATGGAGGATGCTTCGGATGAGGTGTACTCACATATTCTCTGCTGTATATGTCCTGTATCGCTTACAAAGCCCGGCTTATCATATTTTGCATCGGAGGGCTGTTTTAGGAACAGGGTGCGCGACTGGGTTGTCGACATGCCGAACATTGCCTTTCTTTTCCCTGCATTTAATGACAGAAGCACGGATATACACAGCCTTCTGTACTATACGGCTAAGCCTGACGAGCTGAGACTCGACTTTGCGGAGCCTGTGCTCGGCTGCAATATTCCAATGTCAGCGGGCAATCAGAGGGACACATTCAACAGTGTTATTGAGGAAGCTCTTGGCGAGGAATGTGATTTTGAGGTTGTAAAGAGCATTCATGAGATAATCAACAACAGAATTGAGGAGACCAAGGAGGAGCCTGAGCCTCTCGCGCTCAACAAGCTCGAGGTCAAGCAGATTCTCTCCGACAGCGGTGTTGAGAATGAGCTCCTTGAAAAATTTGACAGATGCTATGACAGTCAGGCGGGAGAACAGACACCTCTTCAGGCGACCAATATTGTTGAGACGAGAAAGTTTGAAGTGAAATCACCTGCTGTCACAATCAGGGTTAAGCCTGACAGGACGGATCTTGTAGATACAAGAATAATAGATGGAATACCTTATCTCACCATAAGAATTGAGGATATGGTTGAGGTGAACGGGATTCCGGTCAGTTTCCCGGGAATGGAGACGCTCACGGCGTCTGATAATGACGGCGAGGGCGGTGCCTTGGAAGAATAGAATGAGACATGTCGTGTAACAATATATACAGGATGACATACAGATGCAGGATACTATCTATATGTCATCCTGTTAAATTGCCGAAAAGAGAGGTACATGACATGGATTTAAATGGAATGCCGATGGAAGGGATGGTCGGAATAGGCGGCTATCCCTTCGGCTTTATGGAAGCACTTGCAATGGATGAGCGCCTTATGACAGGATATAACGGACTCACCGAGGCACAGAAGGAAGAAATGATTTTTAAGTATAAGGATGCGGCAGACGATGATGAAAAACATCGCATTTTAAGCATGCTTATGCCGGAGGAGGACTCGGTGAGGGCTGTGTGTGACGACGGTGCTGCCGGTAACGGAGAAGAAACGCTCCTGTAGTCAGACGGTTCTTATAACACCGGCTCTGTACTCATCGGGCAGAGTGTGGTTGAACTTTGACTTTACAATTGCCGCATATATGTCAGATGACAATATATCCGTCTGAATGAGTGTGCGCGCATTTTCATCGAGTGCGGGCATGGATTTGCCAAGGCTGTTGATAAGCTTGATATCACAGCCTTTTTTTATTGTGTTAATATATGACTGACCTGCGCCGGACAATGCAAGAATGCGGGCATAAGGAAGATAACCTTGGGATAGGTAATCGTAAGCGGCTCTGCATGTATTGTCGGTGCATCCTGTGACAAGATGCAGCATGGCACGCTTAATTCTTGCTGCAGTCATGTCTTTTGTCTTGATTTTCAGTATGAAATCTTCATAGCTTCCCGAAAAAAGTTCATTGCCGTATTTGTCAATCAGGTTGTTGATGCGATTATACAGTGCAGGTGTGAAATCGCAGTATGATGTAAGTGTGCTGCGATTCATAAGAATTGAATAGCGAAGCAGAATGAAAAAATCATCATTTGTTACTGGGTAACATACGTTGCAGGCAGATTTAAGAAGAGCGGAGCTCTCTGCAGGAAGCACTGAATCGGAGAATGTATTCAGCTCGTCATTCGAATGCGGACGGGATACATATTCTCTGAATGCGGATGCGGAGATAAAGCTGCTTTTGGACTGATAATTCCTATCATTATAATCGGAACCTATGCGCTTTATGGCAACGGGCTCTATCGGGGAGTGCAGCCTTTTTAGTGCCTTAATGTACTCGATTGCCAGAGTATTGTTGGGTGTGAACACATCACCGCTTCCGCCGCAGCCTGCGAATGCCTCCGCACGCGCAGCAGGAAATGACATTCCTTTTGCAAGACATGAACTGAGCACCTGCTTAAAGAGAGGCGGCTCGCAGAGCAGCATGTCCGCAGCGGATGACAACACGGATATATCGTTATTTTCAGTGCCGAATACAAGGTAATCAATGCCTCCGGCTGAGTTAAGAAGAGTGACCGCGCCGGATGCAAAGAACTCTGCACTTGATGTAGCATAGAAAAAAGGCAACTCGAACACAATATCGGCACCGCAGGCAATGGCTGCCGCAGCGCGCACGCTTTTGGGTGCAATGGCGATGTCGCCGCGCTGTGTGAAACTGCCGCTTAAAACTACAACGATACAATCGGCGTTGGTGATACGGCGTGCTTCTCTTATGATATATTCATGTCCCGAGTGAAGCGGGTTAAATTCTGCAATGATTGCTGTGGTAATCATATATACTCCTGACTTATGCTGTACTTTTACAAGAACTAATTGTAATTTATGTGATTATACCTCGTCAGGCGGTGAATGTAAATGCCTACCTGTCGCCGCTGTCGCATAAGCCCTGAAGATATGACAGGGCTTTTTCCTTCTGAACATTTCCGAGCATGCGGAAATATGTCAGAAGCCTTCTCTCGTCGTTAACCATCGTGCTTGTATCAATCGGGGTTCGTATCGGACTCATCATCAGTATATAGTCCATGCTCGCCGACAGTATTCTGCTGAGTTTCAGCAGATTGGATGTGCTTGGAAGATTTTTGCCTGTCTCGTATGCACTTATGGTTTCCTGGGTTACCTCAAGCTCTATTGACAGTGCAATCTGGGTAATACCTTTTTCTATTCTTAGTTCTCTTATTCTGTTTGGATACATAATTTCTCCTTATTAAATATTATATACTGATTTGCTGCGTTACAATCAGCGTATCATAAGAAAGTACAGTGAATAGAAGTTGTAATTGTATCAATCAATATTTATAAAAAAGCCTGAATGGGGTGCTTTAACAGTTATAAATTGTTATTTCTACTTCGAAATACAAATTTAATTTATAATAAATATAAATAACACTTGTATTTAATACAAATTGTGCTTATAATAGCAGATGACAATTTACAAGAATAAACAGGATAACCTGCATAATTTTCGGAGTGGAATATATGAACAAAAGTGAGAAGAATGAATCTGTGCCGGTAGTGAGAAAAAAGAAAAAAAGGAGCGGAAAAAATGTTCCGTGCGGGATAAAAATTGTATTTTTTGTTATTGCTTTTTTGATTGTTGCGGCACTTATTCTGTTGATAATGTTTACCGCTATGCGGCGTTCGGGTAAGAATAAGCTGTATTCCGGCGGGACTGATGCACCGGAAATAGGGTATGTTGACAGCACGGATGCGGTGACAGAGGCGGTGGAAGCCAAAAGCGGAAATGATGAGGTGTATGTGTATCAGGAGGGCGATGTGAGCTATAACGGTCATATGTACAGATACAATAAGGATATGCTCACATTCCTGATACTTGGCATTGACAGCAATGAGCCTGCGCCCGAAGTCAATGAGAATACCAATTACCTTGAGGGCGGACAGTCGGATGCAATCTTCCTTTTTGCCATGAATCCGCACGATAAGACAATATCGGTTGTCGCAGTCAACAGAAATACCATGACTGATATCGATATGTATGATGAGAACAACAATTATGTGAGGACGGCTAAAGCCCAGCTCTGTGTTCAGCACGGATACGGTGACGGAAGGGAATTGAGCTGCGAGCGGGCAGAGAATACTGTCTCGGAACTTTTGTATAATCTCCCGATACACGGCTATGTGTCGATGAGGCTCGGAGCAATATGGCTGCTCAACGATGCGTTAGGCGGCGTTGAGGTTACGCTGCCGTTTGATGTTCCGGAGATAAATCAGAGTGCCGGGACAACAGTAAGACTTTACGGCGAGGATGCATTCTACTTCCTGAAATACAGAAGTCTTGATGAATTCGATTCCGCGTCGGTGAGACTTGAGAAAGATAAAATTTACCTGAAAGCATTCATGAATCAGGTGTTTGAGAGCACCAAGGCGGATATTTCTTATCCGATAAAGCTGTATCAGATGGTCAAGGACTATATTGTCACGGATATTTCTGTGGACGAGATGTCTTATCTTGCATCGGAACTGCTGGGATATGATATCGGTGGAGTCAAGATGTACTCGATACCGGGAGAAACCGTGATGGGTGAGAAGTTCGAAGAATTTTATGTGAATGAAGTCGGGCTTAAGGAGCAGCTGTTGGATATATTTTATGAAATGGTCAACTGAGAACAGCATCCTGACAGCACAGTCCGGTTAAAATGTTATCAATGTCATTTGACTTGATATAAAGCTGCGCGCGAATAAACCAAGGAGGGAAATTAAAGTGAAGAAGTTTTCAAAGTTTTTTGCAGTATTTGCATGTTTTGTAATGGTTTTATCATTCACTGCTTTTGCAGCGAACAGCCCAAGCACAGGCGATAATTCAGGAACACAGAAGCCAAGCACAGGTGCACAGAGCCCTAATACAGGTGACAATTCCGGCACATCCGGTTCAAACGATTCATCAAGCAATGGAGACACTTATGCAATACCTTCAACAGATATGGCTTCAGGTGTGACAGCTCCTTCTGTAACAGTCGGCGGAGTGCAGTTAAATGTAACTGTAACAGCTGCGTCGGTTGCCGATGTTGAGAATGCCAAGGCACAGGCAAAGGCTTACTTTGGCGACAGTGCTACAGTATTAAAGGCATTTGATATATCTTTACCTGCCGGTGATTACAGAGCAGGCGTTGATGTTACGATGAATGTACCGGGCGTATTGGCAGGACAGTCAATATCCGTTATTCACTGGAACGGACAGTATTGGGAGAACCTTCCTGTGACTAATGTAAGTGATGGAAGTGTAACTGCTACATTCACATCCTTCTCACCTGTTGCGGTTATTGTCAATCCATCGGTAACTGCGCCAAGCACAGGTTATAATGCACCGGTTGCTGCGGCACTTCTTGCGGTTGTGTTTGCAGCAGGTGCAGCTTTCTGCTTCCGCAGAAAAGAAGTTGTAGAATAATTTTTGATTTTCAGAGCGCGTGGTAATAAGAACTCCTTCATGAGCATGTAAGGAGTTCTTTCTATGTGAAGTCCTGAAAAAACTTTTGCACTTGTATCACTTGGAGTAATGTATTAAAATATAAGAAATGGTTTTAAGGTGGAACATAATATGAAGAAAAATAACAGAAAAAATATCGAGGTAAGATATATAATAGGAATAGCTGCGCTTTTATGCATGCTGGTGTGCGTTGTGATACTGGCTGCAGGGCAGTATAAGAGGTGGAAATCCGAGAATATCTACAATAAGCTTGCCGAGGCTACAACGGTTGAAGAGAAAAAAGAAGCAGATACTGAGGATGACACGGAAGCTGCGCCGGATTCCATTGAGGGTTATAAAAGGGAGGCGGCGAGGCTTGCCGTAAAGTACGGCATTGAGGTTCCTGAGAAGAACATAGATTTTGATAAGCTTCATAAGGAAGTGTCGGAGGACATATACGCGTGGATTTACATACCGGATACCAATATAGATTATCCTGTGTTCCAGCATCCGACGGACAATGCGTATTATCTTGAGCACAATGTGGACGGAAGCGAGGGATATCCGGGCTGTATTTATACCGAGAATTACAATTCAAAGGATTTTTCTGACCCTCAGACGATAATTTACGGGCATAATATGCGTGACGGTACGATGTTTTCCGACCTTCATAAATATGAGGAGCAGGAGTTCTTTGACGAAAATAAGTATGTGTATATATATACGGAGGATATGGTGTATGTATACAGAATTTTTGCCGCATACCAGACAAACAACGCACATCAACTACTCAATTTTGATTTTTCAAAGAAGGAGAATCTTTTGACATATCTTGAGAATGTGAGAGCACTTGGAAGTGAGCTTAAGATATTTGACGATGATGTTGTATTTTCCGGTGATGATCAGGTGCTTACATTGTCAACATGTGTCATGAAGGAGAGACAGTTTCATCTCAGATATCTCGTGCAGGCATTAAGACTGCAATAAAAAAATTGTATTTAATTTAGAACATGTCTTGTTTTCTCTTGATTTTAGAAAAATATTCTTGTATACAATAAACATAAGGAGTATAATTAAACTATCAATGGGCTTTTATGAGAAAGCTGAATTTTTTACCTGAAAGGAGTCATTTTATTATGGCATTTATTGATGAAATTAAGAAAAAAGCAAGAGCAGTGAGAAAGACAATCGTTTTACCTGAGTCCATGGACAGAAGAACTTGGGAAGCTGTTGAGACAATTCTTAAAGAGGATATCGCAGATGTAGTGGTTCTTGGTACACCTGAGGAGGTTGAGGCTAACAGCAAGGGACTTGAGGTTTCAGGTGCTACAGTTATTAATCCTAATACATCAGACAAGCTTGACGAGTATGTTGATGCATTAGTTGAGCTTAGAAAGAATAAGGGAATGACTCCTGAGGAGGCACGTCGACTCCTCACAACTGATTATATGTTCTATGCATGTATGATGTTAAAGAGCGGTGCAGCAGACGGTATTGTATCCGGTGCATGCCATTCGACAGCCAATACATTAAGACCTGCACTTCAGATTGTTAAGACTAAGCCGGGTTCAAAGATTGCTTCCGCATTCTTCGTAATGGACGTTCCTAACTGCGAGTACGGCGAGAACGGTACATTCGTATTCGGTGACTGTGGTCTCAACCAGAATCCTACTCCTGAGGAGCTTGCAGTTATCGCTGTTTCTTCAGCAGAGAGCTTCAAGTTCTTAGTTGGCGCAGAGCCTAAGGTTGCTATGCTCAGCCACTCATCAAAGGGCAGTGCTAAGCATGCAGATGTTGATAAAGTAGCAGAGGCTACAAGAATCGCAAAGGAGCTTGCTCCTGAGCTTAAGCTTGACGGAGAGCTTCAGGCTGATGCGGCTATGGTTCCTTCAGTTGGTGCTTCCAAGGCTCCGGGCAGTGATGTCGCAGGACAGGCTAACGTGCTTATCTTCCCTGACCTTGATGCAGGTAACATCGGTTACAAGCTTGTTCAGAGACTTGCAAAGGCAGAGGCTTACGGTCCTATGCTTCAGGGTATTGCAAAGCCTGTTAACGATCTCTCAAGAGGATGCTCTGCAAGTGATATCGTAGGCGTTGTTGCAATCACGGCAGTACAGGCACAGATGCAGTAAATACATATTTATTTCGGAGGAATTTATTAAATGAAGATTTTAGTTTTAAACTGCGGCAGTTCATCACTTAAGTATCAGTTATTCGATATGGATACACAGGATGTTCTTGCCAAGGGTCTTGTTGAGAGAATCGGTATTGAGGGCTCTAAGCTCACACATAAGCCTGCAGGAAAGGACAGTGCGGTAATTGAACAGCCGATGCCTGACCACAACGTAGCTGTTAAGCTTGTTCTTGATATGCTTGTTGATCCTGTTCACGGTGTAATTTCCGATGTCAAGGAAATCGGTGCTGTAGGACACAGAGTACTTCATGCAGGACAGAAGTACTGCACATCGGTTATTGTAAATGACGATGTTAAGTCTGTAATCCGTGAGTGCTTTGACCTAGGACCTTTACATAATCCTGCCAACCTCATCGGTATTGAGGCAGCAGAGGCAGCTATGCCCGGTACACCTAACGTTGCCGTATGGGATACAGCATTCCATCAGACAATGCCTGAGAAGGCTTATATGTATGCTATTCCTCATGAGTACTATGAGAAGTACGGCATTCGTAAGTACGGCTTCCACGGAACAAGCCATGCATTTGTTTCTAAGAGAGCGATTGAGTTCGGCAACCTTGATCCTGATAACTCCAAGGTTATCGTATGTCACCTCGGCAACGGCGGTTCACTCTCAGCAGTTGTCAACGGCAAGTGCGTAGATACAAGCATGGGACTTACTCCGCTCGAGGGACTTATTATGGGAACAAGAAGTGGTGATATCGACCCTTCGGTTATCCAGTTCATCGCCAACAAGGAAGGCAAGGACATCAACGAGATGATTAACATGCTCAATAAGAAGTCCGGAGTTCTTGGCATGAGCGGCATTTCAAGCGATTTCCGTGATGTTCAGAAGGCAGCAGATGAGGGCAACCACAATGCAGAGGTAGCTCTTGAGGCATTCAAGTACAGAGTAATCAAGTACATCGGCGCTTACACAGCAGCTATGGACGGCGTTGACGCAATCGTATTCACAGCAGGTGTCGGCGAGAACGACAAGAGAACTCGTAAGGATATCTGCAGTGCTCTCACATTCCTCGGAATTAAGATTGATGATGCTGCCAATGATAAGAGAGGTGAGGAGGTAGTTATCTCAACACCTGACTCCAAGGTTAAGGTTATGGTTATACCTACCAACGAGGAGCTTAAGATTGCTCAGGAGACATTAGAACTCGTAAAGTAATCGGAGCACAATCGAATATATGTAAATAAAAAGTAGTTGACAAATCTATCCACAGTAGATATAATAATCTGCGTGTGATTAAAAGAAGAGGTTTTTATGCTGATTGATTTGTACGGAGTTCTTTCTCACGAAGGAGAAGTTAAGAGACTTGCAACACCGATTGAGGCGGACAAGTTCTGCTCGAAGATGGGTGAATATGCGTTTGTAGAGAAGCAGGATGTAACTCTTGTCTTTACTAATGTCGGAGGGAAGAAGATTGAGGTTGAGTCCCATGTGGATATAATCCTCAACATACCTTGCGACAGGTGCTTAACAGATGTTCCTTGGCAGATTAAGGTTGATTCGACCAGAGAACTTAATTTTGGTGAAGAATTGCCTGATGCAGACGAGACGTTGGAGGACATGCCATTTGTCAATGGCACTGAATTTGATGTCGAGAAGTATGTATATAGTGAGATTTTAGAGAATTTTCCAATGAAGGTTCTGTGTAAAACAGACTGCA
>FR895453.1:0-4614 GCA_000435595.1 Firmicutes bacterium CAG:882
AACAAGCGGCTGTTGGCAACCATTGGAACTATTGTTGTTTTATGAAGCTAAGAAGCCATTGGATTTTCCATCACATATTTAGCGGGGAAGTTAAAACAATTCTTACTGTACTGTTTTATAGCCACTTATTTGTGCTTGAAAGCTTATTGTTTATATTACATTTTGCATTCTTTTAGGAATTAGTAGTTTCAATGTTTACGCAAAAGAAAAAAATGTCAAGTAATTTCTTCGACTGAGTTGGATATCATTGGTAAATTAGTAAAACAGGATAGCGAATTAAAAGGCTTTACAACTTTTAATATTTGTAATATTGAAAGCTTATTAACATATTCAAATGGAAATGCATATGAATTACAGATGTTCTATAATGATACTGAATATATTGGATATATTATTTGGGATAAAGTGAATAATGTTATATGTGAAATTTCATTAAATTATCCATCGTATATCATATTTATGCAAACAAAAGATATTACTAATGCAGAATGTTACTATGATTCTGGAATATATTATGTGATTTATGATGGGATAATTTCATACTTGGACGAATTTGGAAATGTATATAATATTGTAAATCCAACAGAAACAGTGCCATTTTCAGTACTTCCAAATGTAACTCCACAGCTTCAACAAAATGATAATTGTATAGTGGCAGCGCTTGCAAACGTAATGTATTATTGGTCTAATAATGGATATACTGCGTTAAATTATATGTCATCATTTGAGGCAATAAAGCAAGCAATTAGTTCTTTGTTTAATAATTCATATGCAAATAATTCAGTTCCATCGGTTGCGGAAGGCTATGTTAAAAGTTGTTGCAGTTCATGGAGTGTTGTGTCGAATGTTATTTGGCAACCAAGCATATCTGACTATACTTACGAAATAGACAGGGGATATCCTTGTATGGTAGGTTTTGCAGCAGCACCGGGTTCATATAGTGAGAGTGTGGGTCATATGACAATGGGTTGCGGATATATAATGCAGAATAGTAATACTTATCTATTGGCACTTGCGGATGGTCATAGCCCATCAATAGTGTATAAACTTTGGTCATCGGTATATAATGACTGTATTATTACTGTTAATATTTTTAAATAAATTCTAACTAATAAAAACTGTATAGGGGGTAGACATAAAATGAAAAAAAGAGTATTTGCGTTTTTTATTGTGTTAAGCATGGCTGTTTTGCTGTGTGCCTGCCAAGGTAAAGACCAAAAGGATTCTGATATACAGATTACGGATACCGCACAGCAGGAGAGCGTGACGGGAAGAAAGCAGAATGAGGTGGCGAAGATATATCTTTATTATAATGATATATTATATGTTCATGATTCATCAAGTACTAAAAACAGTGCAACAGCCGCCGTGTTTGACCTTTGGTTTCCTGATTATGAATGTGTTGGCGAAATTACTGTTTCAAGTAACGAAATACCGAATCGTAATATGGAAGCAAGCTGCGTTAATGCCGGAACTAAGCTGTACTGCAAAGATGATAATATAGTATTGTATGACGGTACTAACATATATGAGATGAAAACGGATAATTAGCGGTAAAAATATCCCTTAACCCCAAAAACAGCTGTGAGAGCTAGCTCACAGCTGTTTTTGGGTTAAAAAATGAACAAAATATAAAATAAGAATAAATTTAAAAATTAATGTTGACAAATATATAAAGGAGTGCTATTTTTAGTATATCAAAAATGTTAGCACTCAAATAAAAGGAGTGCTAATAAAGAAAGGTAGGAGGCAGATGGAACTTGACGATAGAAAAGTTAAGATATTAGAGGCAATCATCCGCAACTATCTTGAGACAGGCGAACCGGTAGGTTCAAGGACCATTTCAAAATATACGGACTTGAATCTCAGCTCAGCCACCATAAGAAATGAGATGGCTGACTTAGAGGAGCTTGGATACATTATTCAGCCTCATACTTCAGCGGGAAGAATTCCTTCCGACGCAGGCTACAGATTGTATGTGGACAGAATGATGGCAGAGAAGAAGCAGGAACTTGATGATAAGGAGCATGAGCTTCTTAAGATGCAGGATATGCTTCTTGATAAGGTGGATAAGGTTGAGACGCTCTTACAGAATGTTGCTAAGACACTCGCCGATAACACCAATTATGCAACACTTGTCACTGCACCTAAGTATACCGGTAACAGACTTAAGTTCATACAGCTTTCACAGGTTGAACCGGGACAGATACTTATGGTTATAGTGACAGATGGTAATCTTATCAAGAACAAGATTATTGAGGTAGATTCAGAGCTTGATAATGAGACACTTCTTAAGCTCAATCTTCTTCTTAACAGCAGTCTTAACGGACTTACGGTTGAGGAGATTAATCTGACACTGATATCTAAGCTCACGGGGCAGGCAGGAGAATATTCCAAGCTTATACGTGATATATTAGATGCAGTAGCTGAGGTGGCAGGTTCACCGGATGATCTTCAGATATACACCAGCGGTGCGACGAATATTTTCAAATATCCTGAGTTGTCAACACAGTCTAAGGCAAGTGAGCTTATCTCCACTTTTGAGGAGAAGAAAGAACTTTCACAGCTCGTCAATGACACACTCAATAAGGATGATAACACGGGAATTCAGATATATATCGGCAATGAGACACCGGTTCAGACCATGAAGGATTGCAGTGTGGTAACAGCAACGTATGAGCTTGATGAAGGTGTCAAGGGAACCATCGGAATTGTCGGACCTAAGCGAATGGACTATGAGAAGGTGGTGGAAGCACTTAAGAGTATCAAGGTTCAGCTTGATTCGAAGTTTAAGGATAGTTAGAAAGGTGGAGAACAGATGGCAGAGCAGTATGAAGAGAATGTAGAAAATATTTCAAATGAGAACACACAGGATAATGAGTGTTCCAATGAGAATAAAGAACAGACTGTTGAGGAAACTGTTGCAGAGGAAACTGTAGAAGATACACAGGAAAGTGAAGCACAGGAGACTTCAGAGGAATCCGAGGGACAGGAATCGGCAGAAGATGGCAGTAAGAAAAAAGGCTTCTTCGGAAAAGACAAAAAGGAGAAGAAGGATAAAAAAGATCAGAAGATTGATGAGCTGACTGACCAGTATCGAAGAACTCTTGCAGAGTTTGATAATTACCGCAAGAGAACTGAGAAAGAAAAAACAGCGATGTTTGAGGTGGGAGCGAAGAACATAATTGAGAAGCTTCTGCCGGTTATAGACAGCTTTGAGAGAGGTCTTGCAACCGTATCTGAGGAACAGAAGGCAGAGCCTTTTGTCGAGGGTATGGATAAGATATATAAGCAGCTTGTTAAGCAGCTTGAAGATGCAGGAGTTAAGGAAATCGAGGCGCTTGATAAAGAGTTCGATCCTAATCTTCACAATGCGGTTATGCATGTGGATGATGAGAATGTCGGAGAGAACATAATCGTCGAGGTATTCCAGAAGGGCTATACTTACCGTGACAGTGTGGTTCGACACAGCATGGTAAAGGTAGCTAACTAAGATTTAGGAAACTATACATTTCATATAATTTCAGGAGGAAAAAATTATGAGTAAGATTATTGGTATTGATTTAGGAACAACTAATTCATGTGTAGCTGTTATGGAAGGTGGTAAGCCTGAGGTTATCGCCAATACAGAGGGTGTTCGTACAACACCGTCAGTCGTTGCATTCACTAAGACAGGAGAGAGACTTGTAGGTGAGCCTGCTAAGCGTCAGGCAGTTACCAATGCTGAGAAGACTATTTCTTCCATTAAGAGACATATGGGTACGGACTACAAGGTAACAATTGATGATAAGAAGTATACACCACAGGAGATTTCAGCCATGATTCTCCAGAAGCTTAAGGCAGATGCCGAGAGCTATCTTGGTGAGAAGGTAACAGAGGCAGTCATCACTGTTCCTGCATACTTCAATGATGCAGAGCGTCAGGCAACCAAGGATGCAGGTAAGATTGCAGGTCTTGATGTAAAGAGAATTATCAATGAGCCTACAGCAGCCGCACTTGCTTATGGTCTTGACAATGAGCAGGAGCAGAAGATTATGGTATATGACCTCGGTGGTGGTACATTCGATGTATCTATCATTGATATCGGTGATGGTGTCATTGAGGTTTTGGCTACCAACGGTGATAAGCAGTTAGGTGGAGACGATTTCGACCAGAGAATTACAGATTATATGCTCTCTGAGTTCAAGAAGAATGAGGGTGTAGACCTTTCTAACGATAAGATGGCACTTCAGAGATTCAAGGAAGCAGCAGAGAAGGCTAAGAAGGAGCTCTCAACAGCTACAACAACCAACATCAACCTTCCGTTCATCACAGCTACGGCAGATGGCCCTAAGCATTTTGATATGAACCTCACAAGAGCTAAGTTCGATGAGCTTACACATGATCTTGTTGAGAGAACGGCAATCCCTGTTCAGAACGCATTAAGAGATGCAGGTATCTCTGCTTCAGAGCTTACAAAGGTATTACTTGTAGGTGGTTCTACACGTATCCCTGCAGTACAGGATAAGGTTCGTCAGCTTACAGGCAAGGAGCCAAGTAAGTCACTTAACCCGGATGAGTGCGTAGCTATCGGTGCTTCCATTCAGGGTGGTAAGCTTGCAGGAGATGCGGCTG
>FR895453.1:4747-33328 GCA_000435595.1 Firmicutes bacterium CAG:882
AAGTATTCTCAACAGCAGCAGATAACCAGAGTGCAGTAGATATCAGGGTTGTACAGGGTGAGAGACAGTTCGCAAGAGATAACAAGCTTCTCGGCGAGTTCAGACTTGACGGAATTGCTCCTGCTCCAAGAGGAATACCTAAGATTGAAGTTACATTCGATATTGATGCCAACGGTATTGTTAATGTATCAGCTAAGGATCTTGGTACAGGCAAGGAGCAGCACATCACAATCACATCCGGATCTAACATGTCCGATGCCGATATCGATAAGGCTGTAAAGGAAGCTGCTGAGTTCGAGGCACAGGATAAGAAGCGTAAGGAAGGCATTGATGCCCGCAATGAGGCTGATTCAATGGCATTCCAGACACAGAAGGCTCTTGATGAGGTAGGCGACAAGATCAGCGCAGCTGAGAAGGAGAGCATTGAGAACGAGATTAAGGCTCTCAGAGCAATCCTTGACAGAACAAATGCAGAGAGCATGTCCGACAGCGACATCGATGAGATTAAGGCTGCTAAGGAGAAGCTCATGAATACGGCACAGCCTGTATTCGCTAAGATGTACGAGCAGGCTCAGGGCGCAGCAGGTGCAGCAGGCGCAGGTCCTGACATGAGCAACATGGGTGGTCAGCAGAGTGCATCTTCAAACAATTATGGTGATGATGTTGTTGACGGCGACTACAAAGAGGTATAATATGTAGAATTGTGAGTGCAGCGAAGCTGCTGAGCAATTCCAAGAAATCATAAAGTAAGTGGAGTGGATGGCTCAGATGGAGTTATTCACTCCATTTGAGTGTATAATAACAGGAGGAACAACAATGGCAGATAAGAGAGATTATTATGAGGTGCTTGGGGTACCTAAGACTGCCACTGATGCAGAGCTTAAAAAAGCATACAGAGTATTAGCTAAGAAGTATCATCCGGATGCAAATCCGGGAGATAAGGAAGCTGAGGCTAAGTTCAAGGAGGCATCCGAGGCTTATGCGGTGCTCAGTGATCCGGAGAAGCGTTCTAAGTATGACCAGTTCGGTCATGCGGCATTTGACGGCAGTGCAGGTGGTCAGGCATACGATTTTAATATGGATGATATCTTCGGAAGCATGGGAGATATTTTCGGAGATTTATTCGGCGGCGGAAGAAGCAGAGCAAGAAGCAACGGACCTATGCAGGGTGCTAATGTAAGAGCGTCCGTGAGGGTTACATTTGAGGAAGCTGCTTTCGGATGTGAGAAGGAGCTTGACATAACGCTTAAGGATGAATGTACATCATGTCACGGAACGGGAGCTAAGGCGGGAACATCGCCTGTACAGTGTCCTAAGTGCGGCGGTAAGGGTCAGGTTGTGTATACACAGCAGTCCTTATTCGGAATGGTCAGAAACGTGACAACATGTCCTGAGTGCGGCGGTAAGGGAACCATCGTTAAGGATAAGTGTCCTGATTGCCGTGGTACAGGCTATATAGCGAACCGCAAGAAGATTCAGGTCACAATACCTGCCGGAATTGACAACGGACAGAGTATAAGAATCCGTGGAAAGGGTGAGCCTGGAACCAACGGCGGACCAAGAGGAGACCTTCTTGTAGAGGTTATCGTATCTCCGAGCCCTGTTTTTGCAAGGGAGGATTACGATGTATTCTCAAATGTCCCTATAAGCTTTGCAGATGCGGCACTCGGAAATGAAATCAGAATTAAGACTATTGACGGTGAAGTGCTTTACGAGGTTAAAGCGGGAACGCAGAGCGGAACCAGAGTTCGTTTAAAGGGCAAGGGAATTCCTAATCTTCGTGACAGCAAGTTAAGGGGTGACCATTATGTGACACTCACTGTTAAGGTGCCTGAGAAGATGACTGCTGAGCAGAAGGATGCACTTCGTGCTTACGACGCACTTATGCGCGGTAACAATCCGACGGATACAACTGAGGGCGGAACTACCAAGAAGAGAAAAGGTTTATTTAAGTAAGAATAACAATATGAATAAAGGAGCAGAGTATGATCATAGTTGAACCTTGTGCAGGACTTGGCAATCGTTTTCTTGGCATGGCATCAGCTTATCACTGGGCGCAGCAGACCGGTGATGAGCTTACCGTGCTGTGGAAAACCGAACGTGTTATGGGAGCGAGAAATGAGGCTGTGTTCTCTCTGCCGGATGGAATAAGGGTTATCCATGCCAAGGATTTTGGGTATAAGGATAAGCCCTTTTCCCATTTCAGATATCAGATGCTTGAGAAGAAGCTGAGAAAGAAAGCGGACTACTTCTCGGATGTCGATATGACGAACGACTTGTTTGTCGAGAAGGGGAATGCCTATTATGAGGAGGTTATGAAAAATAATGACCTAAAGTTCATAAGGGCATTTTCACAGTTTCATGATTTTTCGGGAATAGACAGACCGCTTGAATTTATTAAGCCGACGGACTATGTGAGGGAAAAGGCGGATTCTGTTATAAGCGGAGTTGACAGCAGCTCGAATATCGGTGTACATATAAGACGTACCGATAATCAGGTGTGTATAAATAACAGTCCGCTTGAAGTATTTATAGAGGCGATGGAAAAAGAGATTGAGAAGGACGACAGGGTGACCTTCTATATCGCGTCCGATGATTTGGACACTATTTTGGAGCTCAAAAGACGCTTCGGCGACCGCATTTACTATATGGCGGAGAAGAACTTCGAGCGCGACAGCGACAAAGGAATAGCGGATGCCTTTGCCGAGCTTATATGCCTTTCGCATGCAAATAAGATTATAGGAAGCTTTTACTCGACATATTCGCGCATAGCGGCTATGCTTTCAGGTATAGAATTGGAGGTTGTGAAAAAGACAGATGCTTGAACAAATGAAAAAGGCGGTTCGGAAAAACTATAAGAAGCTTTTCATCATGCTGGGTGTCGCGATAGTGATATGCCTTGGCTTCTGCGTTCCGTATATAGTGTACAGCCATATAAAGCCGATTGAGCTTGACTCACTCAGGGACGATGTTGACTTGGACGAGATACTTGACGCCGAGGAGTACGATAAGTTTAATGGAAAGATAGTAACGGTTGATGTGAGATATGTGCTTGACCAGTACTACAAAAAGACGAGCTCGACATCCTCGACAAATGTTGTGGGATACGGATACCTCATATACGATGAGGAGAGCGGATATATGCTCGGTATCTACTCCGACGCCGCTGACGGAAGAAAGATATGGTCGAAGCAGGCGGATGCTACATATAATTATCTCACCGATAGTACGGACAAAAAGCCAAAGAACGTGACGATTACGGGAAAATTCCGCAAAATGACGGGCTCTGAGCTTAACAACTTCAAAAAGACAGCGGGTGAGTGGGCGAGCGACCTGTTCGACGCCGATTACCGCGATTGCACGCTCATGTACACGATAGACAGCGATGTCAACTTCTTTTTTATGAGCGAGTCACTTATATTTCCTATAGTCATGATTGTGATGTTCGCAATCATACTGCTGATTGTGTTTATCTCATACGCTACAGGCAGCTCGGTAAAGAAGATTAAAAAGTTCGCTAAGAAGAACAACCTTGACATGTCTGAGTTGGAGAGAGATTTTGCCACGGCGTCAAATGTGGGAAAAGTATCAACATGGGCGACTGCAAGTTTAATACTTGTCGGAAATAAGTTTACCTTTTCCATGGAAGGAACTAAGTGGAAAGTGTTTAAAAATAACGACCTTGTGTGGGTATACTATACCAGAATCAACTCAAGGTACAGCGTTAACAGCTACAGGCTGACGGCAATTCATTATGATAAGAAGGCCAGCTATATAAGCCTTGCAGGAAAGCAGGCGGAAGAATGTATGCAGCAGGCTATGGAGTGCTACAGCCAACGCCTGCCACGCACAATCGTCGGATATTCCAATGATTTATCAAAGGAATTCAGGAAGGACTACGACAAGTTCCTGTCACATAAATATAACAGCTACGGTGAGTCAAACTAGAAAAACATGCGCATCAACTGCCGGATATAGTCGATATATCCGGCTTTTTTTATGCTCTCGCATGCGACTATATCGATACTGCCTATCGGCGTGCCGTCGTACTCGTACACGAGCATTCCCAGCGTGTCGCCCTCGCAGACAGGAGCCTCCGTGTCGGCGAGCAGCTCGAAGTGACAGTTAATTTTTTCGGCATCGTAGCTGTTCATGAAAATGTAAGAAAAATTACCGCTGTAGGAGCAGCTCACATTGGACTTTACTCCGCCCTTGACCTTAATCTGCGGGAGCTCGGGAGGCATTGTGTCTTCATAGCGGCTCACGATTCCGTAGCCGTAATTTAGGAGTGAGATGCAGTCGGCAACGCGCTGTTTGCCCGTCGGGGAGTGCATGACGACCGCAATCAGGTCGATATCGTTTTTGTTCGCCGTCGCGGACAGACAGAAACCTGCAAGGCTTGTCGAGCCTGTTTTTAGTCCTGTTGCCCACTCATACTGCCGTATGAGCTTGTTGGTATTGGTCAGACCGAAATCCGAGTCGCCGCGTCTTGTCGAGTGGATGATTGTGTCCATCCAAATAGTGGAATAGTCATGAATCTGGGGGTATTTGGTTATAAGCTCTCTCGACATATATGCGACATCGCGTGCGGTGGTCTCATGCCCATCGGCATCAAGCCCGCAGCAGTTGACAAAGTGGGTGTTGCGCATGCCAAGACCCGTGGCACGCTCGTTCATCTTGTCGACAAATGCACCCTCCGAGCCACAGATGTGCTCCGCCATGGCGACACACGCGTCGTTTGCACTTGCGATTGCGATACATTTAATCATCGTCTCGACGGTCTGCGTCTCGCCGGGCTCGAGAAATACCTGGCTTCCGCCCATGCTCGCCGCGTGCTCGGACACGGTGACGGTCTCGTCGAGCGTGATTTTTCCGTCTGCGAGGGCGTCAAAAATCAGTATCAGAGTCATTATCTTGGTTATGCTTGCAGGTCTTAATTTTGTGTCGGCATCCTTTTCGTAGATTACTCTTCCCGTCGAGGCTTCCATGAGGATTGCGGACGGGGCACTCACGTCGGGCTCGGCACAGAGTAGGCTGTATGTAATATTCATCGTGAAGCAGACAAAAAGGAGGAGCAGGCAGACAAGCCTTTTAAAAATGCGCCGCGATGTTATGCGCTGTACAAAGAAATTGGACATATTGGTGGTACTCCTGAATATCTTTACCATATTATAGTCAGTGAACACTGAAAAAGAACCGATAATATATAAATTTGAGGGAATAATATTGGAAAAATGATGATGTAAAGGATAACGCGGCTCAGATGAAAAAACGGACCAAGGGTAAGCTTAGGTTTAAGGGGGACAAGACAGAACTCATCCTTCATGAAAAAAATATGTACATGGCGCTTGCGGTCACGGCATTACCGCTCATGCTCTCGAACTTCATAATTGCGCTTCTCGACATAGCGGATACCTTCTTTGTGGGGCAGATGAATAATGCATCCGCCGCACAGGCGGGAATCGGAATTGCATGGCCCGTCATAAACATAATGCTTGCCTTCAACAATGGTCTTTCCGCGGCGGGAATAGCGGTTATCAGCCGAATGTTCGGTGAGGGAAATAAAAAGAAAGCTGCACATTACGGAGGACTTCTTCTGATGACTGCCTGTGCAATGGGACTGACCATAAATATTATGCTTTTTGCTGCGGCACCGGTGCTTATGCGTTTTATGGGGGCGGACGGGGATGTGCTCACGGAGGCGGTCGTCTACCTTAAAATAAGCTCGTTTGAGATGCTTCCGCTATTTTTGTTTTCGGCTTTCTGCGCAATGAGACAGGCGATGGGGGATATGGTGCTTCCTGTTATATTTTCGCTCATTGCGGCGGTTGTGAATATCACGCTTATCGCGCTGCTTGTGGTGGGCTTTGGTCTTAGAGCGCGAGGGGCTGCAATCGCCTCAGTGGCGGGACAGCTTAGCATACTGCCGTTTTACGGTAAAAGACTGATAAAGGGCGGCGCAGATAAGCTTGCAGTCAGAGGTGGGCTTCATATAGACAAAAAGAGCTTGGCACTTCTCTTTAAGATTGCGGCACCATCCGTTGCAAGCCAGGTGGTCGGCTCTTTCGGCTTTATAATCCTGCAGGCGATAATTTTACAGGCAGGGCAGGAGGTGTCAGCGGCATTTTCAATCGGAAATAAAATATCCAACATTCTGCTGGCTGTTGTTATGGCACTTGGAACATCCATGTCGGCATTTGTCGGGCAGAATACGGGCGCAAAAAATGTGGCAAGGGCAGAGGAGGCATATAAATCAAGCAGGAATATGTCACTCATACTGACGGTGGCAGGGCTTGTTTTATTATTTCCTGTGAGAAGAGAAATTGTCGGGGTCATGTCAACGGATAAGGAAACGGTGCGGGCGGCAATGGAGTATGTGGTCGTGGTGCTTCTGACTCTGCCGGGACTTGCATTTTATCAGAATTATATGGGGTTTTTTAACGGTTCGGGGAATACGAAGCTGTCATTGTATATGACGTTTGCATGGATATGGCTTTTCAGAATCCCGCTCCTGCTTAGCTTTAACAGATGGACATCGTTCGGCAGAGCGGGAGTGTGGTATGCAATGGCAGTGAGCAACATTGCAGTAACTTTTGTCGGAAGGCTGCTGTTGAGACGGGTAAAATATGAGTGATGGACTTTTCATGGTTTATAAGGTATAATGTGTATGTGAATATGTGTAACTGTATTCATATTATATAAATTGATATAAAAGGGGAATAAGGATATGAGAAGAAAAATAGGAAGATTTGCAGTTATATTGTCATCGGTTATTCTGACGGCTGCGGTACTTTCTGCATGCAGAAAGAAGGACGGTATTTCTGAGATCAGCAGATCGTTCGAGTACAGCGAATCGGAGACATTGACCACGAAACCGAGTAGCGCTGAGAAAGTAAGTGAAAAGACGACAGAGACCGAAAAGAACACAAAGGAGTCGACTAAGGAGACGACAACCAAGACCACCGAGAAGGAGACAACTACAGAGGAGACGCTGACGGGTGCTGCGGTGTATTTTGGAGGTAAGGACAGTGTATTTAATACATTGCCGATGTTTGATGCGGGAGTATTTGAGGAGCATTTTGATAAGAGCTATGTGGAAGGGCTTCGTTTCAGCGGTGTGACAGAGAAGAACTATACAAGCTATCTGCAGAGTGTGCTCAATGCAGGCAAATATACTCTCAACAGTCAGGATGGAACAAGAGCCTATCTTGCGGCATCGACGGGAAAAATGTGTGTTACATTAATTTATAAGGACGGCACGATGTACATTGAGGCAGGAGAGAGCTATTGGGATATTCTTACGCTTGCCGAGCAGCAGACGGAGGAACCGACTAAGCCTTCTGAGAGCACGGATTCAAGATACAGCTATTTTGACAATAAGGATCTTGTATTTTCAAATGTTCCTTACATGACAGAGGGCAGCTTTACCGGATATGAGGCAGTTGACAATGGTGGAATAATGACATTTGACGGAATATCGGACGAGGCATTTAATTCATACTGTGAGTATCTTGAAAGCAGCGGATTTTTATTCTCAAGCTCAACGCCGGATGGTCTTACAAGCTATTATGTAAGGGATGATATTATTGTAACGGTGACACATGCCGGAACCGGTATGACACTCAAGGTTATAAAGCAACAGTAAACAGGTAAAAAAAATAGGGTAGAAAAGTATATAAATTAATGTCACAATCTAACCATAATATATTTTAACGTCAAATCGTAAATATGTATGGGAGGATTGTGATGTTTTGTATTACGGACAAAATCAAGGCTGAGATACCGTATAACTACAGGAATGCGCCTATACCGGGCGGAGGCTATGTGACCGGATTTGCTTTTCACGGGAAGGTGCCTGACATACTTTATGCAAGGACGGACATAGGCGGTGTGTATAGGTATCTGTATGCTGAGAAGCGATGGAAAAGTCTTATCGACCATGTAACGATGATGGACATTGCGGAGTCTTTTCCGATTGCGATTGCACTTGACAATGATAAGCCTGAGCGATTGTACATTGCATGCGGAGTTAACGGTGAGCCAAATGGAAAACTATGTATATCCGATGATTACGGAGAGAGCTTTACATATACACCGATTCCGACGATGGTTCATGGAAATCTGAGTGGACGTGGCACAGGAATGAGGCTCGTGGTTGATGAGAGTGATTCGGATACATTGTATTTTGCAAGTCAGACCGGAGGACTTTTAAGAAGCCGTGATGTGGGAGTAAGCTGGGAGAAACTGCCGCTGCCGGAGAATTATACCACTTTCGTGTGGGTCAGTGCTGATGGCATGACAATAGTGGCGGGAACTGCCGGACTTACCACACGGCGTGATGAAAGGCATCGCGGACACAGCATGTATGTGTCGTATGATGCGGGGGAGACTTTTGATAAGCTGGCTGAACCGGAGTGCTATGAGATTGCTGATTGTAAGATGAACGGTATGGTTGCATCGAGATACGATTATGATGGGAAATATCTGTATGTTACCATGAACAGCACAGGGCGCTTCAATTATATAGTTGACATGGGATACAGCTGTGATACGGGCGATGTCATAGGGGGAAGAGTGCTGAGATATTTCTTCAGGGATGGCAGGATAGCGGGATATGATGATATTACGCCTATGGGTGCTTCGGGATATCTCGATTACGGCTTTGGAGGGATAAGCTCATGCGCCGTTGAACCCGGGCTTTTGGCATGTTCCACTCTGTGCAGAGAGTTAAAGAGTGTTGAGGCTGTGTATATATCTCATGACTATGGTAACAGCTGGAGGGTCAGCCTTGAGGGGCTTGAAAAGGGAGGCATTTATTTTAACACATCGTATATGAAGCCACAGTATAACGGCGGAGTTTCAATACTGCATTGGATGAGTGATATTAAGATTAATCCGTTTAATAAGGATGAGGTGTGGTTTAATTCCGGCACCGGAGTGTTCGGCAGTGATAAGTTCACATCAGATAACGCACAATATCATGACAAATGTACGGGGATAGAGGAGACGGTGCATCTTAATGTGTATGCCCCGCTCGGAGGAGATGTAAAGCTGCTGGATATTGTTGGGGACCTTGGTGCGTTTGCCTTTGATAAGCTTGACGAGCCGTGCCGCAATTCGTTTGACGATGCGGAGGGTAACAGATACATAACCTGTATCAATGCTGACTTGTCGGACGAGAATTATGATACAGCCATTGTGACGGCGCGAGGTAACTGGAAGAGAAAGACAAAAGGCGGACTTGTGAGAACGGACGATGGATTTAAGACGTTTACGCGACTTCCGATGCCGTATGGATTAAGTGATGCGATTGATGCAAAGCTGCATGAAATAGAGGAACCTAATGTCAATGCAGGGTGGGTGGCAATGTCACCTGACACACATAATATTGTATGGTCCATTGCGGATTGTATAGAGCTTCCTTCTAAGCTGGTTGTCGGAAGCCATGACGGAGGGCAGACTTACTTTAAGGTAAAAATAGACGGAGCCGATGATAACAACGGGAAGTTAAAGGTGTTTGCGGACAGAGTTAACAACAGTGTGTTCTATGGCTTTGGAGAGAGCGGACAGTTTTATGTGAGTACGGATGCGGGCGAGAGCTTTAATATCGCTGCAGCAGGACTCCCACGGATTGATTTTGGCAGTATAGACACAGCAGATAAGACTGAGATCCGTGTTGAAGGCGGACAGACCGGAGTAATATACATTGCAACGGGTGATACCGGCTTATATAAGCTTATATACAATTTAGAAAATGGCGGTGTGACGCTCATGAGACTGTCGGCGGACGGGGACTCCGTGTTCAGAATAGGTCTGGGGCTTGGACGTCCGAGAGGCGATTACCTTAAAGAAAAAAAGGCAGTTTATCTGTGCGGCGTTATAGACGGACAGTATGGATTTTACAGGAGCTTTGATGACTGTAATACCTATGAGAGAATCAATACGGACAGGCAGATGTTCGGAGACATCAACAGTATTGACGGAGATAAGAGAGTGTTTGGAAGATTCTTTATTGCGACGGGCTCAAGAGGTGTCATATACGGTGAAGCCTGTGTGGAAGGAGAAAATATATGAGAGTATGGCAGGAAGGAAACAGTCTTGTAATCGGAGATGGAAGATACACGCTCCGGCTTGAGACTTGGGGTGTGAATTCACTTCGAGTGCGCATGACGGGGGAGTCGGTTATGGATGCCCATGACTGGGCTCTTTGTGAAAAAGTTGAGGAGTGTGTGCCTGAGATAACCTGTGAGGAGGTTGATACTACAGACCCGTGGTATAAGGGGGATGAATACAAAAAATATCATCAGACCGGCAAAATATACAGGATGAAGAACGGTAAGATAACGGCACAGATTTCTACCGAAGGATGGCTTAGCTTCTACAATCAGAGAGGTGAGCTTCTGACGGAGGAATATTGGAGAAACAGAAACCGCATCAATCGTTACTGTGTTCCGATTCGTGTGGATGCAAGAGAGCTTAAGCCGATTCCCGGAACAACGGATTATGAGCTTACGGCACGTTTTGAGGCCTATGATGATGAGAAGATATTCGGAATGGGGCAGTATCAGGAGAAGCATCTTGACAAAAAGGGGGCAGTTCTTGAGCTTGCGCACAGAAATTCACAGGCGAGCGTTCCTTTCATGATTTCCAGCAGAGGATACGGATTTTTCTGGAACAATCCTGCCGTAGGAACAGCATCATTCGGAACCAATAAGACGGAATGGTACGCAAAGAGTACAAAGAAGCTTGATTATTTCATAACGGCAGGCGACACTCCGTTTGAGATTGAGGAACAGTATTCGGCAGCAGCAGGAAGAACTCCTATGATGCCGGAGTACGGGCTTGGTTACTGGCAGTGCAAGCTCAGATACCGCAATCAGAAGGAGCTTCTTGCGGTTGCGAGGGAACACAAGAGAAGGGGACTTCCGATGGATGCGATTGTTGTTGATTTCTTTCATTGGACGATGCAGGGAGAGTTCAAGTTCGAGCCAAGAGACTGGCCGGATCCGGAAGGAATGGTAAAGGAATTAAAGGAAATGGGAATTGAGCCTGTAGTCTCCGTATGGCCGACAATTGATGAGAGAAGTGAGAATTTTGGGGAGATGAGCGATAAGGGATATCTTGTCACACCTGACAGAGGAATGGCTTACCACATGTCATGGATGGGGAATACGGTATTTTTTGATGCAACTAACCCGGGCGCTCAGAAGTTCGTATGGGAAAAGTGCAGGGAAAATTATTACAGGAAAGGTATTCGCTGTTTCTGGCTTGATGAGGCGGAGCCGGAGTACGGACCTTATGATTTTGATAATTACAGATACTATGAGGGACCGGCACTTCAGTGTACAAACACATATCCGGTCGGATATGCAAAGGGGTTCTATGACGGACTAAAGGCTGAAGGTGAGAAGGATGTCATGAGCCTTGTCCGCTGTGCATGGGCGGGAAGTCAGAAGTACGGTGTTTTAACCTGGTCGGGAGACATACATTCATCATTCAGAGCTATGAGGGAGCAGCTTCAGGCGGGGCTTAATATGTGCGTTGCGGGCATTCCGTGGTGGACATCCGATATAGGTGGTTTCGTAGGCGGAAATATAAAGGATCCTTATTTTAAAGAACTTTTGGTCAGATGGTTTGCGTGGGGATGCTTCTGCCCTGTGTTCCGTATGCATGGTGAGCGTTCGCCTTGGTACGAGAGAGAGGAGGAGTTTATCAACAATGTTCGTCAGCTTACATCGGGACAGGATAACGAGGTGTGGAGCTTTGGTGAGGATAATTACGAAATACTCAAAAAATATCTCTTTATCCGAGAGAGACTTCGCCCATATATCCGAGAGTGCATGCGCCATGCAAGTCTCACGGGAGCACCTGTGATGCGTCCGCTGTTTTTTGATTTTAACGATGATAAGACAGCATGGAATACGGAGGATGAGTACATGTTCGGACCTGACCTTCTCGTTGCACCGGTAATGGTGGAGAAGGTTGTCGAGAGAAGTGTATACCTTCCTGCAGGTGCATCATGGACTGATGCATATACAGGTAAGGTATATGACGGAGGACAGCGTGTCACGGTTCCGGCTCCTCTTGACGTTATACCGGTATTTTTTAAGGATGGGAAGAAGTACGATATTTATCAATAAAAGAGAATACCTTAGAGTAGTATAACTCAGGGTCAATATATTGCGAATCAACATGAGCAGCTCCTTTGGCAACATAGAGCAGCTTTTCGCATGATGCGGCATCATAAAGCTTGTACACCATTGATGTAGGAACGAACACGTCACAGTCTCCATGGATGAAAAAGGTCGGTGTGTGGCTCTTTTTCACATAGCTTATGACATCACCGTTTCTAAAATCAAGCCCGGTCCTTAGCTTAGAAACCATATTGGCTGTATACAAAGCAGGAAATGCCGGGAGATGAAACAACTGCTTGAGGTTAAATGTAAATTCGTCGCAGATGGACGAAAAACCACAGTCAGCTATGGCGCAAATCACATTGGCGGGAAGTGACGGCTCGCCTGTTGCCATCAGTACGGTTGATGAGCCCATAGAATGTCCGTGAAGGACAATTCGGGCTTGGGCATCGCGTGCCGTGATTACATCAATCCAGTCAAGAAGGTCATAGTGTTCGGGATAGCCCATGCCGATATATCTGCCCTCGCTGTCACCGTGAGCACGCTGCTCAAGGTAGAATATATTATAACCGCGCTCAATATACGGAAGAGCGTATGTGAGAATATTGACAGGAACGTCACGGTAGCCGTGAACAAGCATAACCCAGTCATGTGTTGGAGTGGCAGCGGGAAATATATGTCCCGCAAGCTTAAGACCGTCGCGGGAGGTTATTGTTATGTCCTCGCGAACTGCGTTTTTGTGCCATTCCTGCATGCGCTCCATTGCCGAAAGATAATTCTTCTCTATGATATATTTCGGAGTTCCGGGGGTGAGAGTATTTATATCTGTTTTCTGCGGTTTCCAATACCGGTCTGCTAAAAATCCGGATTTCTTAAGACAGAAGGATGTAAGCAGAGAGCCTACAACTGTGGATAATGCAGTTGTTGTTATGACGGAGACAGCTATGGCTATGGCTGTTTTTGTTTTCTTCTTCATGGGGAACCTCCTTTACATATTTATTACATTAAGTATAGCACAAATTTATTCTTTAACAAATATTATTATGGTGTTACAATAGATATAGTTTTATGTGGACTTTGAATTAGAAAAATAACGATAACAGAATCGTGGAAAGAGGACAATCATGGATAATAAAAGACTTGAGAATGTTAAGACGCTTTTTGAGGAATATGTAAAAAACGGTCATGCGGCAGGAGCAAGTGTGGCTGTGTTCAAGGATTGCAAGGAAAGATTCTACTATGAGACGGGGTATGCCGATATTGAGAGGAATTATAAGATGTCACATGACACGATTTTCAGGTGCTTTTCAATGACCAAGCCGATTACCTCCGTTGCGGCACTTATATTGATGGAGAGAGGAATTCTTGACCTGTACAGTCCGGTTTCGGCATATCTACCTGAATTTGCAAAGGAAAATATGAAGGTTATATCAGGTGATGGTGTTATTCCTGCCGAGCATGAAATGACAGTCAGGGATTTGATGAATATGACTGCGGGAACAGTGTACCCTGACCTTGGAGATGAGGCAGGAAGAAGAATGGCGCTTTTGTATGACACAATAAGCGGTGAGCAGGATATGGGGGTAAAGACGGGCACAATGGATTTCATCAGAAGAATAGCATTGCAGCCTCTTGCCTTTGAGCCGGGAGAGCATTGGAGATACGGTACGGAGGCTGACGTGTTAGGTGCGGTGATTGAGTCGGCATCGGGAATGAGATTTGGTGATTTTCTCAAAAAAGAGATATTCGAACCGCTCGGCATGAAGGATACGGATTTTTATGTACCTGATGAGAAGAAAGCACGTTTTGCACAGATATACAATGTGATTGAACCCGGGGTTATAGCAGTAGATGGGGAAAAGCATCTTGGAATGGAGGGCTATGATGAGAAGCCGGCATTTGAGTCGGGCGGTGCGGGACTTGTATCGACCGTAAGCGATTACGGACGCTTTGCAATGATGCTTGCAAACGGCGGAACACTCGACGGTGTCAGGATTCTATCGCCGTACACCGTTGAATTCATGGGAAGCAGCCAGCTTTCGGACAAATGCAGAGCTGATCTTACCTGGGAGACGCTTAGAGGATATGGTTATGGGAATCTCTGCCGTGTGATGGATACACCTCACAGTGCGGGATGCAGCGTGCAGCTCGGGGCATTCGGATGGGATGGCTGGACGGGCAACTATTTTATTGTTGACCCTATTGAAAATATGGTGGTGATGTATGTTATCCAAAAGTGCAACGGTACAGATGATAAGCTCATAAGAAAATTATTAAATTCAGTGTATGGAGCACTTTGCTAGGTGCACATATTATACATGAAAAAGGTATTTACTTAGCTGATGTTATTGTGTTACAATAACGAAATGGAGAAAAGATTCAAAGGAGATATATTTTCGATGGATAACAATAATAACGAGGAAGTTGTTTCAAAGAATTTTATTGAACAGATTATAGAGAAGGATCTTGCCGAAGGACATTGTCAGGTCGTAAAGACACGTTTTCCGCCTGAGCCTAACGGATATCTTCATATAGGACATGCTAAGTCAATTTTACTTAATTACGGTCTTGCCGTTAAGTATGGCGGAAAGTTCAATATGAGATTTGATGACACGAACCCTACCAAGGAGAAGGAAGAGTTCGTAGAGTCAATAAAGAAGGATATTGCATGGCTTGGGGCAGACTGGGAGGACAGACTGTTCTTTGCATCGGATTATTTCCCACAGATGTATGAGAATGCCGTTAAGCTTATCAAGAAGGGTAAGGCGTATGTGTGTGACCTTACGGCAGATGAGATAAGAGCTTACAGAGGTACGCTCACGGAGCCGGGAAAGGACAGCCCTTACAGAAACCGTTCCGTAGAGGAGAATCTTCGTCTCTTCGAGGAGATGAAGGAAGGTAAGTACGCCGACGGCGAGAAGGTGCTTCGTGCCAAGATTGATATGGCATCGCCTAACATTAACATGAGAGATCCTGTAATCTATCGCGTGGCACATATGACACATCACAGAACAGGTGACAGGTGGTGTATTTATCCTATGTATGATTTTGCGCACCCTATTGAGGATGCCATTGAGGGAATAACTCATTCAATATGTACACTCGAGTTCGAGGATCACAGGCCACTCTACGACTGGGTTGTAATAGAGTGCGGATATAAGAATTCACCGGATGAATCGCCTAAGCAGATTGAGTTTGCAAAGCTCTATCTCACCAATGTTATTACAGGTAAGAGATATATCAAGAAGCTTGTTGAGGAAGGCATCGTTGACGGCTGGGATGACCCGCGTCTTGTATCATTAAGTGCGCTCAGAAGAAGAGGCTACACACCTGAATCAATCAAGAAGTTTGTTGAACTGGTAGGTGTTGCAAAGGCTAACAGCTCGGTCGATTATGCCATGCTTGAGTACTGCATCAGAGACGACTTAAGACTTAAGAAGAGTAGAATAATGGCAGTGCTTGACCCGATTAAGCTTGTGATTGACAACTATCCGGAAGGACAGGTTGAATATCTGGATGCACCTAATAATCTTGAGAATCCTGAGCTTGGAAGCAGAAAGATTGCTTTTGAGAGAGAACTCTACATTGAGCGTGAGGATTTTATGGAGGAGCCGCCTAAGAAGTATTACCGTCTTTTTCCGGGCAATGAGGTACGCCTTATGAATGCGTATTTTGTAAAGTGCGAGAGCTTTGTTAAGGATGAGAACGGTAAGGTTGTCGAGGTTCATTGTACTTATGATCCCGAGACTAAGAGCGGTTCAGGCTTCGAAGGAAGAAAGGTTAAGGGAACAATACACTGGGTTCCTGTCCATCACTGTGTGAATGCCACGGTTAAGCTTTATGAGAATCTTGTGGATGAAGAGAAGGGTGTATACAATGAGGATGGCACAATGAATATCAATCCTAATTCACTTACTGTGGTTGACAACTGTTATATTGAGGAAGGCGTTAAGGATGCCAAGCCTCTTGATAGTTTCCAGTTCGTCCGCAACGGTTTCTTCTGCGTGGACAGCCATGACGGAAAGCCTGTAGATGAAAACAGACTTGTGCTTAACAGAATAGTGTCTCTTAAGAGCTCGTTCAAGCTTAACTAAGTGATTATAAGGTAAAAAAGAGAAAGGAAGGCAGTATAATGTCTGAAATATTTTCCGATCTTTCTTCAATGGGCTTTACAGGGCTTAAAAATGTAAAGATATTTGATGACGATGAAGAAAAAAAGAAGAATGCCAAGCAGGAAGGTGCGAAAGCAGGACCTCAGTATAATGAAGCAGATTTTTTGTTTGACAAGAAGGTACAGTGTCCTGTATGTGACAATGAGTTCAAGACTAAGACCGTAAAGACAGGCAAGCCTCATCTTATAGGCTCTGACCCTGACTTAAGACCTAAGTATCAGGGAATTGATTCCGTAAAATACGATGTTATCGTGTGTCCGCACTGCGGATATGGTGCACTCAGCCGATTCTTCAGTTATATGACTACACATCAGGCTAAGCTCATACATGATAATATATCCGTTAATTTTAAGGGACTTGCACAGACGGGTGATACTTATACCTATGACGAAGCTATTGCAAGATATAAGCTTGCACTTCTTAATACGGTAATAAAGAAGGCGAAGGTCAGCGAGAGAGCATACACATGTCTTAAGCTTGCATGGCTTTACAGAGGTAAGGCTGAGAACCTTAAGCCTGAGGAGCCTGATTATAGCAAGAAGAAAGAAGAGTGTGCAAAGAATGAGAAAGAAATGCTTTTGAATGCATACGAAGGCTTCGTGATGAGTGTGTCAAGAGAGCTTTTTCCTATATGCGGAATGGATGAGACGACTCTCGATTATCTTATGGCTAACCTTGCGCGTCAGGTAGGAAAGAATGATGAGGCACTGAGAATTTTATCTAAAATTCTTGTATCTAATACAGCCAATCCTAAGATTAAGGATAAGGCAAGAGATCTTAAGGAAGCAATTAAGGGTAAGTAATTAAGGTTGTAAGTATGTGCTATGAAAGAGAAGATAAAGATATTTAAAGAAAAACTTAATAATTCCAAATTCAATTTGCCGGTAAGATTTATCTTGCTGGCAATTGTCGTCAATCTGGTTGTGGAAATGTTCAGCAGACGTTCGGTTGTTGAGGGACTGAAATTCGTTGCGGTTAACCCTCTGTGTTTCCTTTATGGCGTGCTGCTTGTGCTGTTTACAATGTCATTTGCTGTTCTTGTACACAGAAAGGTGTTTACGATAACGCTTGTATGCGGTCTGTGGATTGTCGGGGGCGTGGTTAATTTTGTAGTTAGGGGATTCAGACATACTCCTTTTACCGCACAGGATTTCAGACTGCTTAAATATGCGTTTAAGGTTGCTCCGGTCTATCTGACCAACGCACAGATTGTTATTATTGTTATTGCGGCAGTACTGTTTATTGCAGTGATGATTGTATGGTGGTTTAAGGCACCAAAATATAAAGAAAAAATCAATTATTTTAAAGCACTTGTTGTTGTGCTCTCATGCTGGTTTGTCGTGTGGGGTGTTACCGGAATCGGATTATCTGTTGGTGTGTTTGCACGCAACTTCGGAAATATAGGTAATGCCTATGACGAATATGGTTTTGCCTATTGTTTTTCAAATAGTCTACTAAACAGCGGTATAGATAAACCGAAGGATTACAACGAGGACACAATAAAAGAGATTTTGCAGAAGATTGAGCAGCTTGAGAGCGAGAATGCAGAGGAGACAACGACGGAATATGTAGAAAAAGAAACTGCGGACGAACAGCCGGATGTGGTACAGGGCAACAAGCCGGCAAAAGAGTATCCTAATATCATTTTTCTGCAGCTTGAGTCATTATTTGACCCTCAGCTTTTAAAAGATGTCAAATATAATGGAGTGGTGCTGCCTACGCTTGAATGGCTGTATGCGTATTATCCGTCGGGCTTTTTGTCGGTTCCGTCCGTGGGAGCAGGTACAGCCAACACGGAATTCGAGGTTATATCAGGGATGAATCTTGACGATTTCGGACCGGGCGAGTATCCATATAAGACTGTTCTTGCACACAATGCATGCGATTCAATATGCTATGATCTTAAGAACTATGGATATACAACTAATGCAATACATGACAATGACGGAACTTTTTATGACAGACATACAGTGTTCTCACAGCTGGGTTTTGATACCTTTACATCGATAGAATATATGAACGATATAGAGTATAATGAAATCGGATGGGCTGATGACAGTATACTCACTTCACAGATTATCGAGGTGCTTAATTCTTCTGAGGACAGGGATTTCATATACACCATATCGGTTCAGGGACATGGCGATTACCCGGTGGATTACAAGATAAAAGATACCGATATCAAGGCATCGGGTGAGACAATCGAGACTTATGTGCAGCCGTTTACCTATTATATTAATCAGGCTCATCAGATGGATGCGTTTGTAAAGGAACTCATCGGTGCTCTTAAGAAAAATGGTGAACCTACGGTTCTTGTGATGTATGGGGACCATCTTCCGGCATTTGACATCACTGATGAAGAGTTGAGCGGTGGAAACACATATACAACACAGTATGTTATATGGAATAATATAGGACTGGCCAGAGAGAATGAAGATATAGAGGCATTCCAGCTGACAAGCCATGTTCTTGATATGATCGGAATTAATGGCGGTGCTATCTCAAAGTATCACAGTACTTTGCGGCACTCTGAGGATTACGATGAATACCTTGAGGGACTCCGTGTCTTAGAGTATGATATTCTTTATGGAGACAAGGATGTATATGGTGGAGAACTGCCGTATTCGCAGACAAATCTTCAGATGGGACACAAGCCTATATCAATAAAAAGTGTCAGCAATGCGGATAATCATTTTATTGTGATAGGTGAGAATTTTACGGAATTCAGTTATGTGATGGTAAACAACGAGTATGTGGATACGATTTTTTCAAGTGACGGAGTCCTTTTAGTGGATGGAATCACCTTGAAAGAAGGCGATTCCATCGCGGTTGTCCAGAAGGGAAAAGACGGAATTAAGCTTTCAAGCACGAGCCTGTTTATTTTTCACTGACATCAATAATGCTGTTGCTTTTTGTGACTGAGCGTATTACTGAATCGCGGGCGTTCTTCCAAGGTTCATCCTTGTATTTGTAGTCAAATTTATTGATAAACCATGCTATGTCGTCACGGACACGCTTCATATTGTCAAGATAGAGCTTGTCTGTGACGGTGGTGAATTCTTCAAGGGAGCTGCCGTGCAGCTTCTTTTTTGATTCAGCGGTCAAAATCTCATAATGCCTGTTACAGAAACCGCTGCAGGCTTTATATTTCTCCTTGAAGTCCGTATCATCCTCCCACAGCATAAATATTGTGTCAATATACCGCATAAAGACTTTTTCTATTCGCTCACATATAAAGCAGGAATTGTTGAGTGTGTGCAGATAGGATAAAAGAGGGCTGTCATCCGTATTTTTCTTAAAAAATGAGCCGGATTTTGAACCGGATTTTTTTTGAAGCTTTTCTACATCATCTATAATTTTATCAAAATGAGTCTTCATTACCCATGCCATTCCGAGACGGTTGTCCATGTGGTAGACCTGCTTTATGTGTTTTTCACAGAAGCCGAGGCGGTCGGTCTCGCTTCTTACATCATCCTCCATGTAGCTTGGTCCCATTGTGTATTCTACGCTGTTGTCCTCAAGAGTCTTGTACATGACACAGATAGGACATTCACAGGTGCTTGTGAAGGCATCGTTGACGGGAATGGTGTATATTTTTTCTTTCATAATGGGGCTCCTTTCGCAGGGCATATTTTAGGGTGATTGCGAATGTCCGCTTCACAACTGTTTAGTTTTATATTTTAGTTTCGCAATTACCTAATTAATTATATAATAAAAGATGATATAGTGCCACAATAAATATGTGGCTGAGCTTGTTTATTTGATGGAGCAGTTTTATAATAGATGATGTTGGGGTCAAAATATGCGCAGTAAGATTAATGGGGTATGACGTGTCATACACTTGTAAATCAGCATATTTTGACACTTTACTCGTAGTATTGCGGAGGTGCGTAATGAAGGAACTCTCGGTACCGATTGCTGCCGGCGGGAAAAAGCCTATATATGAGCAGATTTATGATTATATAAAAAAAGAAATAAGGGATAAAAAGCTTAGGGCAGAGACGAAGCTTCCGTCAACGAGAGCATTGTCGGCACATCTTAATGTGAGCAGAAGCACGGTACAGCTTGCGTATGACCAGCTTCTGAGTGAAGGCTACATAGAGTCGAGACCCTGCAAGGGATATTATGTGCTGAAGCTTGACGGGCTGTATGACCTTGCAGCGGTGGAGCGCAGGGTGATAAAGCATATAGCAAAAGAGGATGAGAAGTATGAGATTGACTTTTCACCAAGCGGAATAGAGCTTGACAGTTTTCCTTATAATTCATGGCGCAAGGTGAGCAAGGCGGTTATGAGCGGGGACACAGGGCTTTTTAATATGGGAGAGCCGCGGGGGGATTTTGAGCTTAGAGAGACTATTTCGGGATATCTGCACGAGTCAAGAGGTGTCAACTGCAGCCCCGGCAATATTATAGTCGGGGCAGGGGATGAGTATCTGCTTATGCTGCTTGACCAGCTTCTTACTAATTCGCATAATAAGGTTTTAAGCTATGCGATGGAGAATCCTGCATACCGCAAGGCATATTTTGTCTTAAACGGAATAGGACGGGAGGTTCATCCGATTATGCTCGATGGGTAT
This sequence comes from Firmicutes bacterium CAG:882, assembly GCA_000435595.1. Lineage (GTDB taxonomy): Bacteria > Bacillota > Clostridia > Lachnospirales > Lachnospiraceae > CAG-882. The sequence goes on from FR895453.1 coordinate 25,631, forward strand.
GGAATGGACTGCAGACTGCTTAGGGAAAGTGATGTTAATGTAGCTTATGTCACGCCTTCACATCAATATCCGATGGGAATTGTAATGAGTATAGGGCGACGGATGGAGATGCTCTCGTGGGCAAAGGAAAAGGACGACAGGTATATTATAGAGGATGATTATGATTCGGAATTTAGGTATAGAGGAAAGCCTATTCCGGCACTTCAGGGACTTGATAAGGACGGAAAGGTTGTCTATATCGGAACTTTTTCAAAATCGATTGCGCCGGGGCTGAGAATGAGCTATATGGTTCTTCCGGACAGGCTTATGGAGAGCTATGCCAAGGTTGGAATGCGATATTCCAATACAGTGTCAAGAATTGACCAGAATATTGTCAACAGGTTCATAAAAGAGGGATATTACGAGAGACATCTGAATAAGATGAGAGGGATATACAAGTCTAAGCACGATGTGCTGCTGGGGGAATTAAAGAAATTCGGGGATGAGTATGAGGTATCCGGAGAGAGCGCAGGGCTTCATATTTTGCTGTCGACAGATACAATCACGGAAGGTGAGCTTGTGAAAAAAGCTGCCGCTAAGGGAGTGAGGGTATATCCTCTTTCGGCACACTTTCTGGAAACCGGTAATGAGCGCGATAATGCTTTGAATGCAGCGGAAACAATGAGAAAGCTGACCGGGAAAGAGAGCACGATAATTTTAGGGTATGCAAGGCTTTGCGAGGATGAGATTGTAAGAGGTACGAAGCTTCTTTGGGAGGCGTTTTCATAGTGGAAAAAATATGTAACTGTAAAATTCCGGCTAATCTTCAGGAGGATATGATGACTGAGAGCATAGCGGCTTATGTTGCTTCGCTGCCTAAGGAGGATGTTGTCGACGATGCGGAGTATGAAAGGCGACTTAATATATGCAGCATCTGTGTGGATCTTGCAGGAGGTCTTACATGCAGTCATTGCGGCTGTTTTGTGCTGGCCAGGGCACGAAAGAGGCAGATGTATTGTCCGATGCCGGAGAGAGATAAGTGGAAATATGATATGTAGTTGCAGAATACGGAATGGAGATTATTATGAGTAACGAAGATAAAAAGTCCATGAAGGTATGGGAGAAAGACGGTAATCTTTATGTGGAGGGAATAAGAGACTTTCACCTTGGCCAGACCTTAGAATGTGGTCAGTGCTTTCATTTTGAGAAAACAGGTGATAATGAATATTATGTATCGGCAAAGGGAAGATTCCTTCATATAGCCCAGAACGAGGATTACGCGGTTGCTTTTTATGATACTGACAGAGAGACATTTGATAAAATCTGGTTTGATTACTTTGATTTTGGAACCGATTATGGCGGGATTAAGAAAAAAATATGTGAGCTTGATGACAAGCTTAAGCCGGCAATAGACACAATGTGGGGAATAAGAATACTGAATCAGGATTTTTTTGAGACTATGATTTCATTCATAATTTCCCAGAATAAGCAGATTCCGCATATTAAAAAGATAGTGTCGGATATGTCATTGAGATACGGGAAAAAAGCAGACGGCGCGGAGAAGTATTATGTGAAGGATGCGGATGCCGTTTGCGGGGGTATAAAAAATAAGGGAGTTTTTTATACATTTCCGACTGCCGGAGAGATTATTGCGGCAGGAGAGGATGGCGTTCGTGACTGTAAGACGGGATTTCGTGCACCTTATATAATGGATGCCTGCAATAATTATATATGTGGTGAGCTTGATGAGAATACACTCAGAGAGCAGAGCTGTGATGAGGTTATGGAAAGCCTTATGAAAGTTAAGGGTATCGGTGAGAAGGTTGCCAGTTGTATTGCACTTTTCGGACTCGGCAAGAGAAATGCTTTTCCGGTTGATGTGTGGATTAAGCGCATTATGGAAGAAATGTATATCGGGCATGAGGAGGATAAGAAGGTGATTGCGGGGCTTGCCAAAAGGCTTTTCGGTGAATATGGCGGTTATGCCCAGCAGTATCTGTTTTATTATGGAAAAGAGATGAAAATAGGAAAGAAATAAAAAATATAAAAAATATATAAAATGGGTTGCATTCTCAAATTCATCTGCTATAATTAGCACTGTGATGATGTGAGTGATAATTCTACATGGAGTAGAACAGATGTAAGGCGAATCAATAAATTCGACCGGTGTCCGTGATTGCACAGCGGGTGCAATTTCGGAATCATCATATAGCTTTTACCGCTGAGCGGTGGAATGGAGGATATCATGAAGTTAGTACCATTAGGAGACAGAGTAGTTTTAAAGCAGTTAGAAGCAGAGGAGACAACCAAGTCAGGTATTGTTTTACCTGGCCAGGCTAAGGAGAAGCCACAGCAGGCTGAGGTTATTGCAGTCGGTCCGGGCGGAGTAGTTGACGGCAAGGAAGTTACAATGCAGGTTAAGGTTGGCGATAAGGTTATATATTCTAAGTATTCGGGCAATGAGGTTAAGCTTGAGGATACAGAGTACGTTATTGTAAGACAGGGCGATATTCTCGCTATTGTTGAATAAAGATTATATTTTTATGGAGGCATAATTATGGCAAAGGAAATTAAGTATGGCGCAGAAGCAAGAGCAGCATTGGGTGCCGGTGTTAATAAGTTAGCAGATACAGTAAGAGTTACACTTGGACCAAAGGGACGTAACGTAGTTCTTGATAAGTCCTATGGTGCACCACTCATCACCAATGATGGTGTTACAATCGCTAAGGAAATTGAGCTTGAGGATGCTTTCGAGAACATGGGCGCACAGCTTGTAAAGGAAGTTGCAACCAAGACTAACGATGTTGCAGGTGATGGTACAACAACAGCTACAGTTCTTGCACAGGCTATGATTAATGAAGGAATGAAGAACCTTGCAGCAGGAGCTAACCCAATCATCTTAAGAAAGGGTATGAAGAAGGCTACAGACAAGGCAGTTGAGGCAATCGCTTCAATGAGCTCTAAGATTACAGGCTATAAGCAGATTGCAAAGGTTGCCGCTATTTCAGCAGGTGATGAGGGCGTAGGCCAGCTCGTGGCAGATGCAATGGAGAAGGTTACCAATGACGGTGTAATCACAATCGAAGAGTCCAAGACAATGAAGACGGAGCTTGACCTTGTAGAAGGTATGCAGTTCGACAGAGGCTATGTATCAGCATACATGGCAACAGATATGGATAAGATGGAGGCTGTTCTTGACAACCCATACATCCTTATCACAGACAAGAAGATTTCCAACATTCAGGAGATTCTTCCTCTTCTTGAGCAGATTGTAAAGACAGGCGCTAAGCTTCTTATCATTGCTGAGGATATTGAGGGTGAGGCTCTTACAACGCTCATTGTCAATAAGCTTCGTGGTACATTCTCGGTAGTTGGCGTTAAGGCACCGGGCTACGGCGACAGAAGAAAAGAGATGCTCAAGGATATCGCAATCCTTACAGGCGGTCAGGTTATCTCAGAGGAGCTTGGTCTTGAGCTTAAGGATACAACAATCGATATGCTCGGCCGTGCTAAGTCAGTTAAGGTTCAGAAGGAGAACACAATCATCGTTGATGGCTGCGGTAACAAGGACGATATCACAGCAAGAGTTAACCAGATCAAGAAGCAGATTGAGGAGACAACATCTGATTTCGACAGAGAGAAGCTTCAGGAGAGACTTGCTAAGCTCGCAGGCGGTGTTGCAGTTATCCGTGTAGGTGCTGCTACCGAGACTGAGATGAAGGAAGCTAAGCTTCGTCTTGAGGACGCTCTTGCAGCTACTAAGGCAGCTGTTGAGGAAGGCATCATTCAGGGTGGTGGTTCTGCATATATCCACGCATCCAAGGAGGTTGCTAAGCTCGCAGATACTCTTGAGGGCGATGAGAAGACAGGTGCCAAGATTATTCTCAAGGCACTCGAGGCTCCACTCTTCCATATCGCAGCAAACGCAGGACTTGAAGGTTCGGTCATCATCAACAAGGTTCGTGAGTCAGAGGTCGGCGTAGGATTTGATGCACTCAATGAAGAGTATGTTAACATGGTTGATGCAGGTATCCTTGACCCTGCTAAGGTTACAAGAAGCGCACTTCAGAACGCAACAAGCGTAGCTTCTACATTCCTTACAACAGAGTCAGCAGTTGCAAGCATTAAGGAAGATACACCAGCTATGCCGGCAGGCGCAGGCATGGGCGGAATGATGTAAGCGTTTAGCACAAGCCAAACAAAAAAGGAGTTCCGATGCAAATTTATTTGCACTCGGGACTCCTTTTTTGTTTGGCGACGCACGTATATCGTCATGACATCTATGATGTCATGACGATATGCGTGCTGTGGATTGCGTAGCAAGCCGCAGTGCTAAACGCTTATATTTATAATCTACAGCATTGACATTTATGATACAATATGCTAAAGTATAACCAAAGCATATTTCTTGAGAAGTCTGTAATTCAGCGGGAAGAGATTTCCCATCCTTAATTCATGAGTCTATGCCTTTATTACAACAACAATAAGCAGGAGACCTGTTGATGAGCCTGCATTTGAGTTGAAGGTTACAGTGCTTAACGTGAATTACGGAAAGAATATAAAGCTCATGGAGCGGTGTGAAACAATGGGGAAATACGGAAATAATGATTTTGGAAAGCTGATTCATAATATAAGAAAGACAAAGAAGATAAGTGCAGAGGTGCTTGCGAATGGGTTATGCTCTGTAAGAGTACTCAGGGATATCGAAGCAGGTAATAAACTTCCCGGATATTTACTGAGAAATGCTCTGATTGGAAGGTTAGGACTTGCTCCGGAATGGTTTGACAATATGCTTACTCCGGAGGAGTATGAGGAGTGGAAAATCAGGGTAAAAATTATAAATGCCATTTCAGATTTCAGATATAGTGAGGCAGATAAGCTGATTGAAGAATATAAGGTAAAATATGCCGCTTTTAAGCCTCAGAAACTATGGACAACAGATTCTGACCATGAAAATGAGTTTGAGACTGATGCAAGACTCAGAATGCAGTTTTGTCTTACGATGAAGGGAATAAGAGCCGGAAATGACAGCACATATTATGAGAGGGCGGCAGCTCTGACATCCGATGTCAGCAAAGATAATGGAATTGACGCAGATACGCTAGCAAAATATAAGCTCTCAGTGAATGAGCTTAATCTGTATGTACAGGCAGCTTGGCTGTCAGGCGATAAAAAGGAAACTGAAAACAGTATCACAACAATTATTGAGTATATGAATGGAAATTATTATGATAACAAGGCAAGAACAAAGCTGTTTTCAAAACTTACTGTATATTATTGCCGTTTAAATATAAATACATCAGATTCGGACATTTTAAGCCGGATGTGGAAGTTATGTAAAACTGCGGTTGATATGCTTAGAGAGGACAAGAAATCATATTACATTATAGAACTTTTCGAAATTCAGATGCGTCTTGCAGACAGATTGTGTGTGAATATGAAGGGAGATATACAACTGGAATGCCGTAAAAATATGGAGATTGAAAAGCAGCGGATTAAAACATGGCATGATGTTATGACCGATGAGTATCGCCGACGTGGTATTCCTGTTATGATGGTTAATGACTGCTACATATATCGTGAAGGAATGGCATACTGTATTAATGATGTAATAAGGGCAAGACGTTCTTTGTTTAGAATCAGCCGGAAGGAGCTGAGTGAAGGAATATGTGCAGAAAAGACAATAGAAAAGACGGAACAGCATAGAAGCAGTCTGCATTATACCAATATGAAGAAGATATACGAGAAACTTAATCTGCCATGCACATACCAGCATTCGTCAATCATAGCAGGAAGATTTGCTGACTTAGAGAAAGAGGAGGAGATGTGGAATCTTATAGGAGGAGACGAAACCACAGAGGGACTTGTAATCCTGTGTGAGCTGAAAGAAAATCTTCCGGATTATGAATATAACAGGCAGATCTTAGGATGGGCTGAAACAATGATTATGAAGGATTTTGGAAAGCTTACTACGCAGGAAGCTTTGCATAATATGATTAATCTTGTTGAACTTACTGTGCCGATTGAATATATCAGAAATTTTTCTGAAAATAAAAACCGTGGACTTATGAAGAATGAGAGAATGAACAAGAGAATATATTTTACTTCTGCCGAGATAAAATGTCTTTTATTAATAAGTGGGTATTATGAAGAATTAGAGGACTATGAGAATGCACTTTTTTTTCTAAGTTTATTGTATGAGTATTTTACTGACAATGACGAGAAAAGTGTATCATCCTGTGCAGAGTCTGTATATCGCATGTTGATTATAAGATATTCAAGTATGCTTGGAAATCAGGGAAAGTATGAATTGTCAAATGAACTTGCAGATACGTCGGCAAAACTGCAGCTGCAGTTATACAGACCGCAAAAAATATGGTGGCACAAGTATAACAACTTATGGAATGATAATATAAAAGAAAAGGACAAAGAGAAGTACAATACCGTTCTAATGGAATGTGCAACTCTTTGTCAGATATACGATAACGAAAGTATGGTAAGTTATTTTATGGATTACATTGAATAAACTATTTAGTTGTCTCTGTTGACACATTATTTTTATTATTACCATTATGCAAAAGAGCAACCTGATTGTTATGTCCTGTACAAGTATCAGTATGTATTATTACATAACCAACGGATGAAGTCGGGATTATAATGCAGATAAGTAAAGAAGCGAGAATTTTGGATAATAGTTTTCTTTGTTTAGTCATAATGTGGAATCCTTTCTTTTTAGATAATTTAAAATATTATTAAAATAACTATATCATTGTATCAGACGAAAAAACATTCCCCTTTTTGAGTGAGGAAACATGACCTGAAAAGGGGAATGTTTGAATAGAAAGAAGTATAGTATAATATTATTGTAACTTAAAACTGCGCGGTTTATAGATCGATAATCTATCTAATGAATTTACGAGGAGGATATAATATGCGAAAATTTATGAAATTAATTGTAGCATCATTAGTATGCACATTTGCAGTTTCTTCGACGGTGTTTGCAGGAGAGAATGCGAGTAATGGAGAAGAGGAGTGCTATAAGGAGTTTACCGAAGTTAGTTCAAGTGCGGATTATGGCAAATACCAATTGAAGTGGAATTTTGATAGCGATTCTATTTACGATTTACTGTCAGAGGTAGACTATGATGGTAAAGTATTGGAAACTTACTCTTATGATGAGCGATTTTTAAGAACGTCGAAAGTTAGTAATGGCGTTACGTCTTCGTATGTTTATGATGAAAATTGTAATATGATAACAGCACTTGAGGGTGAGAATGAGCTTAATTATTTTTATGATTTCAGAGATACAGGATCGCTATATGTAAAGGGGTTTGAGCTTAATGGAGATTATTATGAGTTTTTGTATGATAATTTTATAATTGATGGAATTATAAAAGATGGTGATGTTATAGCAAGATATGCGTATGGTGCAAACTATTCATTTGATGGTACATATATTTATGAAAATAATGATTGGGTACTGTGCGAAGATAGTACAAATGTTGCTAATATTAACAAGGTTCGTTATGTTCAGGCTTATTATGATGAAGTAACAGGGTGGTATTATATGGGAAGATATTATGATCCGGAGTTATATCGCTATATAGATGGGTACTCTGTGGATACGGCAGAGAAACTTTTCGATGAATATGGACCGGAGGTTTATCTTAAAGTATATGATTTTGCGCTTCCTGTTACTAATATTTCATTGTGTAGGGA
>FR895453.1:33356-55507 GCA_000435595.1 Firmicutes bacterium CAG:882
TAGGGAACCTGTAATGAATAAGCTTCAGGTAGTAACAAGAGTCATATATGCTGAGGCTGGTACAGCAGAAGCGGATATGCATGCTGTGGCATGGGTGGTACACAATAGGGCTGGAAATACTGTAGGAAAGGCATATGATGTGGTTACAAATGGTGAGTTTAGTGCATATGATAATGGGAGTTACTTATTTGACTATAATGGAAGAAATCAGAGCAAATGGGAAATATGTTATAATGATGCATATAAAGTTATAATGGGAAAAGAACCAACATGCACTGTTGATTATATTAACACGCAAACACAATTTAGAAGCATAAACACATTTAAACAGAACTATAGTGACGGAAATAATACGCAGACATATAACGCTGGTGGTAATGTGTGGTATATATACAATGTTGCTATACCGGGTGTATCGAAAATAGAGGCAGGTTCTTCACCAAATTATGCGGAAAATGGAACGTATAATATTTATTTTAATATTGTTGGTGAATAGAAAATATAAAAGAATATGGAGGGATAGTATGAAAAAATATAATTACTGTATAATATGTGTTTTATCATCACTTTTTGTGCTTACCGCCTGCAGCAGGAGTACAGATGGAGGTGTTGAAAACACCATCGAGAGCGTGAGTGTCACAGATGCAAGTGAATATTACAGTGAAAGCGGGACTGATTCATCAACAACAGAGGATACAGAAATTGAAGTGCCTAGAACAGCACCGGAGTTTCTTATTGATTTCGCGGACGAGGTTGTGGTCGATGAGAAAGACTTTAAAATGTGGGATTATGAAAACGAATACTATTTTTATAAGGGCTGGGAGAATGAAGGCTTTGCTCCGTGTGAGATAGTGCTCGACGGAAGAAGATGTAAGGGAATGTACACTGAATCGGGAGTTGCCTTAATCGGAGTTGAACAGGAAAATGCGTCACCGCGATGCATGGTGGTATATAAAGACAAAAGCATGATGCTCAGTGACAGTGTGGAGGCAGTTTTTCTGGATAACTGGCTGAGTGTATACTTCTATGATTTTGATGGTGATGAAAATGATGAACTTGTGATCTGTTCTATGAAGAGCGAAGCTGCGGACGATAACATAGCGGTGATTAAGCTGGAACCATTTGAGAAGCTGGCATTTAAGCTTAGAGAGCCGGATGATTTTGTTCCATTATCGGAAATGTCTGTAACTGACGTTACATGGGTGGACAAGGACAGAATAGAGTATAATTTTAAGATTCGGGACTGGTACGGAAATGAATATGACGGGTGGTCGTGGTATGGCAATTATGTGACCAATTACAGCATCCCTGAAGAGGATGAATATATTGTGGATCATTGGTCTGATAACAGCTTTATGACAAGAGAAGGTAAAATCTGGTCTACATATCTTCCTTACATGCAGAATGATTCTTATGTGAGTTCGTCTTTTGCAACATTACATATCTACTACACTTATGACAGCGAGGAGAAAGCTTTTGTGTCTGACACGGCAGTGCTATCATATAAGAGATTGCCTGAAGACGGGAAGGGTGATTACGTGGAAGAAGAGGTGGAGATAAAGGGCAGAGAGTGAAATATACAGAATTATAGAACCCTTTTACTATTGTCTGCCAAGCCCTGCAGTGTTACACTTAATATAAGTTTCTATGAAATCATATGGTTAAATATGGGAAAGGGCAGATATGAGGATTAATTCTTTACAGGAGTATAAGGACTTTGTTGCTTTGCACAATATTCCTCTTGATACGATAAGATTTGCCTTGGGCGAGGATAAGGGACATGAGCCGAGATGGTTCTATATCTACCAGGACAGATTCACGGGGGAATGGGTTGTAGCAAAGAACAAGAATGACGGAAGTACGGCTGAACGTTACAGAGGCTTTGATGAGGCGGAGGCTTGTCAGATTTTATTTGATAAGATGCAGGAGGAGTTCAATAAGAGGCAGTATGCATCCGGTTCTGGCAGCGGTGAAAATAAATACAGCAGTCAGACGAAGAAAAAAAGAAAATCAAGAGCCAATGCAACAATAATATTTGACAAATTTCTTATAGCTCTTGTTATTGTCGGATCGATTTACATTCTTGCCGAAGGCTATTTTGACAGGCAGGCTGCTAAGAGAAGACCGGGGCAGGGCTATTATGTGTTTCAGGTGAATTACGATGACGGTTCGCTCTGGGATGATTTGTATTATTATCTTGACGGCGACTGGTATTATTATGATGATGAATACAATGACTGGTATCCTGACAGTGATTTTGACTACGACGATGATTATGTACGGGATTACTATGTCGGAAGCGGCTATTCTTCGCTGGACGGATACTATGAGGGCGATGCATGGGATTTTGATGATACGTCGTATTATCAGAATTACGTCGAGGAGAGCTACAATAATGACAATTATGATGACGATGATGACGACAGCTGGGACAGCTACGATTGGGATGACTGGGACAGCAATGATTCCGACTGGGACAGCGATTGGTAAATAAGATACCGGATTGCTTCGTGCTTTGCACTTTCGCAATCCTCAAAAACATTCATAATTCGCTCATTTTTCTACGAAAAATGGCTACTTATTCATGTTTTTGGCGGGTCCCAAGGTCAAAAATCCTTTTGCAAGCAAGCTTGCTTCAGATTTCTGACCTTTTGACCCTGATATCATTTATATAATAACGAATAATATAACAGCAGGCATGTGGGATGCGCTATTGCGGGAAATTCTCACATGTCTGCTGTTTTAGGTAAGGCGGGATACTGTGCCAAGGCACATTCTTTACTCAATTTCCTTCAATGCTTTCCTGAACTGGAATGAGAACAGTATTGCCGTGAAGCTCACTGCTATAATATCGGCTACCGGTTCAGCCATATACACGGCATGAGCTTTGCTGGCAGTATATATGTGAGGCATGATGTAGATGAGCGGAATGAGAAGCACGAACTTTCTCATTACCGCAACAATAATTGATGATAACGCTTTTCCGAGAGAGTTGAATGCCATCTGACATGAAATCTGTATTCCGAAGATGAACATTACCGCCATATAAATCCTGAGTGCTGTCTTGGTAAATGCAATAAGCTCTGTGTCAGGGGTGAACATTCCTGCAAAGATCTGTGGGAACAGCATCACAAGCAGCCAGAGCACGAATGAGTAGCATAGGCTTGCCTTGAGAAGAAGAAAAAATGCTTTTTTTACGCGGGATGCGTTTTTGGCACCGTAGTTGTAGCTCATTATAGGCTGTGCACCCTGACCAAGCCCCTGAAGAGGGAGCATTGCAAACTGCATTACGCTGGTGAGAATAGTCATTGCACCGACCGCCACATCGCCGCCGTATTTTAACAATGATGAGTTAAAGCATACGGAGATGATGCTTTCGCTTGCCTGCATAATGAACAGTGAAAGACCAAGTGCGAGGCATGGAAGTATTATGCCGGCACGTAATGGCAGATTTTCCTTCTTGATGCGCAGGGTAGTCTTTTTTCCGAAGAGAAAAGAGAGCACCCATACACAGGAGCATGCCTGTGAGATGATTGTAGCGAGAGCCGCACCCGAAACGCCCATGTCAAGTGCGAATATGAATACAGGGTCAAGAGCAATATTGACAACGGCACCTATAAGCACGGAGAACATTCCGATTTTGGCAAAACCCTGTGCGGTTATGAAGGTGTTCATTCCGAGCGTGAGCTGGACAAATAATGTTCCGAGGGCATATATATTCATATAGCTCACGGCATACTCTATGGTGTTCTCACTTGCTCCGAAAGCAAGAAGAAGCGGGCGGTTAAAAATATACATTACAAATGTGAGTATAACCGATATGATGAGCTGGGTTGTAAAGCAGTTGCCGAGAATTTTTTCGGCTTTGTCCTTGTCACCCTTGCCCATGAGGATTGATGCGCGTGGTGCGCCTCCGTTGCCCACAAGGGCTGCAAATGCGGATATGATCATGATGAGAGGCATACACACACCTACACCGGTAAGAGCCATGGAGCCGCTTGCGGGAATATGACCGATATATATTCTGTCAACTATGTTGTACAGCATGTTTATCATCTGTGCGGCAACGGTGGGAACGGCGAGCTTTACAAGCAGTCTGCCTATGGGTTCCTTTGCCAGAAATTCTTTGTCGTTATTCATTGAAGTTCATCCTTTCCGTTTAAACAAGGTATGTCTGTATATGAGAATACACACAAAGACACAAAATCTATTTTACATTTTTGAACTGAAAATGGCAAGGGAATATATGGAATTGTGTACGATGTTATAAAAATTTAAGATTTATTATGTTATAATAATAAGGATAAGTATTGTTATGTGAGGTTTATTTTGTTAAAATATATTATCTGCGTATGAAAGGGGAAGTGACATGAACACATACATTCCGGGAACTGAGAAGGATATCCGTATATTAGGCAGAGTCGGAGGTAAGGAGGAGCCTGCTTTTTTTTGGACGGGCAGCGGAATAGAGTTTACCGTTGACGGAAGTGAGCTTTCGATAGAGTTTATAACCGATTATGAGATATATGAACAGTGGATAAGAGTCGAGATTGATGGATTTTCCATGATAAGAACTGCACTTCCAAAAGGAAGAAGTACACTTACCATATATCGCAATATGAATCCTGATAATGTAAGAAAGATTCGTGTGGTTAAGGAAGTACAGCCGATGATGGCTGATAAGTCAGGGCTTCTTATTGTGAGTGAAATTCACAGTGATGGAAAGCTTAGAAAGCTTCAGCCTAAGAAATATAAGCTTGAATTCATAGGTGACAGCATAACATCGGGAGAGGGGCTTGCCGGAGCTTACGGTGTCTGGGAGTGGAATTCAGCGGTATTTTCCACAAAAGGACATTATGTACTTACAACGGCAGATAATCTGGGCGCTGATTACAGAATCATCTCACAGAGCGGCTGGGGTGTATGCTCAAGCTGGGACAATGATCCGAGACGAACACTTCCGAGGTATTATGAACAGGTATGCGGACTTTTAAGCGGAAGAGGACAGCTTGAAGCAGGTGCAGGAGAGAAATACGGCTTTGATGCATGGCAGCCTGATGCCGTCATGGTTAATCTCGGAACGAATGATGCATCGGCATTTCAGAATAACGCATGGGTGGATGAAAATACAGGTGAGAGTTTTAAACAGAAGCTTAACGCAGATGGAAGCTTTGAGGAGAAATCGCTTGAAAGATTTGAGACGGCAGTGTACAATTTTCTCGTTTTAATCAGAAAGAATAATCCGAAAGCACATATTGTGTGGCTTTATGGTATGATTGGCAGAGTGATGGAGCCTTGTATCCTTGAGACACTTGAAAGATACAAGATGGATTACAACGATGAAAATGCTGCATATCTGCAGCTTCCGGACCTTAAGACCGAGTGGATGGGGGCAAATAATCATCCCGGTGTGCCGTCACACGGGGCAGCAGCTGATGTTATAACGGAATATTTACGTGAAATATTAAAATAATTTTTTGGAGGTCAGAATGACTAAGCAGGAAAATGTAAACAGAAACACAAAGAGTATGATGCAGCGTATATTGGCAGGATTTATTATATCACTGTCAGTAGTTATAGTCGGAGGTCTTATTTATCTTTATATCAGGACACCTAAGACATCGAAGCTGTCAGAGTCGAAGAATTTTGCGGCCGAGAAGGTATATGAGGAGTCGGAGGCGGTTATTTCGTTGTTTGAAGCTGCCGATTATACGGCAATCCGCGAAAATTACTGCAATGAAGATATGGCGGCGAAGATGACGGATGAGGCTTTGGAGACAGCGGTTGCAAGCCTTGGAGATGACAGGGGAGCGCGAGTGGAGATTGAGAGCAAGGAGGGTTTTGAGGCAAAGCAGTCGAATAAGTATTATGCCATGACGCAGTACAAGGTGACATACGAGAATACCAAGCTGACATACACAATAATGTTTGACATGGATATGAAGCTTGCGGGATTCAGCGTTGAACCACAGTAGATAACAGACTTACGGATGAGGTATTTATGATAGACTATACACAGAGCCTGCTGTTTAAAAATATAACTTCACATGAGATAGAACGAATGTTAAAGTGTTCAATGGCTGCACAAAAGCAGATTGAGAGCGGTGAGACGATATTCGGGCAGGATGACAAGCCTGTATTCATATATCTTCTTCTTGAAGGTCAGGTAATTATCACTAAGTATCTGCCGTCAGGAAGAAGAGATATCCTTATGACGGCGGCTCCGGGAGACGTATTCGGCGAAGTTTTCTTTTTTGCGAAGGAAGAGTATTACTGGTATGATGCCGTTGCGGTCAAGAAGTCGAAGGTGCTGATGCTGCCATATTCATTTGTGTATGGATTTTGTGCAAGTGCATGTGAACATCATAAGCAGCTTATTCACAATCTTCTTGATATACAGTCTCAGTGCAATCTTGAGATGATGAAAAAGCTTCATATTGTTACGGGAACAACCTTAAAACAAAAGGTTGGTTTGTGGATGAATGAACGTCTCAATGAGAAGAATGAAGTGAAGCTTGACATGACAAGGGAGGAGCTTGCAGACTATCTCGGAGTTACAAGACCTTCACTGTCGAGGACGCTCACACAGATGCAGGAAGACGGCATTGTTTCCATACATGGAAAACTCATAAAGGTAACGGATATAGAGCTGTTTGAGGAGCTGTTTGAAGAATAAAACAGGCTGATTTTTGTTCACATTTTTTTCACAAAAAAATTCAAAAAATGTTGCAAATGTTACATAATTACCTGCCTATTGGTGCTATATTGTGAGCATCAAAGGAAGGAGGTAATTGCAATGACAGCAAGTACAGCACAGGTTGATAATCTTATTTCATTATTAGATGGATACGCAGAGAAAGGTGGACATCATCTCAATGTCAATGTATTGAACAGGGAAACTCTTATAGATGCACAGAAGCACCCTGAAAAATACCCGCAGCTTACCATCCGAGTATCAGGTTATGCAGTTAACTTCATCAAGCTCACAAAGGAGCAGCAGGATGAGGTCATAAGCCGAACTTTCCACGAAGCTATGTAGTAGAGAAAGTGAAGTGTATATTTCATGGAAAGTTCTACTTTCACATGAGGCTATGTAATACATAATGCGTAACAGAATATAATATGCATATGAAAATCCCGCGTGGCGCAATCGTTGCCATGTGGGATTTTTTATGTTTATATCATGTCATATTTATACATATCAGCTCCGTTGTACGAAGCAAGTTATTCTAAGGACTCTGAGAAATGTTTATTATTTATACGCCAACGAAGCAAAGCATACTTCCATGTATGCATTGCTTCTAAAGCGGCATCCATGCCGCTTTTGGCTATGGAGAGAACAGAGTCCTAAGAACATCTAAGCTTCTCACAAAAGTCGTGATATGCATAAATATAACATGCTATACACGATTAAGTTCATAGAGCACGTTTTGACACCTAAATTTTTATGAAGGTTGAAGAAAAGCCTAAAATATGGCATTATATATATGGTATCGGGAAATGATGCGTGATATCGGAGAAAATACGGACATCATAATTAAAGCTCGAAAGGAAAAAAGGTATGGGGAAGGTCAGAAAACGAATTTTAACAGTTGTAGGGATTTTGACGGTTATTGTTTTATGTGTGGCATGTGCGAAAAAGAGCGATGCGGAAAAAAGTGATGCGATGGTGCGGACGGAAACGGATTCTAAGGAAGATCAGAACGGGACGACAACGAATGTGACGGAAGGTCAGGGGAGTACGACTGCACAGGAAGAAACGACAACACAGGAAACGACGACACAGGAGAAGCCGGCAGATAAGGAGACGGAGACGACAACGACGGATAATGGCGGCAAGGGGGCAGTTGCTGTGATTGATGGTGACAGTCCTTATGCGCTTCACGGAAAGCTGCAGCTTGACGGCACAACGCTCACTGATGAGCACGGGGAAGCCTATCAGATTAAAGGCGTGAGTACGCACGGAATAGGGTGGTTCCCACAGTATGTCAATCAGGATACATTTGCTGACCTTAAAAGCTGGGGAGCGGATGCCGTGAGACTTGCGATGTATACCGCAGAGGGTGGCTATTGTGAGGGTAGCGATGACAACAAGGAAAAGCTAAAGCAGCTCATCGACACGGGCGTGCAGGCGGCGACAAAGCTTGGTATGTATGTCATTATCGACTGGCATGTGTTAAATGATCATGACCCGTGGAACTATGCGGATGATGCGGAGAAGTTCTTTGCCGAGATGTCTGATAAGTATAAGGACTACGGAAATGTGATATATGAGATATGCAACGAGCCGAACAGCGGACCGGACTGGAACAGCGTCAAGTCCTACGCAGAGAAGATTATTCCTGTCATCAGGGAGAATGCGCCTGACGCCATAATAATTGTCGGTACACCGACATGGTCGCAGGATATCGACAAAGCAGCGCAGAATCCGATTACCGGATATGAAAATATCATGTATGCGCTTCATTTTTATGCGGATACGCACAGGGACTATCTGAGGGAGAGAATGGAGGCGGCGATAGATGCGGGGCTTCCGGTGATTGTGTCTGAGTTCGGTATCTGCGATGCCTCGGGAAACGGAGCCAATAATTATGATGAAGGAAACAAGTGGATAGAGGCGATGGACAATTATAACGTCAGCTATTTTATATGGAATTTGTCAAACAAGGCTGAAACTTCCGCACTTATCTCTAGCGGATGCAGTAAGCTCTCAGGCTTTGAGGACGGAGATTTGTCGGATTCCGGAAAATGGTATAAAGATATTTTAAACAAATAATTGAGAAATAAAAGAAGTGAGGTAAGGGAAAATGGGTGAAAAATTAACGGCAAGTGATGTAAAGAAGATTGAGGAGGAGATTGAATACCGCCGTCTTGTAGAGAGAAAGAGAATACTTGAGGATGTAAAAGAAGCAAGGGCGCAGGGAGATTTGAGCGAGAATTTTGAGTATTATGCGGCTAAGAAGGAAAAGAACAGAAACGACGGGCGTATAAGATATCTTGAGAGGATGCTCAAAAATGCCACGATAGTTGACGATACCTCATCGGATGATGAAGTGGGAATGAACAATACGGTTGAGGTGTACTTTGAGGATGACGATGAGACCGAGGTGTATAAGCTTGTGACGAGCATCAGGGGAAATTCGATGAACAATTACATAAGCATTGAGTCGCCTATCGGAAAGGCAATCATGGGGCATAAGGTCGGTGACAGGGTTCAGGTCGTGGTAAATGACAGTGTGAGCTACTATGTGCAGATTAAGAGCATTGACAAAACCACAGATGACGCTGATGATAAGATTAAGGAATTTTAACGAATCGGAACTATAATATGTGCTGAAGGAGGACTTATGGGAAATAGAATTAAGGAGAGGGAAGAATATATTGACGGCCTCGTTAAAAAGTTAACACTTGATGAGAAAATAGGGATGATACACGGAGCGGGTCTTTTCAGGACTGCGGGAGTGCCGAGACTTGGAATACCTGAGCTTCATATGTCTGACGGTCCGATGGGCGTGAGACAGGAGTTTGTTGATAACGAGTGGAAGGGTGTTTATGACAAGGAGGATATGGTTACATATCTTCCGTCTAACAGTGCCATAGCAGCCACCTGGAACCCTAAGCGTGCTAAAGAGTGCGGTGAGGTTCTCGGTGAGGAGGCGAGGGGCAGGGGCAAGGATGTCATACTCGCGCCGGGAATTAACATCAAGAGGACGCCGCTTTGCGGGCGAAATTTTGAGTACATGAGTGAGGATCCTTATCTTGTCTCGGAGATGACGGTTCCTCTTATCAAAGGGATACAGAAGTCTGACGTGGCTGCATGTGTGAAGCATTTTGCGGTGAACGGTCAGGAGACGAACAGACTGTGGGTGGACACTATAGTCGATAAGAGAACACTCTATGAAATGTATCTTCCGGGCTTTGATGCCGCGGTGAACAGAGCACACTCCTACTCGATAATGGGAGCCTACAATATGCTTAACGGGCAGCACTGCTGTGAGAGCAGATATCTGTTAGGGGATATTTTAAGAAAAGAATGGGGCTATGACGGAACTGTGATAAGCGACTGGGGAGGTGTGCATGACACTGTGGCAGCCGCCAAGAGTGAGCTCGATATAGAGATGTCCATCACATATAATTTTGACGAGTACTGCATGGCAGAACCGCTCAAAAAGGCTGTCGAGGAGAGCAGGGTAAAGGAAAAGCATATTGATAAAAAAGTGTCTGATATCCTCAGAATGATGTACAGGCTCAAGATGCTTCCGGGTACCGGAACGAGGAAAAAAGGCTCTTTCCATAGTTTTGAACATATAAGGGCAGCTCGGCGAACTGCCGAGGAGGCAGTTATACTCCTTAAAAATGACAAAAAGCTTCTTCCGCTTGAGCTTGACACCCAGGTCGCGGTGATAGGTCAGAATGCTGTCTCCATTCATTCAAACGGAGGTGGAAGTGCCGAGATTAAAGCACTCTATGAGGTGACACCGCTCAGGGCACTTATGAATGTCGGCGGCGGGGATGTACGCTTTGTCTATGAGCCGGGTTATGTGGTGCCTGAGAGGACACAGGGGCAGGACGAGAGCTGGCAGGAGGCTTCGCTTGAAAATGCTGATGGCAGGCAAGGTGCGGAGAATGCGGATTTACATAAAAAGGCGGAGGAGTACAGAAAGCGGGCAGTACAGCTTGCAAAGGAAAATAAGCAGACAATCATATTTGCCGGGCTCAACCATGACTATGATATCGAGGGGACGGACAAGAGCACGTTAAAGCTTCCGTACTGTCAGGACGAGCTTATTGAGGCGGTTCTTGATGCCAACCCGGACACGGTGGTGGTCATCATGGGAGGTGCTCCCGTTGAGATGCCTTGGCTTGACAAGGCAGAAGCGGTTGTATGGTATTATTACTCAGGTCTTGAGGGTGCATCGGCGGTTGTCGATGTCCTGACCGGCAGGGTAAATCCTTCGGGTAAACTTCCTGAGACATTTCCAAAGTGCACGGAGGACGTATATTCGGTTAAACTTGGTGAGTTCGGCAGGGAGGACAGACTCGAGTATAAGGACGGCGTGTTTGTCGGCTACAGATATTATCTCAGCAACAATGTAAAGACGAATTTCTGCTTTGGACACGGGCTTTCATATACGGATTTTGCACTCAAAAAAATCAAGGCTGAGGGGAAAAAAGCTCTTGAGAGCAGTGCTGCCGATAAGTGGGATGACAAAGATGCCGTCACGGTTAGTGCGGAGCTGTCCAACATAGGTGACAGAGCCGGAATGGAGACGGTGCAGCTATATGTGACGCCTCCTAAGGGAAGCGTAGAGAGACCGGTAATGGAGCTGAAGGGCTTTAAGAAGGTGAAGCTGTCGCCGGGTGAGAAGAGGAAGGTTGAATTTACGCTTGATAAGCGTGCTTTTTCATACTATGACGAGAGTAAATGCGGCTATGTCTGCGAGCATGGCGAGTACATAGTGAGTCTCGGAATGAGTGCACAGGACATCAGGCAGAGAGTGACGGTGAAGTTATAGTGACATAAATATATGCTAAATTCTTATAATTTAAAAACTGACAGGCAGGAGAAAATGCGATGGAATTTAAGGGCATTAAAAAGCGCGAGGAGGGCAGATTCATAACGCGCTACGATGTAGAATATGAGACGGTCGACGGCAGGCAGAAGATATATGAGATGATAAGCCGCAGCGATGACATAACGGATTATGATAAGCTGCATGGCAAGGTGGCTGATGCGGTCGTCATTATTGCGACAGATGAGAGGGATGAGAAGATTGTGCTCAACAAGGAATTCCGTATGGCGGTAGGCGAGTGGGTGTACAATTTCCCGGCAGGGCTTATTGATCCGGGCGAGGAGCCGCAGCAGAGTGCATGCAGGGAGCTTCTCGAGGAGACGGGACTTGAGCTTTACAGAATAGATGACCTTATAGGTACAAGCTACAGTGCGGTGGGCTTCTCAAATGAGACGAATGTGTGCATAGTCGGAAAAGCGCGGGGAGAGTTCAAGGATAGCACCTCCACTTTCGAGGAGATTACACCCGGATGGTATACCAAGGCTGAGGTGAGGGAGCTTCTGAAAGAGTATAAGTTTGCTGCGAGAACGCAGGCATTCTGCTATGTGTGGAGCAGGGAATAGGGGAAATTTCCAAATATTTTAAATAGGACGTTGTGTAATTTTATTATATTACCGCCGGCTACAAAGCACCCGGCTTGCAATATAGTAAAATCACACAACTGTTTGATTATGTATTAAAAGTTTAAAGAAGTTTTTGTGGACGGTGAAAGATACGCGTTTCTTGAGACAAAATCAGGATTGAAGTTCGATAGGGATGCGTACAAAAGTATAGCTGACGCAACCTCGCTCGAGGATGTGGAAGATTATGTGTGTGATATGATTAAAAAATACTATATTCAATAATAATTATGGTTGACTTATATCGTCTAGTATGTTAATATTTAACTACTGAGCGACAAACAGTAGAAGGGAGGAAGTGCAATGAAAAGGAAACAAAAAAATGATTTTATAAGTAAACTGGCATTCTATCTATCGTTTCATTATAGTGATGAAGAACAAAAAAGTATTATAAATGACTATGATGATTGGTTTAAAAATGAAATGGGTATGGGAAAGGAATATGCTCAGGTTTGTGAGGAGCTTGGGACACCTCGAAAAATAGTGAACAATTTATTGTCAGAAGAAAGTAAACATATCTCTAATATACATATGATATTCAATAATGTATTTATACATTATTGCGTGCTTTTGATATTGCACTTTATAATAAGTACCTTTTTGATATATGTTATGAATAGAAGCGGAATAAACTATTTATATTCAGGAATCGCCTTGATGGGAATATATTTTATTTTGGAGCTTATTTATTCCTCCGGAAAAAAAGTTAATTATAAGGGATATTCCGATGGAATATTTGTGGGAAAAAATATAGTATTATTTTGTTTTGTAATATTATTTTTTATGACACTAATATTTCTTATACCAAAAATAAATTATGTTCAAAGCGGAAGAATACTATCGTTTGCAGCCAATCTGTTTATTGCAGGAATAATAATTTTTTCAATATATGAATGTAAGAAAAATATACAATATGATAATGGATTATGTACATTTATTTTTCATGTATTAGGGGTAATAACAATTATATTCTACATAAAAAATCAGTTAGGAATGCGATATGATAGTATTAATAAATACAATGTCATGATACTGAAAGGTTTAATTATTTACATAGAAACAATTTTAATGTGCACTGTTCTGCATAGGAAAGCGTTATAAAATGGATTCACAGCTAAAAAGAGGTATTTTAAATATATGTATTTTGCAGTTGTTAAAGGAGGATAGATATGGATATGACCTTATAAAGATTATGCAGAAATTTTTTCCTGATACAGAGGAAAGTACATTATACGCAATACTGAGGAGACTTAATCAGGAGGGAATGACAGAAGTATATTATAGTGATATTTCTAATGGACCTACTAGAAAATATTACAAATTGACTGTTGAAGGTGAGAAAAAATTAAATGACTATATGCTGGAATGGAAAAATATAGAAAACATTTTTAGGGAAATTGGGGAACGATAAGCGACAATAATTAATAATTAACAGATTAAATCCTATTTTAAGTCATAAAAAGAAGATGTATGCGTGCATTGTATACATCTTCTTTTATATTAATATGATAAAATTTTCTCCAATTTTTTATAAAAAAGTGTAGTATGGATATATAGAATTGTAGTGTATAAGTGAAACCATAAATCAGGAGGTGACAGGATGGAGGATGAAAAAATCATAGAGCTGTTTTTTGCGCGTTCGGAACAGGGCATACGGGAGCTGGACGGTAAATACGGAAAAGCATGCAGCAGGCTGTCATACAACATTGTTAATAATACACAGGATGCGGAGGAGTGTGTAAATGATGCTTACCTCGGAGCTTGGAATGCAATCCCGCCTGCACGTCCGAATCCGCTTTTATCCTACATTTTAAAGATAGTCAGGAATATCTCGCTAAACAGCTATTGGAAGAAGATGGCGGCGAAGAGGGGCGGACAATATACGGTTGCACTGGAGGAGATTGAAGCCTGCATAGCCGACAAAAAGAGTGTGGAAGAAGAAATTGAGGTGAAGGAGTTAGCACAAATCATTGAGCAGTTTCTCGACACACTTATGGTTGAAAATCGTGTTATTTTTATGAGACGCTATTGGTTTGCGGATAGTTTAAGGAATATTGCGGAGCTTGTGGGACTTTCGGAAAAAAATGTTTCAGTGAGACTTACCCGTATGCGGAAAAATCTAAAGGAGTATTTGCTGGAAAGGGGCGTGTTGATATGAATGTCAAAAAATTTTCGGAAGCTATGGGAGATGTTGATGACAGATATATTGTTGAGGCTGTGAGCTATAAAAGAAAGGTGGCAAAGTCACGCATAATCAGACGTGCCGTTATTGCGGCAGGTATTGCGGCGGTATTTTTAATGGTTGTGTCAATTATAAACATGCAGAGGAACAAGATACAACTGTCGGACAAATCATATAATGTGGCCGTGCGCTATACAAGTAATCCGTTCATTTTCTTTCGACATTCAGGAAGTTTAATCGGACTGACTGAGGAGGAATTGTTCACGAAATTTGATACGGTCATTTTTAAGGGGACCATAAAAGAAATCAAGAATATCGTTGTGGACTTCAACGGGGAAAAAGAGTACCGCGCGATTGCACAAATCGAGGTCGGGAAGGTTTATCGAGGTACATGCAGCGAGGGAGATACGGTTTCGGTAATGCTACCGTGTCCTATATCGGGATGGATTCATGTGACAGACACGAGCACTGTTTCTGAGATGAAGGCAGGTGTGACAGGAATATTCATGCCGATGGTGTTGGATGATGAGAGTGCCTTGTGGATGGAAAACGGAGCAAGCTTGGACAAAAGAGACCTTGCGGACTATGACTTTGTGGATGGTGAAAGATATGCATTCCTTGAAACCGACTCAGGACTTGTGTTCAGCAGATGGGCATATGCAAGCATCGCCGACGCTACCACACTTGATGAGGTGGAGGAGTATATTGAGAAGATGCTGGAGAGGCTTTATGGTCATGAAATAAAATGATAGAGATAATAGTTGTTTATTTAGCAAAATGCAAAAATCAATTATGTCATAATGAATTCAATTTAGTCATTTTGAAGCATAATGACTAAATTGAAATGCTTGACAGCAGACAAATTTACTTTGTGAACCAGATAGTAGAATATATCGTTCATAATGGAATTATGAAGGATCTTTCGGTTCTGCAGGAATCTCCGTTTACAGATCAGGGAAGCATTGTTGAAATATTTACTGATGTGAGCGTGTGGATGGGAATTAGAAAGGTTATAGATACAATAAATGCCAATGCGGCAGCATAAATGGTTTTAGCATCAATAGATGGAAGGAAAGATTTATAGAAAGACAGGCAATAAAAAGAAGATGTATGCGTGTGTTGCATACATCTTCTTTTAGATTACCTTGTCGGTAAATTATTTAACATTTACGGTATACGTCCCCGCGTCAAGTCCTGTCAGGTTCGCATCGGTGGTCATGTTGATTAATTCAACATTGCACTTCTTACTTCCTGTAATCACGATTGTGAGCTCGTTTCCGGATTTCTTGACACTTATAGTGGTGTCAGCGTTGGTTTTCATATCGTACACGGTTGTCGAGCAGTCAGCAGGCCCATATACGCGGAAGGTTACATTGTCAGCATAGTCATAGTCAGGACGGTCAGCGTCAGTATTGACTGCCACGATGGTGTTCTCTTTGACGAAAAGAGGAATCTCAAGGTAGCCGCATTTTTCGGAGTACCAGCAGCCGCCGATGTATTTCTTTCCGGTGAAGTAGTTAGTCCATGTGCCGGCAGGCAGATAGTATTCTGCAATGCTCTCGTCGTTGAAAACCGGTGCAACAAGGAGACTGTCGCCCATCATGTACTGCTTGTCAAGGTATGCACAGTTGCGGTCGTCCGTAAATTCAAGCACCATGCTTCTCATCATAGGAATACCGGTCTGTGATGCATAGATTGCATTGCGGTAGAGGTAAGGCATAAGGGAAGCCTTCAAAAGCGTGAAGGTGCGGACAACATCAACAGCCTCGTCATCATATACCCAAGGTACACGGTAGGATGAACTTCCGTGCAGGCGGGAATGAGAGCTTAACAGACCGAAGGCAGCCCATCTTTTATATACGTCAGGTGTTGAGGTGCTCTCGAAGCCGCCTATGTCGTGGCTCCAGTAGCCGAAGCCCGACATACATAACGAAAGACCGCCGCGAAGGCTTTCTTCCATGGACTCGTAGTCTGACCAGCAGTCGCCGCCCCAGTGAACAGGGAATTTCTGACCGCCTGCGGTTGCGGAACGGGCGAACAGTACGGCTTCACCCTTGCCGCGCTTTTTCTCTAAAAGCTCATACACACACTTGTTGTAGAGGTATGTATAGTAGTTATGCATCTTCTTAGGGTCTGAGCCATCGAAGTATACGACATCCTCGGTAGGGATTCTCTCACCGAAATCCGTCTTGAAGCAGTCGACGCCCATGTCGAGGAGTACCTCGAGTTTACTCTGGTACCATTTGCAGGCGTCAGGGTTCGTGAAGTCGACAAGTGCCATTCCCGGCTGCCACATATCCCACTGCCATACATCGCCGTTGGTTCTCTTTACGAAGTAACCGTTCTTAACGCCCTCGGCAAAGAGCACTGACTCCTGTCCAATGTAGGAGTTAATCCATACACAGATATTGAGTCCTTTAGCCTTGATTCTTTTTAACATGCCCTCAGGATCAGGGAATACTCGCTCATCCCATACAAAATCTGACCAGTGGAATTCCTTCATCCAGAAGCAGTCGAAGTGGAACACACGAAGAGGAATACCGCGGTCGAGCATGCCGTCGATGAAGCTCATTACGGTCTTTTCGTCGTAGTTTGTTGTAAACGATGTGGAAAGCCACAGTCCGAAAGTCCAAGGAGCCGGAAGTGACGGCTTGCCTGTGAGGTCGGTGTACTTTACAAGTACGTCCTTCATTGAAGGCCCGTCGATGAAGAAATAGTCAAGATAGCTTCCCTCAACGGAGAACTCTGCCTTCGTAACCATCTCTGTGCCAACCTCAAAGGATACCTTCTCAGGGTGATTTACGAACACACCGTAGCCCTTGTTGGAAATGTAAAAAGGAATGTTTTTGTAGGACTGCTCGGTGCTTGTTCCGCCGTCCTGATTGTAGATGTCGATTGACTGACCGTTCTTCACAAATGGAGTGAAGCGCTCGCCAAAGCCATATAACAGCTCGCCGACACCAAGTGATAACTGCTGGCGGATGTATGTGTCAGTGTAGTCTCCTTTATCGTAGGCATAACCCTTCCAGTCGGTTTTCATAAGAGCGAGGTCTTTTCTGCCGCTCTTAGAGAGAATTCTGCCCTTGTGCTTATATGTCATGCTCCAAGGCAGCTTGTTAATCTCAAGTGATAAATCACCGCTTGTGATGGTGATGAGCTCGTCAGTCTCAGTGACGCTCATGTTGTCCTCGCTTGTGGCAAGCTCGAACCCAGGACCTTTTGCCGCCATGCCGAGATGATGGCTGGTCTGAACCCTTATCACGCCCTTGGCAGGTGAGGTGATTACAACCGTGAGGTTGATGCTTCCGAGGGTATCGCCTCTTGTGATTATTCTTATTGTAGGTGCACATAAGGTCACCTTGTTTTTTTCAATTTTTGTAAAATATACTTCCTGTGGTGAGAAGCAGGAACAGCCCTCCTTCTCAAGCCAGCAGCCGTTAGAGAATTTCATTTTATACCTCCTGTTACAATAAGATTTATCAAGGATAATTATATAGGAGGTGATGTCTTATGAATACTGTACTTTTTACATTATTTTGCCTTAACTTTTGGAGGTTGTGCAAGGAGCGGGGAGTGTGATATATTAATGACATAACTAACAGACAGGGAGTGCTTGCCGGCATGAACAGTTTCAGCAGAATGAAGATAGGAAAACAGTTTAATATAGTATATGTGTGTGCTGTTGTTGTTCCGGTGCTTGCTCTTGGTATTTTTCTTGTATTAAATATATACAGCATGCTCCTTACTCATCACAGGGATCTTGTTCACGGGAGCAACAATTCCTCGAAGAAGATTATGAAGGAGATAAGTGACCAGATATACAATATATCGGACAGTATTGCCTACGACAGCAGAACGATTGAGATGCTGGGCGGTGGGTACAGCAGTGAGAGGGAGTTTCGCGATGCGGCGAGAAGTTATACGCTTATAGACAATTTCGTGGAAAATTACAGCCAGATTGGAAGCATAACGATATATACGACAACCCAATACGCCTCAAGCTTTAAGTATTTCAGACCTGTGACGGACGAGATAAAGGAGAAGGACTGGTATAAGACCGCGATAGCCCAGTACAGTCCGTTCTATCAGTTGATTGTTGAGCCGAATGCATATAAGAATGTCGAGTACAGCTATGCACTTGTGAGAAAAATAACGGTTCTCGGAAGCAGCAGCGAGGCGGTCATGGTTATCAAAATCAGTGAGAATTACCTTGAAGGGCGCTTAGGCGACAGTGATTACATAACACTTGTATCGTTTGACGACAAGGAGGTATTCTACGGTTCAAGGCGTGATTATTACGGAACCTTGCTGCCGTTTGAGGTGGATTATGACACGGATTACTACTCGGGCAAGTTTGTGGAGGAGTTTGAAGGAGTGAACAGCCTTGTTGAGGTAAGCTCCTTGGATCTTAAGCAGTCGGAAAGCAATCTGTACATAACAACGATTGACAAAAATGCGCTGTGGAGCATCATCAAGACCTTGTTGGTTGCAGTGTCGACCGTCATGGTGGCACTTGTGGTTCCGGCGGTGTTTATGATAAAGTTCTCACACTCATTCGTGAGTCAGGTAAATACACTGCGGGATGAGATGCACAAGGCGAGCAACGAGGACTATGACATCTTAAAGAGCTTTTCGGGAAGCCATGAATTACAGCAGGCATACGGCGACCTGCTCGTGATGGTTGACACGATAGAGCAGCAGAAGGTGGCAATGTATGAGGCGATGCTCAATGAAAAACAGCTTCAGAATGAGCAGCAGGAGATGGAGTTTAAGATGCTTGCAAGCCAGATTAACCCGCATTTTCTCTACAATACTCTTGAAACTCTCAGAATGAAGGCGTTCACGGCGGGTGACAGGGAGGTCGCCACGGGAATTAAGCTCCTCGGAAAGATGTTAAGGTATGTGCTCGTGAATATCGGAACGACCTACACGACACTTGCAAACGAGCTGGAGCACATTGAAACCTACATAAAAATCCAGAAGATAAGATTTGACGACAGGGTTAACTACAGTCTGACGGTGGACGACGGCATAGACACCGAAAAGTATATGCTTCTGCCTCTCCTTTTGCAGCCGATTGTTGAGAACGCGGTTGTCCATGGTTTAGAGGGCGTCGATGGCACGGGATATATTCAGATACATGTGTATGAGAGATGCACATCGGAGAAAGAAGCAGAAGGTGTGATTGAAACCGGAAAATATCTGATAATAGATGTAACCGACAATGGCAATGGAATGACGGTACAGCAGCTTGAAAGTGTCAAAAAGAGCATGACTGAGGACAGTATATCGAAGCATTCTAGCATAGGAATGTCTAACATCGACCAGAGGATCAAGCTTTGCTACGGTGATTGCTACGGTATAGACATACAGAGCACCGAGGGTGAGGGAACGAAGGTCACGGTGATTCTCCCGCGCTATTCCGACGAGCCTGCCAAAGGAATAAAAAGTTATGGTAAAAGTAAAAATTAGCGTGTAAAACATGTAAAAAAGACAATGTTTTTTTATTCCCACCCATGGCATAGAATTGTATCAAACGCTGAGGGTGGGTTTCGTATACCCCTTGGCAGAAAAATTAAGGAGGTTTTTATCTATGAGAAAGTTCAAAAAAGTATTGGCAAGTCTCATTGCCGGAACACTTGTACTTTCAAATGCGGTTCCGGTGCTTGCTGCACAGGATGCGTCGGCACTTCCTGACGGAACAGCATACTTAAACATTAACAATTCAGACTGGCAGCCGTTCGACGCTGAGTGGGTTAATGCAGAGATTACGGGAGACGGTTCCTACACGGTATCAATGACGGCAGCAGAGGCTGTTGACCTTGGAGCTTTTAACGCGCTTGAGGTTGTCAACGGTGAGGAGGTTCTCGGAACAGGTGCGGTTATCACCGTGGATTCAATTGAGCTTAATGGAGAAGAAATTGAGCTTCAGGGTTCAAGCTACACATGCTCGGCAGACGGCTTGGGTGTTACAACAAGAGTTAACCTTTACAACGAGTGGAATACACCGGATGCAACTGCAACAGCCGGAGATGACAAGCATGCCGACTGCCGTGTGGCAGAGGGAAATGTGGCAGATGCCACAGCATGTCTCTGGACAGCAGAACAGCTTACAGGTGTTACATCAATCGTTGTCAACTTCACGGTATCAGGTTTCGGAACAGCAGGCGGTCCTGCAGAGGCAGCAGATAATTCCGATGCCGCAACAGAGGCAGTGGCACATCTTACCATCAACAACGAGAACTGGGGCGAATATGAGGCAGAGTATGTAGATGCCACAATCACAGGAGACGGTACATACACAGTATCCATGACAGCGGCAGAGGCACAGAACCTCGGAGCTTATAATGCACTTCAGGTTCCTAACGGTGAGGCAATTATGGGTACGGCATGTGTGCTCACAATCGACAGCATCAAGATTAACGGTGAGGAGATTACACTTCAGGGACCAAGCTACACATGTTCAGCAGATGGTGCAGGTGTAGATACCAGAGTTAACATTTACAATGAGTACAATGACCCTGATGCGACAGCAACAGCAGGTGATGATAATCACCTTGACCAGCGTATCGCAGACGGCAATCTTGCAGATGCGACAGCACGCCTTCTGTCAACAGATGACATTGCAGATGTTCAGTCTGTAGAGGTAACATTTACGGTATCCGATTACGGCAAGATGGCTGAGGCAGGTGAGGCTGCAGGCAATGACGGTGCATTTGATCCTAACGGCGAGTACAACGTATACTTCGGTGTACAGACAGCGGCTTACTCATTCCGTAACGCTTGGAATGACAGCTACGGTCTCGGAACTCCTGAGTTCGACCAGATTACAGGCTGGAACGGCAATGATGAGGTAGTAAGAACAGGAACAATCACAGATGCCGTAATCAAGGGCAACGGTACATACACAGTTTCTCTTACAGGTGTTGATTTTGCAGACGATGCAGAGACACTGAACCTCTTATTCCTTTCAACGGATATTCCTCTTGACAGCGATGCAAAGATTACAGACATCACGGTTAAGATGGGTGGTAAGAAGGTATATGATTTTGAGGAGTCATATCAGGATCCCGATACAAAGGATTATATCAAGACTCTCCTCATCAATACATACAACGATGCTTTCAACGGCGAGAATGAGTTCGCATATACATTATCCGCAGGTATGGATATAGAGGTTACATTCACGGTATCCGGTTTTGCATACGATAACCCTGATGCAGTTCCAAGCGGTGACACATCGGCAACTGAGACAACTCAGGCTGCAGAGACAACAAAGGCAGCAAGCGAGGCGACTACAACAGCAAGCGCTGAGGCATCCCAGGGTGGTGTATCCGTGGGTGTTATCATCGCAATCGTTGCAGCGGTAGTAGTTGTTGCAGCAATCGTGGTTGTAGCTGTTAAGAAAAAGAAGTAAGCTTAGGGCTAAAAGAGTTTCGGCAACTGAATAACGGTCAATCAAAAATGAAACTGTCGCCATGGCACGAAATGTCAGGCGGCAGTTTTTTCGCGTAATAGGATTCAGATGTCAAAACATGCCAATTTAATTTACATATGTATGATGTGTTATATTTATGTATACCAACTCCGTTGTCCGATGCGGGTTGTTCTAAGCACTCTGCCAAGTTGTTTTTTACATACACCAACGATGCCAAATGCCCATCCATGGGCTATGGCATCTAAGTCAGCATCCATGCTGACTTTGGCTATATGGTGAGCAGAGTGCCAAGAACAACTATGCATCTTCCAAAAGTCGTGATATACATAAATATAACA
>FR895454.1:0-65134 GCA_000435595.1 Firmicutes bacterium CAG:882
TAGGAACGAAGTTTCCTATTACATAAAAAATACTTGTGGCACCTCTGCCACAAGTATTCTATAACACTTTTATAAAAAATACAACTAAATTATTAAAAAATTATAAACTCCATCCAAGCATTTTATTTAAGATAAGTTCAACCTTCTCCTCGTCAACAGATCTCGGATTAGTCGCAGTACAAGGGTCTGCCACAGCCGCCCTCAGGATATCAGACCTGACGGCATTGTAATCAGCCTCCTTCACACCTGCCGCGCTGAGCGTTCGCGGAACCTTCATCATGTCAAGCATGTAGGACAGCTCGTCGATGAGTGCCTTGACACCCGTTCTCACATTATTGCAAGGAAGTCCGATTCTCTCGGCAACCTTCGCATAGCGCACAGCTGCCTCTGAATCTGCCTCACCAAAATGTCCTGCAACGTCAGCGTTAAATTCAATCACATACGGAAGAAGCATTGCATTGGCTCTTCCATGAGGAATGTGGAACTTAGCTCCAAGCTGATGTGCGATACCGTGATTAACTCCAAGACTCACGGCATTAAATGCCATACCGGCAAGGCATGATGCGGAATGCATCTTCTCGCGGGCTGTAAGGTCGCTTCCGTCTTTATAAGCCTTAGGAAGATACTCAAATGCCAGCTCAAGTGCTTTCTCGGCAAGAGCGTCTGAGGCATCTGAAGCATTGACCGATACATACGCCTCAAGTGCATGTGTTATTACATCAAAGCCTGTATCCGCCGTAACGGAAGGCGGTGCCGTAACAACAAGCGATGGGTCAAGAATTGCCATATCAGGGAGAAGCTCTTCGTCCACAAGCGGATATTTGATGCCTCTCTCCTTATCTGTTATAACAGCAAATTCCGTAACCTCCGAACCTGTACCGCTCGTTGTAGGTATGGCGATAAGCGAAATTTTCTGTTCAGGTCTTGTTTTCTTCATCATGAGTACAACACCCTTTGCCGCATCGATTGAGGAACCTCCGCCAAGTGCAACAACGACATCCGCCTGATGTTCCGTCAAAAACTTAACACCCGCTACAACCATCTCTATAGGCGGATCAGGTCGTACCTGATCAAATATATCCACGCTTGTGCATCCGGTCATCTTATCTGCAATTCTTTTTGCCGCACCGGAGCTTGACATAAAAGAATCAGTAATTATTACCGCCCTTTTATTTTTTATCTCAGACAAAGCATCTATCGCATTTTCCGAAAAGCATACTTCTGTCTTAATCTTAAATCTCTTCATTGTGATAACCTCCGTATCGGAGCATATTATTCATGAGGATATACAACCTTCACACCTGCAGTATCAAACTTCTGCAGCCACTCCTGCGATGGTCTGGCATCCGTAACCACCATGTCCACCTCTCTGAACTCACCCACCTTGGTGAAAGAAATCTTGTCAAACTTAGAGCTGTCAACAGCCAGAATTTTCTTTTTACCTGCCTCTAACAACGCCATCTTTACCTGTGCATCGCTCTCGTTTGAATCAGTCATTCCATGTCTTAAATCAATTCCCTTCACAGAAAAAATCGCCATATCAACATTAAATGAATTAATCATCCTGATAGCCTGATATCCCACAAGCGACAGCGAACCATCCTTCATGGAGCCTCCTGTGGAAAGGATTTTCCATCCCTTTCTGTCGGACAACTCAAGCATAATCTCTATTGAATTGGTTATAATCGTGAGATTTTTTCTGTTTTTTATGCTCTTTGCGACAAAAAGAGCTGTGGAACTGGCATCAAGCATGACATGATCACCATCTGAAATCATACCGCCCAATATCTCGCCTATTATCTGTTTCCCGGCAACATTTGATTTCTTACGAACGGTATACGGGAGATCCGTGTTAAGGCTTTCATTAATCACGGCACCACCGTAAGTTTTTTTAGCAAGGCCTTCCGCCTCAAGCTTTTCAAGGTCTCTTCTTATCGTCTCCTCAGTCACGTTATACAATGTGCTGAGGTCACTGACAACAACCTTCTTATCTTCCTGAAGCTTTGCCAGTATTGCATTACGCCTTTCAATTGCCAGCATTCTGATACCATCCCACTCTCATTTTGTGTAAGCGGTAATGACCACCGCCTTATCGTCTGTTACAATATTGTATCCCAGAGTCTCTTGTCAGGGTTTGCAATAACCGATGACTCTAAGAACATTCCATTGTCAGCAACGGAAGCTTTTGCCTTGTCTATAGCCGCCGAAACTGCTGCAACCTCACCTGTGAGCATAAGATATGACTTGCCGCACATACCTCTTGCTAAACGAAGCTCAATAAGTTCAACCTGTGATGTCTTTGCCGCTGCATCAGCCGCAACAATAATTGAAGCCGCAGAAAATGTCTCCAATATACCAAGAGCCTTTACATCCTTAACCTCTGTTGCACCATAAATTGCTGAAAATATAGCCTCATCCGGATTTCCAAGCACAAAGCTGTCGATAAGCTCCGCATCAAATCTTGTCTTTGATGCATCAACAGCAGCCTTGACTGCCGATAAATCGCCTGTGATAATGACAATATATTTTCCCGGACATACAACGGAGGACTCTAAGATATCAACGCTTGATGTCTTAAGCATAATATCCGCTGCCTGTACACCTGTCGAAACCGTCCTGTATTCTACCATTCCAATTGCTTTGCTCATAATAATCCTCCTAAGCCTTAATTGTAACGAACCTGTCATTTACATCCGTTACCGTGCCGCTTATCGTTGCATGTATCTTAACGCCTAACTTGTCATCATCGGTACCGCCTATCGGCTGTCCGACAACAACCTTATCACCTACGGCAACAAAAGCCTTAGCAGGTGCACCGATATGCTGTGTGAGCTGAATCTTTACAGTGTCAGCCTTAACCTCCTCATCAACCATAGGAGCAGGCATATCATATCTTGTAAGTCCTATTCTCGCCGTGAGACGCTCCATAGGAACTCTTCTTTCATTTCTGTAAGGTGCAACAGGTTTTAATACGGCATCCTTAGGTACCGGAACTCCGTTCTTTCTGAGTGCTCCCTTATACTCGCCGATAAGTGTTCTCGGTGACAGACCCTGACCACATGAGTACATCTCGCAGAGGCCGCATGCCGAACAGAACATTGTGTCAAGCAGAGGCTTGATATCCTGAGCTGTTCCGCTTGAAACCGAACGCATAAACATATGTGGTGTTATCGGATGTCCTAAAAGATGTCTCGGACATAAATCCGTACACATCTGACACTGACAGCATGAAGCCATCGCTCTCTTTACGTTAACCTTAGTGCTCTGTGAACGCTTAAGAACAATATAGTGGTCCTTAGGCATTACCAGAATGGCATTTGAGGTCTTGGTAATGACATCGTAGCCGTTACAGATTCTTCCCGTCATAGGACCGCCACTGATGTATACAGGGTCATTCACAGTAACACCGCCCGCAAGCTCAACAAGCTCATTAACCGTCATTCCGAGAGGCACCTTGAGTGTGACAGGCTTCTTAACCTCACCTGCAATTGTTATGTACTTACTCGTAACCGGCTTATCAGCTGTCATAGCAAAATAAAGATTTAACATTGTCTCAACATTGTACACAATGCATCCTACCGAGATTGGTATTGCTCCCGGTGCCACAACTCTTCCTGTTGTCTCATATATTGTGATCACCTCATCACCTGCAGGATATACCTCAGGAAGGTAACCTATTGTTATGTCTTTAAAGGAGCCCAGGTTAGCTTTAACTGCATCAACCGCTCCCTTATATGCAGGCTTCACTGCTATTATGACACGTTCTGCCTGCGTGGCCTCCTTGACCGCCGTAAGGGCTGTCATTATCTCGAATGCATACTTTTCAAGTACCTGTCTGTGAAGCTTTAAAAGCGGTTCACATTCAGCACAGTTGAGGATGATGGTGTCCGCTTTCTCATTAAGCTTTGCATAGCTTGGAAAACCTGCTCCGCCCGCTCCGACGATACCATTCTCCCTCATGATTCTGCCCAGTTCATTAATATTCATGCTCATTATAATATCTCCTTCGAAGCTCAGAGCCCCATGCCATCATCCACAATACCAACGATTGCTGCATCGATAGGTGCATCCGGCATACCGCATCCAACCCTCGCAGCACTCCCTGTAGCCACGAGTACCGTCTCACCGATACCCGCACCTACATTGTCAACTGCAACAATACGGCTGTTTCCCGCCTGACCTGACTGCATCTTTTCAAGCGGTTCAACAATCATAAACTTGCTGCCTATTAAGTTATCATTCTTTCTGGTTGATACCAGACTACCTACGACTTTTCCGACTATCATGCTCTGCCTCACATACACTAATTCTTCTTGAATTGGATTATTTTAAAACCGGAAGAATCTTCTCAACATCTGCGTGTGGTCTTGGAATTACATGCTTTGCCACAACCTCACCAAGCTTTGCTGCTGTTGCCGCACCTGTATCAACAGCTGCATTAACCGCACCTACATCTCCTCTTACCATAACGCTTACGAGTCCTGAGCCAATCTTCTCTGTTCCTACAAGTGTTACGTTAGCTGCCTTTAACATTGCATCTGCTGCCTCTACTGCTGCTACAAGTCCTCTTGTCTCGATCATTCCTAATGCTTCCTGTGCCATTTTATTATCCTCCTGAATTCAAATTATTAAATGTTAGCTACTGATTCTGTTTTGCCATTCTGCCTGCGCTGAGATTCAATATTCTCACGACCTCGTCGCACGGATTGGCTATTACCGCCTTGGCAACCGGACGCTTGATTGCCTTTGCATACGCTGCCTCAACAGCCTCTTTGCATGCCGATACATTTCCCGTGACAACCACTGTCACAAGACGTCCTCCTAACTTTCGCTCCCAAGTCACGAACTCCACATCCGCCGTCTTACACATAATATCAAGACAATCAATCGCTGCCGTGACGCTTGGTACCTCAATTAAGCCAATTGACTTCATCGATTATTCTCCTTATTTGAGCTTTGGAAGAATCTTCTCTACATCATTATGCGGTCTTGGAATTACATGTGTGGCTACAACCTCGCCAAGTCTTGCCGCACTTGCCTTGCCGGCATCAACTGCTGCATTGACTGCACCTACATCTCCTCTTACCATAACGCTTACAAGTCCTGAACCAATCTTCTCTGTTCCTACAAGTGTTACCTCTGCAGCCTTAACCATTGCATCTGCTGCCTCTACTGCTGCTACAAGTCCTCTTGTCTCAATCATTCCTAATGCTTCCTGTGCCATTTTAATATCCTCCTTAAAATAATTCATGATATGTTTTATATGATTTTATTTTCAGCTCTTATCAAGTGCGGACAGCTTAAGAAGCTTCTCCACATCTGCTTCGGGTGCCGGAATTATATACTCCGACGCAACACCTGTGACTGTCTCAGCCGCAAGCTTTGCAGCCTCCATAGCCGCCTTGACCGCCGATATACTGCCACGGAACTTCACTGTAACCAGAAGCGGTACCGGCAGCTTATCCGCGTTAGCAGGCTTATTTTTATCAAATGTCTCCATGGTAACATCGGCCGCCTTGCATCCTGCATCGCCTGCAACGAATGCAGCCACAAGTCCGTATACCTCTAAGAGTCCGACTGCCTGTGCCATATTCTATCCTCCACTATCTGTTGACTATCGCAATCTTAAGTCCTTCCATCTTAAGGTTGGTCTTAAGTGCCTCATTAATCTCCTCAAGCGGGAACTTATGAGTTATAAGCTTCTCAATCGGAAGTCCGATACCCTTAGCTCTCTTTAAGAAGTCAAAGGTTGTAGCGTAATCCCTGAGCGTGTAAACCCATGAGCCGACTGTCGTTATCTCCTTGGAGCAGATGTCAAAGTGAGGGTTGATTGTGGCATCTCCGCCATTAATGAAGAAACCAAGCTCACATAATCCGCCGCCGTTGCGGATGAACTTATAAATGTTGCTGTGTGCTACAGGTGAACCTGTACACTGGAATGCGAAGTCTGCAAGATGTCCGTCAAAGCATGCCTCAACTGCGCCTGCAAGTGCCTCAATTCCCTTATGATCCTTAAAGTTGACCGTCTTTGATGCGCCCATCATCTTTGCAAACTCAAGTCTCTTTGCCTCACCGTCAACAGCCACGATGTTCTCGATTCCCATTGTTCTGAGTACCGCAATACAGATAAGTCCGATCGGTCCGCAGCCCTGAACAACAACTCTCGAATTAAAACGAAGGATGTTGGTTGTCTTGGCTCTCTCAACCGCATGCACCAAAACCGCACATGGCTCTATGAGGATTCTTGAATCAAGGTCAAGGTCACTTACGTTGAACACGGTTGAACCCTCGCGGATGAAGATGTAATCCGAGAACCATCCGTTAAGATGAACATCATCATCAGGAAGAAGTCCGTATACATCGGCTCCGCCGACATTCTGCTTGTTGAGATCGAACATTGTTATGTCAGGGTTATCCTTGAAAATCATACAAGTTACAACCTTGTCTCCGATATGTAAATCCTTGCCTGCGCTGTCCTTCTTGACATTCTTGCCCATCGCAACGATCTCACCTGTTCCCTCATGTCCGAGAGCTACAGGGATAAGGCTGAACGGATCTCTCTTAAACTCATGTGCATCCGTTCCGCAGACACCGCAGCCTTCAACCTTTACAAGGATGTCCCCGTCGCCGAGTGGCGGAATAGGAAATTCCTTTACGTCAAAATGCTCAAGTGATGTGAGCATTGCGACATGTGCCGTCTTAGGTATTGCACCCGGCGTGCTGCTCTTAGGTGCAGACTGTGTTGTCTGACCCCCTGTCATTTCATTTAAAACCTGTTTTACAATAGCTTCAATATTAGCTGAATCCACGTCAAAAACCTCCGTTTCTTAAACTGTACCTCCGACAAGCTCCTCAAATACCTGCCGTCCGTATGCTGCCAGTGCGGTATCTTCATCCTCTGTTCCGCCGCTGACTCCAAGTCCTCCCACAATGCGTTCACCAACCACAAGCGGCTCACCGCCTCCGAATATCACTATTCTTCCACCATTGGTATTCTGTATGCCGTAGAGTGAACCTCCCGGCTGTGCGAGTTCTTTTAATTTAATTGTCGGCATCTTAAGACCGACAACCGTATATGCCTTGTTAAATGCAACATCATAGCTCGCAATGAATGAATCATCCATGCAATGCACCAAAACCGGGTTAGCTCCGCTGTTCATTACAACAATCACAGCCTTAACTCCCATCTGCCTTGCACGTTCCTCGACACGGCTTGAAACCGCCTTTGCAAGTTCAAGCGACATGTCCTGCTTCTGCTGCATTATGACATTCTTAACAATCTCAGTAATCTGTGAAGTATTCACAAGCTCACCTCTTTATGTATCTGATTATCTGTTAAGCTGCTCTAACACCTTGCGTGTAATCTCTGCAACAAGCTCCGGTGAAGCATCCGCTGTAGTTGAACATGAGCCTCCGCAGCTATGACAGTTAGGCTTACCCTCCTTAGCGTTAGGACAAAGATTGGCAGGATGCTTGCCTGGAAGTCCGAACTGTCTTCTGATTTCGTAGAGACGCTCAACCTGCTCCTTGCTGAGTTCCTTAGGTCCGCCAAGCTGTCTTGCCTTGTATAAAAGTTCTGCATAGAACTCAAGGGACTCCATCTTGTGGTAAGCTGAGAGCAAATCAACACTGTATGAAAGTGCACCGTGGTTCTCAAGAAGTACCGCATCATAATATGGAAGATACTCTTCAACCGCATCAGGAATCTCATTCGTTGAAGGTGTACCGTACTTTGCAATAGGTACACATCCAAGTGCAATTACAGCCTCCGGCATAATCGGTGCCGTGAGCGGAATGCCTGCGATTGCAAAGGCTGTGGCATAAGACGGATGAGCATGTACAACAGAGCCGACATCAGGTCTCTTCTGGTATACCCTCATGTGCATCTTAATCTCGGATGACGGCTTAAATCTGCCGTTAGCCTCAATCACATTGCCGTTTCTGTCAACCTTGCAGATGTAATCCGGTGTCATGAAGCCCTTGCTCACACCTGTAGGCGTACACAAAAACTCGTTGTCATTGAGCTTCACTGAAATGTTGCCGTCATTTGCGGCAACCATGCCTCTGTCGTAGATTCTCTTACCAATCTCGCAGATCTGCTTCTTAATTTCGTACTCTGAAACCATTACGAAACCCTCCTTGATAATTATATGTTGTTTTATATGTTTTTGCGTTGATTTATAATTAAATTATACCATTTTGTTAAAAAAACGTCAATCCATTACAGCAATAAAAATGTGGTATTTGGTTGTTTTTTGTCATAATGTGATTGTTATCGGCAAATTTTCATTGAGAGAGATAATCAAGCACCTCGCCAATGCCCTCGCCCGTCACGGAGCTGACCATAAAAATCCTTTTGCAGCCCGCAAGCTCAAGCCAGCTTTTTGCCCTTTCAGGTCTCGCATCCGGTCTGTCAATCTGTGTCACAATGCCTATTACCTCCCGATTGCACATACATGTTATACATGGCGGAAACAGTGAATACTCTTCCCTTGCCGACAATAGCAGCCCGACGACATCCGCCTCATAGCTGTAGAGTGCGAGTGCCCTTCCAAGTATCTTATTCTCCGCATACTCACCCGGAGTATCTATAATGCAGTCAAAATGATTAATATACTGTGTCTTATGATACCTGATTTTTTCCCCTCGCATCGCCTGTGTAAGTGTCGTCTTGCCGCATCCGGTCTTTCCCATAAAAATAATCTTTTTCATGTTCTTGTAATCTCACAGACGGTAAAATGAAGCTTCTCAAGGCAGTAGTCCGTGATTGCCTTCATCGCCGCCTCGACCTCCGATACCGTTCCCGTAACTATCAGTGTTCCGCTGAACCGGTCTACGAATCCAAGTTCCACGCCCGAAGCCTTCGTGGCGATATCCCCGGCTATGATTGCCGTCTCGGCAGGACTCATAGTGATAATTCCAATCGCGGAATGTGCATAGTCCACTGCCGGGTCAAGTCCGAGCTTCTTATAAAGAATCTTGTCGGGATTGGCAATGACATGTGCCAGTGTAATCTGTTTTCCTGGAACCAGTTCCTGAATTATACGCTGCTTATTTTCGTTGTAATATTCCATTTGTCTCCTCCGCACTATCCGCCAATCTGTACCTCAAGACCGAAGCCCTGTGCCGCCGCCTCAAGCTCAGCTACGTGTTCCCTGCTCATCGGTGTTATATGTGCCATAGTGTACTCTCTTCCAAGTCCCGCGTACTTATCCTGACCAAGCCTGTGATACGGAAGCAGATGAATCCTGTCAACTCCAGGAAGTGTTGACGCAAACCGCGCAATATCAGCAATCTCCTCCGGCGTATCATTAAAGGTCGGAATCACGGGTACTCTGATTATGAGTCTCGTCTGTCCTGACGCAGCAATCCTTTTGGCATTTTCAAGCATAAGCTCATTGCTTCTCCCCGTAAATTCTTTATGTTTTTGCGGGTCGGTGTGCTTAATATCCATAAGATATGTATCCAGATATGGCAGAATCCTCTCGATAATGTTGTACTCGGCGCATCCCATGGACTCCATCGCCGTGTCAAGCCCGCATTCCTTTGACGCATGAAGAAGTGCCTCGCAAAAATCCGGCTGGCACAGGCTCTCACCTCCTGACAATGTTATTCCGCCCCCCGACCTTCTGTAATACACCCTGTCCTTCATGACCTCATCAAGCACGTCATTCACCGTCACGTCACAGCCTATTGTCTTAGGTCTGCCGTCAACCATCATAGTCTCAATATCATATCTTTGTGATTCGGGATTACAGCACCAGCGGCATCTCAAAACACAGCCTTTTAAAAATACTATGGTTCTTATGCCTGAGCCGTCATGCACCGAGAATTTCTGTATATCAAATATTCTGCCCTTCTGCGTGTATATGTCTTTCACGGCATTCCTCCAAATTATATTCTTAGAAGCCCTGCTCGGTTCTGTTGATAATGTCATCCTGAAGTGAACGTGACAATGTAGTGAACAATGCACTGTAACCTGCAACACGCACAACAAGTGTCTTATATTTCTCAGGATGTGCCTGTGCATCGAGAAGTGTCTCACGGCTCACAACATTAAACTGAACATGCATTCCCTTCTGGTCAAAGAAGCCTCTTATGAGAGCCACAAAATTTTCAAGCCCCTGTCTGCCCGCAAGTGCTGACGGATGGAACTTCTGATTAAACAACGTACCATTTGAACAGATTCCATGGTCAAGCCTTGCCACAGAGTTCGCCGTCGCCGTAGGTCCCTTTACATCCCTTCCCGACATAGGTCCGACGCCGTCTGCGACAGGTGTGTTGGCAAATCTTCCGTCAGGTGTTGCACCGGTCTGCTGTCCGAGAGGAACATTTGCTGATACCGGGTACAAGCCCGCCTGATATGAACCACCTCTCGGATTCTTATATTTTTCAAGCGGCTTAGAGTAAGTGTATGCCGCCTCCCTTGCGAAGCTGTCGACCTCCTCGATGTCGTTTCCGTACTTAGGAAGCTCGTCTATCATTTTCAGAAGTCTTTCGTACTTCTCATTTCCGTTCACACCGCCCTGTGTCTGCGTGCCTGATGTCTTTCCGGCCTTCACGCACTCTGCTACCACATTTGCTATAAGCTTTGGCGTAATCTCCTGCCCTGCCGCCTTGCACGAAGCGAGTACGGCATTTGCCATTTCTTCTATATTATTCTCATCAGCCTGTGCACCACCGCCATGTCCGAAGTTGTGCTCCAGGGCATCCTTGTACTCAGCCATAGTGACTTTCTTATCGTCAAACACGAGCTTCTTGATTGCATAAAGCGAATCAGCTACATTCGCAATGCCAAAGCCCTGCGGACCCGTGAAATTATATATGGCTCCGCCCTCCTGAAGCGACATTCCGCGTCCGATACAGTCATCCACCATACATGACTCATAAGGCAGCGGGCATCTCTCACGGTGAGCATAATCAATGGAATTATCCGCATCAACCAGAAGTCCGATGCAGTACTCCATCTGCTTTTTGTATGCATCAAAAAACTCTTCGTATCTTGTAAACTTTGTCACGTCCCCCGTGTCACAGCCGACCTTAACCCCTTTATCAAAGCCCCTGTTAAATACAAGCTCTATGACGCGGCACATATTAAAGAATGCCGCATCGTGCCAGCCTTCCGTCTTACCTGCTTTCTGAGGCTCAACACATCCGATGATGTTATACTGTCTGGCATCCTCAAGTGTGAGTCCCCTGTTCATGAGTGCAGGAATGATAACCTCATCATTATAGTAAGCCGGAAGTCCGATTCCGGTTCTCGTAAGCTCTGCAGCTTTTAACAGGAACTCATGCGGTGATTTGTTCCACACTCTGACCGACAGCGACGGCTGCGGGAGTGCCACATGCATCGACGCCTCAATACACATGAATGACAAATCATTCGTGACATCGTTGCCCTCTGCATCCTGTCCTCCGGCTATTAGGTTCTGGAAAAGTCCATACCCGGCAAATCCCTCTGAGCTTGCCGCATCCCTCGCCTTGTTGAGGTCATTCAACTTAATCCATATATTATCGATAAGCTCCTGTGCGAACTCCCTTGTGATTCTTCCGCTCTCAATGTCCGCTTTATAATAAGGATACATATACTGGTCAAAGCGTCCCGGAGAAATTGAATGTCCGCTCGACTCAACCTGTAGAAGCATCTGCACGAACCAGAACGACTGACAAGCCTCATAAAAATCCCTCGCACCGTGCTCAGGCACTCTGTCACAATTTTGTGCCATTCTCTCAAGCTCCGCCCTTCTTGTGACGTCCGCACATGAAGCCGCCTCACTTCTGCAAAGTGCCGCATATCTGTGTGCATAGTTGATGACAGCCTCGCAGCTTAGTATCACCGCATCAAGAAAATGTGTCCTCCTTGCATAATCTCCGTCTCCGAAGCGGAGCTTCGCCTTGGCTTCGTTCGCCTCCTCAATGATTCCCCTGTAGCCTATCGCCAGCACCTTCTCGTACTGAACGGTCACATGTCCGACACCATTGTAAAAATAGTTGCCCGGCGTAAATATGTTGTGTTCAATCGCCGTCCTCGTCTCAGGTGCCATGTAGGAGGCTGCAAGCTCACTCGTCGTCTTGCCATTCCAATATGTATACGCCTCATGAAGTGCCCTCTTCGTATCCTCCGAAATATAGAACGGGTCAGCCTTGCGGGTCGCTATAGTGTCGAACTCCGCCTCAAGCCATTCATACGAAAACTCAGGAAATACCTGACAGCTTCTGAGCTTCTTGGTAGTACTTCCTGCAATCAACTCCTTATCTCTCAGCACAATCGGAATATTTTCCAGTATATGTGCAAATGCCTTCGCACGTCTTGTTATAATCGGCTCACCCTCAGTCTGCTTATAACTCTCCGTGATAAGCACTGCTCTGTCCGCCTCAATCTCAGGAAATGCCCCCAGCAAATCCTCTACCATGGCAGCTATTCTCGCTGTCTTTTGAATCGGTTCCGTGTTGAACTTACTCTTAAGCATGGTATCTTCTCCTCAAACAAATAAAATAATCCGTCCGGCGCATCCTTTCCCAGCCTGACTGTTAGGTTATGTTAATTATATAACATAATTCAAAAAAATGCAAAGGAAAACAACAATTTTAAACAAATTTATTGTATGTTTCCATGTTGATTTTGCTTTAATGTCTGATAAAATTCAGCTAATTGTCAGAATTTTCATTCCAATCGTGTCTATACTGTTTTCCGACGCAATCTGTTACCTCATAACAAGATATATCCGCCAAAAAAGCCTCTCTTTTTTGCATTTTGTATATTTTCAAACACCATATTCTATGATAATATAGAAAAGTATGACCATTCAGCGATTTAAAAATGGCACTCAGCGTGCCGTTTCGGAAAGGACCAATATGTTTGTATATAATAATGAAGTAACACCGACACCTTGTGAGCCGGGTGTCTCAAGAAAAGTGCTCACCTACTCGGACGATCTTATGATGTGCGAGATAACATTTGAAAAAGGTGCAAAGGGCAATTTCCACCAGCATGAGCATTTACAGATAACCTACATCGCCGAGGGCAGCTTTGAATTTACAATCGGTGACGAGACAAAAATCGTGAACAAGGGCGACAGCGTGTACATGCCGTCAAACGTGCGCCATGGCGTGACATGCCTCGAAGCCGGAAAGCTTGTGGATGTTTTCAATCCGATGAGAAGAGATTTTGTAAATCAGCAGTAATCAAATATAGAAGAATTAAAAGACATATTTTTATAAAAGGAGACAAATCTTAATGGCAGATTTAAAGAGCGAAATTAACAAGAGGCGAACCTTCGCCATCATCTCCCACCCGGACGCAGGTAAGACAACCCTCACCGAGAAGTTTCTTCTCTACGGAGGTGCAATCAACCTTGCAGGTTCCGTTAAGGGAAAAAAGACAGCCAAGCACGCCGTATCCGACTGGATGGAGATTGAGAAGCAGCGTGGTATCTCCGTAACCTCATCCGTATTACAGTTCAACTATGACGGCTACTGCATCAACATTCTCGATACCCCGGGACATCAGGACTTCTCCGAGGATACCTACCGTACACTCATGGCAGCCGACTCGGCGGTCATGGTCATCGACGCTTCAAAGGGTGTTGAGAAGCAGACAATCAAGCTTTTCAAGGTATGCGTAATGCGCCATATACCTATTTTCACATTTATAAACAAGATGGACCGAGAGGCTAATGACCCTTTCGAGCTCTGTGACGAGATTGAGAGTGTCCTCGGCATCGCAACCTGCCCTATGAACTGGCCAATCGGCTCCGGCAAGGAGTTCAAGGGCGTGTATGAGAGAAATGAACGTTGCGTGTCCACATTTAAGGCTGAGATGAACGGTCAGAAGGAGGTTGACACAACTACCATCGGAATTGATGACCCTGCCCTCAAGGATGAGCTCGGCTCCGCCTTCTACGACAAACTTCTCGAGGATATCGAGCTTCTCGACGGCGCAAGCGCAGAGTTTGACCAGGATAAGGTAAGCGCAGGTAAGCTTTCTCCTGTGTTCTTCGGCTCGGCGCTCACCAACTTCGGTGTCGAGACCTTCCTGAAGCACTTTTTGAAGATGACCTACTCCCCACTTCCAAGGATGTCAAATCAAGGTCTGATTAATCCGTTTGATGAGGATTTCTCCGCCTTCGTATTTAAGATTCAGGCCAACATGAACAAGGCTCACCGCGACCGTATTGCGTTCATGCGTATCTGTTCAGGCAAATTCGAGGCAGGCATGGAGGTTAATCACGTTCAGGGCGGCAAGAAGGTTAAGCTCTCACAGCCACAGC
This sequence comes from Firmicutes bacterium CAG:882, assembly GCA_000435595.1. Taxonomy (GTDB): domain Bacteria; phylum Bacillota; class Clostridia; order Lachnospirales; family Lachnospiraceae; genus CAG-882. Next base: position 14,271 of record FR895454.1, read on the forward strand.
AGCTTATGGCCTCCGAGCGTAAAATCATAGACGAAGCTTATGCAGGAGATATAATCGGAGTATTTGATCCCGGTATCTTCTCGATAGGTGACACGCTCTGCCTCTCCAACAAGAAGTTTCAGTATGAGGGTATTCCTACTTTCGCTCCTGAGCACTTTGCAAGAGTCCGTCAGTTAGATACCATGAAGCGTAAGCAGTTCATAAAGGGAGTCAACCAGATTGCACAGGAGGGTGCCATTCAGATATTCCAGGAGTTCAACACCGGAATGGAGGAGATTATCGTCGGCGTTGTAGGTGTTCTTCAGTTCGATGTGTTGAAGTTCCGTCTTGAGAGTGAATACGGCGTTGAAATCCGCCTTGAACCTCTTCCGTACGAGTATATCCGCTGGATTTCACCTGAGAGTACGGTTGACCTTACACGTATCGCCGGAACTTCGGATATGAAGAAAATTAAGGATTTAAAGGACAGACCTCTCCTCCTCTTTGTAAATGAGTGGAGCATCAACATGGTCTGCGAGCGAAACAAAGGACTTGTCCTCGAGGAGTTCGCAAAGAACTAATACGATTAATTTTCATGATTCAAAAGCAGGTTCACACATACCTACTAAATCGAACACTTAATGTTCGCTGAACGGTATATGTGAACCTGTTCTTATTTGAATGCTTCCGCTATTTTATATCAACAGAATCTTTATTCCTCTGAGCCGCCTACATTGCCTGTAACATCATCGTAGGTGTCAAGAAAATGATGTCTCACGCCATTCTGCTTATATGCGACAATGGTACTCAGATTCACATTTTCAACACTTTTAAAGATATTACCTTCCACGAACGGATTGGTCTTTTTAAGCTCAACGATAAGCTTCTTTACCTCAAGCCGCTTAGACTTGCTCTGACCATCCTCGGCACAGGATGAACAGGTGTCTGTGAACTTGCAGGCGCACTGGATGAACTTAAGCTCGTTCGCATCGCGCCATGCCTTTATATCATCCTCACGAATAAGATAGAGCGGTCTTATGAGCTCCATGCCCTCAAAATTCGTGCTGTGAAGCTTCGGCATCATCGTCTGCATCTGCGCTCCGTAGAGCATACCCATGAGGATTGTCTCGATAACATCATCATAATGATGTCCGAGGGCTATCTTGTTGCAGCCAAGCTCCTTTGCCTTACTGTAGAGATGTCCGCGGCGCATACGCGCACAGAGATAACACGGTGATTTCTCCACGTTAAACACTGATTCAAAGATATCAGATTCAAAGATTGTAACCGGAACATTAAGCCTCTTCGCATTGCTCTCTATAAGTTTTCTGTTCTCAGGGCTGTATCCCGGATCCATAATAAGGAATTTTACCTCAAAAGGAAACTTATTGTGACGCTTAAGCTCCTGAAACAGCTTAGCCATGAGCATCGAGTCCTTGCCTCCCGAAATACATACCGCCACGCAGTCCCCCTCTTTTACAAGCTCATACTCATTAATCGCCTTGGTAAACTTTGACCAGATGGATTTCTTAAAGCGCTTTCTTATGCTCTCCTCAACCTCAGCGGCAAACTCATCGTCGCTCTTCTCCTCGCTCCTTTGCTGCATATCAGCCATAAGCCATGCAAGATAACCTCCTCTAAGGCTCACAGCATCCGCACCATGCTCTCTTAATACCTCTGCAGCCTCTAAGCTTGCCTCACCTCTCTTACAATACAAAAGAAGTTTTCTTCCTGCATAATCGTCAGCATGTTCACACAGAGCATCCTTAGAAAGATTCACGCTGCCCTTAATGTTTCCATAGGCATATGACAATTCATCCCTCACATCGACAAGCTCATATCCGTTTTCCATATATGCCGAAAGTTCATTTATATCAGCTTCAGCTTTATAATCTTTGTTCAAATTACAATTCACCATCTCTTTCTCATGTCAATCCAGTAACACATGTACACAATAACAGGGTGTCAAATATGTTTTGACACCCTGACTTTCAGCTTATTATTCTATTGTTTTATTCACACTATGTCAATAGGATATTTATAATTTTCATTCTCTGACATTTCCGCCTGTTTCTGTCCGGCATCTTCATTTCCGGCTTTCATTGCCATGTTAAAAAATACTATTCCGACCATGAAGAACAATGAAATCATCGCAACACCTCTGCTCATGCTTCCCGTGAGCTGTGTCACAACACACACAACCGTTGTTCCGAGAAACGCCGCTCCTTTGCCGCATATATCCATAAGCCCGAAGTACTCTCCCGCCTGCTCCGCCGGGATAATCTTGGCAAAATATGAACGCGACAATGCCTGAACACCACCCTGAAACATTCCCACAAGCACCGCGAGTATCCAGAACTGAAGCTGCGTGTGAAGGAATATGGCAAATACCGCAATGAACAGATATATTATGGTAGCAATCGAGGCTGCATAGCCCCAATACGCAAGATACTGTGCATCCGTAAGTCCTGCTCCCTGTGCAAGATAATTAAAGTATATCGGAAGTATCGTGGATACAAGCAGGACAAATGCTGAGTTCCCCACATCATACAAAGTCCAGTTTTTCTCTTCCCTGGTCATTTTCATGCCGGCATACCATCCTTTACATCATGATATTGTGGCATGATTTTCATGCCTGCTGAATTGTCCGTCGTTTTATTTCCGCCCGTTTCATCATTCACGTTTTCATCGACAAGCTTTGAACCGAAAGTATACATGTATACCGGGTTCCATCCGTCAAGCTCAAGATACTCATTTATCAACTTAACTGCGAGTTTTTCGGCAGCATTGTATAAATACATAAGCTTTTCATTGCTGTCGGCACAAAGCGGATTCGGCTTATAGTTGACCATAAGACCATGCATCTCCTTATAATTTCCGGATACCTTAAGTATTCCTTTTACAAAAAGCCTTTTTATCCTTGACGGTGCAAGCAGAAGCTTATTGTTATATATCATTCCCTTAAGTGCCACCTGTACCTGCTCCGGAGTTGTTCCATCGTAAAAACAGCTTATAACCCCGGCATTCCTCATACTTGGCACAATGTGATCCGTCAGGGAATGCCTTAAAGGATCAAGTCCATCCTTTTCCATGAGCATCCTGTCAAACTCGACCTCTATCTCGGCGTGTGTGACACCGCTCTCCGCAATCTTCTTATCAATATACCCATGACAGCTCACATCAAGCGCAAAATGGCACATAACGCCATACATGTATGCAAGATACGGTTCCTTATTTTTCTTTTTCTCTATAACCTTCACCGCATATCTGAAAAATTCCATCCCCGGTCTTTCATGCATTCCAAATCCGATTCTGTTGACCGGATTTGACTTTAACGGCTTATAGTAAAATAAAATGTCCGGTCCATGCAGACCTATAAGATATAACTGACGGTACATGCTTATTGAATGCCACGCTTCACCCTCCAATGCCTCCGAAACCTCTTTCCCCATTCTGTAATGTGCATAAGTTGACGGCATATTCATCCCTCCTAATATGGTAAAAAAATAAATCCTCTATCTATCATCAAGTATAGATAGGGGATTTATTCTAAACTATCACGTTAGGGTGTAAGTTATGTAAAAAATGTGTAATTTTTACTGCTTGTCAGTTATTCAATTTATCCTCAAAGCTTAAAATATCAAAGGATACATTCCCTGTATCTGCCTGTTTGACAGCATCTTTTTATATTGCCACCACCAGAATAATATCGTATACTATGATATTGAAATCAGAAACGAGGTTTATCATGGGACAAAAAAAATCAATTCAAAGCACACCGGAAAACACCTACACTTCACCTGACGCAGCACGCTTTCTTGCTGCGTGCGACGAAATAATCCACACCGAACATATAGAAAACGGCATCGGTACCCTCAGCGAAAAGACCGTTCACTCGGTGTTAAAGCACTACCTTGAACCTGACACGAGCTGCCATGAAGTAAAGACAGGCCGCTATGTCGCAGACATAAGGACGTCTGACGGAATTTATGAGATTCAGACAAGACAGTTTAACAAGTTAAGAAACAAACTTGATGCTTTTCTGCCTGAATATTCCGTGACGGTAGTATATCCTATCCCCCACATCAAGTATCTCAGATGGATTGATGCAGAGACGGGCGAGATAAGTCCTGCCCGCAAATCGCCAAAGACCGGCGTGTTCCAGTCGGTATTCTATGAGCTGTATAAGATTAAACCCTACCTGTCACACCCTAATTTCCATCTGCTTCTGATGCTGATTGACTTAGAGGAATACCGCTTTCTCAACGGCTACGACAGAGACAGAAAAAAAGGCTCCACCCGCAGTGACCGCATTCCTACGGCGCTCTATGCGAGTGAAACCATTTTCTCCGTATCTGATTATAAAAAACTCATTCCCGATGAGCTTTCCGACACCTTCACCGTGAGAGACTTCGCAAAGGCAAGCCACATAACTGCCGCACAGGCACAGCCTGCAGTGAATGTCCTGACTCATCTTGGCGTGCTCGAGCACATCGGAAAAAGCGGCAGGCTTTACCTATACGGAAGAAGCCTCTGAGGTATCCCCCGAGACGAACACAGCCACCGTGCCTGCCGAGAGCCTTATGCGCTTTCTTGTCCCATCCCGTATCACACCCGTTGCATCCGAGCTCAGCACGCATGTCCAGTTTTTGCCCGCCATGTCTATCACTGCAAATTCATGTGGCTCATTGTGCATGTTGTAGAGAATGTACACATTTTTCTGTTCCCCCGCATAGGCTCCGCAGTACAGCAGACCTATATTGTGCGAATACTCCGCCATAAGCGGGAACCAAGCCCTCTCACTGTGGCAGGATAAATCAGGCATGCCCTTAATCTTGTGGTCATTCATCGAAAAATCATGCTCCGGACGTATACATTTATGTTCATTTCTGAATTTTATGAGTTCCCTTGTAAACTCATACAACTCTGCATTTTTTTCCAAAAGATTCCAATCGATATAATTAATCTCATTGTCATGGCAGTATGGATTATTGTTACCGCCATGGCTCATTCCGAACTCATCACCGGCGACAATCATCGGCACCGATGAAGATAAAATGGTCATTGCCAGTGCATTTTTAATCATCCTGTATCTTTGTCTTAGAATGACCTCCCGCTTTGTCTTTCCTTCAACACCACAGTTAAAGCTGATATTGTAACGTCTTCCGTCAGAATTATTCTCGCCGTTGTACTCATTATGGCGATGGTCATAGCTTACCATATCCATAAGGCTGAGACAATTCTGGTCAGCCATAAAATTGATGGTCGGATGACCTCCCTCATGCCTCGTCAGCTTATGAACGAAATTTCCGATGCTGTCCTCATCGCCTCTCAGGAAATGTCTCGCCGCCTCCATGAAGCCTTCGTCATATCTTATCAATCTCTTTTTATCGTCGTACAGCTCATTTATTCCGCCGATATGAAAGCTCTCGCCTCCGAAATCGTCACCGATAAGCATGCAGCCTGTAAGCCCCATATCTGTCCTTGCGGCAAACATAAGCCCTCCGCTCCCGATAACTCTGAAGCCGTCAACACCGTACACTGTATGCCAGTGCCTCAACACCTCTACTGCCGCCATCGGTGCCATATCCTGCGGAAACCATATTTCCATGAGCACTGCAATACCGCTCTCATGAAACGTGTGTACCATATCAGAGAATTCCTGCATACAGTTGTCCGCTTCACAGTATGCTCTCTTCGGTGCAAAATAGTAGCCGTCCGTGTAACCCCAATAATTAATCTTATTCACATATTCTGCCCCATAATGATTGTTCCTGCCGCTTCTCACCGCCGCTACCTCATGAAACTCATAGCACGGCATCAGAAGAACTGCATTCATCCCAAGCTCATGTATATATGCTGCCTTTCCCGCAAGTGCCCTGAAGCTTCCGCCATTCTCAAGCTTTGTAAAGCCTCTGACATGAAGCTTATATATGATAAGGTTGTCCGTCAAATTCTTATTCACATAGCCGTTATCTCCGCATTTTTCCGCATTACACACTTCAAAGCTGCGCATCACACTGCACAGCTCATCCCTGCTCCTGCCAAAATCATCGCCGCCATGCGCGTCAACACCATTCGCATAGCAGTACTCCGGCGCATATATATCTGCTCTCCTGCCCTCACCCACGGCATAGCACAAACCGTCGAGTTCATCCGCATCCATTCCCATAGCTTCAAGAATAAATGAATATATTCTTCCCCTGCGAAAATCCGACGTAACCTCAATGTTCACGCCCGCGTCAGGCGTATTTTTGTCAAACAGCGTGAGTAAAAGCTCCGCATCATCACTGAAAATACCAAACTGCCATCCATATTCTGTTCTTTTTACTCCCAATCTTATATCAGGAGCATCTTTTAATGTAATTGATGCCTTTTCAGGTATTTTCATATATGTCACACAACTTTCCGATTATTTTTACCGCTTACGCCTTATTCTTTGCCGCCTCAATCTTCTCGGCAAGCTCGGTGAGGTACTCCCACCTCACATATTTTTCATCTAGCTTCTTCTGCGTCTCTTCCTTCTCCCTGCCAAGCTCTCCCAGCTTTACAAAGTCAGTGGCAAATGCCGCCATATCCGAATCAAGCTTCTCTAACTTCGCCTCAAGGGCAGCTATGTCATCCTCTATGGTATCATACTCCTTCTGCTCGGTGTATGAAAACTTAAGCGCCCTCTCACCCTTGTTCCAGACAGCCTTAGAAGTCTTATCCGTTCTTCCCTGCGGTCCGGAAGCATTCTGTGCGGATGCCATATTTGTGAGAATCTCATCGGCATCCTGATGAACCTCCTCCGTTATATTGCCGCATTCATCAAATACAAATATCCTGTCAGCGGTTCTGTCAAGAAAATATCTGTCATGACTGACAATTATTGTAATTCCGGCAAAATTTTCAAGGTAATCCTCTAGTATAGACAAGGTCTGTATGTCAAGGTCGTTAGTCGGCTCGTCGAGTATCAGCACATTAGGAGCCGACATGAGAACCTTGATAAGGTACAGCCTTCTCTTCTCGCCTCCCGAGAGCTTTTCTATCAGCGAATACTGTAATGTCGAATCAAAAAGAAATCTCTCCAACATCATCGATGCAGACACACTTCCCTCCGGTGTCTGAACATACTCCGCCACATCCTTTATACAGTCTATAACTCTCATATTAGGATTAAGCTCTCCGTTCTCCTGTGCAAAATAACCGATGCGTATCGTATCGCCAATCTCAACTTCACCGCTGTCAGGCTTCTCAGCCCCGGTGATTATCTTCATAAGCGTCGACTTACCGCATCCGTTCCTTCCCACAAATGCAACCGACTCCTCACGGAGAAAGATGTATGAAAAATCTCTTATAAGTGTTCTGCTGCCATAAGATTTACTTATATTTTTAAGCTCTATTGTCTTTTTTCCCATCCGGGTATACACACTTGAAAGCTGTGCCGACTCGGTCTTTCTCGACGCTGCTGCCTGAGCCGATGCCTCCTTCATGTCATTGAACCGGTCTATTCGAGCCCTCTGCTTTGTAGAACGTGCCTTAGCCCCCCTCTTAATCCACTCAAGCTCACGTCTCATTATATTCTGTCTCTTCTGCTCGGTCGAGTCAGCCATAGCCTCTCTCTGGGACTTCAGCTCTAAGAAGCCTTCATAGTTCGTCTGATACCCGTACACCTTCCCCCTGTCAATCTCAAGAATACGGTTGCTTACCCTGTCGAGGAAATATCTGTCATGCGTCACCATGAGCAGTGCTCCCTTATAAGCCATAAGATAATTCTCAAGCCACTGCGTCATCCATCTGTCAAGATGGTTGGTAGGCTCGTCAAGTATCAGAATATCCGCCCTGGAAAGAAGTGCTCCTGCAAGCGCAACTCTCTTCCTCTCACCGCCCGACAGCTTGTCAACCACTGTATCATACTCGGTAAAACCAAGCTTTCCAAGTATCGTCTTTGCCTCTCCCTCTATCATCCATTCATTCCCGTGTGTAGTGTTCGCCTTGATGACATACTCATATATCGTACTTCCTTCAGCGAACTCAGGATTCTGCGGAAGATACCTTACATGCACATTGCTTCCCTTCACAACACTTCCCTCATCGGGAGTATCCAATCCCGCCGCAATCTTTAAGAGCGTTGACTTACCTGTGCCGTTAATTCCGATGACACCTATCTTTTCATTCTCATTTATGGAAAAATCGACATGGTCAAAGAGCACTTTGTCCGTGTACGCCTTGCACATGTCCTTTATTGTAAGCAGATTCATCTTTTATTCATTCCTTTTTTGATTCATGCTTATAGTTTAGCAAATTCATTATCATTATGCAATTACAAATCACAGTATTGTTTTTATCATGAGATATATTATAATAAGAACATAGGACGGAGATTAATATATGAACACAGACACTAACGTATTATTTGAAAATACCGAAAATAAAAATATACCTCAGTACAAGAGAGCACACCTGTGGCAGATAGGATTTTTCTCACTCAACACATGTGCCACCAACCTATATCTTGCCATGATGGCTTATGTCTCATACTATGCCAACGGAATTGCCGGAATATCCGTAGTCATGATTTCACTTCTTTTAACCGTCATGCGGGTATTTAACGGAGTAACAGACCCTATAGTCGGCTATATCATAGACAAGACCCACGGGCGTTTTGGGAAATTCCGTCCCTTCATGTCACTCGGGAATATTCTGCTTGCAATAAGCTGCAGCCTGTTATATTTTACCACACATCACATCCCGATGTTCCTTAGAATACCATACTTCATACTTGTGTACGGACTTTTCATCATTGCCTTCACCTTCCAGACTGCTGTCACCAAGTCAGCCCAGTCTATAATTACCAATGACCCAAAGCAGCGCCCGATATGTACTTTTTTTGACTCAACATTCATAAGTGCCGCCTACGGCGGTGTGGCACTGTATGTGTCGGAGCGTCTCATTCCGCATTACGGCTCTTTCAACAATCCGAAGCTCTTTGCCGAGTTCATAATAGTGACCGTCGTGCTGTCAATGCTCTGCACGCTGCTTGCAATACTCGGAATATGGAGCAAAGACAAGGATGAGAACTTCGTTCTCCCTCAAGGCCCCGGACATGACAATGCCGTCACAATCCGTGCATATCTTGATGTACTTTGGCACAACCGCCCCATCCAGATGCTCGTGATTGCCGCCTCCACTGACAAATTTGCCTCCGTAGTGTATTCACATGCCGCAGTCACGGTCATGATGTACGGCATCATAATGAACAACTACTCAATATACGGACTGATAGGAATTATAACAGCCGTTCCGTCACTCCTCATCGTAGTGTTCGGAATCTCACTTGCAAGGCATTTCGGTCAGAGAAGGGTTCTTATATGGTTTACGTGGGCTTCAATCGTCTTTCAGGCATTGATAGGCTTACTATTGCTGTCCGACAATATTAACACGGTATCCCTAAAGCACATCAACTTTATAACAATACTGTTCTTTACGGTATTTGCAATCTTAAACGGCTGCAAATCAATCACAAACAACATGGTTATTCCTATGATTGCCGACTGTACCGACTACGAGCTGTATCGAAGCGGACGCTTTGTACCCGGACTGATGGGAGCACTGTTCTCATTTGTTGATAACTTTGTCTCCTCCCTCGGAACTGCCTTCGTCGGAATAATGTTAAGCATCATCGGCTTCGGCAATGCTTTTCCTCAGGTCGGCGATGCCATGACACCGTTAATTCTCTGGAGCACGATATTCTTCTACTGCATCACACCGATTATCGGCTGGATAATCTCCCTCATATCAATGCAGTACTACCGTCTTGACAAAAAGCGTATGGAAGACATCATGCGTGAATTGAACAGGAACAATAAAAAAAGTGCCTGAGGCACTTTTTTTATTGCACTACAGACCAAACATATCATCAAGAAGCTTCTTACCGGCTTCCGACTTAAATATGTTCTCTCTGACTTTTCTTATATTCTCGACAGGCAGCTTCTCCTCAAAAGCATTCACAAGGAAATCCGCTTCGATAAGCAGCTGATAATCCATTCCCGTCACACCGGTATATGTGTGATGATGCCCTATCAGATAACACACTCTTCCGACAAAAGCCTCGTCAGCCTCAGTTTCCATTACGTTCTCTAATATAGCCTTGGCAATCGCCGGTCCCTCAATCTCCTGATTGCGTCCGTCGCAGTTACCGTACTTCTGCTCGCATATGTGGATTCCGATATCATGAAGCACAGCCGCAGCCTCAAGCACCTGCTGTTCCTTCTCCGATATTCCCTCCATGCGTCCTAAAAGTGCCGCAAATTCGTACACCTTGACGGAATGCTGAATGCGTCTCGCATCGCCACGGTTATACTCTATCATTGCATTCATTACCTTATCTGTCAAATTCAAGTTGTCCATATTAAACCTCATTCCGCAGGCAATGCTTTCTTGCCGGAGGAATCGTGGGCAAAATCTCAAATTTTGACCACGATAAATGCTACTTTGTGACGCCTGCGGCACAAATAGCATGTGTGCAAAAATAAGCTATCAAGCTTATTTTTCACACTAAACCTCTTTTCCGAGTGACCTTTTGCTATCTGGCGGTGAAAAACTCACAAATGTGATTTCTCATCTGCCATAAGAGCAATTGGTTTTCGTCAGAAATCACTCTGCAGCATCAGCATCATTCTCCTCAAGCTGCTCCTCCGTGAGCGCAACGAATCCCTGTCTCTTACGAGCCATCTCATCACTCTCAAGATATTCGTCATAGGTCGTAATCTTATCAATCATCTTACCACCTACAAATTCCATAATACGGTTAGCCGTTGTCTGCACGAACTGGTGGTCATGTGAAGCAAAAATCATGGCTCCCGGGAACTTGATAAGTCCGTTGTTGAGTGCCGTTATCGACTCCATATCAAGGTGGTTGGTCGGCTGATCAAGCAAAAGTACATTTGCTCCCATAATCATCATCTTAGAGAGCATAACCCTGACCTTCTCACCACCGGATAATACCTTAACCTTCTTAACACCGTCATCGCCTGCAAATAACATTCTGCCGAGGAAGCCTCTTACATAAGTGACGTCCTTCTCAGGCGAGAACTGCATAAGCCACTCAACGATTGTATCGTCACAGTCAAAATCCTTCGTATTATCCTTAGGGAAATATGCCGTGCTTGTTGTTATACCCCACTTGTAGCTTCCCTCGTCAGGCTCAAGCTCACCTGCAAGAATCTTAAAGAGTGTTGTCTTTGCAAGCTCATCGCTTCCGACAAGTGCAATCTTGTCCTCTCTGCCAACAATAAATGATACATTGTCAAGAACCTTTATGCCGTCAACAGTCTTAGACAGATTCGTCACGGTGAGAACCTCATTTCCAATCTCTCTTGCAGGACGGAAATCAATGTATGGATACTTTCTGCTTGATGGTCTGATATCGTCAAGCTCAATCTTCTCAAGAGCCCTCTTACGGGAAGTAGCCTGCTTGGACTTGGAAGCGTTGGCGGAGAATCTCTGGATGAACTCCTGTAACTCCTTAATCTTCTCTTCCTTCTTCTTGTTGGCTTCCTTCATCTGCTTAACCATGAGCTGGCTTGACTCATACCAGAAGTCATAGTTACCTGCATAGAGCTGAATCTTTGAGTAATCTATATCTGCAATCTGTGTACATACCTTATTGAGGAAATAACGGTCATGGGATACCACGATAACCGTGTTCTCAAAATTGATTAAAAACTCCTCAAGCCATGCGATGGCGTCAAGGTCAAGGTGGTTCGTAGGCTCGTCAAGAAGCAGGATGTCGGGATTACCGAACAATGCCTTTGCAAGAAGAACCTTAACCTTCTCACTGCCGTTAAGCTCGCTCATCTGCTTATAGTGAAGCTCTGTGTCAATTCCAAGACCATTTAAAAGTGTGGCTGCATCGCTCTCAGCCTCCCAGCCGTTCATCGTGGCGAACTCTCCCTCAAGCTCACTTGCCTTGATTCCGTCCTCCTCGGTGAAATCCTCCTTAGCATAGATGGCTTCCTTCTCCTTCATAATCTGATAAAGGCGCTCATTTCCCATGATGACCGTATCGAGTACATTGTACGCGTCATACTTGAAGTGATCCTGCTCTAAGAAGGATAATCTCTCACCCGGAGATATTGTCACGTCACCCTTGGAAGGCTCAAGCTGTCCGGACAAAATCTTTAAGAATGTAGATTTTCCTGCACCATTGGCACCAATAAGACCATAGCAGTTTCCCGGAGTAAACTTGATATTCACGTCCTCAAAAAGAGCCTTCTTACCGATTCGTAATGTTACATTATTAGCACTAATCATTTTTATAAATCCTTTCCAAGCCGATTCGTCCGGCTTCACCCAAAATGGCATACTTAGGATATATTATAACGTATAATGGGGATTTTTCAAGAACTATATTATAAAACCTGTGAAAATCTTATAACATATATTCTTCCGGCTATTCCGATATAAATATATTCGAAACGTAAAGCACGCATTGCGAAACCAATCTGCTTATGCTATAATGAATACAAAATAACGCAATGCGAGGTCTTTCATTATGAGTATGGCTGATACAATAAAAAAATTAAGGGAAAGTACCGGAATGTCGCGCAAAGCATTTTCCGAACATACAGGCATTCCCGTTCGCACGCTTGAAGATTGGGAAGCAGGACGACGAACTCCTCCTGAATATATTCCGAGACTGATTGCGTATCAGCTTAAGTATGATGAATTAACAGAAGAACGAGGTGAACAATAGTGCCAAATTCCAATATTTTAATGTACACAACAGAAGACGGACTAACAAAAGTTGAAGCAACTTTTGAAAATGATACGGTTTGGCTCTCTCTTGACCAAATGGCTGAGTTATTTCAAAGAGATAAGTCTACAATATCAAAACATATTAAAAAGATATTTGAAGACGGAGAGTTAAGACGGCTTTCAGTTGTTGCAAATTTTGCAACAACTGCTTCTGACGGAAAAACATATCAAGTAGATTATTATAATCTTGATGTTATTATTTCTGTTGGCTATCGTGTAAAATCCTTGCGAGGCACCCAATTTAGAATTTGGGCAACAGGAATTTTAAAAGAATAAAAGTATTTTGGAGAAAAGTACTTGAGATATATGCAACAAGTATTGATTATAATCCTAATGCTGAAGAGTCAATACTATTCTTCAAACAAGTTCAGAACAAAATGCATTGGGCTGCTCATCAGCATACTGCCGCAGAAATTGTATTTTTCAGAGCTGATGCCGAAAAAGAAAATATGGGACTTACCTCCTGGGAAGGAAAACACCTTAAAAAATCTGACTCTGAAATAGCTAAAAACTATTTAAATGACCAAGAGCTGGATGCACTTAATAAAATTGTTTCAGCTTATCTTGATATTGCTGAGGTACGTGCACTTAATCACGAACCTATGTAAAAGAAGCAAGATGCATTGTTATCGAACGTTGAAAAAGATTTTCTTCACATCATTGAAGTACTTGAGCTAATTGAGAATGATCGGAAGTAAATATTACTTATCGTTGTCGAGATGTATTTAATAATTATAGAAAAAGGAGCAATAAACTTATGGAACTTACAGATTTACATGTTCATTCTACGGCATCGGACGGAACCTTCACTCCATCCGAGCTTGTCGCCGAGGCAAAAAAAGTCGGACTAAAAGCTTTTGCACTCACCGACCACGACACGGTTGCAGGAATTGATGAGGCTGCCGGTGCCGCAGACAAAGCAGGCATTGAACTTATTCCCGGAATAGAAATCAGCACCAAGTACAACAGCACCTACATTCAAGATAAAGAAATCCACATTGTAGGACTGTATATTGATTACACGAATGAGCATTTCCTAACTGAAATCGCAGGTTTTCGCGATAACCGCGACGGAAGAAATGAGAAATTAATTGAAATGATGAATAATGCGGGCATGCCGGTTTCCCTTGAGGCAATGCGCGATATGTTCGGAGATGACACTGTGCTTACAAGAGCTCATTTTGCACGATACATGGTTATGAAGGGATATGTTTCAAGCAACAACGAGGCTTTCGACAGATATCTCGGCGAGGGCAAGCCGTTCTATATCTCAAGGCAGATGCCCGATCCCGCCCGTGCTGTAGAACTCATCCGTGAAGCCGGCGGTGTCGCCGTTCTCGCGCACCCTATACTTTACCACATATCTGACAGCGAGCTGTTAAAGCTGTGCCAGTACCTCAAGCGCCACGGGCTCACAGGCATTGAAGGCATCTATTCCACCTACAGAAGCGGTGACGAGACAACCGTGCGCCGCATTGCAAATGAATGCGGGCTTCTCATATCGGGCGGAAGTGATTTCCACGGAGCGAACAAGCCTGACATCAAGCTCGGCATCGGAAGAGGAAATTTAAAGATTCCTTATGAGCTGGCTGTCAATCTCAAAAAAGCGATACATTAAAATATTGCCGTTGCCAAAACAGACAACCTACACTCTGTACGGATTATAAATCTGTTTGAGCAACGGCTATATTTTATCCGACATCTTCCTGCATTTCTTTAGATAGTCAAGTGCAAGAAGCTGCCCTTCCATTTCACGTTCTCCTCTATACACAGGGTCATGAAAGCCTTCTATGACAATGTCTCCTTCGTAGCCACTCTCTTTCAGCTTTCCCATAATTCTTGTCCAATCAGAATCTCCGAACCCCGGAAATCTATGATTACAGTAATGCTGACCGAACCATGCACCATACTTCTCAGGTTTCCACCTCCTGCCGTCTTTCTCTTCTCTGTAAAGGATTCACATATATTCCAATGCTTGAAAAGCTTACCTTGTTCTCTGAAATCTCAGCCGCTTTCTTCGCAAGTGAAACTAAGTCAATTCCACTCAGCCCTCTGTCAAAATACACCTCGACCGTCTCAAAACCATGTTCTATTATTGACGGCAGCTCTGAAATCAAATTCTCACCCTTGACACACGTTCCTATTTTCATTATCGCATCCCCGTATCCTGTCATGATAATTTCACTTAAAAAAACTTATACGAATTTTTTATATGTCTTCTTTTGCATTTATGAATAATATATTTCAGTTCTGCATAACCGCTCTCAAATCATCCCTCTACATTGACTACTGTAATAATACTTAATTACATTATGGTACCATAACACTCTTTATAAACTTAACAATGTATGTAATGTAAAATTTATGCATATCACGACTTTGGGAGAAGCTTAGTTGTTCTTATGACTTTATTCACTGCACCGCCACATACGGCATGGATGCCGGATGAGTTGCAAACAGCCATGGATGGCTGATTCTGCAACGGTGGCGAAAGTAGAAATAACTTTTCAAGGTCATTAGAACAACTTGCTTCGTACACCGGAGTTGATATGCATAATTTTACACGTCATACACTTAAGGTATTACTCTTTCTTATTGCGATACTCCGCCGGACTCACTCCCACATACTTCTTGAACTTCTTATGGAAGTAATCCACATTCTTGTAACCTACACGCTCCGCAATCTCATAGACCTTGAGCTTATTGTCCATGAGAAGCTCTATGGCGTGGTTGATTCGCACCTGGTCAACGTAAGAGTTGAAGCTCTCACCCACATTCTTGTTGAAAATCTTGCCAAGATATGCACTGTTATAACCAAATAATGAGGCGATAACCTCGAGCTTTATGTTGGTTGCATAATTGTGGTCGATATAGTGAAGCACATCGTCAAGCACGCTCTCACGCGACGAGCTTCCCATGCTGTTCATTATCTGGTCAAGCTGCTTTGATATGTACTCTATGATATCGTACATGTAAAATCTTGATGATATATATTCTATAATCTCCGAATTCTGCGGTATGGCAAAGCTGTTGTTACTGTATATCCTGTTGATATTTTCCTTAATCTGTAAAAATAAGTCTGTCAGGAAAAGCTTTACCTGCCCGATAGGTGCATCGACATTGTAGAGGTACTCCTCTATTCCGTAGAGCTCCTCCGCCACCTTTCGTCTTGAAAAGGTCTGGATATAATCCGTTATCTTAGAGCAGTAATCGGAAATTTTTGATTTATCAAGCTGCTCATATACCTCCTTCACATGTGGAAGTTCCTCATATCCTAAGGTGTGCTGCCCCTCTATGCAGAAGAAACGTCTCTTTATGAGTGTATAAGCGTCCATGTACGATATATGCACATCAAAAATATCGTTGACGGGGCGACCGTAAGCGATGAAAAGTGTGTCCATAGGACTGCCCTTCTGTGGCGGCGTACTCTCATAATGCTCGACAAAACGCTCGAACTTTTCGATTGCAAAGCTGCCCTTCAGGATTATGACATTGTACTCATCATCCATGAAGTGCTCAAAGGTACGGCTTCCGTTGTTTGTAACCTTCAAAAGCTCCGAAAACTGGTAAGGCATGTTCTCGCCTTCCTCAATATCAAAGTTTTCATACAGAACAACCTGATATACCGAGGCAGTCATATTAAGTTCTTCAGTGGAAAACACTTCCCTGTCAACCTGACTCCTTACAAGATCGTGCAGTAACTCCTTCTTCGCCTTCTTCCTGTAATGCTCATTGTGTGTGACATTCTCCCTGTCCGTCTTAATCTGTTCACCAATCCTTTTCACCGCCTCAGCAAGCTCGTCCTCATCAATCGGCTTAGTGATGTAATTGTCCACACCGAGCCTGATTGCGGTCTGTGCGAACTTAAAATCGGAAAATCCGCTGAGAATAATGAATTTACCGTTATATCCCTGCTCCCTGGCATTCTCAACCACTTCAAGTCCTGAGAGCTTAGGCATCTTTATATCTAAAAGAACAAGACCGGGATGCATCTCATTAATCTGCTTTAAAGCTTCCTCACCGTTGGCAGCTTCACCGCAGACCGTAAATCCCAATGCTTCCCAGTCTATTATACACTTAATACCTTCTCTTATATTCTTTTCATCATCCGCTATAAGTACCGTTTCCATGACTTTCCCCCGACATGTTTTATAAAATAATTATAAAATATGTCCCGGGCAATGTCAAGAAAACCACTTGTTCTCAATTAAGCCATCATTCCTTTGAGTCACTCTTTTTCTTAGGCTTTAGAATAACGAAAACAACCACTGCCGCTACAACCACAACTCCTGCAATTATGAGTATTGCCGTCATTGTGCTGACATTTCCGGCTGATACATCAGCCTGTACCGGCTCTGTATCCGGCTCCTGTGTTGTCTGCTGTGTCTCACTTTCCCGTGCCGTCGTATCTGCTTCGCTTGTCGTCTCAGAGGTCTCCTCCGTCGACTCCTCATGCTTGATATCCCTCTCCGGTGCAGGAATTATGTCACCGACCGAATCTGCTTCCGACACATACTCTGTTATTCCCGATACGCCTAGAAGAATGCTTTCCGCCACTCCGCTCTCAGAATATGCCGTGATCGTCGAACCTCCGATTGTGAGTGCCTTTGCTGTGACTGCCGCCTTACCGTCAGTTACCTGAACCGTCGGCTCAGCTATGGAAGCCACAGACTCGTCGGACGATGCAAAGTAAATTTTCTCGTTGGCATCAGCAGGCGATACATTTGCTATTACGCTGTAGGTTCCGTCCTCATTATCAATCACCTCAAGCTCCATGCCCTCGACATCCACAACGACATTCTCCATGTCGTCTGTGCCCTCAAATTCCATATCGGAAAGAGTGAATGTTATCTCCACCGTCTTAGGATTTTCTACGGTTGTAAAATCCGCAACATGCTTTTTTACACTGACCTCCTCAACCATGGAGCCGTCCCATGAATTAATCGGGTCATTGGTATCGAATATTCCGGATGACTTAAGTGCGCTCTTAGGCTCTGTCTGTGTCACGGTAAGCTCAACACCATCCACTACAACACTGTCATACATTATATTACAGGACACAAGCTTTGACTTCTTTTCCTGTCCGAGTGTAACCGCATGGTCTTTTATGTATATAGCCGTCATTTTGCTCAGGCTGTCAACTCCTGCCTTTGCAGCAGCATCCGACAAATCCTCCTCACAGTCGAATGTGAGCGTGTATGTTCCATCACCTG
Source organism: Firmicutes bacterium CAG:882 (assembly GCA_000435595.1). Lineage (GTDB taxonomy): Bacteria > Bacillota > Clostridia > Lachnospirales > Lachnospiraceae > CAG-882. The sequence goes on from FR895454.1 coordinate 32,264, forward strand.
TAACGGTTATAGGCTCACCATACTCATTTGAGAAAAATGAATGATCATTGTCGTTGTAGTACACGTTCACGGCAAGGGATATCTCATTCGCCCCCGCCTTGTGTCCAACAACCACTCTCGTCGTCGCGCTCTTTCCCGAAGCCGCTGTAGTTGTTATATATGCCACTCCGTCAGACTTAGCGAGCACCTTGCCTGTCCTCGACACTGTGGCTATATCCTCGTTTGAGGAGCGGTATGTAAGGTATGCACCTGCATCATTCGTCCGTGCATCTATATATGTATAGGAATCCGTGTCAAGCTCAAGCTGCTCAGGCACGGAAAGCTCGATATTATCAGCCCCCTTTTGTGCTATGACTGTCACAGTCATGCTCTTACCATAACCATCCTTCTGGCTGTAGGCTGTTATAGTAGTAGTTCCTATGCCTCTCGCACGGATACGTCCGTCATAGACCGTCGCAACGGAAGGGTCATCGGTTTTCCACAATACAATATCATTCGTATCCTCAGGCAGAATATCTTTTACAGAAGTCTCATAGAGTGCACCGACTTCAATACACAGCTCATCCTTCTCAAGCCCAAAATCCGTGATAGGAATAATCTCGGTTCCCTTGCTCAAATCCGAGCAGTCTGAAGGTCCTGCAAGGTATTTTCCCCTGAGTATCGCCGCAACCAGGTCGGGATATACAGGCTCACAGCTCTCCCTGTCAATGAGTGTGAAGTTATAGTCCGTAGGCTCCTTTGTCAGGTCATATTCGCCGTTATCCCAGTAACATGCTACAATCATACCTGTATTGCAGATTCGGTTGACAACCTCATAGTGATATGCTCTGTCAGCCTCGTTCCTCTTGTCGACGGCACCGTACTCTCCCACAATTACAGGAACACCCTGCGACGTAAACTTCTCAAGCTGGGCAAATTCCTCCACAAGCTCATCCGTCATTTCCTTTGTCCACTCAGTGTAGGTCGTATTCTCGGCAAGTCCGAATAAAAAATTATAATAATGCACCGACAAAAACAGCCTGTTCTCAACCGTATCCTCCGGGAGCCTGAAATCATACTGAGTCGTGTTGGTGATATTGGTGTATCTTCCCGGCACTGACAGCCATCTGTATGCATTGTTAGAGCCTGTTCCTCTTACCGTATCAACAAATAGCTGATTAAGCTCCATAACTCTGTCCATATCGAACTGAATGTTATTTCCCGGTCCCGTAACCTCATTCATGGACTCAAATATAAGGTGCTCATCATAATCCTTGAATCTCTCGGCAATCTGCTTCCACACTGCCTCATACTTTTCCTTCACCGAATCAATATCATCCGACGCGATTCTTAGCCATCCTGTCTGTTCCGCTCCGTCGTGGTGGATGTTGACAATGACATACATATCCTGCTCAACACAATAATCCACGATATCCTGTACACGGCTCAACCACTTATCATTTATCGCATAGCCGTTCTCATCATCAATCATAGTTCCCCAGGTCACAGGAATTCTCACAGTGTTAAAGCCATTGTCATGTACTGTTTTTATAACCTGCTTCGTTGTCTCAACATGCTGCCACAGTGTCTCATTCGGTGTAAAACCTGTATGCCCGTCCATCGTGTTTCCAAGGTTCCACCCGGAACCCATCTCCCGAACCATCTCCTGCGCCGAGAGTACACGGAACGGTTGCTGCGTGGCTGCCGCAACCAGCCCCTTGTCGTCGGAGGCGTACACCCTGCATGAAAGCCCCGACATAACACTTCCCGCAAGCACAACCGCCGCTGTCGCGATGGCGCACATGCGCCCAATCATTTTTCTCATTATGCTTCCTTCTCCTTTCTCTCTATGTCCTTAAAAATGTATAACGCGCCTGCGCTTATCGTATATATAATACATGCAGGTCCAATAAGTATCATAAAATACATTGTTGTTGTATTCCAGAACATAACAACCAGCTCAAGAGCCACAATAAGCGTCATCGCAACCGAGCGCCCGAAATATCTTGTGTAAATTTCAAAAGAGTTTTTTATTGTATTTATAAAAGAATTCTCATATCTTGCAAGCAGGGCGTATGCATACATAAATCCCGTTACTCCTATAACCATCGCAAGTATCCCCATCATGAGACATATAAACGGATTTCCCTCAATCTTATTAAAAAGCTCAAAATCCAGATATGCCGCATACGCTATCAGAAGATTCAACAGCCCAAGCGGTATACCCTTTTTCCAATTTTCCTTAAACGCTTCCAAAAATGCCTTGAATATATAGCCCTCGCTCCCGTCCGCCATCTTAAGCCCAACCGAAAATGCCGCCGTCGTGGAAGCACCGATAGTCACAACCGGCAGTGAAAATACCAGCCAGAAAAAATTCAGCTTCACTATCTCCCAGAATGTTGATATGAACTTGTAGAGCGGGCTGTCCACACTGAAAAATTTCATCAAATATCTCCTTTTATAAAAAGGACTGTCACACTTAAATGCAGCCTTAGTGCAACAGCCCTCAATATGTAAAGCGGACATTCGCAATCCGCTTTCGCTACTTGCTCATGAACGCAGTCGCTTTGCTTATTCTGCGTTCAAATAACCTTAATTACTTTGCGTCCTTTGCACGAACTGCTTCCTCGAGCTCATGGCGGATTGAAGCCTCATTCTCGTTCCACTCCATGCACTGCTCATAACCATACTCATAAGCATCTGAAATCATCTTAGACACGATTGACTCGAACTCAGCATCCGTTGAAGCGTATACTGCATTCCAGCTTCCGTTTACGATACACTTGGTAACCTGATTCCATGTTACCTCAAGCTCATCGGATCTTACACCGTCCGTGTATGAGGTTGCAGGTGCTACCTTGTATTCATGCTGGTTGAGATAATCCTGAATTGAAATTGCTCCCGTCCTATCTCTCCAATCCTGCTCAATATCACAGGAAGCTTCAGCTAAGTTGCTCTTCCAGTTCTGCCAGTTGTAGGTCTCACCGTTAGAATCAGGGTTCTGTGCATCAAGAGACCATGTGATGTTGTTAATCTGCTGACGTCCGTCCCCGAATGTACCTAAATCATCAGGCATTACCGTGTTGACATCCCTGATTGCACTTGCACCAAGCTCAGTAAAATGAGTGTTCTTGTCTTCATCATAGTACCATGTAACGCCCTCAGGACCGTACTCTGATACCATTCTTCCCTCAGGTGTGCATAACCAGTTGATGATCTCCATGCAAAGCTCAGGATATTCTGTCTTAGCACCTATTGCCCATATTCTGTTTCCTCCCGCAGTGTCCATACCATATACGATAGGAGTTGCATCCTCAGGCTTCATTGTGAGCATCATCTTATTCTTGGCTATATGATCCTCAGTATTGTATGCAAGAGAACCTGCATAGTTGAAGATTGAAAAGAATACACCGCCGTTTAATACCTTATCAATCATCTCATTATAGGTCTGTGTCATTGAATCCGGATCAAGAAGACCTCTCTGGTACAGAGTGTTAAAAAACTTTAACATTTCAAGATATGGTCCGTTCTCCTCAAGAGCGCCGTGGAACTCACCTGTATCGCTGTCATACAGTCCAAGATGAAGCTCGTCGTAACCATACCACGCTGTCGCCATAGACTTAACATACATTACCATGTTGCCGTCCCAGTCAGGCCATAAGGAAACACCGTAGGTCTTATTTCCCTTATCATCTGTAGGACATGCAGCCTGCATATCCGCAAGTAAATCTGCCAGGTCATCGAGTGTCTTAACCTCAGGATAACCAAGCTCCTTATATAAATCCCATCTTAAATCCCATGTATAGAAGAAATCCTGATGATCCTCACTGCTTGTTGCTATTCCGTGACCGATACCATGAACAAGACCGTCCGAGTTAATCTGCTTATTTTTCTCAAGAGCTGCCTGCATGTTCTCAACTATGTACGGACCGTACTGCGTCAAAATATCATCCTCGTTCCAGTCAAGAAGAGCACCTGACTCAACTGCTGACTTGTATTCCTTACCTGCACTTCCGAATACAACTATGTCTCCTAAGTTTCCGGACTCCATTCTTGTATCGAAGGTTCCGTCAGAGTCGGGAATAATGTTGAGCTTCACATTGAAGCGGTCTAACATCTCCTTTGCGAACCATCCGACCTGCTCACCGTTATAGTTGGCTAACTGGCTGAATACCGTAAGCGTTATCGGGTCGCCCTTTCCTCCTTTTGCCGCGTTGCCCTTAGAACATGCGCTCATTGAGAGCACCATCGCTGCCGAAAGTGTGACGGCAGTGATTTTCTTAAATAATTTTGATTTTCTCATTTTTTTATCCTCCTTATTTACATTTTATCTTACAAAAAATTCAATGTAAAGCGGACATTCGCAATCCGCTTTCGCTACTTGCTCATAAACGCAGTCGCTTTGCGAACTGCGTTCAAATCAATACAATTTACCCCTTGACTGCACCTAACATGATACCCTTCTCAAAGTACTTCTGAAGGAAAGGATACACAAGAAGAATAGGTATGATTGTTACCATTGATACCGTATACTTGATAACCTTCATGTTCATCTGCTGCTGCATTGCCACGTTCGTTGCCGTCGTGTTGTTCATAATACTGTCGAGGTTGCTTGACGAGTTAAGGTACACATACAATCTGTGCTGCAAAGTGTAGAGCTTCGGGCTGTTCTGCATGTAGATAAGTGAGTCGGTAAATGAGTTCCAGTGACCCACGGCACCGAATATCGTGATTGTCGCGAGTATCGGTTTACATAGCGGGAATATAATTTTTCTGAACACTGTCATAAAGCCCGCACCGTCTATGTATGCACTCTCCTCAAGCTCTGCAGGTATCGACTCAATATAGGTCTTTACAAGGATGATATTGTACGGTGCTACAATTCCCGGAAGAATGTAGACAAGGTAGTTATCGGTAAGACCTAACATGAGAAAGTTCAAGTATACGGGAATAATGCCTGCGTTAAAGTACATCGTCACAACGAGGAATCTGTACCAGAATTTTCTGTGCCACATCTCCTTCTTGGTTACAAGGTATCCTGCAAGAGCCGAAGCAAGCACCATCAGGAATGTTCCTATAAGTGTTCTTGATACAGATACAAGGAATGCGTTTCCGAGGTCGTTGACCTGAAGCATTGCAACGTAGTTGTGAAAATTGATTCCAACCGGGTAAAAATTAATCTTACCTGCACGAACTAAATCATTCGAGGATATGGTATTGATGAACAAATAATAAAACGGGAAGAAACATGACAGTGTAAACAATGCAAAAAATGCATAATTAAATATGTTGAATACAATGTCTGAAGGTTTTAACCTGTACTGCTTCTTGTGCTTTCTGTAATAAGCTCTCTCTGCTTTGGCATCGAGTCTTTCCTGTGCTGTCTTTGCCATATTCCCACCTCCTATACGATACTTTCGCCACGGATTGCTTTTGATATTCCGTTAGCTACAAAGAGCAAGATTACACTCACGATTGTCTTTACCATACCTACAACCGTGGACAAAGGAATGAGTCCTCCGCTGATACCCAGCTTATATACAAAGAGATCCAACACCTCGATGGTGTTTGTGTTGTTAGCTGTCTCGAACACGAGGTACTGATCCATACCGTTGCTTAGAATACCTGCAACTGACATAAGAAGAAGTACACAGTATGTAGGAAGAAGTCCCGGAAGTGTTATGTACCACATCTTCTGGAAACGTCCCGCACCGTCAACCGTAGCCGCCTCATACAGCTGTACATCTATTCCGGATATAGCCGCTATGTAAATGATTGCGCTCCAACCTGTGCCCTTCCACATGCCCCATGCGAGCATCTTGAACCATGTTCCGGAGTCACCCATCAGATAGTTGGTTGCGTGGTTCGCTCCGGTTATCATCGTGAGGAAACCGTTTAGGAAACCGTCTGTCGAGAAGATTGCATATGCAATGGCGTAAACTAAAACCCAGCTTATGAAGTTAGGAATTGTTGTAAATGTCTGTACAATCTTTCTGAACCATGAACACTTAATCTCGGATATGAATATGGCAAATGCCATAGGAAGCCAGCTTGTAGCAATTCCAAGTCCGCTCATTACAAGTGTATTTCTGAGAACTCTTACGATATCTCTTTTTGTTGCCGCATTGTTGAACAGATACTTAAACCACTTCATTCCGACAAAGTTGTCTGCCGAAAGCGTTCCGCCTGCCGAGTAATCGAAGAATGCATATCTCCATCCGAACAAAGGAAGATAGCAGAATATGAATGCAAGCATTGCAAACGGAAGGAACATAAGGAATAATCTGTACTTTGTCTGCATCTCCATCTTGTCGGCTTTATCTGCCTTAGGCAGAACCACAAGATTAAGTATTGAAAATACAAGCTGTATAAGTGCAGCCACAAGAAAGATTATAAAGCCTATCGCAAATCCCGGTACAACCTTCTCAGGTCTGCTGCATGCCATCATCTCATTGTAGCCAAGCATAAGAACCACAAGTCCTGCACTCTGTATAACTGCACCGACAAGCGAAATCTTATTGCTTAAATTCTTCATTTTAAGATTTCCAAGAGATACACATGAGCCTGCCGCACACACCACAATACCGATACATATAATCATACTTCCCATGAAAATAAATGTGTATGCCGACTGTGATACCCAGCCCTGACGTATTGCTCGTCCTGCTCCACTCACAAGACTGCTGTATGACACGCCTGCCGTAAATACCGAAAGATTCTTGCTTATCAGTGCTGAAAAACGTCCCGGATTGATTGCGGGAAGAAACATCATGAACACTGACAGAAGCGAAACCAGACGCGAAATATAGTAGAACTTATTAGCTTTTTTCTCTCTTTTGCTGATTATTTCGTTCATCTTGATACCTCCTTGCTTTATGCTTACATTATATATTTTTCATAATTTTTTTAATACCGTCATTATAAGTTCAAAATTGCATTCACTTTTTGCAGTGCAGCTTTTTGTGTTTTGAATCTCCTATAAAGATGATGTCGAGGTCAAACAGGCATTAGTATTTTGAATGTATAAACGAATGTATTTATGCATTTTGCTTCCGATTGTGCGAAGCAAGGTGTTCTAAGGGCTCCGGCATACCTATTGATAATGTCCGCCACCGATGCAAAATCAGCCATCCATGGCTGTTTGCATCTATTCCGACATCCATGTCGGAATTGGCTGCGCTGTGAACGTAGTCCTAAGAACAACTAAGCTTCTTCCAAAAGTCACAAAATGCATAAATACATTCTTTTTACATTATGAAGATATTTTGCCTGTTTGACCTCAACATCATATACATACGGATGTCAAAACTTGCTCAATAAACTTAATAATGTGTGATGTGTTATATTTATGTATATCACGACTTTTGGCGCATAAATATATTCCCTTTATACATTATGAAGATATTTTGCCTATTTGACCTCAATATATATTATGGTGTAAAAACATGCCGATTTAATATACAAGCGCACAAAATGTTATGTATATGATATCGATTCCGTTGTCCGAAGCAGGCTGTTCTAAGTACTCTGGCAGGTATTATGCATGATAATTATTTGCTTTCAGGGGAAAGTATGTTATTATTAAATTAAATATATAGAGTTACGGTGTCAAAACATGCCTAATAAGCTTTTATGTGTATGATGTGTTATATTTATTCTTATCACGATTTTGGGAGAAACTTAGATGTTCTTAGGACTCTGCTGATTCTCCAGCCAAAAGCAGCATGGATGCTGCTTTAGAAGCAATGCATACAAGGATGTATGCTTTGCTTCGGTGGCGGACATATAGAAAAACACTTATCAGAGTCCTTAGAACATCTTGCTTCGTACAACTAAGCTGATAAGAATAAATATAACACATCATACATTTATAAATTTAATCAGCATGTTTTGGCACCCGAATCCTATTAAATAAATAATATCAGAGGTGAACAAAGTGCGAAAAAATGTAATATTGGCGGTGCTTGCAATCGGATGTCTTGTGATTGGCGGCTGTACGAAGGAGAATGACAGTTATGAGACTATACAAGAGCAGCAGAAGGAGACTGTAGGGACTGAAGCGGTTACGGAGATTGAAACTCAGACGCGCGAAGGTATCTATGGAATCGAGAGCAGTCTTAATATAGAAGAGATGAATAGGATTAAGGAGAAATATTCATATATATTTGATGAGCTTGAGCTGCCGGAAAGCGTGATTTACACAAGCATTCTCTCAGCCCAGAGCGATGACGGCGAAATCTGTATTGCATTCACAGGTGTGGACGATGCGGCAAACGGTATCAATGAAGTGAGCAATTATGGACGTATAATCAGGTACAGGGATAATGATGGTTCACCGGAAATGACGGTTACTGCTGTTCCGTATCAGATTTCCAAGAGCAAAATTTCAGCATTATATTACAATAACGGAATATGTGTAATCGGAACAAAAAACGGTGCAGGGAATGAATTTGGAAAAGTGATGATATATAGGCAGTACGAGGATAATAATGGACTTGATGAGTACAGCATCGACTGTGGTGAGTACGGTGTGAGTGAGGAAAATTCTGCTTATGTCAGTGATATTTATATTAATGACGATGAGACATACTGTGATGTGGTGACTGCCGAGGGCGACAGGACTGTGGTTAAGCTGCCATTTTTAGGAGATACAATGAGAACTCAGGATGAGTATGCTGCGAGCATATTGGGCTTGGACGACTGTGTTCATGACGGCTCATGGAATAACGGTGTTGCAATGTACGAATCGGATATCGATGAGGATGGCATTGATGAATATGTTATAAGCTCAGGCAGCAACTGCCTCGGCATAGTGCGCTCCGATGATTTTACGGTTATTTATACCGTTTTGTCCGAATATCTGAGACTTGATGATTACCTGTCCGATGTGTCAATGGCTGTGAGAGATGTTCTGTCTGAAGATGAACCGGGAAAATTTAAGTATCTGACATTCACGCTTACCGGAATTGACGGTGAGAGTTTTGAACAAGAGGTGTTAATACCGGCTGACTATTCCGACAAATATACCGGAACTTCTTTAAACTTCAGCTATGCACCGATATATGATGAGTTTGACGGAACATTGACCATGAATGGGTCGATAGTGGCAGATTACGACTTAAACAGTTACGCGCAGACATCGATAGCTACCGTGCATGCTAAAATGGTTTATGATGAAATGCTAAGAGGCATTACACTTTCGGGTGAGTATGTTCTAGGACCGGCCGACACAAGAAAAATGCCTGATGAGAATATCAGGCTTGATGATTGTGAGGTTATGACAGGAACGAGGGAAGAAATTGCCGGGTTCATAGGAACACCACAGAAGATGGAGGCATATCCTGACTGGGAGATGTTTTTAATAAAGATTGACAATCATTGGCGTGTCGGATATTACAAGGACGGTACAGCGGTTATTATATATTATAATTCAGGCTGTTACAGGCTGTCTGACTACAGAGAAAGCTATGAGGGCAAGGTATGCATTGTGGCACAGGCAGACAAGGAGGAAGGCTTTAAGTTCGGGGAGTGGCAGCTTGAAAATCTTGGGGTTGATATCACGTCACAAAGCGGCATTATGAGTGTGAGCGACAATGACGGCGACGGAAGCCGGGAACTCATGGCAGGAGTCATAACAGACGATGATGCACATAGTCTGTTATGGTACCATGAAATAGAGCTAAAAAAATAAAAATGCTGTATATCGGGTATTGATTTCTGAAAAACAATCTTGTATTATGTATAAAGTGGTTGCCATAGTTGAAAAGAGGAGAATAATTATGCAGGAAAAAGTAATAGTAGCTGTAGATGCCATGGGTGGTGATAATGCTCCGGCAGAGATTATCAAGGGCGTTATTGATGCTGTTTCACAGAGCGAGAGCATTGTGGTTAAGCTCGTCGGACAGGAAAATGTGATTTCTGAGGAACTTAAGAAGTATACATACAGAGACGGTGCCGTTCAGATTGTTAATGCTTCTGAGGTTATAGAGACAGGTGAACCTCCTGTTATGGCTATACGACGCAAGAAAGATTCATCGATTGTGGTTGCACTTAATCTTGTCAAGAAGGGCGAGGCTGATGCGTTCGTGTCTGCCGGAAGCTCGGGAGCCATTCTTGTGGGCGGTCAGCTCATTGTGGGAAGAATTAAGGGCGTTGACAGACCTCCTTTTGCACCGCTCATTCCGACTAAGAAGGGAGTCTCTCTTCTTGTTGACTGCGGAGCGAATGTTGATGCAAGACCTGCACATCTTCTCCAGTTTGCCAAGATGGGTTCAATATATATGGAGTACGTTCTTGGCGTCAGGAACCCTAAGGTTGCGATTGTAAATATCGGAGCCGAGGAGGAGAAGGGCAACCAGCTTGTCAAGGAGACATATCCGCTTCTTAAGGAGTGTAAGGAGATTAACTTTGTCGGAAGCGTTGAGGCGAGAGATATTCCGGAAGGAAATGTGGATGTTATTGTCACGGAGGCATTTGTGGGAAATGTAATTCTCAAGCTCTACGAGGGTATGGGAAGTACCTTGATTGGCATGATTAAGGCGGGAATGATGACCAGTCTGAGAAGCAAGATTGGTGCATTGCTTGTCAAGCCGGCACTTAAAAAGACGCTCAAGAAGTTCGACGCGACAGAGTACGGCGGAGCACCGATGATTGGCCTTAACGGTCTTGTGGTTAAGACACACGGCAATGCGAAGGCTAAAGAAGTGTGTAATTCCATCCTCCAGTGTGTGACATTCAAGGAGCAGGGAATTAACGATAAAATCAAAGAGTCGATTGCTGCAGAGCAGTCAGACGAACAGTAAATTTTTTAAGAAAAGGAAGGAAGTATTTAGAAATGGAATTTGAAAAGTTACAGTCAATTATCGCAGAGGTTTTGAATATTGATGCCGATGAAGTCACAATGGATAAGACATTCGTTGACGATCTCGGAGCAGATTCTCTTGATGTGTTCCAGATTATCATGGGTATTGAGGAGGAGTTTGATATCGAGATTCCTAACGACGCTGCGGAGAACATTTCAACTGTAGCAGATGCCGTTGAGCAGATTAAGAACGCACTTAACTAAGATTATACATTTTATTTATTATGAAAAAGCCCATCATAGGTGGGCTCTTTTTCATAATAGGTGTTGTTCATTTTACAGGAGGTGTATTAACAGAAGTTATGACAGATACACAATTAGAGAAATTTGAGAAAATCATAGGATACGAGTTCAAGAATAAGAGGCTGCTTGAGAGGGCACTTACACACAGCTCGTATTGCAACGAAATTAAGCGTTTAAAGAACCAGAGCAATGAGCGCTTGGAATTTTTGGGAGATGCGGTTCTTGAGGTGACAGTAAGCGACTATCTTTTTGAAAAATATCCTGAAAAAACAGAGGGGGAACTGACTAAGCTTCGTGCCAGTATAGTCTGTGAGCCGACGCTTGCATTGTGCAGCCGTGAAATAAAGCTTGGAGAGTGGATTCTTTTAAGCAAGGGCGAAGAGCATACAGGTGGAAGAAACAGGGATTCCATTACATCAGATGCGATGGAGGCGGTTATCGGTGCGATATACCGCGACGGTGGATTTGAGCCGGCACAGAACTATATCAGACGTTTTATACTTGAAGATATAGACAACAAGAAGCTGTTTTATGACAGCAAGACGATTTTACAGGAGCTTCTTCAAAAGGATAGTGGCGTTGAGCCGGAATATGAGATTACAGGTGAGAACGGGCCTGACCATGACAAGCACTTCACGGCTGTTGTAAAGTGTGACGGAACAGTGATTGGCGAAGGTGAAGGACATACTAAGAAGGCGGCACAGCAGTCAGCCGCTTACAATGCTATTTTAAAGAAGAGAAGCAGAATATAGAACAGGAACAGACGTATGTATTTGAAATCCATAGAGGTACAGGGCTTTAAGTCCTTTGCCAACAGATTAGTATTTGAGTTTCATAATGGTATTACCGGTATTGTAGGACCAAACGGAAGCGGTAAAAGTAACATAGGCGATGCGGTGAGGTGGGTGCTCGGAGAACAGAGTGCCAAGCAGCTCCGAGGCGGAAAGATGGAGGACGTTATTTTTGCCGGAACAGAGCTTCGTAAGCCGGTAAGTTATGCGTCCGTTGCAATCACGATTGATAATTCAGACCACGCGCTTCCTGTTGATTTTGACCAGGTAACAATAACGAGAAAGGTGTTCCGTTCAGGTGAGAGTGAGTATCTCATGAATGGTTCCGCATGCAGGCTCAGAGATATCAATGAGCTTTTTTACGATACAGGTATCGGCAAGGAAGGTTACTCGATTATCGGGCAGGGTCAGATTGACAGAATTTTAAGCGGTAAGCCGGAAGAGAGAAGAGAGCTTTTTGATGAGGCGGCCGGAATTGTCAAGTTCAAGAGACGTAAGGCGGCGGCGCAGAAGAAGCTTGATGATGAGAGCCGGAATCTGGTGCGTGTAAATGATATTCTTGCTGAACTTGAAAAGCAGGTGGGACCGCTTGAGCATCAGGCGGAGAAAGCGAAAGAATATCTTAAATTAAAAGAAGAATTAAAAAAGAATGATGTTAATCTCTTCCTTATAGAATCAGACGAATTCAAGGAAGAGCTTGCCAAGGTAAATGAGACATTTTCCATAGCGGATGCTGAGCTTAAGGCGGCAAAGGCTGAATTTGAGAAGTCGGGAGCCGAATATGAGGCTAACGAGGAAAGACTGTCATGCCTTAATCATACGATTGAGGAGAACAGCAGTATTGCAAATCAGGCAGAGATTGATAAGAACAGACTATCAAGCCAGATAGAGCTCCTGAATGAACAGATTAAGTCTGTTCTTGCGAGTGATGAGCAGCTTAACAAGCGTCTTGATTCAATTAAGGAGCGTCTTTTAGATTCCGATGAGGAGAAGAAGCGCCTCATATCCGAAAGATTTAAGCTCACTGACCGTCTCGATGAGATGAAGGCAGAATGTGAAGAGGCAGACAATATTGTAAAGAGCCTGACTGAGAGCATTGCAGAACTTGAAGAAAATGTAGAGAACGGAAAAGACGATGTGATTGACAATCTGAATGAAAGAGGTCAGATTAAGGCAAAGCTGCAGAGAAATGTCACACTCTTAGAGCAGGTTAATATTCGCAAGTCGGAGCTTACAAGAAAGCTTATCAATTGCAAGAGTGAGGAGGACACGCAGAAACAGAATCTTGATTCTTTAAAAAAGCAGTTGTCGGATGTCAGAGAGGATATTTCATCCATCAATGAAAAGCTGTCCGACAGGGAGAAGAACCAGCTTCTTATCAGAGATACAATTAACAAATACAACACTGATATCAATAATCTTAACAGGATTGTGATGGGTGAAAGCTCACGGCTCGAGTCCCTTAAAAACATCACTGAGCGCTATGACGGTTATGGCAGCAGCATCAGAAAGGTGATGGAACAGAAAGAGAAAAACAAAGGTATAATCGGTGTTGTTGCTGATATCATTAAGACAAAGAAACAGTATGAGACGGCTATTGAGACGGCGCTCGGCGGTACAATTCAGAATATTGTCACTGATAACGAAGAGACTGCAAAAGGGCTTATCACATTTCTTAAGCAGAATAAGTTCGGACGCGCCACGTTCCTTCCGCTCTCTGCAATAAGCGGACGTGATATAAAGGTTGATAATACTCTTACAAGTGAGAAGGGAGCGATAGGCTTTGCCAATCAGCTTATAGAATGTGACAGTGAGTTTTATGAGCTTGCAAGATATCTGCTCGGAAGAATACTTGTGGTCGACAATATCGACAATGCACTTGCGATAGCGAGAAGACACAACCATTCGGTGAGAATTGTCACGCTTGAGGGCGATATGCTGAGTCCGGGCGGTTCAATGTCAGGTGGTGCATTTAAGAACAGCAGCAATCTCTTAGGACGAAGAAGAGAGATTGAGGAACTTGAGACATCCGTTGCAGGCAACGAGAAGAAGCTTAAGAGCCTTGAGACGGAACTTTCCAATGCCAGAGATAAGCTGAGCGTGGTGAGAAATGAGCTTGAGCAGCTTAAGACAGAGCTGCAGGAAAAGCAGCTTGCCGAAAATACCTCCTTAATGAATCTTGAAGCAGCAGAAAGAAAGCAGGAGGAGTTAAACAGAGCATACACCAACAGCAAGAGGGAGTCAGAGGAGATAGAAGTTTCCGTTCTGCAGATTAATGCAGAGATAGATGCATGTAAGATAGCCCTTGCAGAGTCGGAGAGACATGACAAAGAACTCACGGATAAAATCAATTCCGACAATGCAAAAATAGAGCAGAATAAGGCTGAACTTGCTGCAAGACAGGCAGAAGCCGAGAAGAGACATATTGAGCTTGCCAATTTCTCACAGCAGGATACCTTCGCGGAGGAGAACATTAAGCGCGTATTGAGGGAAATATCAAGACTTAATGAGGAAGCTGATGAGATAAAGGATAGTTTAGGCTCGGCTGACGATGAAATACGCGAAAAGAAGGAAAATATAGCAAAAATTGGCGAAACCATAGCGACAGCGGAGGCAAAAATTGCCGAATATGCAGGAATTACTGCAAAAGAGCGCGAAGAGAGAGACAAGGTTCAGGAAAAGCAGAGAGAACTCTTCACAAGAAGAGAGGAGATTTCCGGACGCATTAATACGCTTGATAAAGAATGTCTTCGTATATCCTCACGAATTGAGAAGATTGAGACCATGAGGGATGAACGCATAGACTATATGTGGAACGAGTATGAGCTGACACTTATCAGGGCTGCCGAGCTCAGGGATGAGAGTCTTAATAACTCGGATGTGCTGAGAAAAAGCATAACGGTCTTAAAGGCTGACATAAAAAAGCTTGGTGATGTCAATGTCAATGCTATTGAGGATTACAAGGAAATATCGGAAAGATACATATTCCTAAAGACGCAGCATGACGATCTGATAACGGCGAGAGATACACTTATCAAGGTCATAGATGAACTTGATACAGGAATGAGAACGCAGTTTATAGAAAAATTTCAGGAAATCAAAGTTGAATTTGACAAGGTATTCAAGGAATTGTTTGGTGGCGGAAGGGGAACCCTCGAGCTTGAGGAGGACGTGGATATACTTGAGGCGGGAATTAAGATTATTTCACAGCCGCCCGGAAAGAAGCTGCAGAACATGATGCAGCTTTCAGGTGGAGAGAAAGCGCTCACAGCCATCTCTCTTTTGTTTGCCATTCAGAACCTAAAGCCGTCTCCGTTCTGTCTGCTCGACGAGATTGAGGCTGCACTTGACGATTCAAATGTTGTGAGATATGCAAAGTATCTTCATAAGCTTACCAAGAATACACAGTTCATCGTAATCACCCACAGACGAGGCACAATGGCTGCTGCGGACAGACTGTACGGTATCACCATGCAGGAGAAGGGTGTTTCGACACTTGTGTCTGTTGACCTTATCGAGGATCAGCTCGATGATAAAAGGGAGGAGAATTAGTTAATATGGCAGGATTTTTTAAAAAGCTTGTATCAGGTCTTACAAAAACAAGGGACAATATTGTTCATGGCATAGATAATGTATTCTCAGGTTTCTCAAAGATTGATGATGATTTTTATGAGGAGCTTGAGGAGACACTTATCATGGGAGACTTAGGTGTCAATACGACTGAGGAGATTATTGAGAATCTTAAGGAGAAAGTCAAAGAGAACCATATAAAGAATCCTGAGGAGTGCAAGGAGCTTTTGATTAACACAATCAAGGAACAGATGGACCTCGGTGAGAATGCATACGAGTTTGAAAACCGCAAATCCATAATTCTTGTAATAGGTGTGAACGGAGTCGGAAAGACAACTTCCATAGGAAAGCTTGCCGCACAGTTAAAGGCACAGGGAAAGAAGGTTGTTCTTGCAGCGGCCGATACGTTCCGAGCAGCCGCAATAGAGCAGCTTACAGAGTGGGCTAACCGTTCAGGTGTTGATATAATATCCCAGAGTGAAGGCTCGGATCCGGCGGCGGTTATATATGATGCTATTTCAGCGGGACGTGCAAGGAATGCTGATGTCATTATCTGTGATACGGCAGGACGACTTCATAACAAGAAGAATCTTATGGAGGAGCTTAAGAAGATTAATCGTATCATTGACAAGGAGATGCCTGAGGCATACAGGGAGAACCTTATTGTGCTTGACGGCACAACGGGACAGAATGCACTTTCACAGCTTAGGGAATTCAAGGAAGCTGCCGATGTGACGGGCATTATTCTCACTAAGATGGACGGAACGGCAAAGGGAGGCATTGCCGTTGCAATCCAGGCGGAATATGGAATTCCTGTCAAATATATCGGAGTCGGAGAGCATATTGACGACCTGCAGAAGTTCAACTCACAGGATTTTGTCAATGCACTCTTTGACATTCCGGAACAAATCTGATATAACGGATATGTAGGCTTCATTAATTTAAAATGTTAAAGAACCATTGAAGTGTTTATACCAATCAAAAAAAGAAAGAAGCGTAAAAAAATGAGCGAAAATTATCTTACATTAGAGAAGTTTGAGGAGGCTGCCGAGATAGTCAAGAAGGTTACACTTGAGACTAAGCTTGTATACAGTGAGTATTTCAGTAACCTTACGGGAAATAAGGTATATTTAAAGCCTGAGAACCTTCAGTACACCGGAGCATATAAGGTAAGAGGAGCGTATTACAAGATAAGCACACTCTCAGACGAGGAGAGAGCAAAGGGACTTATCACTGCCTCTGCAGGTAACCATGCACAGGGTGTTGCCTATGCGGCAAAGCTCTATGGTGTTCGTGCGGTTGTCGTAATGCCTGTGACAACACCTCTTATGAAGGTTAACCGTACCAAGGGTTATGGTGCTGAGGTTGTTCTCTATGGAAATGTCTATGATGAGGCATGTGAGTACGCACTCAAGCTTGCAAAGGAGGAGGGGCTTACATTCGTTCATCCTTTTGACGATTATGATGTCGCTACAGGCCAGGGAAGCATTGCGATGGAGATTATCAAGGAGCTTCCTACAGTTGATTACATATTAGTTCCAATCGGAGGAGGCGGACTCGCAACAGGCGTATCAACGCTTGCTAAGCTTCTTAATCCTAAGATTAAGGTTATCGGTGTTGAACCGGCAGGAGCTGACTGCATGCAGGAATCCATTAAGGCAGGCAAGGTTGTAACACTTCCGAGCGCAAGCACAATCGCTGACGGTACAGCCGTTAAGACTCCGGGAAGCAAGATTTTCCCTTATGTCAAGAAGAATATCGACGATATAATAACAATAGAAGATGAGGAGCTTATCGTTGCATTCCTTGATGTGGTTGAAAATCATAAGATGATTGTTGAAAATTCAGGACTTCTCACGGTTGCTGCATTAAAGCATCTTGATGTAAAGGGCAAGAAGGTCGTGTCAATTCTCAGCGGTGGCAATATGGATATTATTACAATGTCATCCGTGGTTCAGCACGGACTTATTGCGAGAGGAAGAGTGTTCACGGTATCTGTTCTTCTTCCTGATAAGCCGGGCGAGCTTGCAAGGGTTGCCGGCGTGATTGCCGAGCAGAAGGGTAATGTAATCAAGCTTGAGCACAACCAGTTCGTAAGTATTAACCGCAATGCTGCCGTTGAGCTTAAGATAACAATGGAGGCATTCGGGGAGGAGCACAGAGCCCAGATTATTGACGGACTTAAGGCGGCAGGATATGACGCTAAGCTCATTCAGACAAGTATTTAATTAAAAAGGGATTATATATGTTTGGTAAAAAAAGAATATCCAAGGTGCAATTTATTGCCCTTGGATTTTTAATAATTATTCTTATGGGAACTCTGCTTCTCATGCTGCCGGTTTCCTCAAGAAGCGGAGAAGCTGCAGGCTTTCTTGAGGCTCTTTTTACGGCTACAAGTGCTACCTGTGTCACGGGACTTGTGGTTGTGGATACATTTACACACTGGTCTTTGTTCGGACAGATAGTAATCATATGTATGATACAGATTGGTGGACTGGGATTTATAAGTATAGGACTTATACTTGCCGTCCTGCTCGGACGTAAGGTGTCTTTAAGGCACAGAGGACTTATGCAGGAGAGCGTCAATACTCTCCAGATTGGCGGAATTGTCAAGCTCACCAAAAAGATGATTACAGGTACATTGATATTTGAGGGCATAGGAGCGGTAATACTTGCGATACGCTTTTCATTCATGATGAGTCCGTGGAGAGCCATATTTTACGGAATATTCCATTCTATATCGGCATTCTGCAACGCGGGCTTTGATTTGCTTGGATGCTATGGAGAGTATAATTCACTGTGCGGCTTTGAGGGCGACTGGACAATCAATCTTACCATAAGCGCACTTATCATCATAGGCGGACTTGGATTTGTGGTGTGGGATGACATATCAAAGAACGGTATCAGGATAAAAAAATATCGTCTTCATTCTAAGATAGTGCTTGCGGTAACGACATTTCTTCTTGTCGCGGGAACGACACTGTTCATGATATTTGAGTGGGATAATACGATGGCGGGAATGGATGTATCGACAAGATTTCTCGCGTCGTTTTTCTCAAGCGTTACACCGAGAACTGCCGGAATGAATTCTGTGGATACGGGTGCTCTCACACCGGCGTCTAAGCTTCTTACCATGATTCTTATGTTTATAGGAGGAAGCCCCGGCTCGACATCGGGCGGAGCTAAGACAACCACAATATTTGTTATTGTGGCATACCTTTGGACGACGATGCGCGGCAAGTACGGAATTGACGTGTTCAGACGCAGGCTCAAGGAGGATGTTGTCAGAAAGGCAGCACTCGTAATTGGCGTGAATATGATTCTGTTCATCACGGGTGCAATGGTCATATTTGCCGTTCAGCCGGAGCTTGGATTTGCGGATGTCATATTTGAGGTTATATCGGGAATAAGCACAGTAGGCATGACTACGGGGATAACGAGGTCACTGTCTGTTGTGTCAAGAATTGTTATTATTGTGCTTATGTACTGCGGAAGGATAGGAAGCCTTTCGTTCGCATTGTCATTCTCGGAGAATAAGAGAGTGGTTCCGCTTCAGCAGCCTGAGGAAGAGATAAATATCGGATAATGAGGAAGGAGAAATAAATTGAAATCATTTTTAATTATTGGAATGGGGCGTTTTGGTCATCATATCACGCGCAATCTTGCCGAGCAGGGTGGAGAGGTGATGATAGTCGACACTGACCAGAGCAAGATGGAAGACCTGCTTCCGTTGGTTACAAGTGCAAAGATTGGCGATTGTACCAACGAGGAGGTCTTAAAGACTCTCGGTGTAAAAAACTTTGACATGTGTATTGTGTGCATCGGAACCAATTTTCAGAGTTCGCTTGAAATTACAAGCCTTTTAAAAGAGATGGGAGCTAAGCATGTTGTGAGTAAGGCGACACGGGACATACACGCAAAGTTTTTATTAAGAAACGGTGCCGATGAGGTCATATACCCTGACAGGGATATAGCCGAAAAGCTGGCAGTAAGCTACAGCTCTGATGGCATTTTTGATTATATTGAGCTTGGCGGCAATTATGCCATATATGAAATTCCGGTACTCAAGGAGTGGGTTGGACATTCAATAAGGGAGCTCAATTTCAGAAGCAGATACAATGTGAATATACTTGGAACTAAGGCGGGTGAAGATAAGACATCACTTATGCCTACAGCAGACTATGTTTTTGAGGGAAATGTACATCTGCTGGTTGTCGGAACACGTGAGGATGTTCAGAAAATACTTAAAAAGATGTAAGGAGCAGACTATGAAAGAGACAGGTTTTAACTGGTATGCGGATTTAGGTGACGGAAATTACAGGAATCCGGTTTTGTACACGGATTATTCTGATCCGGATGCGATTCGTGTAGGAGACGATTATTTCATGACGGCATCATCATTCTGCAACACACCGGGACTTCCTATTCTTCATTCAAAGGATTTGGTCAACTGGAAGGTTATCAACTATGCGATAAAAAACATTCCGTATGAGAGGTATGCGGCACCACAGCACGGCTGCGGTGTGTGGGCACCTGCAATCCGCTATCATGATGGGGAGTATATCATATTTTTCCCGATGCCTGACGAGGGCATCTTTGTAACAAAGACAAGGAATCCGTGGGACGAGTGGTCGGAGCCTTATGCGATATTTGAGGGAAAGGGCTGGATTGATCCGTGTCCGTTCTGGGACGATGATGGAAGGGCGTATATGGTTTCTGCGTTTGCCAAGAGCCGTATAGGCTTTAAGAGCATCCTTCATCTCACTGAGATGAAGCCGGACTGCTCGGCACTTTTGGACGAGGGCAGGCATGTGTTTGACGGAAATGAGAACGGTCAGACCACGATAGAAGGTCCTAAGCTCTACAAGAGGAACGGATATTACTACATAATGGCTCCGGCAGGCGGTGTAAAGCCGGGCTGGCAGGTGGTCATGCGCTCAAAAAATATATGGGGACCATACGAGTACAAGAATGTTCTCGTTCAGGGAGATACTGCTGTCAACGGACCTCATCAGGGAGCATGGCTTGATACACAGACAGGTGAGGACTATTTCCTGCATTTTCAGGATGTCTATGCTGCGGGAAGAATAGTTCATTTACAGCCCGTAAAGTGGGTTAATGACTGGCCGATAATGGGCGAGCAGATAAGCGACGATGCGGGACAGCCTGTTATGACGCACAAAAAGCCCGACATCGGTGAAGCCGGACGCAGGGCATTTGAGAGTTATAAAAAGCAGCATGGACTTGCAGACATATATGCACCTGCCTTGTCCGACGATTTCACGGGAGAGAAGCTTGGACTTCAGTGGCAGTGGAACGCCAACCATTCAGATGACTGGTACGAGCTTACGGGGCACGGAATTAAGCTTATGGCACTTGATAAGGCAGTTGATACATCCATAGCGGATGTTCCTAACCTTCTTCTTCAAAAGTGGGCTGCACCACAGTTTGCGGCTGTAACGGAGATGTCAGCGGATTCACTTGACGAGGGTGATATTGCCGGAATGGTCTCTCTCGGTGTCGAATATGGTGCTGTGGCATTGAGATTGAGAAACGGAGAGAAGGAAGTTGCCGCAATATCCGGGACACAGACCTTTAAGAATGAGAAGGCTTATTCTGATGATAAGATTACCGTGCTTGAGAAGCTTGACAGGAATGTGGATAAGATATTTTTCAGGAACCGCGTTGAGTCGCTTCCGATGATTGAGAAGGATGTAACAAGAAACAGAATATACCTTGATTACAGCGTTGACGGTGTGAATTATAAGAATGTCCTTTCGTATGAAGCCGCTGCCGGGCGCTGGGTAGGTGTAAAGAACGGTATCTTTGCATGCCATGAGAATAACGGTGCCGGAAGTGCAAAAACAGACGGTAAAAATGCTATATTTTTTAGGTATTTTCTGGTTGATGATTTACAGGCAAAGTAATATAATACACATAGACTTGTTGTTAAGATTAAGACAGGTTACACACATTATTTTGCATTATAATTTTTACAGCCGTGTGGCAGAATTGGAGGATTATGTATGATTAACATTCCTGAAATGAAGGTAGGAATTGTGGCAGTTTCAAGAGACTGCTTCCCTGAGTCACTCTCAGTCAACAGAAGAAAGGCTCTTGTGGACGCTTACGCTAAGAAGTATGACAGCAAGGATATATATGAGTGTCCTGTATGTATCGTTGAGAGCGAGATACATATGGTTCAGGCACTTGAGGATATTAAGAAGGCAGGATGCAACGCACTTTGTGTATATCTCGGCAACTTTGGCCCTGAGATTTCAGAGACACTTCTTGCAAAGCATTTTGACGGTCCTAAGATGTTCGTTGCCGCAAGCGAGGAGAACATAGCTACACTTTCAAGTAATCGTGGAGATGCTTACTGTGGTATGTTAAATGCAAGCTACAACCTCAAGCTCAGAAATATCAAGGCATATATTCCTGAGTATCCTGTTGGAAATGCTGAGGAATGTGCGGACATGATTCACGATTTCCTTCCTATTGCAAGAGCCGTGTATGCACTTAACAATTTAAAGATTATAAGCTTTGGCCCGAGACCTCTTAATTTCCTTGCATGTAACGCGCCAATCAAGCCGTTATATGATCTTGGGGTAGAGATAGAGGAGAATTCAGAGCTTGACCTTTTCGAGAGCTTCAACAAGCATGCAGGCGATGAGAGAATCCCTGAGGTTGTAAAGGATATGGAGGCAGAGCTCGGAGCCGGAAATAAGAAGCCGGAGGTTCTTTCTAAGCTTGCACAGTATGAACTCACACTCCTTGACTGGGTAGAGGCACACAAGGGATACAGAAAGTATGTTGCAATCGCCGGAAAGTGCTGGCCTGCATTCCAGACACAGTTCGGCTTCGTTCCTTGCTATGTAAACAGCCGTCTCACCGGAAAAGGAATCCCTGTATCATGTGAGGTTGATATATACGGAGCACTCAGTGAGTTCATCGGAACGGTTGTATCGGAGGACGCAACAACACTTCTCGATATCAATAACACCGTGCCTGCAGAGCTCTACAACAATGATATTAATGGTAAATTTAATTATACACTCAACGATACATTCATGGGCTTCCACTGCGGAAATACATCATCTAAGAAGCTTTCCTTCTGTGAGATGAAGTATCAGCTCATCATGGCAAGATCACTTCCTATCGAGGTTACTAACGGAACACTTGAGGGAGATATTGCACCGGGAGATATCACTTTCTACCGCTTACAGAGCACGGCAGATACAAAGCTTCGTGCATACATAGCTCAGGGTGAGGTTCTTCCTGTTGCCACACATTCCTTCGGTTCAATTGGTGTGTTCGCAATTCCGGAGATGGGACGCTTCTATCGTCATGTACTTATCGAGAAGAACTTCCCTCATCACGGTGCAGTTGCATTCGGACATCACGGCAAGGCACTTTATGAGGTATTCAAGTATCTTGGAGTACCTGTTGAGGATATCAATTTCAACCAGCCTAAGGGTATGTTATATCCTACCGAGAACCCATTCTGCTAACAGGCAATATGAGATTGGTCACTTATAGGTGATAAACCATCCCCCCATAAATGTTGAGACTTCAATATTTGTGGGGGTATTTTAAGTATATCGTATTGGAGGGAATTTAAGATGTATTACATAGGTGTTGATTTGGGAACTTCCGCGGTTAAGCTTCTTCTTATGGATGAGAAGGGAAGCATTTTGAATGTTGTTTCTGAGGAGTATCCTCTGTATTTTCCAAATCCGGGATGGTCAGAGCAGCATCCTGAGGACTGGTATGAGAAGTCTGTTGAAGGAATTAAAAAGCTCATCGCCGGCTATGATACCTCTAAGGTTGCAGGAATAAGCTTCGGGGGACAGATGCATGGACTTGTAATACTTGATGAGAATGATGAGGTTATAAGACCTGCCATACTCTGGAATGACGGAAGAACCATCGAGGAGAACGATTACCTTAACAATGTGATAGGAAAGGATAAGCTTTCTTCGTATACAGCCAATATATCCTTCACCGGATTTACGGCATCTAAGATTTTATGGGTTAAAAATAAGGAGCCTGAGAATTTCGCGAGAATTAAGAAGATTATGCTTCCTAAGGATTATCTGGCATACAAGCTCACGGGTGTGAACTGCACGGACTACTCGGACGCCTCGGGAATGCTTCTTCTCGATGTAAAGAACAAGCACTGGTCAAAGGAAATGATAGATATATGCGGCATAAAGGAGGAGATGCTGCCAAAGCTCTATGAGAGCTTTGAGAAGGTCGGAACGCTCAAAGCCGATGTCGCCAAGGAACTCGGACTCAGCGAAAATGTCGTTGTGGCAGCAGGCGCGGGCGACAATGCTGCCGCAGCAGTCGGAACGGGAACTGTCGGAGACGGAAGCTGCAATATATCACTCGGAACGTCCGGAACGATATTTATATCAAGCGATAAGTTCGGAGTTGATGAGCACAATGCTCTTCACTCATTTGACCATGCGGACGGTCATTATCATCTCATGGGTTGTATGCTCAGTGCGGCATCCTGTAACAAGTGGTGGATGGATGAGATAATAGGGACGAAGGATTACGCTGCCGAGCAGAAGAATATAGATAAGCTCGGTGAAAACAATGTGTATTTTCTTCCATATCTCATGGGAGAGCGCTCACCTCACAACGATTCGCTTGTAAGAGGAGGCTTTTTCGGTCTGTCACTTGATACCACAAGAGCTGATATGACACTTGCGGTTTTAGAGGGCGTTGCCTTTGCGATAAGGGATTCTTTTGAGGTGGCAAAGAGTCTCGGAATTAAAATTGAGAGAACAAAAATCTGCGGTGGTGGAGCAAAGAGCCCGCTCTGGAAGAAGATAATAGCAAACGTGCTTAATGTTAAAGTTGATGTAATCGCGGCTGAGGAGGGACCGGCACTTGGAGGAGCAATGCTCGCGGCAGTTGCTGACGGAGAGTATGCTTCCGTGAAGGATGCCGCCGATGCAATCGTGAAGGTTGTTGATACGGTAGAACCGGATGCACGGCTTGTAGAAAAATACAATGAAAAATATGCTCATTTTGTGAAGCTCTATCCGGCTGTGAAGGGGCTTTACAGATAGAAGCTCTGTCTGAATGGGAGGAGTTATGAAAATCAGAATCAGTCACGCCAATGTTCAGTTCGGCGGTGATGTTATTTTACAGGACATTAATTTTGAAGTAAGGGACAATGAAAAGATTGCTATTGTGGGAAGAAACGGATGCGGTAAGACCACTCTGCTGAAGCTCATCGCAGGGGACATAAAAATGAGCAACATAGACAGCGACGAGGAGTGCGGCTATGATATGGCGGGCAGGCAGGAAATCGGCTTTCTGAGGCAGATTAATTTTGCGGATGGCGAAATATCGGTTGAGAACGAGATTATGAAGGTGTTTGCACCGATTTTCGAGTGCGAGGCACATATGAGGGAGCTTGAGGAGAGCATGAAAACCTCCGACGATGCATCCGTCATGCGCGAGTACGCCGCACTTCAGGCGAAGATGGAGGCTCTCCATGGCTACACATGGAAGCAGGATATGGAGACGATGTTTCAGAGATTCGGCTTTGAGCCTGCCGACATAAAAAGACCTATAGGAAGCTTCTCGGGAGGTCAGCAGACGAAGATTGCGTTTATCAAGCTTCTTCTGACAAGACCTGACATAATGCTTCTCGACGAGCCGACGAACCATCTTGACCTGCCGACCATCGAGTGGCTTGAGGGTTATCTAAAGACCTACGACAGGGCGGTAGTTATAGTCTCACATGACAGAATGTTTCTTGACAATGTTGTGGATGTGACCTATGAGATTGAGTACCACAGAATAAAGCGCTACGCCGGAAACTATACTGCTTTTATGAAGCGCAAGGAGGAGGACCTCATAAAGCAGGAGAAGGACTACGAGGAGCAGCAGAAGGAAATCAAGCGTCTCACGGAATGGATTGAGAAGTGGAAGAACACACCTACGAAGGTGACGGCAGCCCACTCTAAGCAGATGGCCATAGAACACATGGTTAAGATTGAGAAGCCGAGACGTTTTGACACAAAGGCGTTCCATGCAAGATACATTCCGCGGATTGAGAGCTACACAAATGTAATCAATGCAAAGAAACTTGAAATCGGTTACGATAAGGTGTTAAGTACGGTGACATTTTTGCTGCAGAAGAAGGAGAGACTCGCAATCATAGGAGAGAACGGCAAGGGCAAATCGACGCTTTTAAAGACATTAATCGGAGAGATTCCTGCACTCGGCGGTGAGTTCAAGTTCGGGCAGAATGTCGAGTGGGGATATTTTGACCAGCAGAAGGCTGTCATGGAGAAGGTAAATCCGGAGCAGACAGTGCTTGACAACTTCTGGGAAGCATATCCTGATTATCTGCGTGAGGAGGTAAGGAGCGCACTTGGCGGCTTCCTCTTTTCGGGCGAGGAGGTTGAAAAGAAGATGGGACAGCTCTCGGGAGGTGAGAAGGTTCGTCTTGCACTGTGCAAGATGCTTCAGACAAGACCTAATCTCCTTATTCTCGATGAGCCGACGAACCACATGGATATTGTGGGCAAGGATGCACTTGAGAAGATGTTAAACGAGTACGAGGGCACGGTTCTTTTCGTATCACATGACCGTTATTTTATAAGCAGGATTGCGACAGGCATACTTGAATTTTCAAGTGAGGGGACTGCACAGGGTAATGTCAAACAGTACAAAATGACCTATGAGCAGTACCTCGAGGAGAAAAATAGGGAAGCCTCGGGCATTGTAAAAAATGTTGCTGCGGGTTCGCAGCCAAATGTCAGGGAGCAGACAAAACAGGCGCAGTCCGCGCCAACACTTGACGACGTGTTCGACAAAAAGACCTATTACAATCCGGGAAAAATTTTGTCGAGGCTTAAAAAACAGCTTGAAAAGTACGAGACGATGCTTTCAGAGAGTGAGAAGAAGGCCGACGAGTACAAGATGCAGCTTATGAATCCGGAACTTGCCTCGGATTATCCGAAGCTTATGGATATTCAAAGTAAGCTCGACGTGGAGGAAAAAAATCAGGAAAGTATATTAGAGCGCATGCTTGAGACGGAGCTTGAGCTTGAAGAAATGCAGGAAGATAAGGACTAATGAGCATTAATGAGAGATTTTACCTTGCACCCATGGAGGGTGTGACGGGCTTTATTTACAGAAGCACTTACGCAGAATTCTTCGGAGGGGTGGACAAGTATTACACGCCGTTCATCTCACCTGGGGAGCACAAACACTTTAAATCAAGGGAGCTAAAGGATGTTCTGCCCGAGAATAACGCGGGACTCAATGTGGCGGTTCAGATGCTCACTAACAATGCGGAGCATTTTATTGTGACCGCCCTCAAAATGAAGGAGTTCGGCTACAGGGAGGTCAATCTTAACCTCGGCTGTCCGTCAGGCACGGTTGTTTCTAAAGGAAAGGGTTCCGGTTTTTTGAGTTTTCCTGAGAAGCTTGATGCCTTTCTCGATGAGATATACAGCGGGCTTGCGGGTTCGGGGCTTGATATATCCATAAAGACAAGACTCGGCAGATATGAGCCCGATGAGTTCTATGAGCTTCTCGACATATATAATAAATATCCGATAAGCGAGCTGATAATACATCCGAGGGTACAGAAGGATATGTATAAGTATAAGCCGAGAATGGAATTTTTCGACTATGCGGTGAAGCACTCGAAAAATCCGCTTGTATACAATGGTGATATATTCGCAGTGGAGGATTATAAGGCTCTAAGAAAAAAATATCCTGATACAGATAACGGATGTGTGAAGGCTGTGATGCTCGGAAGAGGAGTTATATCCAATCCGGGCTTGGTTGAGCTTATAAAGACAGGAAACATGCCAAAACGGGAGCGTTTTCTTGATTTTTACAAGGCACTTGTCGATGGATACCGTGCAGAGATTCCGGATGAAAAGAATGTCGTGTTCAAGCTTAAGGAGGTTCTGTTTTATATGAGCGGCATGGCAGAAGATAAGGAAGCCTGCTGGAGAAAAGTAAGAAAAGCAGACAGCCTTGCGGAGCTTGGTGTTGCTGCGGGTGCCATATTCAGCGGAAAAAAAGGTTGAACTTTTATGGGGAAGTATATATAATTTAAGAGTATGTTTATTTAATTTTTATAATTAAATTATATTTAAAACTATTAGGAGGAAAATCCTCTCCTCACCATAGGACGTAGCGTGCGGGCACGCATTAGGATTTTTCTTCGCAAAACAAGGAGGAAGAGAGAATGTTTGAGAAAATGTTCAAACTCAAGGAGAACAACACTACGGTAAAAACCGAGGTTGTCGCAGGTCTTACCACATTCATGACGATGGCTTACATTTTGGCACTTAATCCGGCTATTTTGTCTGCATCGGGAATGGATCCACAGGCAGTGCTCATGGCTACGGCACTTGCAGCTTTCATTGGAACAATCGCCATGGCACTTCTTGCCAACTATCCTTTTGCACTCGCACCGGGACTTGGTCTTAATGCATACTTTGCTTACACGGTGTGCGGAACGATGGGGTATTCATGGCAGGTAGCACTTTTTGCAGTATTTATTGAAGGTCTTATCTTCATTTTACTGTCACTTACCAATGTAAGAGAGGCTATCTTCAATGCAATTCCTACACAGCTTAAGAAGGGCGTATCCGTAGGTATCGGTCTTTTTGTAGCATTTATCGGACTTCAGGATGCAGGAATCATCGTTGACGGTTCAACGCTTGTAACGGTTGTTGATTTCACTGCTGATTTCAGAACAGCAGGTATCAGCGCACTTCTTGCACTTATCGGACTTCTTCTTATCGGTATTCTCTATGTTAAGAAGGTTAAGGGTTCAATTCTTATAGGTATAGTTGTAACATGGGTACTCGGAATTATCTGCCAGCTCACAGGTCTTTATCAGGGAGCAAGCATGCTTCCACAGTGGTCAAATTTCGACCTTACGGCTATCGGCAAGACATTCGGACAGTGCTTTAACCTTAGCGGACAGCATATCAATGTTCTTGATTTCATTGTAATCATGTTTGCGTTCCTTTTTGTTGATATTTTTGATACACTCGGAACTCTTATCGGTGTTGCCAATAAGGCTAACATGCTTGATAAGGACGGAAAGCTTCCTCGCATTAAGCAGGCTCTCTTAGCAGATGCCATTGCAACAAGCGCAGGTGCTGTTCTTGGTACATCAACGACAACAACCTTCGTTGAGAGTTCATCAGGTGTTGCAGAGGGCGGAAGAACAGGTCTTTCATCAATTGTTACAGGTGTTCTTTTCCTTTTGGCAATATTCCTTTCGCCTGTATTCATAGCAATTCCGGGCTTTGCAATAGCTCCGGCACTTGTATTTGTAGGATTCCTTATGGTTTCAGCGGTAACTGAGATTGATTTTAACAACCTTACAGAGGCTATTCCTGCATACATCTGCTTACTCTGCATGCCTCTTATGTACAGCATTTCCGATGGTATCGCATTTGGCGTTATCTCATATGTCGTAATCAACGTATTTTGCGGAAAGGCTAAGAAGATTACACCGCTTATGTATGTTCTTGCATTGTTATTCGTTCTTAAGTACATATTCCTGTAGGATTAAAATAGAAATATAATATTTTAGGCAAATAAAAACTTTCCGCCAACTTGGTATACATAGTAATTGTACCAGGTTGTGGAAAGTTTTTTGATTATAAAAATTCCGGTGGCGGAAGCAGAAATATTTTTTCAGAGTTGCTATAACAACCTGCTGTCCGGTGCTTTTGCATTACTTAGGTCTTACCGTGAGTCTCTCGATAAGTCCGTTCTCGTCAACTCGTCTTACGGTGGCGATTGCCATTACATAATAGCCGCCGATGGAGGCGATAAATTCAGCCTGTGTGTCGTTGACAATCTCAATGTTGGATACGAGGTATTGTCTGAAGGTGAATTTATTCTTAAAGAACATATCTATGGCTTCACGTCCGTATACATGATATTCCTGACGACCAGTGCTGTTAGGGCAGTAGTCGCGAAGAGTTCCCTCAGGTGCGAAAATGTCTGCAAGTGCCTTGTTATCACATTTTACTAATGCGTCCACATATTTTTCAATTGCTCTCATAGTCTTTCCCTCCATTTAATATACTTTCTCGGAATTGAGAAGTGCGTCCGTTCCGCCGTCAGTGAAAAGAATGACTCCGTTGACACCTCTTGATGCGTCAGACAGAAGGAACTTCATTGATTCGGCAATTTCCGACGGATCCATGAGTGCATCGGAGCCGTAGCGTACAGGAATAGGAAGTGCGCTTACGGCGTATTTTGCCGCGTCGTTTAAGCTGTCAGTCATGGCAGTTCTTACATTGCCCGGTGCAACGGCATTCACACGGACTCCGTTGGCAGCCCATGAAGCCGAGATACGTCTTACCCAGCGGGCGAGAGCATATTTGGTAGCCATGTACATTGACTGACCTACGGTCTGGTTGCTTGTGTCAAGCTTGCTTACAATGTTTCTGATACGCTGTTCGTCTCCGACATTGTTCAAAAGGTCGACAATATCCATTCTGCCTGTTCCCTGTGAGATTGTGTTGGATACAGTGACTACAACGCTGCCGCGCTTCTTCTTTAAAAGTTCGTATACGCCCCGTGCGAGCCTGACTGTTCCGAAGTAGTTGAGTGAGATTACAAGCTCGTAATTCCCGCAGCTTCCTGATACACCGGCGTTGCACACGATTCCGTCAAGTCCGTCAGGACATCTCTCGTAAAGTCCGTCTATCGCTGCCTGCCTGCCCTCGGGAGTGGCGAGATTGGCACAGATATCCCCGTTCTTTAAGTCGATGTTGATTACGTCGTGACCATCCTTCTTAAGTAATTCGACAACGGCAGCACCGATACCGCTTGAGCCGCCTGTAACTGCATATACACCCATGATTAAATCCTCCTTTTTGTGTGGAAAACTTTTGTTGAGCCGATTATATAACAAAATCTGGTATTAAATAAATGTTCAGATTACTGAAATTTTTTAATACCAGATTTTTGCTTTCTTTTATACATTCTTTTGCGGTCATAATATTACCTCCATATAATTATTGTTATTATTTTAACATATTTTTTTGAGTGTAAATATATTTTTTTACTTTCACATATTATAAAATAAAAATGTCAAGAAAAAATACTTGACAACAGTAATACTTTGTAGTATCCTAGCAAAGGATTGAGGCAGAGAGCATAGAAGAATGCTTAGGAGTGTGCTATATGGATGATATGGAGAAGATGGAAAGAATTGTTGAACAGACACTTCTTTATGATTTTTACGGTGAGCTTCTCACACCTCATCAGAAGATGATATATGAGGAGTATGTGCTTGACAACTTTTCCGTAAGCGAGATAGCAAAGGAACATAATATAAGCAGACAGGGTGTTCACGACCAGCTTAAGAGGGTGGACAGGCTGCTTAATGAGTATGAGAGTACACTTCACCTGATTGACAGATTTATGAAGATTAAGGATAAGGTGAATGAGATAAGCAGTTATTCGAAACAAGTGCTGTCGGCAGATGATTTGGATACTGCCAAGGAGCTTGTGGGCAGAATCAATTCAATATCTAATGCAATTATCGATGAGCTGTAGAGTTCTACGGCATGGATTATAGACAGAGGGCGGTTGATGCCCGGATAAGGTGGTTACAGAGTGGCATTTGACAGTTTATCCGATAAGTTACAGAATATATTTAAGAATCTCCGCGGCAAGGGCAGGCTTTCAGAGTCTGATGTCAAGGCGGCATTAAAGGAGATTAAGATGGCACTGCTTGAAGCGGATGTAAGCTTTAAGGTTGTCAAGCAGTTTATAAGCTCAGTTCAGGAGCGTGCCGTAGGTCAGGATGTTCTCAACAGTCTGACACCCGGACAGACGGTAATTAAGATTGTCAACGAGGAACTTGTGGCTCTCATGGGTTCAGAGACTACCGAGATTGATTTAAAGGGTGGTCAGGCAATCACGGTTATCATGATGATGGGACTTCAGGGAGCAGGTAAGACGACTACAACGGCTAAGATAGCCGGGAAGCTAAAGGAGAAGGGGAAGAGGCCTCTTTTAGTTGCCTGTGATGTATACAGACCTGCTGCTATTAAGCAGTTGGAGATTAACGGTGAGAAACAGGGCGTGCCTGTCTTTTCCATGGGTGATAAGATTAAGCCCGCCGATATTGCGAAGGCTGCGGTTGCCCATGCGGAGAAGAACGGTAACAACGTCGTAATATTAGATACAGCAGGTCGTCTCCACGTTGACGAGGAGATGATGGCAGAGCTAAGGGAGATTAAGTCGGTTGTCGATGTGCATCAGAGTATACTCGTTGTTGATGCCATGACAGGACAGGATGCCGTGAATGTTGCATCCAGCTTCAATGATGAGGTTGGAATTGACGGCGTAATAATCACTAAGCTTGATGGCGACACCAGAGGCGGTGCGGCACTATCCATTAAGGCAGTGACGGGCAAGCCTATTCTATATGTTGGTATGGGTGAGAAGCTTTCTGATCTGGAGCAGTTTTATCCTGACAGAATGGCATCACGAATCCTTGGCATGGGAGATGTGCTCACACTCATTGAGAAGGCACAGTCCCAGATTGATGAGGAGAAGGCTAAGGAGATGGAGCAGAAGCTCCGTAAGGCTGAGTTTGATTTCGAGGATTACCTTGAGTCGATGAAGCAGGTCAAGAACATGGGCGGTATCGGAAGTATCTTAAATATGCTTCCGGGTATGGGGCTTGGCAATCAGATGAAGAACGTCAATCCCGATGCGATTGATGAGAGTGCTCTCGGACGTGTCGAGGCAATCATTCTCTCGATGACTCCACAGGAGAGGCGCAATCCGTCGCTTCTCAATCCTTCCCGCAAGTACAGAATTGCGAAGGGTGCCGGAGTTGACATAGCTGAAGTCAACCGTCTGGTCAAGCAGCAGGAGCAGATGAAGAAGATGATGAAGCAGATGCCGGGAATGTTCGGCGGTAAAGGTGGTAAAAGAGGTAAGTTCAGACTTCCTTTTTAACATAATAATCAGATAATATTCAAGGAGGTGAATACAAAATGGCAGTTAAGATCAGATTAAGAAGAATGGGACAGAAGAAGGCTCCTTTCTATAGAATCATCGTTGCTGATTCAAGATCCCCAAGAGATGGCAGATTCATCGAGGAGATCGGAACATACGATCCTAATAACGATCCTAGCACTTACAATGTTAACGAGGAGTTAGCAAAGAAGTGGTTAGCAAGCGGTGCTCAGCCTACAGAGGTTGTCAGCAAGATTTTCAAGCTCGCTGGTATTGAGAAGTAATATGTTGGAGGTGTGACATGAAGGAATTGGTTGAAGTAATTGCGAAAGCACTTGTAGACAATCCTGACGAGGTCGTTGTGACTGAGACCGTTAAGGAAAAAGCCATCGTCCTCGAGTTAAAAGTTGCCCCATCTGACACTGGCAA
>FR895454.1:65193-72556 GCA_000435595.1 Firmicutes bacterium CAG:882
TCAATCCGCGCAGTTGTTAAAGCAGCGGCGACAAAAGAAGATAAGAAGGTTATTGTTGACATAATGTAATTTAATAATGCCTTTTTTGTGCCGGGTTATGCCCGGCATATTCTTTATTATTAGTGCAAAACAGGAGGTCTCAATGCAGGATTTATTGCAGGTTGGAGTTATATCATCGACACATGGAATTGCGGGAGAGGTCAAGGTGTTCCCGACAACTGATGATGTGAACAGATTCGATTATCTCAAGGAAGTTATTTTGGACACCGGAAGAGAGAAGCTTGATCTCACTGTAGCCGGAGTAAAGTATTTTAAGAATATGGTTATCCTTAAATTTAAGGGTATTGATAATATCAATGAAGTAGAAAAATACAGGGGCTGTTCTCTCTGGGTTACGAGGGAGAATGCCGTTGAACTTGAAGAGGATGAGTACTTTGTGTGCGATATGATTGGTCTCAAGGTTATGACCGACGAAGGCGAGGAGCTTGGAGAGCTCACCGATGTCATCCAGACGGGTGCTAATGATGTATATGCCGTCAAGACCAAAGAGGGCAAGGAGATTCTGCTTCCTGCCATCGCAGACTGCGTGCTCAATGTCAATATAGAGGAAAATACCATGACGGTGCATGTCATGGACGGGTTGCTTGACTTATGATTAATTTTCATGTGCTTACGCTCTTTCCTGAGATGGTGCTTAACGGGCTCAACACGAGCATTATCGGAAGGGCTGTCGAGAACAATATAATAAAGATTGGTGCCACCGACATAAGGGATTTCTCTACGAATAAGCATATGAAGGTGGACGATTACCCTTACGGGGGCGGCGCGGGAATGGTGATGCAGCCCGAGCCTGTCTACAAGGCTTATGAGCATGTGCGAAAGGATATGCAGGGCAGCGTGAGGGTTCTCTACATGACTCCTCAGGGCAGAAGGTTTGACCACGAGATGAGCAGGGAGCTTGCCCGTGAGGACAATCTCATATTTCTGTGCGGACATTACGAGGGAATTGACGAGCGCGTGCTTGAAATGATAGTGACGGACAATGTCTCCATCGGTGACTATGTCCTCACCGGAGGGGAGCTTCCGGCGATGGTTATGATTGATTCCATCTCAAGAAATGTGCCGGGTGTGCTTAACAATGACGTGTCCGCCGAGTTCGAGACATTCCACGATAATCTTCTTGAGTATCCGCAGTACACCAGACCCGTCGATTTCATGGGTAAGCAGGTGCCGGAGGTTCTTTTGTCGGGACATCACGGCAAGGTGGACGAGTGGCGCAGACAGCAGTCAATTTTAAGGACCTTCAATGCAAGACCTGACCTGCTCGAGGGCGCAGTGCTCTCTAAGAAGGAGAAGGCGTACTTGGAAGAACTTAAAAAGGGAGCGGACAATTAAAGCGTAAGAATAGAATATGTATATTTCGGCTGATTTTTATGAAGAATAAAATCAGCCGTTTTTTAGGTAATAGGAAACTTCGTTCCTATTACCTACATAAAAATATGTAAAAATATTTAGGACTAATATATTATCTAAAACTTGCTTTTTTGGCAGATTTGGGATAATATATTAGCAGAGGAGTGTGCGATATGGTTAACATATTTTTAAAATCCGCGCCGGAAATTAACACGGATATAGCTAAGCGGATGGCGGGAATAAGAAAAAGAAGAAAGATATCACAGAAGGAGCTTGCCAAGAGGTCAGGGGTGAGCCTTGGTTCACTCAAGAGATTTGAACAGACAGGAGATGTTTCCTTAATATCGCTCACCAAGCTGGCGATGGCACTTGGACTTGAAAATGAGTTGGACGGCTTATTTGCGGATGTTCCGTTTGATTCTATAGAGGAGGTTATAAATGCACAGGATTAAGAAGCTTGAGGTATTTTACCATGACAGGCTCGTCGGGAGGAACACGACCAAAGATACTCACCAAAATAGATGGTGATGATTGGATAATTAAATTTCCGTCATCGTATGATTCAAAGGATATTGGCAGGCAGGAATATGACTACGCTCTATGTGCAAAGAAATGCGGGATTGATATGGAAAATGTGAAGCTGTTTGAATCTCAAAGATGCAGCGGCTATTTTGGAACAAAGCGCTTTGACAGGGTAAGAAGAGACGATGGAGGCATGACACGCAGACATATGGTATCGGTATCGGGACTTCTTGAGACATCTCACAGGATTCCGAATTTGGATTACGATTTACTTATGAGGCTGACATTTATGCTCACTAAGGACATTGAAGAGTGTATGAAGCTGTACAGGCTTATGTGTTTTAATGTCTTTGCGCATAACAGAGATGACCATTCAAAGAATTTCAGCTTCATATATTTGGATGACGAAAAGAGATGGGTTCTTTCTCCGGCGTATGACCTGACCTACAGCAATTCGCTGAACGGAGAGCACGCAACAACCATAAACGGGAATGGAGTTAACCCGGGAATAAATGATTTGCTGGAGGTTGCAAAAAAGGCAGGACTTGATATAAAAGCTGCAAGGGCGGCAGCGGAGGATATAAGAGAATGCGTGAATGAATACTTGGGACATTATTTCCCGGATGTTACACGCGTGTAATATAAAAAGAGTAACTGTATGCTATTATTGTAATACAGTTACCTTTTTTATATGAGGAGGTTAGAAATTGTGACTGACGAGGAGATTGAGGCACTCTTAGACGGCATCCGGACAGCGGAGCAGACAGCTAAGATGCTGCAGGACAGAATGACACTTATGTTGGAAGAATAGAGAAATTGCCAGAAAAGTCAGTTGAATATGTCGCGATACCGTGATATGCTTGTCATGTAAGTAAAATTAAACATAAGAAATTTGAGTACGCGAGATATGAGAAAAGTTAAAAGGCTATCGGTACAGTATTGGCGGTAGCTGTGTTACTTGGAATGGCATTTGGAACTCCTGCATATGTTAGTGCACAGACGCGTGGGTTGGGATGTAGTCATGAGCACACTGCTTCTGCTTATTCAAGAACCGGACAGGAAGGCAGTTATACGTATATAGTTGAGAAAAAGGTAAATGGAAATCCGGCTTTTGCTGTAAGCACGCTTGTTGAAGAAACACTGTATTATAAGGTGAAATGCAACGATTGTGGAGCGGAATTACCGTAAACTACAAAAACCGTTGCAGAGTATTCATTCTGCCAATAAAGCAATAACATTTTATCAAAAAGGTGAAATAAAGCCATCGCATGATGGCTTTATTTTACATAACAGGAGGTTTTACTCACGGTGTGTGACACGGATGAATTTGGGAAATACATAAGTAAAACAAGAATGTCAAACTATTTAAGTTTGGAACAACTTTCGGAAGGAATCTGTGATTCAAGCAGCCTCAACAGAATC
Organism: Firmicutes bacterium CAG:882; assembly: GCA_000435595.1. Taxonomy (GTDB): domain Bacteria; phylum Bacillota; class Clostridia; order Lachnospirales; family Lachnospiraceae; genus CAG-882. Next base: position 68,551 of record FR895454.1, read on the forward strand.
GAACATGGTAAAAGATATGCGAATAAGCTCACAAGGGACAGGGTGCTTGGACGGCTTGGCATTGATGGGTATGATTACGAAAATTATGTAAGTATAAAAGAATACAGACAGTGGGAAATCAGGATGGAAATCCTTAATAATATATCAAACGGGAACTTGAAAGAGGCATACCAAAAGATTAAGATGTACAGTGAAAGCTATGATAAATACTGCAACAATAATTTGAAAATGCAGTTTTGCATATTCGCGTACGCGCAGATAAAAAAGAGAAAAGGATATAACAGAAGGCTCGGGAAGATTTTTGCTGACGCACTCGAATGTACGGTGAAGTGCTCATGTGACATGATTTCATCAAAGGTTCTGTCGGCTCAGGAGCTATCGTTTATTATGGATGATGCCTATTACAACCGCGAGCCGGAGCGGATGCGGATTTATGAGCAGGTTGTGGAATACATTAAAAAACCTTATTTTGATGTGTTCAGCAGGGCGATGATTTATCCGAAAGCGGTTGTTCATATATGCCGTGAAATTTTCAGTGAGCAGAATATACCGGACAGGCAGTCATACGTTAGGATGCTCGAGCTTTGCAGCGGGGCAAAGGATATTTTGGGTGAGGCAAAGAGAACTTACTATCTGTGGGAGATTTCAAGACTTCTAAAAAATATCTATTCGTATTTTCTGAAAAATGACGGTGAAAATTCGGGTAACGGAGTCGCGCAGGAAAAAGCTGAAGAAAATCAGGGCTTTATGCAGGCTTTTAATGAAGCGGGAAGGCTGGCAGGGATTTCCGTCAAAATGCAGGATGATACATATATCTATAAGGAATACGGTGTGTACTGCACGGCGGATGTGATATACAAGAGAAGAAGGACACTGGGGTTGACCGTGAGGCAGCTTGCCGACGGGTATATGATAGAAAGGACGCTTGCGAAGATTGAGAGCGGGAGGGCTAACCCGCACGCCACGACAATCAAGGAGCTGTTTAAACGACTTAATATGTCTGCCGAATACAGCAGGCTTGAGATTGTGACGGATAAAGTTGAGGCGAAGGACACTATCAGAAACTTTAAGAAGAAATGTAACAGTGGTGAATATGATAAGGCAAAAGCATTATTAGAAAAACTTAAAAGGAATATTGATTTGAGTGTGCCTGTAAATAAGCAGTTTGTTTTGAGAGCAGAAGGATACATTGCATTCAAACTGAAAGAAATAGGAATGCAGGAATATATGCAGGTTGTAAAAGAGGCTCTCGAATGTACTATTCCTTATGAATGTATTATGAATAATAAAGGCGATATTTTTATCACAAATGAGGAGATAATGTGCCTTAATATATTGATGTCTGACAAAGATACGGAAAGGGCGAAGGTTTATTCCGATTTTCTGCAGAATGTGTTTGAGAAAAATAAGGACGAGGAATATTGGAAGCGCCAAAAAGTATACAAGGTGTTGATGACGAATTTGGCAAATGTTAAGGGGAGTGAGGGGGAATACGAATATTCTAATAATGTCAGCAAAAGTATAATTTCAATGTGTGTAATGGAAAAGAAATTAACATTTTTATGCGAAAATTTTTACAATTTAGCATGGAATTATAGAGAGCAAAATAAATCTAAACAGGAATATATACATTATGTAGAATATTCGTATTACATTGCAAGATTTTTTGATGAAGATAGAAGTATGAAATTTTTTAAGAGCCGAATGGATGAATGGAAATAAATCATTCATCAAATTCTAAATAATCCATATCATTGTAAACAGCTATCTGGTTGTCAGAGGAGCCACTGTTGGCAGGAAGTGAAACAGTAACGCCTGCTATAGTAATTAAAATAGTTATTATGAGAGAAGCTGAAATTATGGCTTTTTTCATGGAAAATACCTCCGTGTGTTTTTTTATATGTTACATTTATTATTCAACACCTGTAAAGAAAAAACAAGACGACTTTTCTGGCAAAATACAAAATTTGGCAGGTCTTTGCCAGAAAAGTTGTCTTGTGTATGGACGTTTATACATATATAATTTATTTGTAAGCTTACACCAAAGTTGCTAATTGACAATGAACAGAGAAAGGAATAAAATAATATGAAAAAATTTTAATTTTTTTGATGGGATTATGTATGGTGTTTTCGGTTGCAGATGTTGTACATGCCGAGGAAGAAACCACAGAGGATGACGAAATAATAATTAAGGATTTAACACGAGAGGAACTTGGGGAATATATTGATATTAATTCAATGGCAATAATGTATGATGTTGATGCGGACTTGTTGCTGGATAAAATATATAATGATTTACATTCTGCTTCCGGAATATTCTCACCGTTTACAAATATTGAGTTAGGAATCAGTGATGCTGGTGGAGCGGAAACATATAACATGGCAAGGACGGCTCCGTATGTTGTATTCGATCAGGATTCTACAATGTATTTGGCTACCGGAAATGCTTGTTCAAGTGGGAAAATGCCTTATGTAGGCTGCTGTGCAGTTCATCCGGTATCAAAATCAAACCCTGAACCAATCTTTCCGTATGGATCATATATTCAACTTCAGGGAAGTTCGGTAAGTATTGGGGGGGGGTGACATATACGTCTTTCACGGTGGAAGATACAGGTGATATCAGCTTCAAGCGTACATTGTATTGGATAGATATATTTGGCGGTGACAACAATGATGAAAATTACAGAATGGCAATTAATTATGGAGTAAGAAAAGTTACATATAAGTGGGATTAAATGAAGATATGTAAGGAGGCTGTTGTATAACAGTCTCCTTCGGAGGTAATAAAATGAGGAATAAAGCATTATCAGTTTGTGTGGGTATATTAGTTACAGTCTTTATTGCGGGGTGCACAAGGAATGATTATGATAATAGCGAAACAGATACATATACTGAATCATTAACAGATGAGATATACAGCTCACAGGATTCTGAGATCAGCAATCCGGGGGAGACAAGTACATATATTTATGAAAATGATACACTCGAGGATTTTGAGGATAATCCTATAACTATGAAGGAAGCGTATGAAATTGCATATGAAGATGCTGTGAAGTGGTCTGATGATGTAACGCTGATAAGGATTGGAAGTACGGATAATCACGATACTTCAAGTAAAGAGCATGGTGTTGATGGAAAGCGCAACTGCTGGTCGGTATTGTTTGACAGTCAGAAAAAGGGAATACAGTACCATACATACGTTATATGTGGCAGGGCAATGTTTGGAGGTGAAGGCAACAGCCCGGGATACAAAGCCATCGATATTACCGATTTGGAAGATTCGCCATATTTATATAAGAAGGCATTGGAAAATGATATATCAGCAGGCTATGATTTTGCGTGGGGATATCACTACACCTTACAATATTATATTTTTGACGGAGATCGTGATAATCCGGTGCTGCGGTATGCTGTCCGTGGACGCGATGCTGAAGGCAGGGAAGCTATTTTATATATAGATGCGGTTACGGGTACAGCCGATTGTATAAATGTTAAGACTGGTTATGATATAAATGGAAGGTCTATTTGGACAGAGCTTGTAAAGAATAATGATGAGCAGACAGAAAGCAATGAGATAACAGAGACTTATGAAATAAAGGATGAAGACTATTACCGCAATATGAGTATAGAGGAGTTTGATGAGCAATTTAATTTGTTTGAAAATTGTGTTAAATACATGAGAGATCCAAAAGAGCTGCGGGAGGCAATAATAAAAGGTATACTTAGTAATTCTTTTCACCCTTATATAGATGCAGGTGAATATGAAGAGGAGGAGTGGCGAAAACGAATGACAGATTATTACGGTGAAGGCTGGGAAGAGCGGATGAAAGATATTGATGTTTCTGATTCTATGTATTGGAATTAGTGGACTGATTATCGTAGCGTAAGCGTTTCACTTGGTTAATAAATCTACTAAATCAATAGAAAATCAGTAAAATTTACAAATAATACTTGCATTATGGCTTTTGTCATGTTATAATCTCGAATGTTGTGAATATAGCTCGAT